>JAWSVG010000141.1:0-6947 GCA_033852035.1 Desulfocapsaceae bacterium | reverse complement strand
GGTTTGGAGAAGGTAACCAAACATAATATGTCTAAATCACTTTATGAGTTATTCCTGAAACGTTATGAGATGCGGCATCCTGAACTCGACTACGTCTTATGGCATAACTTCTATTCAAGTAAAGCAGGTTTGCAGAATTGATGGTCGATTCCAGACGATTGGTAAAATGACGCAATACCTTTGCAAGAAAGCAGATGTGCCTGTCTTTGGTTTACATCAGCTTCGTCATCTCGCTACAGCTATCCTTAAAGGTTACGGTAAATTGAGTATAGCAGAGCTGCAATTGTTTTTGCGACATGATAACCAGAAGACAACAGAAATTTACGCTGGTCATCTGGATAGTGGTACCCAGGTTCAGGCAGATGTTCTTGATGATTTTTGGAATAAGCAGCTGGAAGGTGTTGCTGCTGAGTAAATTGAATTTTATAAAAAGTAGTGCAATGGGGTTGGTCAGTTGATGGCTAACCCCATTTTTTATCGGTCATGTGGAAGTGAGGTTTTCTTGTTGGACTGCTATTCAATTACACGGTAAAATTGGTCGACAGGAAGTTCACCTGATGAATCTATGATAGACTCGAACAGCTTCGAATAGTTTTCATCTTTATCCATGTCAGCATCGATTCTTTCGTAATCAGCAAGTGACGGGTAACGTGTTTGAATCGTAGCCCAACCTCTTTCTCCAGCCAAGTTGTACATGAGGTCAACTGAGACCTCAGTATGTTTTTGTTCAAGATAGTTCTTTACCTTTGAAAGTGCTTCGAAAAACACTGGGTAATCCTCACCGTATCTGACTTCTCTTTGATGTATAACCATCTTGTCCTCCTGAACTGGTGTCATTTTCAAACCAGCGTTTTGTACTAAAACCTCATTGTTAATGATTAGTTTTGTACTTTTTTAAGGATATGGTCCATTACATGGGTGTGTTCATGTTCGGGACTGAATAGAACCATCTCTGTGTCAGCATCTGCTTTTACCGTATGCCCAGGAGGCCAATAAAACAAATCACTTGTTGTTACTGTTTCATCGTGACCATCAGCAAAAGTGACAGTTAATTTTCCTTCTATTACATAGCCCCAATGTGGTGATTGGCATAGATCACCTTCCAGACCTTGTAACAGTGGCGCAATGTCAGTACCAGCGGATAATGAAAAATACTCTCCACCGATCTTTCCATAGCCTGTTGCATCACCAAAATTCGTTACTTGTCTGGCAGTTGCGCCAGGTACATCTATTTTAACAGGTACGTCATCTTTTGAAATTCGCATAGTATAGATCTCCAGCGAGATTAAAGTGAAATATAATATTTAAGGTTACTTCATAGACAAACATGAAGTACTTAGAAGTGACCAGAAAAGTTGTATCTTCAACTTGGTTGATCGACTAATTGATAAGAACGGGACTGAAATAATAAGACAGGGTGCGAGAGGTGTTTTTGCAGTAACGGAGTATACAGTCAAGTTATGCTCAGTGAATCAGTTCCTGATTAGCCGGTAACATTTCAGAGAGGCGCGCTAAGAAGAAGGTGATCCTTCTTTGAATTCTTTCACAATGTTATCTCTAAACTCTGGTGTGTCTTCATAGCCGTGAACCTTGCTTCCATGCTGAACGACAGCCTCCAATAATTCTTCTTTAGTATTGGCNNGATAGTGCAACTGTACATTTCACATCACTACTCGGATAGTCTCGACAATCTATGAAATATCTGCTCATGATTTGCTCCTCCTCAGGTTAATATATTTTGAAAGGAATTGATCATCAGATTGAAACACAATGATCATAGATAACATCAGTAGGTATCACATGGTGGTATGTCAAGTTGGGAGGATGTTGCAAACATAACATGAGAACGGTGTTGGTCAAGTGGAAGGCACTATTTGCTTCTGCTGGATCGACCACTTGGCTCTGCGTCAATGACTCGCTTATGATCAAATCACGATCAAACCAGCATGTTTAAACACAGTGTAGGTAAATTGCTCTAAAATATCACATACTTGTGTGGTAATCTTGTTCAAGATGGGGTTACTACGATGAAGTGATTTTGAAGAGGATAGAAGCAGATATTTGGCGGTGTAAGACTGGAATAAAAAAATCGTCTAATAATCGTCTACAGAAACTAAAAAAGGGTTAACTCGTAATGAGTTAACCCTTTTATATTATTGGTGGAGCTAGTCGGGATCGAACCGACGACCTCTTGACTGCCAGTCAAGCGCTCTCCCAGCTGAGCTATAGCCCCAGAACGACTCTGTTTGAAACTCGAATATCAATAACAAGGTTTGTTTTGTGTGTCAATAGAAATCACTATAATAATAATGGTTAAACAGCATATTTGTTGCCAATAAAAATGAGGTTTGGTATGCTTCAGAGCTTTGCCGGAAATGCGTTGTTCTTCGGTGGAAAATGCTGTTTTTGACTGACTTCGGATTGTGAAGTTTGTTAGTTGTTTGAGACCTTTTCTTCGCTTAAAAGAGCTTTTTATCTTAAGGAATTATATATGTATTCACCATTTAACTTTTTGTTTGGCTGGTTGTCAAATGATCTTGCTATAGACCTTGGTACCGCCAACACTGTTCTCTATGTGAAGGGGAAGGGAATAGTTTTAAGAGAGCCTTCTGTTGTTGCGGTCCGACAGGACGGAAGAATGAGCAAAGTCTTGGCTGTCGGTCAGGAAGCTAAAATGATGCTCGGAAAGACTCCAGGGAATATCAATGCAATAAGACCAATTAAGGACGGTGTAATCGCGGATTTTGAGGTAACTGAGGCGATGCTCAGATATTTCATCAATAAGGTGCATAACCGACGAACATTGGTGCATCCACGAATAATGATCTCTGTGCCTTCCGGTATCACACAGGTTGAGAAAAGAGCAGTGAAAGAATCGGCCGAGTCGGCCGGGGCAAGAGAAGTCTATCTTATTGAAGAGCCTATGGCAGCAGCGATTGGTGCCGGGCTTCCTATTACAGAGCCGACTGCCAATATGATCATTGATATAGGTGGAGGTACTACTGAAGTTGCTGTTATCTCTCTTGCCGGTATCGTATACGCGAAATCAGTAAGAGTTGCAGGGGATAAAATGGATGAGTCTATCCTGCAATACATCAAACGAAAGCATAATCTGGCTATTGGTGAGCGGACAGCCGAGTTAATTAAAACTACTATCGGTAACGTGCTACCCGAAGAACCTTATGAAACAATGGATATTAAAGGCCGGGATCTTGTGTCAGGGGTCCCGAAAACCTTACAGATTACAGCAGAAGAAATCCAGTCGGCTATAGCTGAACAGGTAGATGTTATTGTTGAAGCAGTTCGCGTTGCACTTGAAGTTACTCCGCCTGAACTGGCAGCGGACATTGTAGATAACGGTATTGTGTTGACTGGGGGTGGCGCACTACTGAAAAATCTCGATAAATGTCTAAAAGTTGCCACAGGTATGCCAATTATCGTGGCGGAAGATCCATTGTCGTCTGTTGTTCTTGGCTCAGGAAAAGCTCTTGATAACCTCGATATACTGCGTGAAGTGACCATCGAATAGTTCCTGTCTGATGCAATGAGTTGTTTGTGCTGATGGCCAGTCGGCCAGTCGGCTATCAGCATTCTGTTGAACGTTCCGAATGGCTATTATCTGTGAGAAAGAAAAATAAAGCGATACGAGGGAAATCTGTTCTGGCCACCATCCGAATAGTTATCCTTGTGGGTATCATATTCTCTGTTGGTTTTCTCCTTCTTGCATCAATGGTCGGAGGCAGGTTTGGCACTCCTCATCAATTGACCCTTGACTTTATCGGCCCCCTGCAGAATGTCGTATCCCGGACTATTTTCACTATTTCATCGATTAAGGATGACTATGTAGCTCTGTGGAATGTTCGAGCTGAGAACAAGCATCTGCAATCTCTTGTTGATAAATATCTCAACGAATTAGGAGAATACCGGGAAGGATACAGTATCTACCTTCACCTGCAGGAACTGCTCGACTTTAAAGATAAGCTGAGCTTTGAGCCGATATCAGCCAGGGTGGTAGGGAAAGAGCCGGTGTACTGGTATCAGACCATTGTGGTCGATCGAGGGAAAAAAGATGATGTTCTTGAAGGAATGATAGCACTCGCTCCGGGGGGTGTGGTAGGTCAAGTTATACATACCGGTGAGCATTATTCAAAAATTCTGTTAGCTGATGCTCCCAGTAGTGCTATTGATGCCATGATTCAAAAGAACAGGACAAGGGGGATTTTGAAAGGTGCTGGTGAGAAGGGATATGTGTTACACTATGTCTTAAAGAACGCGGATGTTTCCGTTGGTGATGACATTGTAACAGCGGGTATTGGAGGAGTTTTTCCTGGTGGCATACCACTTGGAAAAGTTTCAAAGGTGCACAAGAAGCGTAGAGGCATGTTTCAGGAAATCGAAGTGCGGCCCAGTGTCGATTTCCAGAAGCTGGAGTTTGTTTTCATTGACCCAACGGACCGAAAGAAGATATTGAACTTTATGCCGCAATCAAGGAAGAGGTAGGTGCGTGATGCAGTTCTTTTCTTTCTGGGTTCTTGGTATTGTACTCATTGTTGTGCAGACAACATTGCTGCAGTATTTTCCACAATGGCTTGGTCGGCCCGATTTTATATTTATTCTTATTACCTTTACAGCATATCGATTTGCCTGGATCCCCGGTATATTACTAGCCTTTTCTTTAGGATGGACGGTAGATGTGATGGGTGGGGTACATCTTGGTTTTTATCCTCTAGTGTGTCTTTTGACTTTTACCAGTCTCAAACTGTTGACCAATAAAAGCCCGATAAAAGAATCCACCTATCAGATGCCACTGGTGGGACTCAGTTATTTTTTTGTGCAGATGCTCTTTTATTTCATCTACTCGATAACCATGCCCGAAGTCTTACCGGAGTGGTCATGGTCTATAACAGTACAGCGAACTGTGCTTATACTCGTGTCTGCTATCCCCCTTTTTCTGCTATTCAATAGTTTCTATGAATCTATACAAAAACGTCGCCTAAGGGCCAAGCCTCTGCGGAGGCGTATTAGACGACCTCGTGTAAATTGAAGGACAGATCAGTTTGAAATCGAAATTCCGAGATATTGAAGACATATCAGAGCGTGATGATGGCGCGGTCGATGTGTTGAAAAAAAGGCTATTGGCAGCTGCCGTTGTCGTGTTGTTTTTCTTTACTACCATCATCCTTCGGCTTTGGACGCTGCAGATCACCGATGGTGAAGTATACGAACAGCGAGCCTATGGAAACAGGGTCAGAATACGACGGATTGCACCCCCAAGAGGCAATATCCTTGATAGAAATGGGGTCGAGATTGTTACCAACAGACCTTCATTCAATGTGACATTGATCCAGGAAGATTCGGTAAATATAGGAGATGTGCTCAAAAGACTTGCACCCGTTCTTGATATGGATGTTTCTGAACTATGGGCAAAAATTCGAGAGGCAGCCGGAACACCAAAGTATCTGCCCATACGATTAAAGGAGGATGTTGACTGGCAGACCCTTGCCTACCTGGAAAACCACAATCGTGAATTCTCTGGCATCCGTATGGACGTTCAACCTGTACGCGTTTATCATTTCAATGATCTTGCTGCGAACACCCTCGGCTATCTTGGTTCAATTTCCAAAAAAGAGTTGGCTCAAGCTGATAGAAATATTTATGCTGGCGGTGATATTATAGGCAAAAGAGGCCTTGAAAAGATGAGAGAGAATGACCTGCGTGGTGAAAAAGGAAGCAGCTACTCAGAGGTCGACGCCAAGGGCTTTGAGCAGCAGATGTTGAAGTCTATGGAGCCGCTTCCCGGGCGTGAAATTAAACTGACCCTTGATGTCGGCATGCAGCAAATTGCAGAGAGCTATATGGAGGCTGGTGAAAAATCCGGCGCTGTGGTGGCGCTCGAGGTGAATACCGGTAAGATCCTTACAGCTGTATCAACACCTTCAATTCATATTCAGGATTTCATTGGTGGAATTTCCAGTAAGAACTGGAAAGCGTTGCTGGATAATCCAAAGCATCCTCTCATAAATAAAATCGTGCAGGGCACCTACCCCCCCGGCTCAACATACAAGATGGCGACCGCCTTTGCTGGACTCGCAAAAGGGGTAATTGATGAGGATACTGTTATTTATTGTCCTGGTCACTATCGATTCGGCAATCGAACTTACAGGTGCTGGAAACATAGCGGACATGGGCCGGTGTCCTTGAATAAAGCAATTGCGGAGTCATGCGATGTCTATTTTTACCAGGTGGGCCAGAGGGTAGGGGTTGATGGTCTTGCCGAGTACGCTAAAAAGCTTGGCCTTGGTAAAAAGACTGGTGTTGAGATGGAGTTTGAGAAAAGCGGTCTCGTTCCGACAAAAAAATGGAAATTGAAGAATCGTAAAGCGAAGTGGCAGGACGGAGAGACCCTCTCTGTTGCTATCGGTCAAGGATTTAACCTGACCAGTCCTTTGCAAATTTGCCTCATGACTGCGACTCTAGCTAATGGTGGAAAAGTGTTCCGGCCACAACTTGTAGAGGAGGTGGTCGGCCCGGAGGGAGACGTAACTGAGCGCTTTTCACCTGAACTCGTGAATGAAATAGTTGGCATGGAGAGATATTTTGAGTTGATCAGAAAGGGGATGCTTGAGGTGGTTCAAGGCAAGCGCGGTACCGCGCGCAAAGTGAGGATTGAAGGTGTGCAAATCGCCGGAAAAACTGGAACTGCCCAGGTTGTACGAATTGCTCAGTATCGCGGTATGCGTGAAGAAGATATTCCATATAAGTGGCGTGATCATGCGTGGTTTACCTGTTTTGCTCCTGCTGATAATCCTGAGATTGCTGTAACAGTGCTGGTTGAGCATGGTTTACATGGTGGGTCAGGAGCAGGGCCAGTTGCAAGAGCCGTTCTCAAAGAATATTTTGGAGATCGACTAAATCAGGAGATACAGGAGTGAGGACGTGGTGCTGTC
>JAWSVG010000057.1:0-8301 GCA_033852035.1 Desulfocapsaceae bacterium | reverse complement strand
TCCTCGTGTTGAACGTCTTACAAAGTTGTTGGAGGGTCTAGCTAGACTCGCTTTTTTTTACATTTTACCAATAGGAAAAACTCTCTGACTCTGTTAAAAGAAGTCGCTAATTAAACAAAATTAAAGCAGTAATTTTCATCTTAACAAACTGCAACGTTGATTATTTCCGTTTTGGTAGTGTTAGGTTCAATTGTCATATAGTTGTCATACACAAAAAGGAAAAATGAAGAAACAAGATAAACGAGAAATAAAGTACCATCTGGCTGGTTGGATTCTTTTTGTAATCTGTTCCATTTTTTTCATAGTTTCAAGCTTGAGAAACCATGACACGTTTGCGTTGATAGGTAGCATCATGTTCCTGGTAGCTTGTATACTTTTTTTGATACCGCTATTTGAGTCCTACCAACATTTTGACGACGACTGATATGGTCGGACAGATGGGTCAACAGAAGGCGGTCCGTGGGGTGCATCTGCATGTGCATCAAACAAACTTGCTGTTGTCATCCCATCCTCTAAACACTAAATTCATACCTCATTGCAGGGTGATGTTCATACCCGACCAGCTCAAAGTCATCAACAGTCACCCAGGTTTCTAAGTCGTTGAGAGTTCGTATCTCTGGATTTATCTTTAACCTAGGCAGAGGAAAAGGTTCTCTTTTTAACTGAGTATCTCTCAAAAGTTCAAGCTGGTCTTCATATATATGTACGTTCACAATTTTATGAAAAGCCTTTGCCGGTTTTAACCCAGTAATTTGAGCCATGATCATAAGTAGCCATCCAACCTGTACCTGGTTAAAGCCATGCCCCAAAGGGAGGTCATCAGAACGCTGATAAGATGTCAAATACAATTTACCTGCAAGAATACTGAATGTATGGGTGTGCATACAGGAGTTTAGGCAAGCACGATCCCGTTCGCCTGGGTTCATAAACGTCATAATTTCACTGCGATTGTCGATTCCTTGTCGAAGATCGTTATAAACATTCAATAGCTGATCGATAGGTTTACCTTCTGGATTTTTCCAGTCACGCCCCTGGGCGCCATAACAACGGCCCATATCATCGACGCCTTTTCGGAAAGGATTCTCTAGCCATGCTTTATTTTCATTAGCATTTGCATTCCAGGTGTTACAAGAAATGGCCCTAAAATCTGCGGCGCTCGTATAACCACGAAGATAGCCTAGCATCTCTGCAATAGCTGGTTTCCAGAAAAGTTTTTTAGTGGTCAATACCGGCAACGTCCCATCACTTACATCGTATTCAAGATCCGCGTTAATAACAGTGAGACAACGCTTATCCGTTCTTGTATTTTTAACCCACTCTCCGCTGTCAATGACACGCTGACATAATTCTAGATATTGCTTCATTTTTTCATCTCCACGTTTTTCAACGTACCTCAGTTCATAGAAATATTGAGTCTCTGAACGAAAACCTGAAAATTTTCTCAAGTTCGTGGCTGGCGATAATTTTAGCCCTAAGAATACATGAAGTCTTTACGAGTCTCGTACCTCGCTTACCTGAGGATTAAAGACTGAGGCCAACGAAGAAATTGGGGAAATGTGCGGTTTTTGGTCTGACACTAACTACATTGAATCGAATATGGTAGCGGAAGAATAGTTTTACATTATAATGGCCTCTTGCTGAGTATCCAAAAAATCTATCCTCACTCACCAATAATCTTCACCAGTACCCTCTTCTTTCTTCGTCCATCAAACTCACCATAGAAAATTTGTTCCCAAGTACCGAAATCAAGCTGGCCATCAGTAATAGCTACAACAACTTCACGACCCATTATCTGACGTTTCATATGAGCATCGGCATTATCTTCGTAACCGTTATGCCTGTATTGTTCAACAGGGGCATGTGGAGCGAGTTTTTCTAACCACACTTCATAGTCACGATGAAGGCCAGATTCGTCATCATTGATAAAGACAGAGGCGGTGATGTGCATCGCGTTACAAAGCAGAAGACCATCAGTGATCTGGCTTTCGCGAAGGCATTCTTCAACCTGCGGTGTTATGTTGATAAACCCTCTACGTGTTGGAACTTCAAACCACAATTCTTTACGGTAACTTTTCATGTTTTTCTCCTGTCGTTAAAATGAACTGAAGACATGTTATTATCTTACACAAATATTGTCAATGATATCGGTCACAAACGAAAACAGTAGGCAAAGTGAGTTTAAGCTCTACTGCTTTTTCCCACATCAACGACAAAGTGTATTCACCTATTCCAGAAAATTAAATCTTGCACATCCTCCGCTGTTCTCTGCATAGTTTCTTTGTGGGATAATAATATCCAATACAAAATCAGTAAGTGTGATTTATTAGTACCTTACTCCGTAAAAGCTGTAACAAAAAACAGGTAAGCGCAGACTCCGAGAAAACACGGATTTGATTTTATATTATATGGTTATAAGCACTCACAAGTTCTGACTTACCGTTTACCGGTCTTAGTACCAGTAGTATAGGATGAAAATTAGTAGACTCGTACCATATCAGCTCAGAAAAGCCAAAAAGGAAATCGAATCCCGTGCCGCTGCTCGATATGCTGAAGAAAACAATGCCTACATTACAAAACTGGAAAAACGCAAGGCCAAAACAAAAGAAGACTGGTAAGAAACCATATGGCAGTCCACCCAAGCCACCGAACGTAGGCCCTTCAAATAAGGATTAGGTGAACCTGACAGATGACGAATCACGTATAATGCCTGTTTCTGGCGGTGGCTTCGACCAGTGTTACAACGCCCAGGCGGGTGTGGACACAGCAAGCCAGTTGATAGTGTGCAGCCATGTGAGCCAGAAGCCAAATGATAAGCAGGAATTGGAACTTGCAGTTAAAGAATTGCAAGGCCATAGCTCTGAGTTTGGGGAAATCACAGGCCTCTTAGCAGGTAATGGCTATTTCAGTAGTGCCAACTGTACCTTGGCAGAAGATAAAGCATTGTATACCGCTAGAAAAAGCACCCATAGATGTTTGGTTAGTCCACGCTTGGAAGAGAAAACCCTGCGCTTCCAGCTGAAGTATTGTTTTCAGATGTTGAACTTAGAGTATTGTAGGCTTATGCAAAAAAAACGAGTGAATCCACCAGTATTGCTGGGAGAAGCTGTTATACTCATGGCGACTATTGGTGGATACCTTAACCGAAAAAAAGATTTGCCTCCAGGGCACCAGATCTTATGGCAGGGATATGCCGAGCTTCAACTTATGTGTGCTGGAATTTTACTGATTGAAAAAGACTGATTGTTTGATGCTAATTATGGGTAATAGGCAGGGCTAGTTAGCAGTTTTTTGTAGCAAAAATTAGGGGAGGGCTTATAAAGCAACTACTTATCACCTATCACCGAGCCAAGGCAATGACGTATTTGAAATAACTTTTTCCCCAAGTTTAAACAATGAATCCATTTAGCGCTAGACATTCAGCAAATTTCCCCGAGCTATTATGTAAACTCGATGGAACAATCATGCTCACTACCTACCAGACCGGCAAGGTAATCATGATTGGCAGTGATGGTGAACGCCTGACCCAACTAGTACGGGATTTTGACCGCCCCATGGGCGTGAGCTTTTATGGCGACATGATGGCCATGGCGCTTCGATTTAATATTACCATCTTTAAAAACTCGCCGACTTTAGCGAAAACATACCCTAATAAACCGGACAGGTATGACACCCTTTTTTATCCCACGGCAACCAATATCACCAGCTATATCGATACCCATGACGTCATCTTTAGTAAACAGGGCCTTATTGGTGTAAACACCGCCTATAGTTGTCTGGCAAAAGTTGATGGCGCTCATTCCTTTGAGCCAGTCTGGTTCCCGCCCTTTATCCGGGAACTGCGAAGCGGTGACGCCTGCCATTTAAACGGGGTCGGCTGCGACGAAAGCATGGATCTTCGTTATGTCACCGCATTTGGAAAGACCACGGAGCCGGGAGGCTGGCGAACCAATAAACTGGCTGGGGGTTTTCTTTATGATATTAAAGAACAGCGCTACCTGTGTGAAAACCTGGCCATGCCACATTCGCCCAGAGTTTATAATAATGAACTGTATGTATTGCTTTCGGCAAAAGAAGCACTGGTGCGCATTGACAGAATCAGCGGAGAACAAGAGACAATCGCCAGGGTTGACGGTTTTATCAGGGGGCTCAGTTTTAAGGACAACTACGCATTTATCGGGGTGAGTAAACTAAGAAAGTCACACACCTTCGGCGACCTGCCCATTGCCAGAAAAAAAATTTATGCAGGCGTCGTTATCGTCGATATCACCACCCAAGAAAAAATCGCAGAAGTGTTTTACGACGAGGCATTGGAAGAAATATACGACGTACATTTTATAGACGGCGCCCAAAAAACCAATATTATAAATCACCATATGATACAAACTAATCCGGCCATTATTACCCCCAATTATCAAGCCTGGATAGAGACTAACAGGGAAGAGAAAGCGCAACAGCCCAAGGAGAAAGAGCATGTCTAAAATGAAACACCCAAGCACCATGAGTTATTACTCAACGCTCTTTCAAAAGTACCAGGTAGATGATAGCCTGCTGGACAGTCGCACCAAAAAAAGGGCGATAGGCTCGGTTCTGGAACGTGTCGATAAAAAAAAGGTGAATGGGAATGACTCCTTAGATAAAATCCGACTAAAAAAACTGAGACGGGCGTTTAAACAAACCCAGTGGTTTAAACAGGTTGCCGTCGGGCTTACCTTTGGTGCAGCGGTTACGCTCTTTCAGGCGCCACCGGTGGAGGCAAGATTGACACCTGCTAACACCACCATCACAAAAAGTGACTTTGTCCGGGTTGCCGTAGACACCGACAGCTCGGTTCCGCCTGGATACGAAACCCAGACCCACCCAAAAGATACGGCGCTGGACAACACAACAAGAGAAACCACTTCACTTCATTTTATAGCAAATAAACCTGTATTTAATGAGTACCTACCGCTCAAGAAAAATAGCGTACTCCTTGATGATGATTCCGATGTTGCATACAGCCCACAAGACAATGCAAATCACTTAACGGTTATCGATACAGGCATCGAAGATTGGCAAACACTGGCCCAAGGTATCAACAAAGGGTCGGTTCTGATGTTAAACAAAGAGGATCGCAATCCTCTTGATGCAATTATTGCCGAGCTTAAAAAAATTGGGGAAGTTGCGAGCCTCAATATCATCTCCCATGGCGCAAGCGGAGAGCTTAATTTTACTGAGCAAAGAATCTCTCAAGAGTCTTTACAGGCAAACAAAGCACAATGGCAAGAGCTTGGAAGCTATCTGGACAAAGAGGGAGATATCAACCTTTTTGGATGTAATGTTGCCCAAGGGGAAAAGGGTCAGGATTTTATCAAAGTCCTTGCCGAACTGACCAGCGCCGATGTCGCGGCTTCACTGAACCCTACGGGCAATAGCGAGCAAGGCGGGGACTGGGAGTTGGAGCGGGTTACCGGGGAAGTTGAAGCATTTGCTCTTATGAGCGACAATTTAGCTAACAACTGGAACCATATTCTGGCTGAATATAGCCTTAGGGTGGCGAGTAGTACGGGGTACGATACACTCTCCATAGGAGACTATACGGTTACAGCATATTTTTTCCAAAGCGCAGGTACCGGTGGAACACAGATTCGTAAAAGAGATGCAGAAGATAAATTTACTGTTATACAACGAACCGACGGCAAGGCATTTAATTTTGATGGAATTTATGTTTTTCCAGACTATCCTTATGATGGAACTGTTACAGTAGCCGGGAAAACAACTTCCGCAGGCGCTTACGATGTATTTGAATCTCATTTATTTCCAGAAGGAAGTTATGGAGAAAGTGCTCATAGTGTATTAGGTGATACAGCAGGGTTCGATGCTGTATTTGCTGTAAAGGCGTATCATTCCACGCCTGGAACTGGGCCGGGTCAGTATGCTTACTTTGGCCCCAAGTTTTATGCCAGCGGGCCGGTAGCAACCATCGACTCCAGCGGCACCCTGACAGCAGCAGGAGTCGTGAGTGAACCAATCGATATTCCCACCACCGCCACATCCAGCTCACCGGTTACTATTTTTGACTTCACCATTAGCGACGGCGGTGGCGGAGACGGTGAAACCCTGGATGTCAGCCAGATTGATCTCAATCTTTCAGGTTCTGCATCCGGTAATTTCTCAAAGCTTCGTTTTGGTCTCTCCGGCTGTTCTGCTGCGTCCGATATCGCACCTTCCGGTTCGACGGTTAGTTTCACCTCAACTACCATATCGGTGGCTGAGGGTGGCAGTACCACCTGTACGGTCTCCGCCTACTGGGCCGACAATAGTGGCATCACCGACAATCAGACCCTGAACATTTCCATTGACGGCGATACCGACCTGACCGTGGATGGTGCCAAGACCCAGATGTCCGGGGGAAATGTTGCAGTTACTACCGGTAATATGATCACCGAAGTCACTGCAACCAAACTGGCCTTTACCACCCAGCCGGCCGGTTCGGTTTCTGGAGCGAGCTTGAGCACCCAGCCGGTGGTCACCGCGCTGGATGCAGCTGGCAATACCGATATTGATTTCACCGAAACGGTGACGCTGACCGAAGCCAGTGCCGGAACGTTCTCTGGTGATGTCGATATTGCAGCGGTCAATGGTGTCAGTACATTCACCGATGTGGCCTATACCGCCACCGCGGATCAGCAGAGCTTTACTCTGACCGCCAATGATGAAGACGGTATCGGAACGGACTTGCCGAACGTTGATGCCAGTTCGGTTACTTCGGATGTGGTCGCAACCAAGCTGGTAATCGATGCCCAGCCGGTGCCGTTGTCGGTCAACACCGGCGTGTCAACAGCTTTTACCACAGTGCCGGTGGTTTCCGCTCAGGATACCAATAATAATGTAGATACCGGTTACAGCACCGGCATTACTTTAGCCGAAGTGAACGGTGCGGGTTCTGCGACACTGAGCGGCACAGGTGATACCGACGGTAACCCTGCCACCGTTACTATTACACCATCCTCCGGTGTTTCGACCTTTACGGGGCTTAATCTCACCTATACCGTCTCCGGGGGATCGTCAGAAACCTTTAATCTCAGGGCCAGCTCCGGCGGGTTAATAACGACCGACAGCAGCCAGTTGATCGGAGTGGCGGATGTGGTCAGTCCAACTCTGGGTGAGGTCACTGCGGTCACCACACCGACGAATGACACCACCCCGGACATGACATTCTCCAGCAGTGAAGGCGGAACACTGGCCGTCGGTGGCAGTTGTGGCAGTGATGATGAAGGCGCCGTTTCCAGTGGCAATACCACCATTACTCTGACCCAGATCGATAACAGCTCGGCATTGACAGACGGCAGCTACAGCGACTGCACACTGACTGTGATGGATGCCGCTGGTAACACCAGCAGTGCGCTGACACTAACCACCTTTACCATTGACCTGACACCACCCAGCGGTCACAGCGTAAGTTTTAATGACAGTGGATACAATGCCAGTGAGTATGGTTCAGCCAGTTTCACCTTTGCGGGTGGTGAAGTTGGTGCGAGCTACAGCTATACAATCAGCAGTTCCGGTGGGGGTACGAATGTGACCGGCTCCGGCACTTTGGGTTCGGCTACCGATCAAATTACCGGGCTTAATCTCTCAGGGCTGGGAGACGGGGCTCTGACGCTCTCGGTAGTTGTGACCGATGTTACCGGGAATGGTGCGACCGCTGTGACCAATATAGCCGCGCTTGATGCCACAGCGCCAAGTGGGCATAGTGTCAGCTTTGATGACAGTGGCATTAACAATTCGGAAGCATCGAGTCAAAGCTTCACCTTTGCCAGTGGTGAAGTTGGTGCCAGTTATAGCTATACTATTTCCAGTTCCGGTGGAGGCACCAATGTGACCGGCTCTGGCACTTTGAGCACGGCAACCGATCAAATGTCAGGACTCGATCTTTCCGGTCTCGGTGATGGAACATTGACGCTCTCGGTAGTTGTGACTGATATTGCCGGGAATGGTGCGACCGCAGTGACCGATACAGCCACTCTTGATGCTACGGCGCCAAGTGGGCATAGTGTCAGCTTCAATGACAGTGACATTAACAATTCGGAAGCATCGNNCGAGTCAAAGCTTCACCTTTGCTGGTGGTGAAGTTGGTGCGAGCTACAGCTATACAATCGGCAGTTCCGGTGGGGGTACGAATGTGACTGGCTCCGGTACCTTGGGCTCGGCAACCGATCAAATCTCAGGACTCGATCTTTCCGGTCTTGGTGACGGAACATTGACCCTCACCGTAACAGTGACCGATGTTGCCGGAAATAATGCGATTGCAGTGACCGATAC
>JAWSVG010000056.1:0-44799 GCA_033852035.1 Desulfocapsaceae bacterium | reverse complement strand
AACATTGAGATAAACAGACCTAGCTGAATGGAAATTCTTACGGCAAGGTAACTTTGTTATTTCCCTGGGTACTCTGGATTTCAACAGGTAAATAGTTGATTTGAATTAAATTGGCAGACCAGACAATTCAACTAATATTTCAAATCAAATCCGTTGAGATTGGTAAGTTTTAATATTAGCCATTTCAATTGTTTTCAGACACATACCTCGAAAGAAAAGTTCTAAGATTCTCATTCTTTTTTAAGTCTAATTTTTTTCGGATCCTATATCTGTAAATATTAATAGAACTAGGACAAACATTTAACAATTCAGCAATTTCTTTTGAAGACCATCCCTCATTAATTAAACCAGCTATTCTAATTTCTCGATTCGTCAATTTTAAATATTTTGATGATACTTTACTCGCGAAGGGAGAAAGAATGTTCTGCAGATTGGCCTCGAGAATATTTACATAGGATTTTGCAGTTTCATCCATTTGCCTTTTTTTTAGCTCATTAATATAAGGAAAAATCAATTCTTCAACAGTGTTCAACAATCTATTTTCAAGTGCGACCTTATCATTTTCCCTCTGATTCAATAGAACTTTCAAAGCGGTATTGAGCTCCATTAATTCATTAGATTTAATCTCCAGTTGATGTTCTCTTTTTAGTATCGATTCCTTGGCGAGTTTATGTTGAGTAATATCTCGAATAACTTCAATTGCACCAATTATGTTTCCTTTTGAATCAAAAAGAGGGCTCGCTTTGCCCCAAAGATAAGCATCTTTCCCATCAATCTGAATTCCTGGGACATAAGTTTCTACAATCGCAAGTTTTTTTTCTCTGTTAAATAAATTGTACGTTGCCTCGTATGTCCTATTTGAGTTAAGCACCAAATCTATTGTCATAGGCCGTCTTTTTTTCCAGAAAGGACGTGCGTATTCAAAATTTCCTTTTCCCAGTATGTCTTTAGCCTTTATGCTTGTAATTTCTTCCGCGGAACGATTCCATGCAATCAGTTTTCCTTCAAAATCTATTGCAAATGTGGCATCTGGTAAAAATTCAATAAAATCTCCAAATTTTCGTCGAGATTCATGCAATGCTTCTTCAGCCATTTTTTGTTCGGTGATATCTATTATATTTCCTAGGATAGCTCTCCTACCCTTGAAAGAAATAGAGTTTACAATTTCGCTAACCCATCCGATCCCACCATTTTTTTTTATAATTCTAAATTGTTGGGAGGAAGTACGTTGTTTTTTAACCATCGCTAATGCCTTCCTTCTCACCGAATTAATGTCATCAGGATGAACTAGACAGTCCGTAGTCTTATTTAGAAGTTCTTTGATTTCGAATCCTGTATAGGCCGCAGCAACAGAATTTACAAATCTAATTCGTTTATCTTGAATGATGTAATTACCAGCAAGTGAATTCTCCATGAGAGCTTTTATTAAAATTTCACTATCAGTAAGCTCATCACTCTGTGAATCATGGTGCACAGAATATACTTCATTAAGTTTTTTGCGGGACATAAGATCTTGATTGATTCGATTAACCATATATGAACTCCAGAAAATCGTTAAGTGATTCTTATCTCAATTACAGAGGAGATCAACAAATTGAACAATAACGATATAACAACGAATAAATGATCCCCGTCGCAAGCGGACGGGGGATTCAAATGCTTCAGAAAAAGCTTAGCAAACCATTAATTCAACATTTGAGCGCCCCAAGGGGCGGAGTATTAACTCAAACTACGCAATAAAACATTCACTACAATGAAATTTTTTGCAATGTAATTTACCTATCCTCGATAAAGTTTATACTGACCGTAGCCTTTTATAATGCCACCTAACTATATGTATTTTGGGGAAATATCAAAACATATAAACACTTGCTGTATATATTGCGTATACATCTTTTAATATTGTGAAATCAATTTATTTTAGTCATGTTCTCTGGCATTAGATGGTGCTGTAAGCACTATACCCAAGAACAATAATGATAACGGAGAGACACTATGGCAATGACACAAATGACACCTGAGCAAGCTATCAAGTTTTGGCTCGAAGAATATGGGGGCGACAATGTTAATGCCGCTGAGTTTCTTTGTGATAGGTATGCACATATTCCTGAAAAAGTCGCATTGTTTTACGAAGACTCCGAGGGTAAATCTACAAAGTACACCTATAACGAATTAAAGCATCTTTCCGAGAAAATGGCCGGATTTCTGGCTTCAATTGGTGTTAAAAAGGGTGACAGGGTTGCAGGATTTCTACCCAAATGTCCTGAACTTATAATCACGACCCTAGCAGTCTGGCGCTTAGGTGCCGTCTATATCCCCCTTTTCACAGCTTTTGGGCCTGATGCAGTAGATAGCAGAGTAACGAACAGCGAAACCGCTGTTGTCATAACCAATGCTACCTATCGTTCTAAAATGAACGATACAACGTCTTATAAGAACGGACAAATTGAAATCGTTACTGTTGCTGAGATAAATGGAAGGGGTGTTGAAAAAGGAGACTACAGTTTCTGGCATGAATTGGAGAGTGCTCATCCGATTGAAGAATGTGTTCTCGTTGACGGTACTGATCTTATGATAATGCTCTACACTTCTGGCACCACAGGAAATCCAAAAGGTGTTGAAGTACCCGTCAAAGCTTTGGCCGCGTTTCAAGCCTATATGGAATTTGGCCTGGATATGCGAAATGACGATATGTATTGGAATATGGCTGACCCAGGGTGGGCTTATGGACTCTATTTCAATGTAGTTGGCACACTGCTTATAGGGAAAGCAATCCTGTTTTATGGTGGAGCCTTCAAGGCGGACAATATTTTTAGGATACTCAACAAGTATAGAGTTACCAATTTTGCATCAGCACCAACTGCATACCGAGCCCTTAGAGCTGAAGGGGAAAAAGCAATTAAGTCATACCCACTTTTCTTAAGAGTGGCCTCAAGCGCAGGTGAACCTTTAAATCCTGAAGTAATTCAGTGGTCGGAAACCGAGTTAGGTCTTCCTATTCATGACCACTTTGGTCAAACTGAATTGGGTATGGCAGCCAACAATCATCACCGTGAAGATTTAAAGCTGCCGATAAAAAATGGATCAATGGGCATTTCTATGCCTGGATTACGTATGGTTGTTGTTGATATTAACGGGAACGAACTACCACCAGGTGAAGAGGGAATGTATGCGGTCGATGTAGAGAATTCTCCCCTATTTTGGTTCAGAGGATATTGGAAGGAAGAAAAGAAAACTAAGGAAAAATATGTCGGTAATGGAAGGTATTGTACGGTTGGAGATACTGTAAGTATGGACGATGAAAGGTATTTCTATTTCAGTGGCCGTTCCGATGACATTATTTTATGTGCAGGTTACCGTATTGGGCCATTTGAAGTTGAAAGTGCGCTCATTAAACATCAGGATGTAGCTGAAGCTGCCGTTGTAGGGATACCCGACGAGCTTCGTGGTGAGACTATAAAAGCATACGTTGTTCTAAAACCATCTGTAACTCCAACTGACACATTGATGGATGAGCTGAAATTATTCGTCAAAAACCATCTTGCAGCCCATCAATATCCCAGAATAATAGAGTTTGTAGACGAACTCCCTAAAACTCCCAGCGGTAAAATCCAGCGTTTCCTCTTACGGAAAGAATAATTTTTTAATTAGACATGGCGGCTATATGAATCGTTCGGCTGTACTCACTTTCCTTTGAGAACAACCGATGGTCGCCGAAAACTCTCCCCCTAAGGAGAATCACGACTGCGGTTATCGAAAGTTGCGTTTTATACATCAAAATTTAAAAATTTATCGCTCTAACATTTTGTAAGGCCAGCAATTTGAACACAAATTGCTGAAGCTTTTTGAAAACCTCTAGCATTTAAGGAGATATAAAATGAGTTTAAGCAGAAATGAAGGTCAAGTGCAGCCCGGAATAAAATGGTGGAAATTTACATTTAGAATACCTGGGATACACACAAAACTAAATTGGTCTATGGCAATACAAGGGGGACTTATTCATATTGGTTTTGCAGCAGCTGCAACTGCCCTGGCAATGAAGTTTTTCAACATGCCCTTTGAAGTCGCTTGGTCGATGACACTTATGTATCTTTTCTGGTTGGCAGCAGGCACCATCTTTTTCGGCGAACCAGTTTTTCCTGGATGGATAACACCAGTACTACCCCTTACAATGGTTTATTTAAAAGGTTATTCGCCTGGACCTGAGGCTGTACAGGCAATGACGGCTTTGAGTATAAATGTTGGGTTGATTTTTTTAATCCTGGGAGTGACAGGACTTGGCCGAAAAGTCTATGGACTGATACCAACTGAATTTAAGGGGGCCATCATTATGGGAGCAGCAATTGCTGCTTTTAAGGGAGAATTTACCCGGTGGGAATCCATGCCCATTACTCTTATGGTTGTCTACATCGTGACAGTTTTAGTCCTTTTCTCGGTATGGTTTGCAAAAGTTCAACAAAAACACAAATTCCTGGGTAACCTTGCGAGTGTGATAATTTTGGTCGGATTTATAGTTGGAGCAGGAGTCGGTACCATAACAGGTGAAATAAATATTGAGATTAAATCATGGGGGTTGTTCATTCCTGATTTCGAACAGTATTTCAAATCAGTTTTACCCTATTTTATCGGATGGCCAAGTTTGAAAATGTTTATAGCAGCACTGCCTCTTTCCATCATTGCATATATCATCTGCTTTGGAGATATGGTGCTCGCCAATACGCTTATCGAAGATGCTGGCCGCATTAGAACCGATGAGAAAATTCCGATAGATATATCGAGGACCCATTTTTCCTTGGCCATTCGAAATATTGGCCAGATCCTGACGTCAGGGCCTTTTATCCCAATGCACGGACCAATATTTGCTGGTGGAACAGTATTTCTGTTAAAAATTTACAGGGAATCCAGGGAAAATTTAGACTCCATATTTGAAGGGACTATTGGCATGAACTGGTTGTGGCTTCCATTGATGTTTGTTGCTCCTGTTGTCTTTTTCTTTAGTCCCCTTGTTCAGGTTGGACTTGGAATAACACTCATTATAACGGGATTTGCATGTGCACAAGTGGCAATGGAAATCGTTAAAACCGCTCCGGGAAGAAGCTACGCAATGTTAGTTGGCCTTATCATCGCATTTTATGGACCAAGTTATGGGCTGTTGGCAGGCTTACTGCTTTACTTCCTGATCGTATTTTCAGGAAAATTCGGAGATGAGGACGCAGCTGCTTGAATACAGCAATATCCTAAAACCACAACTTATTGCATAAGAAATCGCAATTTTATACCGATTCTTATTAAACAAAAAAATGATCATGGCCGGACAAATATTGGTTAAGAGAATGGTGTTTCTACTACAACCGCACCTTTGTCCGGCCATCAAATCAGAAAAATTAAAACAGCAACCTAATTATTGACAGTACTGATTACGTCAGAACAGGATACATCGAACAGGTGATCTCTTTCCCGACGATCCGAGTCCGTAAACATATTGTCTAAACTTTGGAGAACCCATTATGCATACAGCAGTTATTGTAAGTAGCGCACGTACGCCTCTGGGTAGTTTCGGTGGTACGTTAAGCAAAATTGGAGCCACAAACCTCGGTGCACATGTAATAAAAGAGGTTGTTAAACGTTCTGGGGTTTCTCCTTCGGAAATTGACGAATGTATCATGGGAATGGTTCTGCCTTGTGGTTATGGGCAAAACCCAGCCAAGCAGGCGGCAATAAAAGCAGATTTACCCCAGGAAGTAGAAGCGATAACCGTTAATAAGGTGTGTGGTTCATCGCTTAAAGCTGTGATGCTTGCAGCACAGGCCATCCAGTGTGGTGATGCTGAGGTGATTGTTGCTGGTGGCATGGAAAATATGAGCATGGCACCTTATTATCTGGAAAAAGCGCGATGGGGACATCGAATGGGCCAAGGCAAGATAGAAGACCATATGATGCATGATGGACTGTGGGATATTGTCAATGACTTTCATATGGGGATGTCAAATGAGCTCATCTGTGAAAAATGGAAGGTTTCCAGGGAGGACCAAGACAGGTTTGCTGCTGAATCTTATGAAAAAGCAATTGCCGCTATTGAAAATGGAAGATTTAAGGAACAGATTACCCCAGTGCCAATCCCCCAGAGAACTGGTGAACCGAAGTTGTTTTCCAGAGATGAGTGCCCTCAGCCAACAGACTACGAAACACTAGCAAAAATGCGTTCCGCATTCAAAAAAAACGGTGTTGGAACATCAGGAAACTCCTCGATTATTAGTGACGGAGCTGCAGCAGTGGTTCTAATGAGTAAGGAGAAGGCTGAAGAACTAGGTTGTGAAATTATGGTTGAAATTGGCGCTCAAGCATCCCATGGGATTGAACTTAAATATGTGTTGATGGCACCTATCTACGCCATTCCCAAGGTACTCAGGAAAGAGAAAATCAATCTTGAGGATATAGAGTTATTGGAAATCAATGAGGCTTTCAGCGGGACCTCTGTCGCAATTAATAGGGTACTCAAACTAGATACCGCTAAAGTGAATGTAAACGGCGGTAGTGTTGCAATAGGGCATCCAATCGGAGCCAGTGGAGCACGATTGTTGACAGACTTAATATACGAAATGAGGCATCAGGATGTAAAAAAAGGGCTTGTTTCTCTATGCCTAGGCGGTGGAGAGGCGGTCGCGCTTGTTGTGAAAAGATAGAAGAAGTGTTTAGAGTCGTTGAAACAGATTATTAATTTGAACTCAATCACAATTGCCCAATGAAGTTGTTATGGACATAAAAACATTCAGTGTTATCGGTTCAGGCCAAATCATACCATCTTGTTTAAGTACATATACCATGTAATACAGCGGGCTGAGAAAAACCAGGCTGTGGCTCGAGAGGATCAATGAGCTAAAAAAACTCTGGGCGACGGTTAATGATGTGTCTCAGTATCATCTGCCAAAGAAAACATCCGGCAAATAAGTGATAATTTGAGGGAACGTGATCAGAAGGGCCAGACCGAATACCTGGATGGCGACAAAAGGAATAATCCCTTTATAGATATCGCCCATACTATATTCCGGTGGAGCAACCCCTTTGAAGTAGAAAAGGGAATAACCGAACGGGGGGGTCAGGAAGGAAGTCTGCAGGTTGATACAGATCATCATGGCAAACCACAAAGGATTGAAGTCCAGATCCATGGCAATCGGGGTGAAAATCGGAACCACTACCAGCAGGATTGCAGCCCAGTCTATAAACATCCCCATGAAGAAAACGACAGCCATCATGATAACAAATACCACGTAAGGACTGACATCCATTCCCAGCAGAACATCAGCAACGACATCACCACCACCCATGCTCAAGAAGACAACTGAGAAAAACTTACCTCCAATGAAAAGGGCCATAATCATGGCAGTTGTTCGCGCGGTCGAGATAGAGGCTTTGGTGATAACAGTCCAAGATAGTTTCCGGGTAATAAGGGCAAGGGCTAAGGCACCAATGCAGCCGAGTGCAGCAGCTTCTGTAGGAGTGGCAACTCCGGCTAAAATTGTTCCCATGACGGTTAAAATCAAACCGAACGGAGGAACAAAGTTCTTCATGGTCATAATAAACTTCTGCATGGGCGTTGCTGTACGATCTGCAGCCGGGATCGGTGGACCGTCCTGAGGTCTGAGATAGCAACGCACGCATACATACAACAAGTATAAACCAGACAGCAGCAGCCCCGGAAGGATGGCAGCAGCAAAAAGATTACCAACAGATGTTTCTTTTTGGCCTGTCAGGCCACCATAGACAACGAGCATGATAGACGGTGGAATTAAAATACCGAGAGTCCCGGAAGAACAAATGATACCTGCGGAGAGCGATTTATCGTAGCCTCGGTTAAGTAAAGCCGGTCCAGCCATCAAACCCATGGCCACAACAGAGGCACCGACTATGCCGGTCGTTGCAGCAAATACTGTTGAGACAACAATGACCGCCATACCTAAACCGCCTCTTAGCCCTCCAAGAGTGATATACAGGGCCTCAAAAAGCCCTTCAGAGACTTTGGAACGATCAAGAATCTGGGCCATGAAGATAAACAGTGGGATGGCAACCAAGGTATAGTTCAGGAAAATTCCCCAGGCATTGTTGGCAAAAAGGCCAATCAAACCGGTGACGTTGAACCCGTTTGTAAGCAGGCCGAAAAAAGTAGCAACAGCGGCAAGCGTTATCGCTAAGGGGTGTCCCAGAGCAATGGAACCCATTAGGGTCAGGAACATAAGTATGGTGATGGCTTCTACACTCATTGGTATCTTTTCTCCAGAATCATACGGATTTTAATTTATTAATTTCTTTCAATGAACGGACATCTTGTGTCAGTTTGGCAACCCCTTGCAGAAATAACAAGATAAAGCCAATCGCCATGATTGTTTTATATGGATAGAAAGCAGGAGCCCAAGAGCTTGAAGCGCGCTCCCACTGCCTCCATGAGAAAAAGGCCAGTTGGCTTGTGTAAAAGGCAAGCAGGCCAATCGTAGGAATAAACAGAAACATGTTGGCGAAAATCCGTAAAATCGTCCGTGACTTTTTTGACAGGCGAGATTCAAAGATATCAATAGCAACATGAGTGTTACTTTTGTGGGCATATGCTAAAGCCAAGCTATAATGGATACCATAAATGAAAACCGTCAATTCAAAAGCCCAGGATGTCGGCGCGTTAAAGCCATAGCGCATCATGACCTCCCAGCCCACCACGGCTATCAGTGGCAATACCAGGTACGACCCCAAAAAACCGATCTTTTCGTTGAGAGTGTCAATAGCACTGTCTAGCTTCATCATAAAAACCTCGTGAAAACTTTAATAGTGTCTTGTACCGTTCGGATTTAAAAGATGCGGGGACCAGTACAGAGGTCCCCGCCTTATATACTTTATTGAAGATGCTTACCTTTTACATACTCTTCGTAAGGCCAGGGGGTAACACCACCTCGTTCTTGGCGCCAAGCAGCAAAATCAGCTTTGAACTCATCCTGGGAATCCATTACTTTTTTTACATCAGGGAACTTGACTTTCAAGCCTTCGATATAGTCATGAGATGCTTTGGCAAAAGTATTCAAAGTCTCGTCATCCATGCGGACGAATTCGACTTTTTCTTTGAACATTTTGATTGCCTGGGCATTCAAATTCTCCTGCCATGCAGTGGACCAAAGCTGAGTTTCTTTTGCAGCAATATTAATAATCCATTTGAGATCAGCAGGAAGTTTGGCGTAGGCGTCTTTATTGATGAAGAATGCACTCTGACAAGAAGGCTGATGAACGCCAGGTTCGATAACAAACTTAGTGATTTCATCAAAGCCCATAGGGTAGTTGATGGCAGGAGTACTGAATTCTGCAGCATCGATTACTCCACGTTCAAGGGCAAGATATACTTCACCGCCAGGTAGAGGAGTGACGGAGGCACCAAGATTAGTCATGATGTCCATGTACCAACCTGGAGTTCTGAGACGCATGCCTTTGAAATCTTTCATTTCAGTAGCTTTTATGTTGGAGAAAAGACCAAGTTCCTGACCGACATTCCCACCGGGAAGGGCGAAGAGATTGTAACGGCTATACAGTTCCTGCATCATCTCCAGACCACCTCGTTCGTAGAGCCAGATGTTATAACCTTCTGCGTCAAGACCAAAAGGTACCGAAGCAAAGGCGACGAAGGCCTGATTCTTACCTTTCCAGTAACCTGGCCAGTCGTGGCCGATTTCAGCCTGACCTTTTGAAACGGCATCAAAACTTTCCATGGCACCAACTAATTCACCAGCAGAAAAAAGTTTAATTTTGAGACGACCACCTGATGCGAGAGCTACAGAATCTGCAAAGTGTTGAGCCAGATCGTAAAACAGCAATCCTTTGGACCATGGCATAACCATTTTCCACTTAAATTTTTCAGTGGAGGGTTTGATAGTACGGAGTTCTTTTTTAACCTCATCATGGCGTTTATCGGCACCGAATTTTTCACGTTTGGCTGAAAAGGCGTTAGGCGTCATGGTCAAGATCGAGATCAATGTAAGACCGATTAACATTCTACATTTGTTCATGTTGTCCTCCGTTGACTGGGTTCATTGATTATTGGAAATACTCTCCTTGTTATGCCATAGTATTGAAAATCACCATTTTGGTGAATTATTCCAAACCTAGCATCTCCGGCATACTTAAGATGTGCTGTTATTTTTAGATTTATCAGAATCAGGTTAAATGGTTACGCCATTCTTTCTCCTTTTTATCCCACTATCCAAAATGGTGGAATGCAAATTGCCCATTCTGGCATCTTGTTTAGTGCCACTGTTTCCACCCAACTTTGCGAACATTTTCCCTGCAAAGACAAAGGTCGTGAAGATCTGGCAATAGCCAATTCTCGAAAGCCAAAACAACTTAATGAACCAAGTACTTACCTAGCGAAGATTTTTTGAACGAATCGTTTCTCTCAACTACCATGGCCATCCCCTGGCCACCACCAATGCATAAGGATGCAAGTCCCAAAGTGAGGTCATTTCTTCTCATTTGATGCAAGAGGCTCACAAGGATTCTCGCTCCAGTGCAACCAATTGGATGACCTAATGAAATGCCACTACCTGAAGTGTTGGTTCGATCGATATCACAACCAAGTTCACGGATACATGCAATTGCTTGTGAGGCAAAGGCCTCGTTCAGCTCAATGGCGTCAAAATCATTGATCGACAATTTATGTTTTTTCAGGATCTTTTTTACCGCAGGAATTGGCCCGAGCCCCATGAACGCAGGGTCAACTCCTGCAGAGGCTTGCGCTCTTATGTATGCTATGGGCGTAAGATCGAGTTCTTTCGCCTTGGCCTCAGACATGAGAAGCAAAGATGCAGCCGCATCATTTATTCCGCTTGTATTACCAGCGGTAACAGTCCCGTCTTTTTTAAATGCAGGACGCAAACGTCCCATTTTTTCGACATCAGTCTCCATGGGACGTTCATCAGTATCAAAAACGACAGGATCACTTTTTCGTTGTGGAATCGCAATAGGCACAATCTCATCGCGAAAATGCCCTGAAGCAATAGCCGCCATGGCACGCTGATGGCTTAAAGCACCGATTTCATCCTGTTCCCGGCGAGATATTCCATATCGACCAGCAATATTTTCGGCAGTAATTCCCATATGGTAGCCGTAAAATTTTTCAAACAGCCCATCATAGACCATAAGATCCACAACTTCCCCATTCCCCATGCGTTGCCCCCAGCGATTTGCTGGCAAAGCATAAGGAACGAGAGACATGTTTTCCATCCCACCGGCTAATACCATATCGGCCTCTCCACTGCGAATTGCCTGATAAGCAAATGCAACCGCTTCCATTCCCGAGGCACATAACTTGTTCACTGTAGTAGCGCAGGTTTCCTTTGGTATGCCTGCCTTGATCATTGCCTGTCTAGCTGGATTCTGGCCCTGACCCGCGCTCAGCACATTACCCAAGATGACATGATCGATAGTAATTGGCCTGCAATTATCATCATAATCATAATGTTGGGTTTCCAATTCCAGAGGTCCATCATCGCGAATCGCCTCTGGACACAGTTCCTTGCTATCATCACCCGGGGTTGGCCGTAATCCTGCCTTTTTCAGTGTGGCTTTGAGAGTAGTAGCTCCAAGATCGACGACAGGTATATTTTTTAATGTGCCTCCATATGCCCCGATGGCCGTCCTGCTGGCACTAACAATCACTACGTTGTTCATATTTTCATCTCCAATAGGAAAGAAGTTAACCTTGGGAACCCAGCCGCAATCCACCATGAATAAACACCGTCTCACCAGCCATGGCTTCATTGCGATACAGCTCCGCAACCATCGAGACGACCTCAGCTGGTTCAACCAACCTGTTGATAGGCACTTGGCTAACAATTTTGCCAAGGATCTTGTCGTCCATTTGCTTAACCATTTGAGTTCCCACGTATCCTGGAGCAATGGCCATACAGCGGATCTTGTCAGCGATACCTCTTCGGAAAAATTCAGCTGTAATAACTTTGGGCATAACGGACATCGCTGCCTTTGAAGAAGAATAGTTTAGTTGCCCGGCTGTTCCGAGAGAACCCGTGGAGGAAACAAGGCAGATAAGTCCTTTACAGTTGTTATTAATCATCTGTTCTGCACACTCACGAACAGTTAGGAAAACTCCGGTAAGATTGATGTCGATTACTTTCTGGAACTGTTCCAGGGACATTTTTCCGCTGACCTTACCCGTCTCGCGGTCTGTTTTGATCAGCAATCCGTCACTCGTGATGCCAGCAAAAGGAGCAACGAGATTTATAGCCCCAAAGCGCTCCATAGCCAACTGAGCCAATTTATTATTGTCCTCTTCTGAGGTGACATCACACTTTAAGCTGGCGACATCGGGACTAATTGATTTAAGTTCACTTACCGCGTCAGCTAAAGCATCTTCCAGAATATCCGCGATCACAACTTTCCCACCCTGACGAAGCCAATATTCAGCAAGTTCTTTACCTATACCGCCGCTGCCTCCAGTGATTACCGCAACTCCGTTTTTAATGCTCAGCATTACTCTCCTCCTTGTAGCTAAAGGTCAAATTCTTAATTAAAATTGACTGTTGTCCTCTTCTTGAAGGAACAATCTTTTCTATTTCCCATGTGTGGTCATCGAACGTAGATTATCGAAAAGAGAGCGTTTGTTTTCAGCAATTTGTGCTCCATTAGCAAAAAGTTTTCTTGCCATGATCCGGGCTGCAGAATGTGGCAGTATTCTCTTGTCTTTCATCAGCGCTGAAACATCGTGAAAAAATGTATCGTCAATATCGTTATTCTTCAAAACCACCTCGACTTCCTGATGAATCCCTCGGATCAACTCCGCCTTGTACTGCCGCTCTCTTCTTTGTTGGAGAGCCCCGGAGTCCTTGAGATAGTTTTTGTGCTCAACAATTCTTTCGTAGAGATCCTGAACACCCTCACCTTTGTTGGCGGATGTTCGGACAATAGGTGGACGCCAGGCAGTTGCGCTTGATAGATGCTGTTTGCCGTCGAGCATTTTTTCAAGGATAAGCTCGATTTCCTCTGCACCCGGCCTGTCAGCCTTGTTGACAACAAAGATGTCAGCTATTTCAAGAATCCCCGCTTTCATGACCTGAATACCATCACCGGACTCAGGGGTAATGGTCACCAGAACCGTATCAGCGGCCATCATAATATCAACTTCCGATTGTCCTACTCCGACAGTTTCAATGATTACAACATCTCGGCCACACGCATCAAAAACCCAGGAGGCTTCCTTCGTCCGCAACGCCAATCCACCGATAACTCTCCCGGCACTCATGCTTCTAAAAAAGCAATCGCCATCTTTTTTTTTGTGGTCCAAGCGAACTCGGTCCCCAAGCAAAGCCCCCCCTGTAAACGGACTCGAGGGATCAACGGCGATAACGGCAACAGACAGGTTTTGCTGACAAAAACTTCCGACAAGTTTGTTCACCAAAGTACTCTTGCCAGCACCAGGTGGACCGGTGATCCCGAGATAGAAGGCGTTTCCAAAAAGTGGATAGATCTGCTCAAGAATTTCCGGGGCATACTCGGAATCTCTCTCAATCAATGAAATCAATCGAGATATTGAGAGCTTATCACCCTCTAAAGCTGCTTTAATAATAGTGTCGCAATCCTTCATGTCGTCACGATGAACCGGTAAAGAGTTTACAGATAAAGACGTATTCCTTCAGGTGATATTGCTTCGTCGAGAATTTCGTATAAGGGGAGATCAGCTGCCTCATCGAACCTGTCGCCTCTCAACGTTTCTCACCTCAGGAGGCAACGGGCATATCGGCACAAATAGCCTGAACAATATCCTCCATCGGTGTATCAGGTAAAAACACCTTGAAGATACCGTGTTCATTTTCGAGTTTCTTAGCGTCACTCGGTGCCATAACCCCACCCATAATTACTTTCGTTTCGTCTAATCCCCGCTCTTTCGCAAGACGAACAACTTTGGGCCCCAAAGTCATATGTGCACCCCCGAGTGAACTCAACCCAATGAAATCGGCATCTTCTTCAATCGCAGCGTCGACAATCTCTTCAGGGAATTTATTGCCAAGATAAATGACTTCCATCCCAGCTTCTCTTAAAAACTGACTCACCAGATACACTCCGCGCCAATGTATGTCTAAGCCGAGTTTTGCCATTACCACCCTGATTTTTCTTTCCATGATCGTGTCCTTTTGTATGAGAGATATCGTGTTATTTGTTTATTCAGTCGAGCTTACACTAAAGGAAAGGCCCAGAGACCAAATTCATCCCGGAAGACTTGTTCAATTTCTCCCAAAGTCACCAGATTCTTAATTGCATCAATTGTGTAGGGATAGAGGTTGTCTTTTGTATGACATTTTTCTCTTAAGGTGTTCAAACAGGCATCAACCTTTGCATCATCCCTGTCCTGTCGTAACCGCTCGAGTTTGGCCTTCTGCCGACTCGCTGTTTCAGGATACTCAAATACCTCGATATCTCTTGAGCCCTCTTTATCTTCTTTCGCCATGTAGTTGACACCGACGACTTTATATTTCCCAGTTTCGATTGCTTTCTGATATTTAAGGTTATAACTGCTTATCTGACGATGCAGCCAACCAGACTCTACAGCTTTCACAAGCCCGCCCATATCCTCAATTTCTTTAATAGTAGCCTCTATTCGCTCCACCATCTGCTCGGTTAAAGTTTCCACAAAATATGAACCGGCCAACGGATCGACAGTGTTAACGACACCAGTTTCTGCTTGAATAATCTGCTGTGTACGCAGAGAGATCAGAGCGGCTTCTTCAGTTGGCGCACTGTATGCTTCGTCGAATGAGTCAATGTGAAGAGATTGACATCCACCTAAAACTGCTGCTAAACCCTGGATAGCAGAGCGGGAAATATTGTTATAAGGTTCAATCGCCGGGAGCGTTACCCCCGCGGTTTGAACATGAAACCGCATAAGCATCGATTTTTTATTCTTTGCTTTGAAACGCTCTTTCATGATTTTGTAGAAAACTTTTCGGCTCGCACGGCATTTGGCGATTTCTTCAAAGAAGTCGTTATGCAGATCCCAGAAGAATGATAACCGGGGTGCGAAATCATCTATTTCCATGCCTCTGCTTATCAACTCTTCAGCTGTTGCAATGGCATTGCTTAGGCCAACTGCGATTTCCAGAATCGCATCGGTGCCTGCCTCTCTCAGATTATAGCCGTTGAAGCTGATGGGGTTCCAACGTGGAACATTTTTGCAGATATACTCGACAGTATCACACTGGAGTCGGAAGGAAGCCGCCGGAGGCAAAGTTTCCGGACCGCTACCGACACACGTTTCCATGATGAAGTCGTTCTGGCAGGTTCCTGCCACATCTTCCAAAGATCCACCGCGCTGTTCAGCAACTGCAAAATACATCCCAGGAATAACAATGCTTGTACTTGGCAAGTGAGTGACAATCGATGTGCTCACCTGTGTCTGGTCAATGTCCTTGAAAAATGCATCCATGTCCCAGAGAGAATCAACCGCAGCTCCACATGCCCCAACATTGCCTTCAGCTTCCAAATCGTCAGAGTTGTATCCCCGAATTGTTGGCAAATCAAAAAGTATGCTTACTCCTGTCGCGCCATGTTTCAGCAGGTATTTGATACGCTCGTTACAATCCTCCGGAGCCCCCAGCCCAGCCAACTGACGAACAGTAAAAAGGCGGCCACGGTACATGTTGGGATACACGCCCCTGACATACGGAGCTTGGCCTGAGAGCCCTGTATCCTTGAGAAAGTCCATCTCCTGAATGTCGACAGGAGTGTACTGCAGTTTCACAGGAATACCTGAATGTGTAAAACAGCTGCCCTCCGTGTCGCGATCAGTTTGCCTGAGGTCGTTCTCCAACCAGGCTGTATAATTTGTTTGGATATCGTGGATATCTTCTTTGTTAAATAGTTTACTTCCAGCTTCCGACATAATGGTTCTCCCTGGCGATGGATTTTTATTAGTTCTTCACTTTTTTTGTTTTGTATCTACTTAATATAAATGCCTTCTGGATCGACCTTGGTTCTAAGTATCTCCAGTTCTTTGGGAGTTGGAGGGAAGATTGGTTTTGCTTGCGAGATATCAATATCAAACCCGGTTTCTTCTTGAATTGTTTCCAGGTCGACACCGAGCTCCTTATAATACGTGTCTACGTACATGAGTTTTGATGTGTCATCAAATTTCATGACTCCCATTGTTGAGACTACCGCATATGGCCCTCCCTTGAGCCCCATATCGCTTCTCATCGCCTGAGATTTCCCGTCCATCTGCCGGCAATACCAACCCGGGCTGGTAATGAAATCTACTGAATCTACAAAGCGTCTTTTTTGATGACTCATGATGATGATCGTACTTTTGGCCATCAGGGCAATATCACTGGCTCCCCCAGATCCTTCGAAACGTTTCACTGGTTTTTTATAACTACCTATACACGTAGAATTCAGGTTCCCGAATTTGTCGACTTGAGCGCCTCCTAAAAAACCAACATCAATTGCTCCACTTTGTAAAAATTGACCCATGACCTCGACAGGAGTCGGAAGCCATTTTGTTTTATAAACTGCACGAGGGTCGGCGACACAAAATGGTAAAGACACGGGATCACAATCGTAAGCCACGGCCTCCATGAGCATCTTCATTTTCTTGGCATGTGTCTTTTTGGCCAAAGTACCAGCGACCAATGGTATGCCGGTGCCTACAAGAACCTTTTGATCATCTTGTAATAGTCGACTTGCTGCTGTTACCATCATTTCCAGATTCGAATACTTGGCCTTCACTTCAAACCACCTCCTTAATTTTGTCCAATCGTCTTAGGATGTTTGGCGAGTAACCATAAGCGGGATCCGCCACAAGCCGGTCTAACTGTTGGGAGCCGACTCTCTCCAAATAGTTAGTGAAGGAATCATGTGCAAATACCCACTCCTCCAACCACCGGTCCATCGATTCATTACCTTTTGAAGCCTCGATATACTCCTGAAACCACAGTGGATCATTGTCATAACAAGCATGTACAGCAGTAGGATGGCCACCGAAAGGCACCTCTACGATATAATCCACTATCTCGCCAGGAATCACATTTTCATCATAGGCTTTCTTGGGTTGCTCACCTTTAACAATCTTTTCAGTGGAAATGATTACAGTCTTCGATGCCATAGCAGCGTAATAGTCGAGAAATACACCGCCAGAGATACGGCAAGTACCATCTTCAAAGGCTTCCTGAACATGGAGGAGGCAGACATCTGGACGAAGAGCAGGAACAAGAATGCACTCTTCTCCTTCCCAAAAGGGGTCTCTCATTGTAACGAACTTTTTTTTGGGCACTTTTGGATCCGTTGTACGAATGTCTTTAAATCCATCGTTATCAGGATTCATCAGATCACTGCCCCTAAGAAATTTGGTCGGGATGAATGGAATATCCAAAGCACCAGCCAAGATGCGCATCGTTCCTGTACCAACCGTCCAATCATCGTGGAGGAAATCGGAAGAGCCACCGTTGTCTTCAAATTGACGCCTGAAATTGTATGGATGTCCAAACACTTCATGGCCAATATAGTTTGCCTCAGACTTGGAGACACAACCGGCGCCAATGAGCAGGTCTGTGTCAGGACCACCAGGTTGATTAACAACATGGAGATTTGTTAATCGTGCTTTGATCAGTTCATACAGCATGGCCATGGGCTTTCTTACCAATGTCCAGCCACCCACCCAGACACGATCACCGGGGTGTATGAAATCTTTTATTTGTCCAAGTTCAATGATGTTTTCTTCGCCCATAGGAAATCTCCTTTATGATATTATTATGCTCAGCTTAGCAATCAGAGTGCCATATGCACCGGTTGCATCAGCCATTGAAGACCTTGAAGAGTAAAAAACAACTCCTTTCATACTGATATTAAAGAGATTTATTTTTTTGACTCTAAGTGGAAAACCTAGGATATAGAACATCAGGAAAATACAAATTCTCTTTTTCTTGTACGCAGCGAACCAATTTTGATATAGTGCGATTTATTTTTGGTTCTCTTGCTCTCTCTTTAAAAAAAATAGTGCTTAAAAATCAGTTAGAGCGGTAACACAGAGGATGGAAATAAATCTCAAGACAGGCTGGAGTGTCAGAGCGATGCATGAAGGCGTGTAGCGATGCACGTATAAGTTAGGCGGAGTACGCCATTAATACTTGCACCCCTGCGAGAGTCGAGTCACTAGCGATTCACCGATGTCCCGAAACTCACAGCGCTACAGTCATACTGCTTTGATTATACTAACAATTATCTTTGGCATTAAAGTTGTTTAAATCAATTTAGAAGGTCATTTACAATGATACAACCTGAACTTGTCTCGACCGATGTTTGGAACAATTGTCCCATTTCTCTCATTGCTGTAGAGGCAAAAACTTCTTCTGTCTCTCTGAATCCAGCAGCGGAAGTATTGATGGGTAAAATAAAAGTAGGGATGCTCCCGCGAGAAGTGACCGACAAGTTGATCCAATATCTTTGGGTAAAAGGCTTATTTAGCACCACTGGTCCAAACACCACAAAGTTTCAATTCTATGAGGTTTGGATTTCAACAGTTGTCTCTTTCATAAACGATGAAAACTACCTCCTGTTTGTGAGCGATATTAGCGCCGATATAAAGCTAAGAGAACAGCTATCAGTACTACGGGTGCTAAGCAATGAGTTGAACGAAATTGTAGAGGTAAGCGCAGATGGATTAGTCTGTGTTGATCAAACCGGAACTATTCTAAGATTAAACAAAGCTTACGAGCGAATCGTGGGCATACAAGGTGAGAAATTTGTAGGAAAATCTGCTCAACTGCTCGTAGAGCAAGGATATCTAAATGATTTGGTATCCCCAAAAGTAATTGCGGAAGGCAAACCCCAAACTATTGTTTCAAAAATCAATAACCAAGATGTAATTATTTCTGGTCATCCCGTATTCGATGAAAAGGGATCAGTTGTAAGAGTGATAGCAAATATACGTGATCTGACAGAATTGAACCGATTAAAGGATGAGATTAACAAATATTTTGAACTAACAGATCGATATGAAACGGAAATACACCATTTACGAGCCAAGGAACTGGAGTCAAAAATTATAGGACACAGTTATAACACCCGAAAAATGATCGCAATCGCAGAACAGGTATCTAAAGTTGATTCGACGGTTCTGGTTTACGGGGAAACCGGAACCGGAAAAGAAATGCTAGTGAAATCCATCCACCGATCCTCTAAGCAGTGCGAAGGACCTTTTATTGCCGTTAACTGCTCTACTATCCCAGAATCCTTAATGGAATCTGAATTATTTGGTTATGAATCAGGAACTTTTACCGGATCCAATAAAAAAGGAAAGGCTGGGCTTTTCGAGGCTGCCGATGGTGGCACCATTTTTCTTGACGAAATAGCTGACATGCCAATGTCAATGCAAGTAAAATTGCTCCGGGTAATTCAAGAGAGAAAAGTTAGACGTATTGGTGCAAGTGAGGCGCGCGACATAAATGTACGATTAATAGCAGCAAGTAACGAACGACTCGAAAAATGTGTTGAAGAATGTAAATTCAGAGCAGATTTGTTTTACAGGCTCAATATCCTCAACATTGAAATTCCTCCTTTAAGAGATCGTAAAGAAGATATTCCTTTACTGGTCAACCATTTTTTGAGTGATTTTAATGAAAAATTCGGTCGAAACAAGGTTATGACAGAAAAAGATATGAACCTACTTCTCAACTATGAGTGGCCTGGAAATATTAGAGAACTTCAAAATGTGGTTGAAAGATACGTTGTATTAACTGATGAGATACACTTGGAAAAAGTGATTTTCAACCAAACTAAAACAGGAAAGTCTGAACATCGACACCCCATTTCTTGCTTAAAAAGTTATATCAAAGAGAAGGAGATAGAAATCATCACAGAAACATACACTAGATGCCAGAGCACTCGTAAGACCGCAAAAATACTAAAAGTGAGTCAATCTACAATTGTGCGTAAACTACCCAAAGAATATGTAATTCATAAATAAATTAACATCCGGTCTGGTTCTACACAGCCCTAAGAGAACGTCCACTTGCCATCAGGCCCGACAGAATTTCCACGACAGACACTCATTATGTGCAGTCAGGAAAGGTTGTCAGCCACTTGATGATCGAGGGGGACAAGACTGCTTTCATCGTAATCGTTCACACACGACCGAGACTTTTGATCTAAGCCGCTTGAGGCGGTTTGATATCACTTCCTAAAAAGCGAAATCGAAGGGCCTTCCTTCATCTCTCCTATAGTTGCGAACAAACTTCGTTTGTTCTCGTGGCACAATTAGCGTACGTTTTCGTACCATTGGACTTCAAACCCCTGTCCCTGAAGACATAGGCTAGACGCTTTAGCAGCATTTATGAGTCGCCCCGTAAGTTGTCGATTAAATCGGCGACGCCTGTTTCCAGACAAAAAAATACCCGCTCAGCATAATAGCCAAAGCGGGTATGAGAGTTTCTCAATATCCCTCTTTAGCTGTTTTTGTATAGCGCCCGCAAGCTGAGAACCTCAAATCAGCGCTTATCTATTACTCATACTCTGGAATTATCTTTGATCTTAGGATGCATTTTTCTTGTCAGGGAATCACTGGTTCTCTAAAAAACCAATAACACCTTTTTATGTTGATAGATATTTGAGACACCTTCCTGACTTCCTTCACAGTAATTATGGTGCGAGATTAGTTATGTTGTGTCTTTTCTTCTTTGTTTGCTTTTACTTATAATTGGCAATATTAAGCAGTTTTCCCCGAAGAAAACCTTAATCTTAACCACCAGCAATCAGTGGAACGGTATAAACGCATGAGTTATTCAGGACATAAGTCTGATCAAACTCAGTCTTCATAGTGTAGACACCATCCAAATTCACGACATAACAGCTCTCATAAATCCCAGCTTCTGATAACAGTGTTGCAATCGTCATTGAGCTATCCCAATTATAGTGGCCGTCATCAAGTATCACCACTGTCAGATCTCTTTGCTATGTTCTTTACATAATCCGCATGACCAGCAAATATCGCAAAGACGTACTTCTACAAAGGAAGCCTCTGCCTTTGTAAGATTCAACGCATGCCCCGATTGACTTTCAACTATAAATCCGCTTCCTTCTCTGTCCCAAATCGAGATATTTTTTACTCTAACATTCCCATCACTTCCAACCATAGCAATTAAGTCGGTATCTTCCTTAAAGTTGCCCGTAAATGCATCTGGCCTAAATTCTTTTCCTACAACCTGCGACCCTAATTGAAACCATCGACCGTTTTGTTTACTCCAGATATTAAATGCAGTCTCGTCACTGATATCCAGCATGTGCTTACCGATATCAAGGCGGAAAGCTATCCTGGGGATATGTTTGATTACTGTTAGTTCAGAGTCGATAAAAGCACCAAATATTTCAAAAAAAGATCGGTATCGACTGATCTCATTTAGTTGAGCAACAATGCAACAGGACGTACCCAGTGGAACCAAATTAAGCGAACACACTCTTCCATCGTTGCTGATTCCTTGCTGAACGAGAAGTTCCGTAGACATAACTGCACTGACTATAAATTCTCCCCAGTTACTTTTCACCCAAACAGAATGTCTCCTATGACTTTTCTCTTTTTTCCAAACCGGATCACCGATATCGATCCCAGCCAAAATGAGCCGTTGCCTAAACGTTTCATCCGCAACACCTATAATATAAAGAGGCCTATTTTCTTCAGCGTCTGTTATGAACATTTCGTTACTTCGCAGCTTAAATTACATTATGGGATTGGAGAAAAGAGGCAATATTATCGATAGCCGTTCGCCCCTCCGGCAGAATTGATGCCATGAAGTGCCATACATGAGGCATATCCGCCCACACCTCAAGGGTTGAATCCACACCTTGCTCCTTAGCTCGCTTGTGCAGTGTTGATGCATCATCAAGTAGAACCTCATGGGAACCTACATGGATCATAAAAGGTGGAAGATCCTCTAGGTCCGCAAAAAGAGGTGAAGCTTCACAAGCAGATGGACTACGCCCCTGAAGATATAAGCCCGCTGAATATTCCGCTATTTGCTTATCCACTAGGATGTCGTAGTCAGCATTGGCAAACCAGGAGTTTCGCTGCTGATTTAAATCAAGCCAGGGCGAGAGACAGATGCATGCCCCTGGCATGGCAATTTTCTGCTTTTTAAGCCGGGTCATCAGGGATATTGCTAAACCTCCGCCTGCAGAATCACCAATAATTGCTATACCTGAAGCTTCAAAACCTTCAGCTAACAATGACTCATAAGCATTTTCGACATCAAGGATTGCCGATGGGAACGGTGATTCCGGGGCCAACCTGTAGTCCAGCAAAACGACCATGCAAGCTGTTGCCGAGGCAAAATAAGATGCAAGGTGCCGATGGGACGTAATAGATCCGGCCACATAGCCGCCTCCATGGAGGTACAAGATGCAACCTTTTCCCCGACTGTTCTCTGAAATCAAACATTCCGCATGTCGACCGGCTATTACTCGTGGTTTACAGATGACATTCGGTGCAAGGGGAAAAAGTCGACCAAAATCGTCCAAGTCTTTTCGCAGCTGTGACAGATCACGACTTCCTGAGGGGCGATGACGAAGCATCGTCATCAATACGTTGAAATCAGAATATGCCCCCTCTGGATACACCACCATGACAGTTTCAGCCGACAAGCCCCTTTTCGTACCAGTTACGCTCTTTATAATACTCGCCCAGCATTACATCCATATCCTCTTCTGTAATAATCGATTCAGTATCAGAAAGGACTTCCTTAGAAAAACGTTTTGGCAACTTATCGTCTTCTTTTTTCAGACCTTCACGAAGATTAAATCGCCTGGTATTATCTGAAATAGATCCTGCGACCTCCCTAAGAGATTCCTTGGTCCATTCCACACCGGTTACTCCACTAAGCATTTCCGTAAGCACATCCCACTCATAGAAATCACGATAGAAACGACAGAGCACCAGACAATCAAAAATAATAAGCCGATCTTCCCAATCAACCACCATCTCAGCTTTGCCTTCAATCTGATCCGGATCGATCATCTTTACGAGTTCAGGCTTGTAGAACGTTGTGCGCAGATGGCATGCTCCCCTTGGAGAAGTACCGTAGGAAAGCCCCATGCCTTTCAAAACGCGGGGATCATACCCAGCCGGCTCCAACCCTTTAACATGGATTGCCTGATCGGCCATTCCAAATTCATCAGCAGCAAACTTAATACCTTTTGCCAGGATCGCGCCCAGTCCCCTTTGAGCCGCAATATCTTCGAGTAAAGCCACTATCTGATCTACATTGCCATAATCGACAGGGCAATCTACCTTGTTCTGCAAAACGGCTTCAATTGTTAAAGCAACGAGATTACCTGAGCTTATGGTATCCATCCCAAGGCGGTCGCACACGTCGTTGAGATAAATAATTTCCTCTATATCTTCGACCATGCACAATCCTCCGAAGGTATAGAGTGTCTCGTATTCAGGCCCCTCCATTTGCAGGCCAGCATGCCGACCACTTTTCACCGTCGAAAGCCTTCCGCAGGCCAAGAAACATTTTCGGCATGCTCGAGCCTTGACCTCGCAGCGCTCATGAAGTGCCTTGGCGTTTATTGACTCCCTGTGTGGAGCTTCCCCTTGTCGCCAATACTTTGTCGGAAAACTTTTAACCGAACTCATAATATCGACCATCATGGAAGTGCCCATGCTTTTATACGCCTGCACACCAGGATGATCTTTAAAGCCGGAACTGAACTTACGTGAGAAAGCTTTCACCCTTACAAGGTCTGCGACTTCACGTTTTTTAGTACCCCAAAACCCAAGGGCCTTGACGTTTTTAGATCCCATAACAGTTCCGGTCCCGGTGCGCCCGGCACTTCGCCAGTACTCGTTTTCTATTACAGAAAAGACAACAAGATTTTCACCAGCGGGTCCAATGGTCAGGGCAGTACAATCTTTGACATTCTCTCGGTTTCCTTTAAGCCAACCCTTCACGTAATCTTCGGTCTCGTAGGTTTCCTTGCCTTTCAGTTCTGTTGCATCATGAAAGATCGCGCCATCGTCACAGATTTCAATCCAGATCAGAGAATCGGCCTTGCCATGTAACATCACCACATCAAAGCCGGATTTCGACATAGCCTCTGCAGCCGTCCCACCAGAATAAGACTCAGAATAAAAACCTGTCTGTGGTGATTTCGTATACACGCCATATCTGCACCCTCCCCAGACCAGAGTATCAGTTGCCGGTCCCAAAGCAAATATCAGTCTATTATCAGGTGACAGTGGATCGACTCCCGGTGGGTTATGCTCAAGTAGCAGGTGGGTCCCCAACCCTTTTCCTCCAAGAGTCTTCCTCAATAATTCATCAGGTAATTGATGAACAGTTGATTGTTTTATATTGAGGTCAATATCCAGCATTCGCTTATGAAATCCGTACATTCCTCACTCCCTGCAGTTATCCTGCTGTGTATCATATATCTTGTCGATTTTGCACTGTTCAAGCACGAATAAGCTTTATCAGGCCTCGCTATACTCGACCAACTCTATAATGTTACCTTCCGGGTCCTTCATATACGTCAGGCATACCCCGGGTCTTGTCTCTTGAGGGGGACTGTTAAATTGCACACCGGCCGAAAGCAGACGATTATATAAGGACATAAGGTCATCCACAACAAGTGCAAAATGAGTTAGACCATAATCACATTGACGTTTCAACGGAAGCCTCTCCCCCTCAGGGAAATGATAATGAAAGAGTTCCAAACAAGTACCATGTCCTTTCATCATTACAACATGAGCGTTTGCATCATGCAAACCTACGACCTTAGCAAACTGTATATTTGTATAATTTTCATTTTCCCATTCAATCTCAAACCCAAGGATATTTTGATAAAAACCCCGCGAATTATCAAGATCTTCAACAGCAATTGCAATGTGATGCCACATCATTTCCATCATCCTATCTCCTTAATTCGTTCATGTGTCAACCCTCAAAAGTTTATTATATTTCCAGGGTATTGAGGCTTTTCCAATACCGCCAAAACCTTTCTCTGGGTTAACTCATCCTAATTAATTAAGCCATATAATTAGTAGCTACACACAATAATTAAAGAAGAATGCCACATATATAATATCAAACAGAAAGCCATTGTTGCAATAATGGCTTATTGCCAGTCAATTCATCGGGTGTTCCTTCAAAAACTATTCGCCCATGTCCCATCACGTACACAAAACTCGAGACCTTTAGGGCTATGGCAAGTTTTTGCTCCACAAGAACAATTGACACTCCGTGCTTATTTATTTCCTTGATTGCTTCCCCGACAACAGAAACAATTTTGGGAGCTAGACCTTCAGTCGGTTCATCTATCAATAAAACTTTAGGATTTCCTAAAAGAGACCTACACATTGTAAGCATCTGCTGTTCACCCCCAGACAGGTTACCAGCCTTAGTATTCTTACGAGTTTTAAGAGCAGGGAAAAATCCGTACATCTGTTCAATAGTCCACTCGTAGGCACCTGCTGCAGGAGGCTGCTGGCCCATACGTAAATTTTCTTCCACCGTAATGTTTGTAAATATTTCTCGCTCTTCAGGAACATAGCTGATACCCTCTCGACAAATTCGATAGGTTTTTGCCTTTGCTAAATCTTGCCCGTTCAATTTAATTTTTCCAGATTCTGGAGGTACAAGCCCCATGAGAGCTTTTAGGGTAGTAGACCTCCCCGACCCGTTACGACCCAGCAGACTGACTATTTGTCCCTCATCAATCTTAAAACTAACTCCCTGCAGTATGTGACTCTTTCCATAAAAAGCATGTAAGTCTAAAACATCCAATAACGGCTCATTGACATTTGAATTCATGCACCCACCCCTTCACCTAAATACGCTTCCTGTACCAGAGGATCGTTTCTAATATCCTCTGGTGTTCCGGTAGCAATCAGTTTCCCATAAACGAGTACACTTATCCTGTCACTCAATGAAAAGACAACATCCATATCATGCTCAACGATTAACAGAGAACGTCCTTTTGTAACTTCTCGAATCAGGGCTATCATATAATCTGTTTCTTCATGAGACATTCCAGCCATCGGCTCATCAAACAAAATAATTTGAGGATCTGAAGCAAGTGTCATACTGATTTCAAGGGCTCGTTGTTCTGAATAAGACAACTCACCAGCCAATGTGTCACGCCTGGTAGTTAAACGAACATGTTCCAAGAGTTCATCGGTCTCTTCTTTAATTCTCCCAATCCTATCTATCAGTTTCCACATTGTAAACTGCAAGCCTCTACGTTGAGAAACTGCAATTTGGACGTTTTCAAAAACAGAGAGCCCTCTGAAAATGTTAGTAATTTGAAATGAGCGCCCCAAACCTTTGCGATTGATGTATTGAGGCGACATACCCTGGATTGTTTGACCCTGAAGTTTGATGGTTCCCTTGCAAGGTGTTAATTGGCCAGAAATCAAATGAAACAATGTCGACTTCCCTGCGCCATTTGGACCTATAACAGCGTGTCTCTCTCCTTCAAAAAGTTCCAGGTCGACACCACGAATAATATGTGCTTCATCAAATGATTTGTGTACTGACTTTAAAGAAAGTGCTGAATTTGTCATACTTTCTCTCCTGCATTGAATTCACAATTTTGCTCACTAACATCATTACCTGACTTTTCAGGTAAAGTTGCACCTGAAACTCCACTCTCATCGTTATCTTTAATCTTGTGCCACTTTATAATTGCAAGCTTCAAAGCAGCTAATCCAGAGAAAAACAAAAAGACTGGCACGACATAAAAGAGACCTGTTCCAGGAAACCATTCTCGACCAAACAATACAATAGCTGGCCATACATTAGCTCCGGCTAATTGAGCGAGCATCTGGTAATCTTGAGAAAGCACCCGCTGCATCATTTCAACCGTGTATACAGTGCTAAATCCAAGTAATAATGCTGCAATACTCGCTAGAAGCAAAAACGGCGATAAAATCCGCAGGGAGTATTTCCGAAAAATTGTAAATAAAATCTGAAAAAATCCAACTATGCCAGTGGGCATAAACATCATGAAAAGAATAAAAATCACTCCCTTATACAGCAACCAGTTTCGCGTCAGATCAGAAAAAGCATTACCCATAAATGTCATTACTGCAGCCCCCAGGAGGGGACCAATAAACACATTAACACCACCAATATAAGTGTTGAGTACCACTTCTGCTGATAAGTGCATGTCAAAAACAGTGTAATTACTGGCCTCTATGCTTATAACCTGTAACCCTCCGGCAAGCCCTGCAAACATAGCTGATAATGCAAAAGTCATTGTTCCTAAACGGTGAACGTTATAACCGAGGAACCTCAACCTATGGGAATTATCCCTTAACGCAAAAACAAGTCGACCAAAAGGGGTAAAAGTCAGAAAATAGAGAAAGCCTACTGCTAGCAGAACCCAGATGAGCGTTAAATAATAGACGTGTATATCTGTTCCAAAGGATATCCCCAACGATGGCATACGCATACCCGACAAACCGGCCTCACCACCAAAAATCCCCTTTAAATGAGGAGCAACAGTGTGAAGTAATTCTGCAAGAGCTAAGGTAATCATTGAGAAATATACCCCTGTTCGCTTGGTGGAAAACCATCCTGCAATGAGACCAACAGAAAACCCTACCAATGCTCCTGCAACTGGCAAAAATGGGGTAGGCATTATTCCTTCTGCCCCCATAACTCCCATGGCATGAAGGGTTGCAAATGCCCCAATACCGAAATATGCCGAATGGCCAAATGAGAGCATTCCTCCCTGTCCACAGACTAAATTAAAAGCACACGCGAAAAGTGCTGCTATCAACATCTGGTTCACAGCATTGACAAGTGAATGGGACAAAAATGCAGGTAGACAAAATAGTAAAACTACAAAAATGATTATAATATTTGTTTTTTTCATAATTTACTCTTTTTCACCCATAAGACCGGATGGACGAATCAGTAGAATTATCAACATAAGCAAAAAGGGAATCGTAGCAGATAGACTAGAAATTTTCAGGGCCAGGGCCCCACCAATTCCACTCGCCCATTCACCAGCACCGAAGAGTGTGAATACATCAACAAGGCTCAAGTCGATACCTACTGCAAATGATGAAATAAGACCAATGATAATCGACGCTATCATTGCCCCCTCCAGCGAACCTAGACCACCCACAACCACAACTACAAAAACAATTATTCCAAGATCCAAAGCCATGTTAGGACTTGTTATATAAAAAGCTCCTGCAACAGCTCCAGAAAGGCCTGCCAATGCGGCGCCTACCCCAAATACACTCATGAAAACGAGAGGAACATTGTGACCAAGTGCTGCCACCATATGAGGTTTATAAATTGCTGAACGCACCACAATCCCTACTCGAGTTCGAGTTAACAGCAAATAAACAAGTACGAAGATGGCAAGTGAAATTCCACCCATTATCAAACGATAAACCGGGTAATTTGTACCAAATATTTGAAATGCTGCAAAGTTTAGAGACTCTGGTATCCGGTAATTTATTGGATAATTCCCATAAAACAGCTTTACCAGCTCTGCAATGATGTAGGAAAGTCCGAAGGTTAGTAACAATTCATGTGCATGGCCATAATGATGTACGCGTCTCAAGAAAAAACGCTCGACGAACACTCCCACAACACCAACCAAAAGAGTTGACAATATAATTGCCGGCCAAAACCCAAATACTTTTTGTAGAGAATAAGCAAAATAGGCTCCGACCATATAAAATGAGGCATGAGCAAAATTGAGCACACCCATCATACCAAAAACCAGGGTTAATCCTGCCGATACCATAAACAGCAAGAGACCATATATTGTTCCGTTGAACAGCGATATTGTGAAATATTCCATCAAACAACTCCCAAGTTAGCAAAAAAGGTGAGGCTTCCATGACAAGCTCGTTATCAGGCATGAATCATTTCTGCCTCTCCGGGTAAAGAACATATTTGACGCCATCGCCTGCTCCTGATAACCGGAAAGCTTCCTCCCACTCATATATCGAGAACGCACCAGAGATAAGCGTATTCAAATCGATTTCACCGGTGCCCACCAAATGAATGGCTTTATCCCAAGTTGTACTGGTGTGTGCAAAAGCACCCTTTAAATGTATCTCCCGTAGTGCTAACTGGTCAATATCTACCGAGACTGCTTTATTGCAGAGCCCTACCTGAACTATTTCTCCACCGGATCGAACGCTGGCCAGGCAATCGCTTATCGCCGCACTTTTACCAGAACACTCGAAGGCGACGTCAATTCCATGGTCGTTGGTAATCTGCGCTATACCCTCCTGGATATCTTCTGAATCCACCAACAAGGTCGATTCAGCGCCAAGAGTATCAGCCAACCGGAGTCGGTCTGAATCATTGGCAGTACCGGTAACGATTACTCTCCCCCCTGCTGATAGGGCGACCTGCAAGACAAGCAGGCCTATTGGCCCGGGGCCAGTAACGAGCACCCAGGAGCCAGGCTCGATACTGCTTCGTTCGCGAACCGCATGAACGGCAACTGCTAACGGCTCACAAAGCGCACCTTCTTTTAAAGATACATTTTCCGGCAATCGATGGAGCGCACTTTCCTTTACAACTATGGACTCAGCAAATCCGCCATCGACGCTATAGCCCAAACCTTTTCTTTCAGCACATAGATTAAACACCTCACTCCGGCACATTTCACACTGTCCGCATGTTGAAACTTCGCTTTCGACGGTAACCCGCTCGCCAACATGCCAGGAGTCAACACCTTCTCCGACGGCATCTATAACACCAGCCACTTCGTGGCCGAGAGTAACTGGTGGCCTGACTTTATCGAACTGGCCGTGGAAAATGTGTAGATCAGTTCCACAAATTCCTGCGTAGGCCACATGAACTCTCACCTGCTTGGGGCCAGGAGTAAGGCTCGGCACTTCAGCTACCGTGACATCCCCAACTTTTCTAGACATTTTCCTTAGCGCAAACATGCAGTTATACCTCTCAATTCTTTTAAAAAAAACCATCACGTTCAATGAATTACTGTAACCGGTAACAAGCCACAAAGATTACCACTCCGGGTCAGATATTCTAGTGCCTGAGTGGTACAGCGGATTGTTGTGTAAGACCTACAACGAAGTAGACGAGGCACTTTACGAGTCCGTCATTATTTTTTTGGACGTATAATCTTACAATCAGGTTGCACTGGTCCAGCAGCCTCATCGGCAGATAAGATTTTAATTGGCTTAAATCCCATATCAGTACCATCAAGTTTATATTTAACATCTTTGGAAACAACTGAAACCACCATTGGCAGTAATACTTGATGATCATCAGAGCGCATTCGCATCTCACCAATTGGGGAATTATAAGTTGCCTTTTCTAATGCGGTGACAAGACTTGTTACATTAAGCTTGCCATTTTCTGGCTTCACACTCTTAAGTGCTTCACCGAGCATACCCATTGCAAAAATGGTTTGAGGCTCTACATACGTTGGATAATGTCCTGTTTGAGCTTTATAGCCTTTTCCAAGTTTTTCGCCTTCTTCACCTGAACCATTGAGATTGAATGGATGTGAAACAAAATGGCCCGTTGCTATTTCACCAGCATTGGCAAGATTACCTGGCTGCCCGAGAAAACATGTTCCGAAAGGAAGTTTAAGCCCAGCGTCCTGAGTAGCTTTCATCAACAGCAACAGGTCATTGGACCAATTACCAGTAATTACTGAATCAGCATTAGCAGCCTTTATTTTAGCAACATAGGGAGAAAAATCTTGAATCTTGTTTACATCGTGCAGTGTTTTTCCAACAACCTCATATTTTCCGACAGTGGTACCAGCTACAACGGCTTTTTCAATATCGCTTCCCCAAGAATAATTCTGGTTCATTGAATAAACACGCGCACCTAATGCTCTCTCTTCATACATAGCTGATATTAATGCTTTTACTCTGATATCAGCATTTGGTGAAAATCGAAAATGATAATAATGTGCTTTTTTACCTGTCAACTCCATTGCCTCCGCGCCACAGTTAAAATACAGTACCTCCTTGCCAGGATTTCTTATGTTAAACTTCCGAACATCCTCAGTAACCTGGCCACCTACTGCTGATGATGATCCCTGAAAAATGATGCTTGCACCATCAGCTATTGCAGCTTTCACCTTCTCAGAAGCCCCGACAGCACCACCCTGGTTGTCATACTCCATTACCTGTATTGCCTCTCCGTTCCAGCCTCCATTATCGTTAATAATTCCTACTCCATATTTCATCGCAGTTCGAAACAATAATCCAGTAGAAGCTTGAGGCCCGGACAACGTCTCAACTATAGCAATCCTCAGGGGTGCACTCATAGCTGCTGTCGCAAAAAAAAGACCACACAGACCCAGGACTAACACAATAATTTTTTCCCGATACAAGGTTACTTTTGACAACATTTCTTCCTCCATTTAAATGATTGTTAACTATGATTCAAACATCTCTAGATACGAACAATATCACCAAAGAATTCGTTTCAAACCCTAATCCATTAATTGACCACCATTTACATCGATGATCTCTCCAGTTAAATAATCTGCATCAGATGATGCTAAGAACACCACCACTCGTGCGACATCGTAAGCCTGTCCAATTCGACCAAGAGGAATACTCACCAGGTAATCATCCCAAGAGCCACCTGATAACCCATGTGTCATTTCTGTTTCAATAATTCCTGGTGCAATGCCATTTACATTGATCCCAAAAGGTGCCAATTCTCTGGCTAATGATTTGGTAAAACACATAACTCCAGCTTTGGAAGCTGAGTAATGAGCACCACTTGCTATCCCTCCAACTTTTCCGGCGATAGAACCAAGATTAACAATCTTTCCCTTACCCTGGCGTTTCATTACAGCCATTACTGCTTGGCTACACAAAAATGTTCCTTTTAGATTTACGGCCATAACTCTGTCCCAATCTGCTGCAGTAGTATTTTCAATACTTTCCATTTTGCAGATGCCGGCGTTATTAATTAAGATATCAATCTGTCCCCAATTGCTAACAACCTCTTTGACTGCTGTATTAACCATATCTGTATCTGATACATCAGCCGTAATCCCCATAGCTTTGCTTCCTAACGATTCAATCTCTTGCTGTACCCGCTGGACTGCGTCCCGGTTAATATCCCACACGGCTATATCTGCTCCTTCTTGAGCTAACTCCATTGCCATGGATTTCCCTAAACCCGCTGCAGCGCCTGTGACTATCGCTTTTTTCCCTTTTAACCGCATGAAGTACCCCATTGCCCCTCAATTGAATTTTCTAGTAGCTTGCTCAAGACACTCTAGGCAGATGAAATGCCTTATTATTCCAATCCAAAGCAGCCTCAAATATCGTTTCACTTAAGGTTGGATGTGGTTTTATAGATTCATATAGATCTTCCACAGCACCTTCCATTTTCATAACGGATACAGCTTCAGCGATCATGTCAGTAGCATGTTCGCCAATGATGTGCACCCCAAGGATTTCCCCAGTGTCAGCGTCTCCAATTATTTTTGCAAACCCTGCTGTATGGCCTTTTGCCTGCGCTGCGCCACTAGCTCCGAAAGGGAATTTACCAATTTTAATATTTCGATTGGCCTTAATCGCATCTTCTTCAGAGAAACCGACTGCGCCAACTTCTAATGCGCCCCAGATACATCGAGGAATGAGATGTTGATCAACAAACCTGGAAGCACCTTTGATATTCTCAACCGCGACTTCTGCCTCGGCTGATGCCTTGTGAGCCAGCATCATACCGCCGATCAGATCCCCAATTGCGTACACACCTGGAAGACTGGTCTCAAGTGTCAAGGCCGTCTTGATAAACGGACCATCGCACTCAAGCCCCAGTTTATCTGTATCCAGCCCGCTTAGATCTGGTCTTCGGCCAGTTGCCACAAGAACCTTGCCAACCGTGACAGTCTCGGATGACGCTGCACCCTTCTCTTCATAACTTACATCAACCTGATTACCTTTGACAGCGACCTCTCGGACAGAAGTATTTGTTAATATCTTTACGCCACGTTTTTTCAACTGCGCAGCCATGACAGCCCTGACATCCTTATCTTCTGTCAAAAGGATATCTTCGAGCATCTCGATAACCGTTACATAGGCACCAACATTATTGAAAATGGTCGCCATTTCAATGCCGATTACCCCTCCACCAATAATCACTATACTTTCAGGTAGCACTGCATCATCGAGGATTTCATCAGTTGTCTGTACTAGTTTACCATCGATTTTGATAAACGGAGGAACAGCAGGTTTTGAGCCATTAGCCAGGATTATATTCGCAGCTGTTATTTCGGTTGAACTGCCGTCTTTTTTCGTCAGCAGAATTTTCCCTGCCCCTTCAAGAGATCCAGTCCCTCCATAGAGTTCAACTCCGTTACTCTTTACAAGACCTGCCACGCCAGACACCAAGGTTTGGACCACCTGTCTTTTACGCTTGAACATTTCCTGTTCACGAAGTTGCAGTCCTTCATTATTTCCGAGTATCGAAGAATTCGAAGCATCCCTGAAAAGCATTGTATCATTAACCAGACTCTTGGTAGGAATACAGCCCCGATTCAGACAAGTTCCACCTAGGGCATCCTTTTCAATCAGTGCCGTCTTCAATCCCGTACGGGCACCGCAGATTGCGGCAACATAGCCACCAGGTCCACCACCTACAACAACAAGGTCATACTGAGTTGCAGCGCCGGATGAAGCTGCAGCCTGTTGGACTGTAACAGTTTCTGCCGTCGCCGCTGCAGCTTCAGTTTTGCCACCACCACTATATTCAGCAGGGACTTCTTCGCCTGCTTCCGTGATAATAGCGATAACTGACAGGACCGGCACTTCTTCTCCAGGTAGCAATATGATTTTTGCTAGGATACCACTTGCAGGAGATTCTACCTCTGTGGTTACCTTGTCAGCCTCTACAACAAAGATGCTCTCCCCTTTCTCTACCGGATCACCCTCGTTTTTCAGCCACTTAATAACCTTACCTTTTTCTACAGTCACCCCTAGCATTGGTATGACAACTTCTATCGCCATGATCTACTCCTTAAGTGATTTAATCACTTCGTAACGCCATTCAACCTACGGTTCAGCAATGCATAAAGGTGAAAGCAGGGTTTTCAAGTTTGGCCTTCAGGGTCTGAATAAAGCCTGCCGCCATGACACCGTCAATAATCCGGTGGTCAACAGCAACACCCATGGTTGCAACCTTCTTGACAATTACCGCACCATCGTTTAACGAGAGTTCATCCCGGGTCTTTCCAACAGACAGAATTCCGGACTGCGGCGGGTTTAAAATCGACGTGAAGAAAGTTACATCGAACTGGGCCAGGCTTGAAACCGTAAAGGTACCTCGATCCATCTCTTCCAAGGTGAGCTGCCCCTTGAGCGCCCGTCCTGTAAGTTCTTTTCTCTGGGCTGCGGTCTCGGAAATCCCCTGTTGGTCAACGTCTGTCAGTGCCGGTACAACCAGTCCGTTTGGTATAGCCACCGCAAGACCTACATTGATGCTCGGTAAAACGTGAATTTCATCGTCTTTCAGCATGGCATTCAACATTGGGTATTCCCTGATGGTCAGCGCTACAGCCTTTAAGAGGAAATCATTGACTGAGGGCCGTATACCGAACTTCTGCTCAAACTGAGGCAGAATCGCTTTTCTATACGCCAGCAGCGGATCCATATGAATATCACTGTAAAAAGCTACATGGGGTGCGGTGAACGCACTACTCGTGAGCCTTTTTGCGATTGTTGAACGCATGCCGTCCATTGGGATAACTTTACCAAATTCGGGATCAAAATCCGCAGCTGCCCGCCCCTGCCCCAATGTTTGGGTGGCCGGCAGCTTTCCACCTGCGAGATCTGCGACCATGACCCTTCCGCGCACACCTGTTCCCTGCGCACCGTCAAGAGAAACACCTTCAGCTTCTGCTTTACGGCGTGCAAGGGTTGATATATTCTGACTCTGCTCAGTCTTTCCTGTATCCTTATGAGTTAGAATATCTTTATGGGTAATGGTCTCACCCGGACCGGTCGCACATACCGACTGCAGTGCAATAGCCCTGTCTTTTGCGAGTTTTCGTGCTGCCGGAACGACCTTAATCGGACCGGAAAATGTACTTCCTGTGACACCAGTACTTTCAACTGGGGACGAAGTTTTTACGGGTTCGGCAGCGCTAGCTGGTTCAGCTAATTTTGCACGTCCACCCTCCCCAAGATATTCAGCGGGCATAGCCTCACCGGGATCGGTTATAATAGCAATCACTGAGAGAACTGGTACTTCTTCTCCAGGCGGCAAAAGGATTTTTGCCAACACGCCGGTCGCAGGCGATTCAACCTCAGTGGTAACCTTGTCCGCTTCCACCACAAAGATCGATTCGCCTTTTTCAACCGAATCATTTTCTTCTTTGAGCCACTCGACGACCTTGCCCTTTTCCACGGTTACGCCAAGCATGGGAATGACGACTTCTGTAGCCATGGTTTTCTCCTTTTGTTAAGCGTATGCGATAACCTTTTTAATGGACTCAAGGATTTCATCCTTGCCGAACATAAAAGCCTTCTCGAGGGGGGGGGAAAACGGCACGGGGACATCTGGCGACGCATTCCTAATTACTGGTGCCTTGAGGTATTCGATCGCCTCTTCAGCGGCAATTGCGGTGATCTCAGAAGCAAATCCACATGTCTTGTGACCTTCATCAGCGACGATAAGGCGTCCTGTCTTCTTCACGGATGTGAGAATGGTGTCCTTATCAAGAGGTGCCAAGGTCCTAGGATCGATAACCTCAACACTTATCCCATCTTTAGCCGCAATCTCTGCAGCTTCAAGGGAAGCGCCAACCAACGCATGGGTTGCGACGATGGTAATATCTTCACCTGCCCTCTTAATTTCAGCCTTTCCAAAAGGAATTCTATAGCTTTCTTCAGGGACCTCACCTTTAGTCATGTAAAGGCGCTTATGCTCAACGAATATTACCGGATTATCATTCTTGATAGCCTCAGCAAGAAGCCCTTTTGCCTCATAAGGACCGGAAGGAGCTACAACTACCAGGCCGGGAATATGGGCAAAAATTGAGTGAAAGGATTGTGAATGCTGAGCAGCAGTTCCGCGACCAGCACCGATATTGGTTCGAAGTACCATAGGAACACTCCCCTTACCTCCAAACATGTAGCGCATCTTGGCTGCCTGGTTGATAATCATATCCATACAAACTGTTGTAAAGTCGATAAACATGATTTCCACAACAGGCCGCATACCGGTCAACGCCGCACCTACGGCCGCACCTACAAAACCGGCTTCAGCGATTGGCACATCAACAATCCTTTCAGCACCGAACTCATCCTGCAAACCTTTAGTCACTTGGAAAATGCCACCGTAACTCCCGATATCTTCACCCAGGAGCACAACATTTTCATCCTCTGTCATGCATTCTCTGAGTGCTTCGTTCAATGCATCGCAATATGTAATTTCTCTCATTGGAATTTCTCCTGTTATACGAGGACATCTTTATACATTTCTTCAATAGACGGATAATCGCTCTCCTTGGCAAACAGTACAGCCTCATCAATGGCTTCCTCGGTTGCTCGGGTTATCTCGTCAAGCTGCGTCTTGGTTGCTTTCTTCTCTTTAAGCAGAGCTTTTTCAAACTGAAGAATGGGGCATTTTTCTTTCCACTCCTGAATTTCTTCTTTAGTCCGGTAGCGACCACCCTGGTTCGGATCACCTTCATGGTGACCTCTCCATCGGTAGGTTTTGCACTCGATAACGGTTGGCCCCTCGCCTGCACGGGCACGCTTAACCGCTTTTTCAGCAGCTTTATACACTTCGACCACATTATTGCCGTCGACCACCACACCCGGCATGTCATAAGCAACTGCACGTGATGCGATATCTTTTATAGGAGTGCATTTAGCCTGGGATACAGAAATGCCATAACCATTATTTTCGCAGATAAAAAGAACTGGAAGTTTATGTAGCGATGCCAGGTTCAAACTCTCGTGAAAAGTGCCGTTAGAAGAAGCATCATCCCCGAAGAAGCAGGCGGTTACTTGAGTAGTTTTCCTCCATTTTGCCGACCATCCAGCACCGATGGCAATTGGCAATCCACCACCAGCGATACCATTAGCCCCCAGAATACCTTCATCCATATCGGCTATATGCATCGAACCACCCTTACCTTTACAATAACCGGTTACCTTACCAAACAGCTCAGCCATCATAGGGTTAAGTGCCGCTCCTTTGGCGATTACATGACCATGTCCACGGTGGGTGCTGGTGATGTAATCAGCTTTATTCAGGGCACCACAGACACCCGTTGCTACTGCTTCCTCGCCGATATACAGATGGGCCAGTCCCGGGACCTGTCCACGGGCATACAAATCAACAATGCGCTCTTCGAAGAGTCGAATTGTCTGCATTGTCTGGTAAAATGAACTCAGCTTTTCCTTTGTCAGTCTCATATATTCCTCCAGAAATGTTAGACTCGTAAAAAACTCTCGGAAATTCTCTCAACGCCACCGGTAGTATGGTTGCTAAAATCAATTCAGTAAGCAGCGTCAATCTCATTTCAATAAATCACTAATCACAACCCTGGATAGCATTGATGATGCCAAGACAGTCTTTTTTTTCGGAATATCTTTGTGTCTACACAGCTATCACAATGATATTATTAACTATTTAATGAAATATATTCTTCAACCATCCCAGAACTATTCCCAACGCTTTGGGACAATCAGGTGTCCTAAAGCAGTACACCTGTCCTATAACGAGACATCTGCACCAATGGTCACAAGCAGCACAAAAGATAACCAACAGATAATATAGACTTATTTCATTACGGGACAGCTGGTACAATATTCGCATAACATTAAGTGAAACAAGAAGGCTGGATTACAACCTGTAAAACACTATTCAACCAGAGGACAACTCCATGGAGACCTTAACCAAACCTGACTGGCTACGGGTGAAAGTCCCTTCAAATGTTCCGGATATAGGCCTAAGAAAAAGAATAAGAGAAAAATCATTATGCACGGTATGCGTGGAAGCACAATGTCCCAACCAAATGGAGTGCTTTCACAAAGGAACGGCAACTTTCATGCTGCTCGGTCCCTCCTGTACAAGGAGATGCACGTTCTGTGCAGTAGACAAAAGCCCAGTGCCACCAGCTGATCCAGAGGAGCCAAACCGGATAGCCCAGGCCATCTCCATGATGAACATTAACTACTGTGTAATTACCATGGTGACACGGGACGATCTGTCGGACGGAGGTGCAGATCATATCCGAAAATGTATCCGGGCGATTCGGGATACAAAACCGCAAATCATGCTGGAACTCCTGATCTCTGATCTTGCGGGGAAAAGAGAAAGCCTTGAGACGGTACTCGCGACGAAACCGAATGTACTGAACCATAACATAGAAACAGTATCGCGGCTTTACGCACAGGTGCGACCTCAGGCAGACTATGATCGCTCACTGGAGCTGATTCGCAATGTGGTACAGATTGATCCAACGATTACAACTAAGTCCGGCATGATGCTTGGCCTTGGTGAAACACAGGACGAGGTACTCAGGACCATGGATGATCTTCTCACTGCCGGTTGCCAGATCCTGACTCTAGGGCAATATCTGGCCCCATCAAAGCACCATTACCCGGTACAGCGCTATGTACATCCTGACGAATTTGTCTCTTACAAAGAAGAAGCATTAAAGAGGGGCTTTCAAGGAGTGGCAAGTTCACCGCTAGTGAGAAGCTCATACAATGCGGAAGAATTGTATCACCAGACACTTGCAACGGCTGAAATGGTTCGGTAATTATTGGAAGCAGTGTGACATTTTTAAAGATAGGTGGCTGCATATCATCTATAATGCATAGGTAAAGGATGACGTGGACTCAATTTAAAGAAACGCACTCTAACCACCAACAGCAGGATATACTGTGACAACAGAAACAGTGCAATCAATTACAGACTCGAAGGGGACTAAAGAGGAACCGGTGACCAGAGCCTGGCAGGATGTCGTGCTGATGAAGCAAAACACAATTCACCCTGTGGAAAAACATATTCTTTCCTCCTGGAGAAAGTGTGTTGCACTGTGCGTAGATCCCGAGACGCCTCCTGAGCCGGTATTATTGGAAGGTGAAGAACTAGCTTGGCTGAGAGAAAAAAACAACGATCTGATTGAGTTCTCCAAACCGGCATTGGACATGCTTGAAATATCCGTACGGGGAACCGGTTTTATAACCACCCTTGCCGACAAGAGCGGTTATCTCCTGCAAATACTAGGCGATGATGATGTCCTGGAGATGGCTGAAAAGAATTCCTACCTGCCGGGTTGTCTGAGATCATCAAGACATGCCGGAACCAATGCCATCAGCCTTGCCCTGGAAACAGGAAAACCCATTCAGCTGACAGGGGCTGAACATTACAAATCCAGTCATCATAACTGGACCTGTTCATCTGCACCCATCCGGGACAGTAGGGGCTCGATAATCGGAGCTATCACACTCTCCGGCTCGTCATCAAAAAAACATAAACACACCCTGGCGCTTGTAACGGCAGCTGCTGAAGATGTCCAGGGAAAACTGAGAGAGCGTGGGTTGGTGGAGCAGACCCAGCGACTCAACTATATCTTGTCCTCGATTTACAACTCTCTTTCCGACGGTATCCTGGCCCTGGATAAGGATTTCAAGATAACTCATCTCAATGCCGCTGCGAAAAAAATGCTTGGCATGGACGGGGATACAGCAGTCCGAAAACAATTACATGATCTAATTCAGTCAGGCCACGATATTGTAGAGGCAATGAAAAAGGGAGATGAACTGGAATCTGTAGAAATCACCTTCAGGCTTCCCAAAGGTATTAAATCGTATATCTGCCAGGTAGACCCGATCCATACCAACAGCTTCAAATTTCTGGGCAGTATCGTAACAATCACTGAGCCCAGAAAGATGATCAGTATCGCCAAAAAAATAGGTGGAAATTACTCAAAATATGAGTTTTCAGATATTATCGGCACAAGCAAAAGCTTCATGACGCAGATAGAGTTTGCAAAAACTGCAGCCAAAACCAACTCCCGTGTTCTTGTCATGGGTGAAAGTGGTACAGGGAAGGAACTTTTTGCCCAGGCCATTCATAGCCACAGTTACCGGAATCAGGGCCCTTTCGTTGCAATATCCTGTGCCGCCATACCAAGGGATCTGGTGGAATCGGAACTGTTCGGCTATAAAGGGGGCGCATTCACCGGAGCCAGAAGCAAAGGAATGATCGGTAAATTCGAACTCGCTGACAGTGGCACCCTGTTCCTGGACGAGATTAACGGTCTTCCACTGCAATTGCAGAGTAAACTTTTAAGAGTCCTGCAAATGAACGAGATCATGCGGTTGGGTGACGACCGCAACATCCCGGTTGATGTACGAGTAATTGCAGCGAGTAATACCGACCTGATGGATGAAGTGGAACAAGGTAGCTTCAGGGAGGACCTCTACTACCGCCTCAACGTTATGGAAATTTTCATTCCGCCGCTACGCGAAAGACTCGATGACCTTCCCCCCCTTATCAACCATATCCTGGGAAGATTAAGTAAAAAACTTGGGGCCCCTAAGCCAGAGATAAAAGACAAGGCGCTGGATGAGCTAAAGCGTTACAGTTTCCCAGGAAATGTCAGAGAGCTCGAAAACTTGCTGGAGCGCGCCCTGCTCGTGGCTCAGGGCGGCCCAATTGAAGCTGACCATATCTTTATCAGGACTCGAAGAGCTTCCATCTCGCAGGTAATAATGACCGATGGAAGCGTCAAAGACCAGTATAAGAACATGATTCTTGAAACTATCAAGAAGTGCGACGGAAACTATTCCCAGGTCGCACGGGAACTCAAGATTGCCAGATCCACGCTCTATAGAAAGATGCAGGTATTTGGAATTCAGAAAACAAAAGGATAATCAAAATGACAGCACACTTGCCACCAGGCCAGCTCTTGGACTGCGATCTGATGGATTATGAGCAGGCCCTCCATATAATGAACGATATAGTCAACGTCAAGATTGCAGGTCCTTCACCAGATGTTCTCATGCTACTCGAACATCCGGCAGTGATCACCCTCGGAAGACGCTCCACCGAAAGCGATCTCTGCATCCCGAAAGCGCTACTAAAAACTAAAGGTATAGATGTCTTCGAAGTGGAGAGGGGCGGGTTGGCGACATACCACGGTCCAGGCCAACTCGTTGGCTACCTCATGATTGACCTGCGATTAAACCATATCGGCCCGAGTGATCTCGTAAACAGTATTGAAATAGCTCTTATCGACACACTTTCAGATATTTCAATAAATGCGAGTCAAAAAGAAGGATACCGTGGTGTCTGGGCCGGAGAAAAAAAAATCGTAGCCATAGGAATCGCGGTGCGAAGAGGTATATCCTTTCATGGCTTTGCCCTCAACTGTAATCCTGACCTCTCTCATTTTGATCTTATCAATCCCTGCGGTCTTGGAGCAGGAGTAATGACATCCGCAACACAAATCCTAGGCAAAGAAATCAATCCTATTCAAATTAAAGAAAATATTACCTCAAAGCTACAAAACCAGCTCGGGATCTCTTTTACACCGACACCCGTTTCGGAACGTGTGTTTTCTGTAAGCCTGCCATGACCCCACACTCTACATTTATTACAGTTGTTGTCTTTTAAGAATTTTATGGAGGACGACAAATGGAACATCTTACACTAACTGAAGTTAAAACGAGGTTTATCGAGTGGCGTAGAAAAAAGAAGCACCGCGAACCAATCCCCAAAGAGTTGTGGGCGTCAGCTGTATTTCTCACAGAGAAACACTCCATCCACAAAGTGTCAAAAACATTGGGTCTGAGCTACGCAACCCTTAAGAAACGAGTAGGCAACGGTCAACCAGGTCGCTCTGCCCCTCCTTCGGCAACTTCGGATTTCATTTCATTAGACCTTGGTTCTGTAGTTCAAGCGGAATGTTGCATTGAAATGGAGCAGCACAACGGCAACAAACTGAGAATGCATTTCAAGGGAAAGGTTGAACTCGATCTCCAGTCAATCGCCGAATCGTTCTGGAGCAAAAACTGATGATCCAGATAACACCGCATATGCGCATTCTTTTGGCCATTGAACCCGCAGACTTCAGAAAAGGGATTGATGGCCTGGCGGGGGTTTGCAAAAGAGCTCTGGAGGCAGACCCTTTTAGTGGCACACTTTTTATTTTCCGTAACCGACAAAGAGCTTCGATAAAAATGTTGCTCTATGACGGCCAGGGTTTCTGGCTTTTCCAAAAGCGTCTCTCAACAGGTCGTTTCACGTGGTGGCCGAGTACTGGTGATAAAAAGGTTATGTCGTTGGCCGTCCACGAACTGCAACTTCTTTTATGGAACGGTAACCCCGCAGCATCAATGGTTGGTGAGATGTGGAAAAAAATAAGACCAACTACAAATATGTCGGAACACACATAATCCAAAATGGTATACAACTCTCTGAAGATATAACAAGGAGAGTTATATGCGTTACAGCGGAAGGAATTTCACCGAAGAAGAATGCAACTGGACCAGGCAATTCATAGCTGAGAGGCCTGATATAAGCCGTAAAGATATCTCAGTTCTTTTTTGCCAAGAGTTCAACTGGCTTAAGCCAGACGGCGGATTAAAGGATATGAGCTGTCGTGTTGCAATGCTGAAGATGGAAAAGGATGGCCATTTTACCTTACCTGCGCCAAAGAAGAAACACACCAAACCATACAAGAAACTCCGCACCTTATTGGCGGTGGAACAATCCGAGATCCATCAGAAAGCAGGGAAATTCAACCTTGAACTGAAGCTGGTTGACAACCGTGATAGTGCATTGTGGAACGAGTTCATAGATCGTTATCACTATCTGGGTTACAAAACCCTTCCCGGTGCACAGATGAGATATTTTGTCAAAGCAGACAACCAGATTCTCGCACTGCTGGGTTTTGGAGCTGCCGCCTGGAAGACCGCCCCCCGAGACAATTATATCGGCTGGACCAGGCCGACGCGCAAAAAGAATTTACATCTGATAGTCAATAACGCCAGGTTTCTCATCCTGCCATGGGTGCATTCCAAAAACCTAGGGTCAAAGATTCTTTCTTTGGCAATCAAACGAATCTGTGCAGACTGGGAAAAACGATACAACTACCGGCCTGTTCTGCTGGAGACTTTTGTTGAAAAACAAAGATTTAAAGGAACCTGCTATAAAGCTGCGAACTGGATTGACGTTGGAGATACCCGAGGTCGTGGTAAACTTGGTAGCAGGGAGGGCGAGGTGCCAGTTAAAAGTGTCTGGCTCTACCCCCTCTGTTCAGATTTTCGTCGTCAACTCTCCACTTCTCCCAGATGAAAACCAAAACAATCAATCTCAGCACTGAAGAGACTGCCGCGCTCCTCGACAGGGTTAAATCCAATAGTTTGTCCAGTGCCGATCATGAGATCATCGAGGCCCTGCTTGAGACACACATCTTACTACAGGAGGCGGTTGTCCAAAAAAGCAGCTCTATAAAAAAACTGCTACAAATGGTTTTCGGTCAAAAAACAGAAAAAACAGTCAAACCGAAGAGCAGGCCGAAAACACAGAAGAAAAAAAAGAAAGGGCATGGCAGAAAAAGTGCGAATGAGTATACAGGAGCAGAGAAAGTAGACGTCCACCATACTACTCTGCACCATTGCGACCCATGCCCTGACTGCCTGGACGGTAAAATATATCGTCAAACATCACCAGGTGTCGTCATACGGATCACAGGCACACCTCCCCTCCAGGCAACACTCTATGAACAGGAAAAGCTACGCTGTAATATTTGTGGAAAACTATTTACAGCAGACCTGCCGGACGACGCTGGAGATCAAAAATATGATGAAAGTGCATCGGCCATGCTTGGCTTGTTGCGATATGGCACTGGCCTTCCACTGAATCGAATCGCCAAGTTGCAAAACGAAATGGGAATACCGCTCGCCCCTTCAACACAGTGGGATGTGATTGAAAGAATGGCCGATCGGATCTACCCCGCTTATACTGAACTTACCAGACAGGCAGCACAAGGGCAGATCATCCATAACGACGACACATCAATAAAAATACAGTCTCTGATTGCAGAGAACCGGGACAGCAGTGATAAAAATGCTAGAACAGGAATGTATACATCCGGGGTTGTCTCAATTTTTGATGATCGTAAGATAGCATTATTTTTCACAGGAAGAAATCATGCCGGGGAAAATATAGCTCAGGTTCTTCAGCATCGGCAAAATTGCCTCGATCCACCGATCCAGATGTGTGATGCACTTTCGAGAAACTCATCGGAAGAGTTCAAAACATTACTGGCCTCCTGCCTTACACACGGTCGTAGAAATTTTGTCACAATTGCAGACGATTTCCCTGAGGAATGCCTGCATGTTATTGACACCCTGGGGACGGTGTACGAAAAAGATGCAATTACCAGGCAAAGTGCTATGACCCCCGAACAGCGACTCCTGTTTCATCAAAGGGAGAGTGGCCCGTTGATGGACAATCTTTTCAACTGGCTCAACAAAAAGATGGATGACAAAGAGGTAGAATCGAACTCAACCCTCGGAAAGGCAATACAGTATATGCGCAACCATTGGCAGGAACTAACCCTCTTTCTTAGAGTCGAGAACGCACCTTTAGGCATAACATCTGCGAAAGAGCTCTCAAAATGTCTATTCTACACCGAAAAAACTCACTATTTTATAAAACCCTACACGGTGCGTATATCGGCGATCTTTTTATGAGTATCATCCACACCTGCGCATTGATGAAAATCAACCCCTTCCACTGCGCTTACCCCCGATTTTAA
>JAWSVG010000140.1:0-2398 GCA_033852035.1 Desulfocapsaceae bacterium | reverse complement strand
CCAGCTGAGCTACGGGTGCATTTTGAAGGCTGATTTACTCTCTTAGCTTCCGATAGGTGACGCACGTATACCATAGTGGGAATCCTGTAGCAAGCCAAATGGTGACGGTTTTTAGATTTTAAGTGGCCAGTCAGAGCTTTGTATAAAGTCTCCAGTAGTACGGAGTAGAGATGTAGGATGGTTCGTGATCGCGGGGCGTCAATTTTTCTTAGTTGAATCGGGTTCTGTCTGATTTGAAAGTTGTTCATTTTTTTCAGAAGTTTGATTTTCTTTTGCAGAGAGGACTTTAGGGTTGGGTGGCTGGTGTAGCCTGTTTTTTCTTAAAACCGCCACTCTTCGTTTGTTTTTTGAGCTGTAACTCTTCAATTAAGGGACGGTACTCAATGCTTTCTTGGTGTAGCCTAGCAAAGCATACAGCAATGACTGCAATTGTGTTTGGTACTGTACCCTTCTTTTTGTATGACTGGATATTCTTATCGCTGACTTTTATCAGTCTGCAAAATTTGGGTAAAGTAATCTCTGCGTCCAACAGCGTTTTCTTGAACTCTATAAAGGTCATATTGGCAGAAACTCCATTTTTATCGTTAATATTTGTGCAACACTTTATTCTGGTACTGTAAGCACTGCTATATGATATTACCATTGTATATATTAACTTGACAAGTGTAACCTAGCTAATTACCGTTGTTAATAATTAATGACCATTCATTGCTTTGTTGGTCACATTAAAGGGCGTTTGTGTCAGCTATTTGAAAGTTTATTCATGGAGGATGTAATGGCAAAAGACAAGAAAAAGAGTGACAAGAAAAAATGTGAAAAGGCGAAGTGTAAGAAGAAAGAGGAGAAGAAGGGTAAGAAGAGCAAAAAAGAAAAAAAAGGTAAGAAGGGCAAAAAGAAGTAATAAAGCCTGACCCGTTCAAGGTGGTTAAACTGCAGTCACCTTGAGCGAGGTTTCATAAGATAGAGTGATGGTAGTTATGGACGTCTCGGCGGAATAATAATCGAGGGCATGGGGCTCAGGCGGCCTCAAATCCTATTTTGTTGATGGCTTGTTTGATGTCCCCAATGGTTGCTCCAGCATTATCGAATGTGGCTTTTTTTGTATTCAGATCCACAACGACATTAGAGAGACCTGGGGTTTTTTCCAGAGCTTCTTTTACAGATCCGACACAATGCTGACAGCTCATTCCATTAATATTTACTGATTCCATTTGTATTTTCTCTCAAAAGTTCGGGTGGTCTTCGTCAATGACTGCAGTTTAGCCAGGTCTGGAGTTCAAAGGCTCCAGAGCAGGTCACTTTGCTTTACGTATCGTGGTAAAACTAATCATATCTTTCTATTGAAGCAAATATGAGGTCAACGTTTATCGGTTTACAACAACATTTGAAACTTGCAATTTTGCGGTATCTAAACAGATTTACCTGGGTTTGGTGCCGGTAAATAGAGCTCCAGCTGTAAAATCAGATGTTGTAACCTGAGTAGTCGCTACACGTTCCACTTCTATAAAACCCGCTTGCTCCATGAGCTGCAGTTGATCTCCACCGGAGATCGCCCCACCTATTCATTGGGACCAGGATTCAACACTGGCTGCAAGGTGCGAAGGGAGTTTCTTCTTAAGGATAATGTCTGCAAATTGCAGTCGTCCCCCAGGTTTTAGAACCCTGAATATCTCAGAAAAAAGTTTTTTCTTCTCAGGGGAGAGGTTAATGACTCCGTTTGATAGCACAGCGTCAAACGTGCTCTCTTCAAAAGGAAAATCTTTGGTAGAGACAAGATGTACCTCTGCATTGGATACCCCAAGCTTTTCCATATTGTAACGTGCCTTTACAACCATTTCTTCCGTGAGATCAACCCCGATCACTTTGCCATGTTTTCCCACCTGGAAAGAGGCCACATACAGGTCGAACCCTGCGCCACATCCAATATCCAGCGTGGTGCTGCCCTTTTGGAGGGGAGAGATGGCAAATGGATTACCTACTCCGCAGAACGGGCCAATCAGGTCGGAAGGAGCCTGTTCAACAAGACCATTATCGTATCCGAGTGCCAGTGCGCCTGCCTTGCCAACGGTATACGTGAAATACCCCTCAGCTGAAGATGCAACGGCGGCAAACTTCTTTCTAATCGCCCTAAAGATCTGAGTCGTTTCTTTTTCTGAAAAGCATCCGCTCTGGAGTTGGTTTCTTTCCACACCGTCCAAGGTTGTCTGATTCTGGTGACCACCAGTGTTGTCCTTGGGAGGTCACCCTCCTGAGCCGAGCTGGCAAACATCTTTTGTCGTCATGGTAAAAGTTCCACATATAATTTATAAACATACTGCCACATTGTGGTTATTACAGTATTATACTAAAAAAGATGGACATTATGCGAATACTATTTTTTCCATTACTCTCTTCTCCT
>JAWSVG010000055.1:0-34759 GCA_033852035.1 Desulfocapsaceae bacterium | reverse complement strand
CAATTATATTAAAAGCATATTCTTCTAAAGATTCTCTTGAATCATTAAGTGTTGCAGACAGGCCTACTACATTATGGTCGGTGAAAGTGATGGACCTCATCGCGGTGTCTCCGAATATCATGTTGTCCTGTTTCTTGCTTCCAAAAACAGTCCTCTCCTTACTCTTCATTGTCAGAAGAGCAACGCGCTCTGTACCCGATAGAACAGGGTGCAATGTGGCATTACCAGCAGTTTAAGGAGATTTTCAATTCGCTCTGATCCTAAGAAGGCCGCTTTGATGACCGGATCCTCACCGTATCCGGATAGTTTAAGGGAGATTGGCCCCGGAAGCTCAGCAATCATTGCCTTGCAGTGTTCGCGACAGATTTCAAGAGGTCCCCCGCAATCTTTTACGGTAGTCTTTTGCTAGTTTTAATTTTGGTTCAACGGTATCAACGACGGAATCGATACGTTCATATTCTGGGTTCTTGTTGTGAAACCAACCATCAATATACCTGAGTATACATCGAAGGGCACCCGTATGTTCAGAGGACATGCTGCGCCGTCTCGGGCTATTCCGATCACTTTTCTGCGAGTCCGCCACTTTTTTTTATGCCTCAGTTATACTTGAGATTACCCCAAGCCCATTATCTCAGAGCATAAATGGGGTTGTATTTTCATGTCCTATGAAATCTTTATCGAGTGAGCTGAAGATTCCCAGAATTTTGTCCTTCGTCTCCATGGTATTGGCGGCAGTTTCTTGTTCGTCAAGAGTACGGAGATGGACTATAGCAGATCCCATTGCGGCTCTTATTTTTACTGCCTTCGCGCTGAGTATATCTTTGCTGCCTGAAGAAGCTTTTTCTGCCTGTTCTTCAAATTTTTTCAGGTCGCTCTTCCATTCGGCGATTTTATCATCAATAATGTCTTTGTAGGTTAATGATTGCATAGAGTCCCTCCTCTTATTTCAATTCTGAAATCACCTGCACCGGACCGGGTTTCCATTTCCTACTTCTTAATTATAGATCTTATTGATGGCCGAAGCCAAAATATTTATCATTTTTTTTGACTCACTCCTCATGTTTTTCAAGGTAGCCTTAAACCAAACCGCATATTTTCACATATCATGATTGTGATCGTTTGATCTATTTTTGCTGGGGTTTGATAATCGTATCGGTAACAGGAAAGAGAATTAATCTCTATTAGTACTTAGAGTGACTTTTGCTATCAAAAAATGGTATATTGATAATCGAATTGATACAGAAGAAAACGATTTGTTTCAATATATTCGGGAGGAAAAGGATTTTATGAAGATAACTGCCAGAGATATAATGAGTACTACATTTCACACTTTGGGACCAGATATACCCGTTAATCAGGCAGTAAAACATTTTAAAGTAGCTAGCCTGAATGAGGGGAAAAAAGTCTTTGGAATGATGGTTCTTGATGAAAACAAGAAGCTGGCAGGAATGCTCTCAATGTTTGACATTCTCCTTTTTATGCGCCCAAAGCATATTCATATCTGGGGTATGATGGATGATATTGATGTTGCAGGAATGGTCGATATGGCCTGCGAAAAAACGAAATCGATCCTAGTCGGTGATATCATGACTCCTGAAGTGCAAACCATAGCCCCCAATACCCATAAATTCATGATTCTCGATATTATGATTAAAAAACATATTCGAAGATTGCCGGTAATGGAAGATGGCAATATTCTTGGGATAGTCTACATATCGGATCTTTTTTATGATGTACTCGACAGGTTTTCAGAGTAACAGGGGGACGGCAATGGTACGAGAAGAAAAAAATGCTTTAAATGGTGTAACTGTCAGTCAGGCCATGCGTCGGCAAGTAAACAAATTGAGCACAAACAATTCCATCTCCAACTCCATTAATCTCCTCATCAAGCATAAAATAAATGGTATTCTCACGACGTCAGAGGATGGTTTGCCCGCGGGAGTAATATCCAAGACCGATATTATAGGATCATTTTATGCGGGACTGCCAATTGACCTTGAGCTTGAAAACATCATGTCCAGTCCTCCTCTTTTTTGCAAGGCTGATGACCCTCTTGAAAACGCTCTGGAAATGATGCGAAACAAAGGCGTGTACCGACTCTATGTAACAGAAGCTAAGGAGGATAATGTCGTAGGGGCTTTGGCTTATCCGGATATTGTAGGAATGCTATACAAATACTGTTATTACTGTGACTACAGTAGGTTGGGGCACAATAGACGTTCTCAAACTGATGAGATTGATCGAATGCGCGTTAAAGAGGTGATGACCGAAGAGGTTAAAGCAGTCTTTGAGGATGATCCTCTAACTCATGTTATGGAAGTTCTTTCGATGTATAGAATGGGTGCACTTCTGGTACATGATTTTTCCGGGGCTCCAATTGGCGTGATCTCGAAAACCGATTTGGTTCTGGCGTATAAACACGGGGTTGATTCCTCTGTACCTGCTAAAACAATTATGACAAGACCAGTCAGAAGTTGCGGTGCAAACGAGTTTCTTGAAGACGCTCTCAAGAAGATGATTTTTTCAGATATTCATCGCCTATTTGTTCATAGGGAGGGCTACCCAGAAATAGCGGGGGTGTTCTCACTGTCCGATGCAGCAAGGAACAGATCTGGTTCTTGTCAGGCTTGTATTAGTAGCAGGATCACTATGGATCCCTGATTTTATACGCCTTACGCACGTTTTCCACAATAGTGGACTGAATAGTTTTTTTGAGCTAATTCCTCGATCACCCCTTCAAGAATGAGACAGATCCCTGCATCAACACTTGTGGAGGAAGTCAAGGGCTCTAGGAAGTTGACCAAGAATGCATTTGCGGAGTCTCGTAAACTCGCTTACCTGTCCCCAACTCTTCGTTATTTCCATAAAAATAATGCTCGCAGATAGCGTAGACTTCGATATTACCTATATGGCTGTGCTTATTTGCCGAAAAACCTCAATTTGAGACAGGTAACCGTTAGACTCCGAGATGCTTATTCTCGGACAGCCTCCCTCATTCCCCCTCATAAAATCACCACTTACAGAAAATCTTCTCGCAAAGGAGTAAAGGTATCAACAAGGCGAACATGCTCAGTCAATAACTGGACTGAATGCGGGAGATGAGGTGGAACAGTAAACATATCGCCAGGCCCAAGCTGAGTGGGCTCGCCATCCAGAAAAACGATTATTTCTCCTGCGGCTACGTAGGAAACCTGCTCGTGCGGGTGATCGTGTGGTGGATCAGGTTCATTGGTTGGGCCATCGTTAAAATCAATAACGACCATCATCAAATGATCTGAGTGAGTCAGGTACCTTGTTCTTTTATCCCCTATTGTTTCAACAACAGCTTCGTTTTGTTTCAGTATTGCCATTTTGAGTTTTCCTCTGTTTTGTATCGATGGGTTTCAAAAATAGGATCAACCCCAATCCTGCAATGCTCATCAGGGTGATCAGCTTAAATGCAAGGGAGTAACTCCCCGTTACATCAAACAATTTACCAGCTACTATGGGTCCTATCGCTCCCCCTGTCGTACCAAAGCAAACGATAATTCCAAAAATTGCGCCATGGGAAACTATGCCAAATATCTCTGCTACGATCGGCGAAATTGCAGTAAAAAAACCTCCATGAGCCAGACCGTAAACAGCAGCAAACAAGTATAACATCCAAAGCGAATCTGCAACTTGCAGCCAAAACAGAGTAGCAATTAAGACCAGAAAACAGATCACCATGGTAGACTTACTGCCAATCCGATCAATGGCAATACCAGCCGCAAACCTGCCGGCCATACTCACAGCTCCAATAGTTGAAAGCACGCCGGCTGCCTGGGCAGTAGAAAGCCCTAAATCGCCAGCATGGGGAACGATATGTACCAGGACAATCAATAGGCAAAAGACGATAAGCCCATTTACACCACAAATGATCCCAAATTGCCTGGTGTGGCTCGCATCTCGTACACCGAAGGAAATGGATCCTGAAGACACTTTTGATTGGTGCTGGCCGTCAGTATCTCCTGTTAACCCACTTTCCCCAGGGGCTTTTTTCAGTACCTGGGCCACACAGAGAAGCGTTACTACTACGTTCAGGCCAATAATCAGATACGCCCAGCGCCAACCATAGCTGGCAATGAAAACACCAGCCAGAAAAGGTATTAAAAACTGCCCGGCCCCGGTTCCCACCTTCACCAGGCCAGTCATGAATCCTCGGGATTGTGAAAACCACCTAGCTGTTGTCGTCAGTGCAATGACATCTATAGCCCCCAACCCAATGCCAAAAATAACCCCATAGAAGGCATAAAGCTGCCACACCTCTCTTACTTGTGACATCAGCATAGCACCGGAGCCCAGGAAGAGCGCTGCTGCTCGCATTAAATGCTTTGGCCCGTAGATATCATTGAGGCGTCCGGTGAGTATTGCAAACAACCCGCTCAGAAAAAATGCGAGTGACGATGCCCCTGAAATGGTGGCTCTTGAGCAACCAAGATCGGCTTCGAGTGAACTGAAAAAGACACCGTAGCTCACAAATGTACCTATCCCGACTGCTTGAATCATGAAACAGGCCGTCGCAATAATGTGGCTTTCGTACCTATTGGACATTATAACTTCGCCCCATTTCAATAGAGAAAGGCTTTTTTCAAGGTAGCCTGCAAAAGCTACACAAGATGATCACTTTTTACTGAACACAGCAGCTATAAAATCAACCATCTCTGGCACCATCTTCTCCCCATACCCAGAAGATTTAGCAAGCCCTAAAGTATTTTTAACTGCAGGTGAAACAAAACTCGGCACTCCAAAATCATCTGCCATTTTTGAGTAATATCCGACATCTTTGCCAGCATTGCTGATTGAAAATTCCATATTGCCTGGATCGTTATCCACAGCACCGATTTTGATGAAATCCATCATACCTGACTTGAGCGGCCCTGCAGACATGACATCATACAAGGTTTGGCGTTTTAATCCGGCAAGATCGGCCATGGCAAAAGCCTCAGACATGGCACAGGCCATGGTCATACCGAAGAAATTGTTGATAAGTTTCAAGGTGTGTCCTGCACCAATTGGTCCGACGTGAAAAACATTCTCTCCAAGATCTTCAAGAACGGGTTTGGCCCGATCAAAATCGGCGGTATCCCCTGCTGCCATAATATTCAACAACCCATCTACGGCCATGGCAGGCGTGCGGCCTAAAGGAGCATCCATCATTGCTGCACCTTTTGCCTTACAATTCTCAGCAAGTTGTCGGGTGACTCCTGGTATAGATGTTCCAAAGTCAATAACCAGACTATTGGGTTGAAGCTGCTCTAAAACTCCGCCCTCACCTTTCATGACCAATTCTACAGCAGCACTCGTGTCTACACAGAGCATTACAATGTCACTATTTTTAGCGACTTCTCCGGCAGTAGCCACCTCCTTGGCACCTCTCGCCACCGCTTCTTCAATAGGTTTTCGGTTGCGATGGGCAACAACAGTGACTGGATAGTCAAGGCTCTGTAGTCTCTGAACCATCGCCGATCCCATCAAGCCTAAACCGATAAATCCTATCTGGGGTTTGCTTGTATTGCTCATATTTTTCTCCTTCCTGGTTACTATCCAACATCAGGTTGTATTAAATGTTATGATATCCTGTACTCATACTATACGCACAGGTAATCCGGTTCGAATAGAGTCATAAATTGCACAGACAAAATCTACTGCTTTCTTCCCCTCTAGTCCATCTATGAAAGGCGGTGTTTTCTCCTCTACACTTCTGACAAAATTTTCAACAATCTGGACGTGGCCAAAGACATCTATTGCCATCGGATCGGCAGCACCACCTACGCTGGTATCACGTGTTTTAAATTGTTTTATTATCTCTCTATCCTCTTCCTTTTCCTCTATAAAATCCCACCGGACAATTCGGTTGTCCTCAATGGTAATTGTTCCCTTTTCACCAGAGATTTCTACCCTGCGAGGTAGTCCAGGCCCACATGAAGTTGAAGTTTCAATAGTACCTATTGCCCCGCTCTTGAAACGAACTGTAGCACAGAGGTTGTCTTCTACCTCGATTCGCTTGTGGGTTACTGGTCCTTGAATGGCTGATACAACTGCAGCTTCACCTATCAAATGCACTAATAAGTCAACTGTGTGAATACCCTGGTTCATCAAACATCCTCCGCCATCAAGAGCCCAGGTCCCTCGCCAGGCTGCAGAGTCATAATATCCCTGACTGCGAAACCAGCGCATCTGGCAGCTTGCAAACAAAATTCGTCCTAGTCGTCCACTGGCAATTGCATCTTTAGCAAGCTGTGTACATGGATCAAATCGTGCCTGAAAGAAGACACCAAGAGTAACTGCATTTTCTGCACACGTCTTTATGAGGGTGGTAGATTTCTCGGAAGTAATCTCAAGTGGTTTTTCACAAAGAATATGCTTTGAATGACAAGCAGCTTTACACCCTATATCAAGATGAGCCCCTGATGGGGTTGCAATAGTGATTGCGTCAATGCCACCTTTAACAAGAAATTCATCAAGATCAGTGTAGGGCTGCACTCCGTACTGTAAGGCAAAAGCCTGGGTTTTTTCTTTGTCTCTTCCATAGACAGCGATCAGATCAGCACCCTTGGCCTGCTGAATTGCCTTGCTATGCAGGTGAGCAACGGCTCCAGGTCCGGCAATACCAAAACGCATTTTTTTTATCCTCCATACTCACACAGTCACTCATTTGTGTACTCTTCTAGAGAAAAAGTGGCCGAATATGCCGTTCGAAGAGGTTTACCATCACATTTTTAGCAACGACTTCTTTGTTTTCTCGAAGCGCATTCAGATATCTGTCCCCCAGTTCAGCGGCCACTTTATAGCCGACGTGGAGCAATTGACGGAGGTTTGTGTCATAAACTGAACAACTCTGGTCGTGTCGAAGAGCATGTACATATTGTTCGCTACTCCATGTCTGTACTTCTGCGGGAGTAGGAAGGGCAGTCTTGTCAATATCAATTACAGAGGCATAAGGGTCACACAGTTCATCAAACCGTTGGTAGGATGATGCGTAAATCTGCTTGGCCAAACTCAGCCCCTCGCCTCCTGATTCAGCAAGCCCGATCAACTCTTCCAACCATGTTGTACCCGCTGTTTTCACGTGGATACCAGCACCATGTTTGGCAATTAACTCCCTTATTGGTTTATAGATAGAAAACTTATCACTGCCTGAATGCACACTGAGTTTCAGGTTTTTTGGTAAGCCAAAATGTTCCACCGCGTATTTGATGACACAGAGGTCTTCCTCAAATTCCTGGTAGAAGAGATCAACGTCGCCAATGTAATCAACACCTTTATTAAACCGTCCCGAAAACTTGGGGGCAATAGTTTGAGCAGGAATTTTTTCATCTGCTATAGCCGCCAAAATGAACAGCATCTCAATGGGGCTTTGAGGTTCTGCTGTTTCATCCATGGATACCTCTGTTATGAAGTTGCCACCGCCCTTTTGCTCCTCAATGTATCTGTATATCTTCCCTGCTTCCTGAACTGCATACAGGTATTTTTCTGCTATGGTTTGCAGTACATCTTCACTGATAAGAAGTGGCTGATCCATACCAGGTATTGCTAATTCCCCTATAAAGCGGCTGTATTTGTTAACAAATGACTTCAGTTTTGCCTCTTCCGCTTTCTTGCCAATAAAGTCTGCGACATCCAGGGTGAAGAAATTGCTGCTCTCAATGAAAAGATCCACATTACCAAGACCAATATGGTCAGCATCAACAAAGTACTGCCCCCTCCATCCCAAAGCCTGTACCGCTTGGTTTGCTTCCTCCATAACAGCAGTCTGGTCTGTGCCTACGATGCTATGTTCACGGTGGGACTTATTCCAAACTATTGCGAGTTCAACACCTTCACCCAATGCTTTTTGCACAGCTGCGAGTTGCGCCTGGCCCTGTAGACCAAAACGATCTCCTGTACCGATTGAATACCTTGCTATTTCCATTTTTTGCCTTGCTGAAAGTATTATTTAATATAGGCCGTTGAAGTGGTATCACCGCCTTCTCCTGTCCAGTTGGTGTGAAAGAATTCTCCGCGAGCTTTGTCAATGCGCTCATATGTATGTGCGCCAAAATAGTCCCGTTGTGCCTGGAGCAGGTTGGCAGGAAGCCGCGCAGTCCGATAGCCGTCATAGTAGTTTAGGGCACTGGAATGACAGGGAGCAGGAATGCCATGCTTGATTGCAGCCGCCAGGACGCTGCGTAGACTAGCTTGAGCCGCATCAATTTTTCCCTTAAAAAATGGAGCCAGTAACAGGCTTTTGAGTTCCGGATTTTCTTTATAGGCCTCTGTTATTTTATCCAGAAAAACTGATCGTATAATGCATCCGCCACGCCAAATTCTAGCAATCTCACCATAATGAAGATCCCAGTTAAACTCAGTTGAGGCTTCCTGCATCAGGTTAAAACCCTGGGCGTAGGAAATTATCTTTGACAGGTAAAGTGCCTGTTCCAACTCGTCAATAAACTGTTCTTTATTTCCATCAAACTTTGTAACCGGGCCCAACAAGATAGTTGAAGCCTGGACTCGTTCATCTTTTTGAGCAGAGAGACATCTCGCAAAAACCGATTCACTGATCAAAGAGAGTGGGACGCCACCATCTAAAGCAGCAATCACCGTCCATTTCCCAGTGCCTTTTTGTCCAGCTGCATCTAGAATATTGTCAATAAGCGGACTTTCGTCTTCATCCTTGTACGCCAGAATGTCTCTTGTTATCTCTATAAGGTAACTACTTAAATCTCCTTTATTCCAGCGGGAGAAAGCCCTATGCATTTCATCTGCAGACATTTGCAGGACATCTTTCATAATTTGGTAGGCTTCACATATGAGCTGCATATCTCCGTATTCGATACCATTATGGACCATTTTGACGAAGTGACCAGCGCCACCATTTCCCATCCAACTGCAACAAAAGGTTCCATCATCTACTTGAGCAGAGATCGGTACAAGAATTGGTTCAAGATCTTTCCAGGCTTTGGCAGAGCCCCCCGGCATCACAGAAGGCCCTTTTAAGGCACCCTCTTCACCGCCTGACACACCGGTTCCGATATAGAGCAACCCTTTTTCTTCAAGGGCGGCGACACGGCGCTGGGTGTCGTGATAGTTAGAATTACCACCATCAATGATAATGTCACCCGGTTCAAGGTTTGGAAGGAGCTGATCGATAAAGTCGTCCACCACCAAGCCAGCCTTCAGCATCATCATCACCTTCCGTGGCCGCTTCAGGGAACCGACAAATTCTTTCACAGAAAAAAACCCGCTAATTCTGGTCCCTTTGGCCCTGCCCGCAAGAAAAGCATCAGTTTTTGTGCCTGTTCTGTTAAATACAGAAACGGAAAAGCCTTTGCTTTCCATATTCAGCACAAGGTTTTCGCCCATGACGGCCAGACCGGCAACGCCTACATCAGATAATTCGCTCATTACGTGTTCCTAAAAATGTTATTTATTATGTAATTCTATTCTACTTGAGAAGTGTATCTATAATTGTCCGGCAGATATGTTCGGGTGTACCAGATATATCGACAGTAAGCCCGTTTTCCGGGATTTCCAGGGTATCAAGCTGGCTCTGCAAGAGAGCTTTCGCCATATACTCGTGGGAACGACTCGAGATTCTTTCCTCAAGCAAGGCAGACGAGCCGCGCAGGAAGACCGAAAACACCTGCCTCTGGTCAACCCCAAGCATTGTACGATATTTTTCTTTCAAAGCTGAACAGGCCAATATCATGTTACCATCTGCCGCCAGCTTGGTTTGTATAATCCCATAGAGCGTGGCCAGCCAAGGCTCTCTATCACTATCATCTAAAGGAGTACCTTCAGCCATTTTCTGTTTATTCGTCTCCGGGTGATAATCATCAGCATCATAGAAGGGCCAGCCCAGTTCTGCGGCCAGTTGCTCACCAATAGTCGTCTTCCCGCAGCCCATTGGACCAAGTATCAATATAACCATCAAAAACCTTTCTATTGCTCCAAAGAAATCCCAAAATAATGAACAGCATTGTTGTAACAGATATCAGCTACAGTATTACCGATGAGGTCCAGATCATGAGGGAGTTCACCTTTCTCCACATCACCACCAAAAAGATTACATAAAATCCGCCGAAAATATTCGTGCCGGGGATAAGAAAGAAAACTGCGGGAGTCAGTCAGCATTCCGACAAACCTGCTCAGCAATCCAAGGTTTGAAAGAGCGTTCATCTGACGTTCCATGCCATCTTTCTGATCATTAAACCACCAGCCAGAACCAAACTGCATTTTCCCAGGTATTGAACTTCCCTGGTAATTGCCAATCATCGAGGCAAGAAGCTCATTGTCAGTTGGATTGAGGTTATAAACGATAGTTTGGGCAAGATTGCCTTCACTTTCAAGGATATTGAAAAACCTGGCAAGCGGTCGACCAAGCTCAAAATCACCGATTGAGTCATAACCGGTATCCGGGCCAATCTTTTTCATGGCACCATCATTTGTATTGCGAAGTGCGCCAAAATGAAACTGCTGGGTCCAGTTTCTGCCTGCATCCATACGGGCGAGATCAAGCATTATCGCTGACTTAAATGTGTTCACCTCGGAGAGTTGAAGACCCTTGCCCCTTCGAACCTGCGAAAATATATTGTCGACCTGAGCGCTTGTGAAATCCTCAGCGTAAGGTTGCTCTACTCCATGATCGGAAAGCCTACAACCATTCTCATGGAAAAAATCATGCCTTTTCTGCAAGGCAGAAAGTAAATCCTGATAACTCGAGATAGAGCTATCAGCCACCTGCTCTAGCAAGTTTATATATGCGTTGTATGATACGGGGTCTTCAACCGCCATGGCCTTATCTGGACGAAAAGTCGGGAGGACCCTGGCGGCGCAAAAATCACCTGCAGCAATTTTTTGATGATGCTCAAGGCTGTCAACTGGATCGTCTGTGGTACAAACCACCTTAACCTTATGTCGCTCCAGCAGTCCACAGGTACTAAATGCAGATTGCCCCAGCATTTCGTTACATCTTTGGTAAATAGTATCTGCTGTTTCCTCATTCACCAGAACATCCTGTATCCCAAAGACCTGCTTCAATTCAAGATGTGTCCAGTGATAAAGAGGGTTGCGGAGTGTTTTCGGAACAGTCGCAGCCCAGGCCCGAAACTTTTCCTGATCAGAAGCAGAACCGGTAATGCGCTCTTCCTCAATTCCGTTGGCACGCATGGCCCGCCATTTATAGTGATCACCGTACAGCCATATCCTGGTCAGATTGGAAAAGTTTTTGTCCGTTGCAATTTCTTCTATGGGAAGATGACAATGGTAATCATAAATCGGCTGATCTTTCGCGTAGTCATGATACAACCGCCTGGCGGTTTCTGTCTGGAGTAAAAAATCATCACTAAGAAATGGTTCCATTTACAAGCTCCCTTAAGGCTTAGAAATCAGGATTCTTTAATCCGGTGCAATACTTCACCCGCTTTTTGGACAAAAAGAATCCCTTCCATTTCCTTATTTTTGTAATCGTCAAGATTAATGGAACGATGGTCCATATATCCTAGATTAATCTTCTTACATTCCTCTTTTGAAAGGGCCGAAGCCAAAATCACCTCTATACGCGGTTTTTCAATGCCATTTTCCATGGTACCGACCCCACGAACATGAGTGGAATGTGCTAGAACCCCTCGGGGAATTTCTGTAAACCTATCGGGTTGAGACAGGAAATAGTCCACTGTATGGTAGCCGATTTTGTCCATATACTCTCCCCAGGTCCTGGATACTTCTGTTATGTGTGGAGCATAAATTATCAATCTTCCACCGGGGGCTACCGCCTGTTCGAGCTTATACATGACCTTTCCACCGGTCCACAATTCATTATACATCTCAGGACAGACACCAAGGACAGTGTGAAACGGTTTTTCTTTAAAAACCACATGGATTTTTTCAGATAATGTAGCTGCGGCCTCCCATGAGGAGAGATAGTCTCCAACATAAATGCCGTACAATTCTTCACGGGATTTGACAACCATGGAAATACAATGGACGGGGACATCAATGTGTTGCATCGCCTGATTGATCACTTCACGAACCGGGGTGTGCTTAATTCCAATGGTACCTGGGCAGGTAACAACTGCCCCTAACCAGTGAAAGAAATGCAAAAATTCTCCCCCTGATATCCCTGGAAAGAGGTATTTTGCACCACCTGAATACCCGACAACCTCATGGGGAAAAACAGGCCCGAGAATCAGCACCAGATCATAGTCAAAGATCGTCTTATTGATATCCACCGGAACTATTTCTCGAAGACGCCCACCAGATAATTCCGCAGTTTCCTCTTCACTCAGATAGCCAACAGTGCGAAAGGTATCATCACGGTCCCACCTATGGTTCAGTATCCGGGTTTTGGCAAAAGTGGTTCTTCGAGATTCTTCCGTAATACCGTACAGTTCAAGGATTCGTTCTTCGCTGAGAGGTTGATGAGTTCCCAGTGCAACCATGAAATCCAGGCACGTGCTGGTCTTGCCGATGGTATCTTGAAGAAGAGAAATCATAAACGGCAGGGGGCATGTTCTTGTTGTATCCGGGGTCAATACCAAAACCCTCTTCTCATCATATAATTCCTGGGGCGTGCCCGAATCAACAGCACGAGCTATTTCATTATTTGTTAGAGCTACTGTTGGGTTACCGTTTCCTGTGACCATAGGAGATTCTCTTCAATAGTTTATTTAAAATGCATCACTACCTCTCACAGTCTTAACCGAGAAGATTTGGCAAAGTAAGTGAAATAGCTGGAACGAAGCAAACCAACATCAAGGCGAATAATATAGCAAGGTAAAAAGGCCATATTGTTTTCACTGCATCTTCTATCTTAACACCACCCACTGCGCAGCCAACGAAGAGACAGGAACCAACCGGGGGAGTGCATAGTCCCAAGCCAAGGTTAATGAGGAGAATCATGCCAAACTGGTAAGGATCAATTCCTATTGAAATAGCGATGGGGAGAAATATCGGTGTACAGATGAGGATCAAGGCCGCCATATCCATTATCATCCCCAATAACAGTAACATAACATTGATCATTAACAGGATGACTACTGGGTTATCAGAAATACCCAGCAGAAACTCTGACATCTTCGTTGGCACCTGGTAATAGGTCAACAGATAGGCAAAGGCACCAGTACAGGCGATGAGAATCATGACCATCGCCGTGGTTCGAACAGAGTTAACCACAGCAAGCTTAAATTTTTCCCACGTTAAAGCCCGATAGACAACAATAGTAACCACAAACGCATAAATTGTTCCAAAGGCCCCCGATTCTGTTACCGTGAAAATCCCACTGAGTACACCACCCACAATTATGACCGCCGTCATCAAGCCGGGCAGGGCGAAAATAAAATGTTGAAACAAAACGATAAGCCCCGGAAAAGTCTCAGATCTATACCCCCGTTTCACAGCTACGAGATACGCCACGCTAGCCAGGCACAAACACATCAGTACTCCGGGGAGAAAACCTGCCAAAAAAAGTTTTGAAATTGAAATCCCCCCCCCTGCCGCCACTGCGTAGAGGATCATATTGTGGCTTGGAGGAATAATGATTCCGGCAAGAGAAGATGTCACCGTCACATTCACAGCATAATCATCATCGTACCCTTTCTCTTTCATAACCGGAATCAAGATAGATCCGAGAGCAGAAATATCCGCTATGGCAGAACCGGATATACCACCAAACAGCATGGATGAGAAAACGTTAACAATACCAAGCCCGCCGCGCATGAAACCAACAGCAGAAGAGGCAAAGCGAACCAACCGCATGGCAATTCCACCATGAAACATGAGTTCACCTGCAAAAATAAAGAACGGGATCGCCATGAGGGCAAAGATGCTGATGCCTGCAATAATCCGTTGAAAAGCGATCATCATCGGCAAACCTTCGAAAAAGAAAGCGGAAACAGAAGCGACTCCTAAAGCAAAAGCCACCGGCATTCCAATGACGACACAAAGTGCAAATATACCTAATAAAATGAGCAGTCCCATGGATCGAAAATCTCCTATTTAGTACCTTACTCCGTAAAAGCTGTCATGAAAAACCAGCAAATACGGATTCGACTTTATATCATATGGTTATAAGCACTCACAAGGTACTTACTTACCGTTTGCCGGCATTTGTCTCTTCCTGGTTTGTACCTTTAAAAAAATGAATGAGATGGCCAATAGAATAGAGAAAGATGAAAATGCCACTCAACATAATCGGTAAAGCTCGTAAACCTTCTGAGACATGTATGAGAGGAATCTGAGCCTCCCATTTAAATATTGTCAGTTTATACCCATAAACAGTCATTATCAGACCAAACCCACCCATGATGATGTGTGACAGGAGTTCAAATACCCGCTGAACTGGCTTTGGACTTATTTCACGGAATACGGACACACCCAGGTGTGTTTTTTTATGAACACCGATTGATGCTCCTAGAAAACCTATATAGACCACTAACAGCAATGCAACTTGCTCTACCCAGGTTGGCGTGGAATTGAGCACATACCGGCCAAATACCAGCCAGCCAAAGATGATAGTAAGGACCACAAGGGCGACACCGGTAAGCACAGTGTTTATGTAGCTGATAAGATCTAAAATTTTATCAAAGAATGATTTGCTGCTTGGCGATTTTTCTGCAGACATTGGTTGTACCCGATAAATTTTATACGTTCAAAAAGTACATCAAACTGAGAAACAATCATCAATAGCCACCTTATTCACTGGAAGCTATTGACGATTTCTATCTTCTCAGGTCGTTATTTTTGCTTCATTAATCAGTTTTCTTAATCAACTCAACGAGAGGCTTCAACGTTGGGTTATCAGCAAGATATTTGTCATATACTGGAACCATAGCTGCTTGAAAAGCACTCTTATCTGGAATCTCATTCGCTTTTACGCCACCAGCAATAACTTTTTCCATACTTGCTTTTTCGCGTTTCTTCCAGAGATCACGTTGAAGTGCTGCTGATTCGACTGCTGCTTCTTTGACAATTTTCTTGTCAGCATCCGACAGTGCATTATATACGTCAGCATTTATAGCAAGAATTTCCGGAATAATAAGATGTTGGGAATTTGAATGAAAACCAGCTACTTCATAGTGACCGGTGGATTCATAGGAAGGCCAGTTGTTCTCTGCACCATCCACAACACCAGTTTTAAGAGACTGATATACTTCGGCAAATGCCATTGGAGATGGATTTCCCCCCAGCGCAGAGATCATACCGGAGTAGAGATCGTTATTCATAACACGTACTTTCATACCAGTAACATCTGCAGGTACCTGGATCGGCTTCTTGGAATTATAGAAAGAACGTGAACCAGCATCGTACCATGCCAGAGAGATGAGACCTTTTTTAGCAAGACCGGCATTGATCATTTCGCCTGCTTTACCATCCAATACTCGCCACATATGATCGGTGTTTTTGAAAATGAATGGCAGGGATACAACGTTTGCTTCAGGAACGATTGGCCCGATAGGTCCCATATTAAAGTTTGCTATTTCAAGTCCACCAATTCGAACCTGCTCAATGGCATCAGGTTGGCTGCCTAGAGTTCCGGAGTGATACATTTTCAGGGTCATCTTGCCGCCAGACTTCTCTTTCAGAAGTTCGGCGAATTTGTCCATTGCTACGGTATTCGGATACCCTGCAACGTGGATATTCCAGCCTTTCCATTCTTTTGCCTGGGCTGACAGGGCAAAACCTGAGATAAGAGCTATAGTTGCAGCTGAGAGAGCAAGTTTCTTTAGACAATTCATACGGATCATCCTCCATGTAACGCATGGCTTTCCATGCATTTTCAGTTCGGCCGCCTTTTCAGAACCCGGCAACCCTGTTGGCAAGTTCTCAAACAATTATTACTTGTACTATGTTCCTCCCTTTGTCTTGTGTTATGAATGGCCCAATCCTCCGAACCAACTCTTTCTGAGAAACCTCTGCTTTACTCCACATTTAGAAACAATTTTTTTACCTGGAGATCCCCCCTGTTCAGGCTGTACCAGCGAGAACCCTGGTTAGGCAAAGTACATACCCCCATTTATTTCGATAATTTCACCGGTTATGAACGAACCGAGATCGGTGGCAAAATAGATAACAGCATTGGCCACGTCCGCAGGTGTACCACCCCGTTTTAAAGGCGTACTGTTTATCGCCCCCTGTATACCTGCGTCTGTGTTAAAGGTTTCGTGAAAAGGTGTTTCAAGGATAAGGCCGGGAGCAACCGCATTAACAGTGATTCCCTGATCGGCCACTTCCTTGCACAGGCCACGGGTAAAGGCAATGACGCCACCTTTTGATGCAGCATAGGCTGTCGCCCCATTTCCACCACCATTTCTGGCTGCAAGCGAAGACATGTTAACAATCCGTCCCCAGCCTCTCTTCATAAATGGAAGAACAGCTCGTGTACAAAAAAAAGTGCTACTCAGATTGACGTTGATGGTCTGAAACCAGTGCTCATCAGTCATATCCACAATTGGCGAACGAGCGACAAGATGTCCCGCATTATTCATCAAAATATCAATATGCCCACCGAGTTTTTCCGCCACTTTACCAACGACATCAGTCACCTGAGCACTATCCGTTGCATCCAGTTGGAAGACATAGGCTTTTCTTCCCATTCCCTCAATGAGTTTGACAGTTTCCTCACCCTCTTCTGTATGTGAGTAAGATGTAATCGCCACATCAGCACCACATTTAGCCAGGGCTATGGAAACCGCTCTTCCTATTCCCAGGTTTCCTCCTGTGACGAAAGCTGTTTTACCAGCAAGTGAAAGTTCCATTTTGCTCCTCTTAATACTATTTTCCAAGTAGACCTACCGCAGAAGACACAATATTTTCAATATCCGCCCATCGCCCTTCTAACATCATTTTCTCCGGAGCCAGCCAACTGCCGCCACAACAAAAGACGGCGTCAAGGGCCAGATATTCGTTCAAGTTCGTTGGACTAATTCCACCGGTTGTCATAAAGCGGGCGTCGCTGAAAACCGCAGTCATTGCTTTTAGCATTCCCACCCCTCCAGCCACTTCAGCGGGAAAAAACTTTACCGCCTGAACCCCCATCTTCAAACATTGTAACACCTCAGTAGGTGTTGCTGTACCAGGACAGACCATCATGTTCTGAGACTGGCAATGTTGCACAAGTTCCCTATGAAACCCAGGGATAACTATACATTCAGCACCGGCATCCCGAGCAATATCAGCCTGGTCTATAGTGAGTACAGTACCCGCCAAGACCAACAACTCATCAAACTCTTTTTTCATTGCAGCAATTGCCTCTGCCGCGCTGGGAGTCCTGAAGGTTATTTCTACAACCGGTAGACCACAGCGGATCAGAATTTCAGCAAGCCGTAGCCCAGCATCCACCGAAGGCAGAGTAACTACTGGGACAAGCTGTAGATTGCTCAACTGCACTTCTATTTCGGCTATTCTTTCCTTACTCATCGTATATCTCTCATGTCCACAAAATCCATATCACCAAACACCTGGTTTTCACCACACATAGCCCAGATAAAAGCATAGGGCTTTGTGCCAACACCTGAATGTATTGACCAACTCGGAGAGATCACTGCCTGGTGGTTACGCATAACAATATGCCGGGTTTCAGTGGGTTCTCCCATAAGGTGAAAAACCACCGCATCTTCATCCATTTCCAAATAGAAATAGACCTCCATTCTGCGATCATGGGTGTGGGTTGGCATGGTATTCCAATTGCTCCCTGAGGCCACTCGGGTAAGCCCCAAACTCAACTGACATGTAGGCAGTACATCGGGATGGAAGTATTTGAAAATCGTTCGACAATTACACAGTGCAGCCTCTCCTAGACTTTCTGTTATCGTTTCCTCTAGAAGGATCTTCCGTGAAGGATATGTCTGGTGAGCAGGAGTACAGGCCATGTAAAACGCAGCAGGCGTCGCCTCTAAGTCTGACATGAAGCTGACAGATTTTGTGCCTGCACCAAGATAGAGAGCCTGTTGTTTTTCAAGCACGTAGGTTTCGCCATCAGCCACAACCTTTCCAGTGCCACCAAGATTTATCAAACCAAGCTCCCGACGCTCAAGCAGATAACTCACACCTACTTTTCTGCCAAGCTCTTCATCAAAGGTAAGAGGACTACCAAGCGGACAAACACCACCCACAATTATTCTGTCAATATGGCTATATGTGAGGCTTATCTGACCTGGCACAAATACTTTTTCTACCAGAAAATGTGCGCGCAACTCTTCTGTATCAAGAGCCATGGCGTGATCGGGGTGCATTGGGTGTCTAACTTCCATTATTGTCTCCATTATTTTATGGCGTCGTTGCATTTATTCCTCTACATCCCCGATGCCGGTTCGGATCTGTTTGAGGATAGACATTTTATCCTCTCGACCACGCTCTTAAAAAGTAATGACAGCCTTAGTAAATCCCACCGGTTGATCAATCGCCATTGTAAAGGCCTGCTCAGCCTCTTCCGTGGTGAAACGGTGAGTCAGAATTGCATCGAGAGGCAAGGCATTTTTTTCAATCAGCTCAAGAACGGTGGGGAACTTGCCGGAGTGCATGCGACTACCAACGACATTGAGTTCTTTACGAAAAATCGCCAGTTCCGTGACGTTATTCTGCTGGCCATCCATTCCGAGTAGAACCACAGACCCGGTGGGGGCGACCAGGTCAACGCAGGAATCTACAATCGCGGGATGACCAACGGCGTCACAGGTAATATCAGGTCCTTCTGGCCCGGTGAGTGTAAAAACCTGTTCTTTCAGATCGCTGGCTTTTGCAGAAATTGCACCAATTGCACCAAGCCTGATGGCGTTTTGTAACCGGTCCTCTTTCATATCAATCATGATACATTTCGCACCTCGACTCATGGCCATAAACATGGTCGTCAGGCCGATAGGCCCGGCCCCAAAAATCACCATTATTTGTCCTACGCTCACATTTCCACGCCACACAGCCTGGGCTCCTATTGCAAATGGCTCAATGCTGGCACCAAGTACAAGATCTTTTAGATTTTCAGGGACCTTATAGACATCCTGCTCTCGCACTTTGAACATCTCCTGCATTGCACCTTCCACATGAACGCCGCGGCAGCTTACACTGGCGCAAGCATTGGCACGGCCGCTATTACATGGCCCGCAACTGCCACATCCCAAAACCGGATCAATGACAACTCTGTCTCCCTCTTTGACAGATACAACTTCACCACCGACCTCAGCCACTACGCCACTGCACTCGTGTCCAACAATGACCGGAGGTTTTACAAAGGGGTGTGTATTAGTGAAGGTGTGAATGTCGGTACCACAGATCGAAACAGCGGCTATTGTAACAATGACATCCCGTGAATCAGTAATCACCGGTTCGGACGTAGTAATGATGTTTACTGTCCTGGTATCTGAAATTTCTATGGCTTTCATTTTGTTGTCTACTCTTTAGCTGAATGAAGTGCTGCAACAACCACAAAAACCTGCGCGTTGTTCGTTCTTATACGTTCTTTCTGTGGCTCTTTGTACCCTCGAATATCGAAAAGAATTCTCACCTTTTGGGGTTCAATCAACAATGGGTAACTCAAGATCCGTTACACAACCATTGGTAAATGGAGTCAACCACTGGAACACCGGCTTTGAGGTTTTCTTCCTGGCGCAGTAGCTCAAGCTCACCGGGGACATATACCTGTTCAGACCCGGGACCAGCAGGCTGTGCGTGCAGGTCGTCTACCATTGCATCCATCTGGGCTTTAAACCTGTCAAGTGAGCTGAACGTTGCAGGATCGATAGCAATCATAAGACTGGCAAGCTCGCGAGGTTTATCGTAATCTCCATACATTGCATGAATGTGCGGCCCAAATCGCGCGTTCATCAACACCCCGGTTAGAACATCAATCACCAGAGCAAGACCGTAGCCTTTATAGCCGCCAAACGGCGTCATCGCCTCAACAGTATGTGGATCCGTAGTTGGCACACCGTCACCGTCAAGCCCCCAGTCATTGGGTATTGGTGTCCCCTGCTCCTTAGCATGGAGAATTTTTCCAAAGGCAATGTTGCTGGTCGCCATATCTAAAACAACGGGGCTGTTTTTTTGTGTAGGGAAACCAAAAGCAATGGGATTGGTACCAAAAAAGGCTTTCGCTCCCCCAAAAGGGGCCACACATTTATCTGTCTGAGTCACTGCCATGCCAATCTTGCCGTTTTCCACCGCCTGTAAAACGAAATAGGAAAGAGCTCCACAGTGACTGCCGTTTTCCACACCAACCATTGCAATCCCAGCCTGATCTGACATTTCGATTGCTTTTACCATTGCCTCATAGCAGGCAGGATGTCCCATCCCGGCATCACCGTTCAGTACAGCTGCACCTGACCTGACCTCTTTGAGCGAAAAGGTAGGATTGGCATTCAGGGTTCCCCCTTTCAGGCGAGTTACATAGTGCTCTGTTCGCATAACACCATGAGACCGCACCCCCCGGAGATCTGCGTGAACAAGCACATCCGCGACCAGCTCAGCATGCGGTTGATTAAGGCCTGCTTCGGTCAATCTCGTTTCTACCAGAGATCTCAATTCTTTATCATTTACAAGTACATCAGCCATATGTTCCCCTTTTTACAGTTGAGCTATAATCAAAGCTGCCTGAGACAATTCATCAAAAACAGGCATAGCATCAAGTGGAGCAATCGCCCCTTTGTGTGCAATGACATACCCAGCCATTCTGTGGGCAACCCTGGCTGAAACAGGAATAGTGCAACCACCACCCCTTGCAGCCATATATGCAGCACTGAAAGAATCTCCTGCTGCCGTTGTATCAACAACCGTTGAAACAGTGTCAGCCGCTACTTCATAGTGTTTACCAAGCATATAGATAGAGCAAGGTTCAGCGCCACTTCTAATAACCGATTCCTTCACTCCCTTGCCGGAAAGATATTGATGCCCGGTCTCATTTGAAGAGATGTCGTGCAGGGTAGTGAGCTCATCAAGGCCTACAAAAACGGTATCACTCCAGGAAAGGATTTTCTCATAGGCATCTTTCGCCTCATCTAGCGACGCCCAGAGGTGGGGTCGGTAGTTATAATCAAAAAGAATTTTCGTCCCTGCCTCTGCAAGTTCGGCAAGCCTCGCAAAGAGACGTGTTCGACTCAGTGGAGTGAGAATAGCAATGCTGATACCACTTAAATAAACGGCATCATAATTCCCCAGGAGCTCCAACAACTCCTGACTTTTTTCATACTCAAAACATTTTTTCGCAGCCGCGTCACTCCGCCAGTAACTAAAGTGCCTCTCTCCATCCTGGTCCAATTGGATATAATAGAGCCCCGGCATCTCCCTTTCCTGCCGAAGCACAAGATCACTACCGACGCCTTCTTCTTCCCAGAACGCGACCATTTTATCGCTAAAGTTATCACAGCCAAGCGCCGTTACATAATCGACCGTAACAGAGAAGTAACGACCGAGACGCGCCATATAAATTGCAGCGTTGAGGGTATCTCCACCAAAGGTCTGCTTGGTCTTACCCGCCTCAACCTCCTGAAGTTCAATCATGCACTCACCAATGAACGCGACAGAAAAACTCATGTTTATTTCCTCGCTGTCCATCTGCCCTTAACTCGCCTCGCGCGGGAGGCGAAGCGAACGAACACTCTGTTTAATTTTCTTCAAATGTTCCCAGGCCACTTCCCCTTTCTCCATGGCAATACCCGTAGCCAGTATATCAACGATTGCCAACTGGCAAATGCGGGAAACCATTGGTGCAAACAGCTTTGTATCTTCAATATTGGGAACATTAATAATTGGGTTGCAGTATTTTGCCAGGGGGGAATCCTTGTGAGTTACACCTATAACCAATGCACCTTGTTCACGTGCCATTTGGGCAGCTTCAATAATATTGAGCGACTGTCCAGTATAGGAAAAGGCAAGAGCAACACACTCTTTATCGAGACTGGAAGCCGACATCATTTGTAAATGACTGTCACGATAGGCAACGGTTGGAACTTTGGTTCGAAACAGTTTGTGTTGGGCATCCAGCGCAACAATTCCGGAAGCCCCGGAACCGTATATTTCTATGCGATTGGCGTTATTGAGAATTTGGATACTCGCTTTAAGAGCTTCCATATCCAAAGATTCATACAATACACGAAGAGAGTTTGAAGAATACTGGCATATTTTCTCTGCCATCTGAGCCGTGCTGTCATCCTGGGCAATGGAGGTATGAACGTAAGGAGTGTTACCCGCCAGCGAAACAGCAAGCTCCAGTTTAAAGTCCTGATACCCTTTACTGCCGAGGGACCTGCAAAAACGCATTACCGTCGGTTCACTCACCTGGGACTCCTGAGCCACGGCAGCAATACTCTGATGGACCACGTCATCAGGTTTCGACATCACATAGCGGGCAACCTTGGCCTCAGAGGGATTGAGCTCACTAAGCAGGGTGGTAATCTTTCGTAGCAGATCATCATTCATAACAGTTTCCTCATAGTTTACGTAGTAATACTACTAACAGCACCACAACGTCAACTCTTTTGTTGCCAAACTACTTTTATTGAGCAAGAGTGGCAGTTTTATTGTATTATCTCCCAAGGACAGAGGGATACCTAAAAATTAATTTTCAATTTCAGTTGATAGATCTGGTTACAATCTACCATTCCATAGCAGTTGATTACACACAAGCCACCACACGTAGCTAAACTACATTACAAAGAATTACACTTATATAGAAATTGTTACATCGAAGTCTGTTTGATAAAAAGGATCTCCTAACCCCGATAAACGCGAAATAAGTCGGGACTCTTTTCAGTACTCGATCGACGGGTTTAAGTACCTTATAAATTAACTCAATAGGGAAAAATATGAACTATCTTGAAAAGATGTTTAGCCTCGAAGGAAAGACAGCCGTAATTTCAGGCGGCGCAGGAGCAATTGGCCTTGTTATGTCAGAGGCCCTGCTCAGGGCAGGAGCCAACATCATGGTTTGGAGCCGCTCACAGGAATCCATTGACAAAGCACTCGCTTACCTTGAGGCAATTAAAGATACGAAGGGAAAAATTGCTGGAAGCCGGGTTGATGCCGGAGTTGAAGAGAAAGTACAAAAAGCGCTCAATGAAGCGGATGAGACGTTCGGTCCAGTCGACATCCTCATCAATGGGGTGGGCGGTAACATAGGAAAATCGTCATTGATTGAAACGGACATGGACACCTTCCAAAAGGTCCTGCACATGAACCTTGTTGCTGGACTCATGATTCCAACGAAGGTAGTCGGAGCATATTGGATTGAGAAGAAAATCAAAGGCGCAATCATCAACCTCACCTCCATGGCCAGCTATAATCCACTCTCCGGGGTATGGGCCTATGATGCCGCGAAATCAGCCACCCTCAACCTCACCATGGCTTCAGCTAATGAGTTTGCCAAATACGGCATTCGCGTAAACGCCATTGCCCCAGGTTTTTTTCTTGGAAAGCAAAACAAAGCATTGCTGGTAGACCAGGAGACAGGAGAGTACACCGACCGAGGGAAATCCGTTATCGCTCACACACCATACGGTCGTTTTGGTGATGTCCAGGAGTTGGCCGGCACAACCGTATTTCTAGCAAGCGACAGTGCCGCTGGCTTTATTACCGGTGTATCCATTCCCGTTGATGGCGGATACCTCGTGCATAATATTTAGATCGAGCTGCTATTCTAGGACAAGTTCCTAGTACCCCGTCTCCACTGGCATGTCTATTCTTAAGCGACATGCCAGGTTTACCTCACTCATGTTCCCTTTTCATGCGACCCTCTTTAAGCGCAGCAGATAGAACGTCACAGATCCCCCTGTAAGAAACAGCATTATGGCCACCCAAATATTATTAACCATCCAGATGCTCACTGTAAGGCAGAGCCAAAGTGTAACCAGGGCACTACGTAGTGCGGAAACGCCTATCGAACGGTTTTCGAGATAATTTTTAATGGTGTCGCCAAATACGGGATGATTAAGCAACCATCGCCTAATCTTTGGCGAAGAGTTATAACTCAACACTGTTGCCAAAATCAAAAATGGCGTAGTTGGTAAAATCGGGAGAAATGCTCCTATTACTCCTAGGCCAATGCAGATACATGCAGCAGTTTTCATTACGGCACGTACAAAAGGTTCTGATATTTCTTTCATAGTTATATTCCAATAATACCTTGTACGGTCGCAAAAGACATGCCCCTCTTTTTCACTTTAGTACCTTACTCCGTAAAAGCTGTGATAAAAAACAAGAAAATACGGATTCGGTTTTATAGCATATGGTTATAAGCACTCACAAGGTACTTACTTACCGTTTACCGGTGTTAGGATCACACATGGTCTGGAATTTCATACTCTATTTGCTCTACGGTCTTGCTTTTTTCACTTTGGGTGTCGCCATCCTGTCTAGAGATACTCGCTTAAGCGAGCTTGGTATCGCCAGAATCCTCTGGTTACTTGCGATCTTCGGCATTTCACACGGGGTTCATGAATGGCTCGAATTACTTGAGCAACTCAACCCTGAAGTTGTTACTCCAACTTTTTCCAGCTTTCGCCTTTTGCTGGTGGGGGTCTCCTTTCTTTTTTTGCTCTACTTTGGAATTTTCCTCAACGCCATATCCTTTTACGGTGACCAGGCCCTTAAGACAGTTTCGAAACTGAATAAAACTATAATAGGCTCCATAGCTCTCTCCCTGATAGTTCTTGCACTGTCCTTTGACATGAGCAGTGGAACAGATATTAACATCAGGAGAATGGTCGCCTTCCCTGGCGGTTTATTAGCGGGTACCGGTCTGATTATCTATTCACGGACGATCCAGACCCTGTCTCGAAAAGTGGCAGCAAACTTCATTTTTGCAGGCGGATTTATGATCTGTTATGCCATCTTTACAGGAATAGTCCCATCCGACTATGTCATCCCTTTTATTGATATTAAAATAATCATGTTCAGAGGGGGCAGTGCCTTTCTGATCATGTTCTTTACCATTAAAGCCCTTTCAGTTTTCAGCCTTGAGCAGAGAAAACTGATCGATGAACGGTTACAGCGTTTTGCCCAATCTGAAAAATTGACGTCCATGGGGATACTCGCAGCCGGGATTGCTCACGAAATCAATAATCCCTTGACAAATGCCTCGCTTAACCTGGAAATGCTGAGGGATTTTGTTGGAGGAAAAGAAAAAATCGACAGGAAGCTCGATTCAATTGATAGAAACATAGTACGAGCTTCGAGCATCGCCAAAGAATTGCTTCAATTCTCAAGAGAGACAGAAACACCTTTCGAACGTATAGATCTCAATGAACGTATTCGCTCGAGTACAATTCTTATTAAAAATCAGGAACTGAGTTCTATCATTAATCTGCGACTCAACGAAATCCCAGAAGTGATGGGGATTCCCTACAAACTCGAAGAAGTGTTCATCAATCTCTTGATGAACAGCATTGATGCCTGCCACAAGGAAGATTCAATCGAAGTGGAAACGTATCACCGCTCAAGCCAGGTCGTTGTTGAGGTAACAGATACCGGCCACGGGATACAGGCCGAACATATTACAAAAGTCTTTGATCCTTTTTTTACGACGAAGGAAATCGGTAAAGGTACGGGACTTGGTCTGTCGGTATGTTACAATATTATAAAACAGCATCGTGGTGAAATCTCTCTGGTCAGCAGTGAACAGGGCGGGACAATTGTAACCATGACATTACCTGTGGCAGAAAATGATACGTGAGACTATTTGGGTCATCGAGGATGATTGCGACCTGCGCGAAAGTATAACTGAGATACTTGAGGCTAACGGCTTCGATGTTTGCTCTTTTGAGAATGCAGAAGCGGCACAACAAGAATTTCAATTTCAGCCTCCTGCCCTGGCAATCGTCGACAACATGATGCCCGGCATGGGGGGGATGACTTTTATCCCTATCCTGAAAAAAGAACATCCACTAGTAAAAATCATTATGATCACTGCTTTTTCGACTGTTGAAAATGCGGTCACTGCCATGAAAAGCGGAGCTGATGATTATCTTGCCAAACCCTTTAAAAGAGAGGATCTTCTCGTCACCATTCGACGGAGTTTAGAGGAACTCAAATTTGAACAACAGTTAGCAGGGCCTGGAATGGATGAGGCCCTGGCATGCCTGTCAAATCAGATCAGAAGAGATATTTTAACCCTGCTGTCTAATAAAGGCGGGATGAAATTTATGGCCATTACCCGCCATCTAAAAATCAGCGACCACACAAAAGTCAATTTTCATCTCAAAAACCTCAAAAGCAACAATCTGGTATCCCATGACCGGAAAAAACTCTATAATCTTACACCACAAGGCGAAAAAATGGTTGACAGCCTATCTTTATTCTCAAAACAAATTCGTTAAAATTCAAAAACATATACTCCTTCTGTGAACTGTACTTCACAGAACAGCCCTGTTTGTGAGTAAGCTTTATCTAGAGATATTGTCTGTGGTCTCCTACAATTAAATAGTACCTAAATATTGCAGACGCAAAGTAGAGAAAAAAATGATTTATCATTTCAAAACACGATGTTGCATCCATCATAATCATTTCACAAACTCACCTGTTCGTGAGTATCATTTTTTCTGCTACTTGCTACCCTTCGGGATTGACAATTCCACCGAACCTGCTTTGTTACCGAAGCTTTGAAGTATATTGATACGTCTTCAGCTTCGCTGCCTCGCATCTCCGGTGGACTAGTCAATTGCAAAATTCAGGTAGTACCTAAGGTATTCAGACACTATTTAAGAATCTTAAAAGGGAGGAGAACATGAAAAAGATAGGAATTCTTACCATGGCGGGAATGGTTGCTTTAGCCACTTCAGCAATAGCTGCCGATCAGACACTTATCAGTACCAAAGCCGGTTCTGCTATTGTCCTAGATGGTAAAGCTGACAAAGCCTGGGATAATGTGAAAGGGATTACTGTAACAGTTGATGAGCTTCCATATGCTCCCGACAACGGTTACAATGGAATGCAAGACACTGATGTTACGGTCAAATCACTCTATGATGACAAGAATATTTATTTTCTTTTTACCTACAAAGACCCAACGAAAAGCCTTGAACGTTTCCCATGGGTGAAACAGACTGATGGCAGCTGGAAGAAACTATCAAATAAAGATGATACAGGACACGACAACACCTATTATGAAGATAAGTTTGCAATGTTCTGGAATATCAACACCAAAGGTTTTGCGGAAGAAGGCTGTATGATTGCATGTCACTTAGACGAACCCGGTGACACCTCTGCCGGACGTAAATATACAGATTCTGGGGACGAAACCATCGATATGTGGCACGCGAAATATGTTCGCTCCCTGCCAATGGGAATGTGGGATGATCAATACGTTGATAACAATACTGACCCCAAAAAGAATAAAGGATGGGGACGAAAAGGCGATACAGGTAAGGGCGGCTATAAAAATAACGATAGTGCCGATAAGTCAACACCTGCATTTATGAATCTTAATCCGACTGCCGATGAAATGTATTATGTGATTCCAAGCAAAAAGGTTCCATTTGTTGATACCTTCAAAGCTGGCGATGTTGTTCCCGGAATCAGCATTGCTCCAATGATGGGTGGGCGTGCTGATATTCTTTCTCGAAACGAATACAAAGACGGTATCTGGACACTCGAGGTGATGCGTGCCCTAAAAACTGAGGGTGAAAACACCGAGACGCAGGATGTACAGTTCACTGACAAGTCAAAGAGTTACCCCTTTGGTATAGCTGTTTTCGACAACTCACAAATCAATCATCTCTTCCACGCGGAGACCCTTGAATTGAAGTTCAAGTAGATCATTTTCAACTTAGCCGGTAATGACTAGCAGCAGATCTTGCTATACACGCGAGATCTGCTTTTTTTTGTAATAACCTTCAACGCCGAAATAATGGTACTGGTGACGGGCACAGGTCGTTCATCATAATCAGATCGTCTTTTGTGCAATACCCTTTTGATAGATATCCGTCATTTAACCCTCTTTCTGTAATGATCTGAAGGTGTGTATGATGAAACCAATTGCCATTTTCAGAAAAATCACCAACTTCTGCAAACATCTCTCCCGCACCAAATACTTGCCCGGCAATCGGCAGACTCTGGCGGTTCAGGTGACCATACAAGCTAAAAAAAGGCGTAAACCCCTGCCCTTCATGTCGAAGCAGAACAAAGGCACCATAATTACCTTCACCCGCCTCATACCCATTTGTTTCGACGACTGAATCCAAAGGAGCACACAGGGACGTTGCCACAGGAACTATAATATCCATCCCCAAATGATAATAACGTTTTTCAGCAGCCATCTGAGGGCAATCAGCGAGTAGTGTGTCTCGACGTTCCAGGTAAGGAGAAAAACCCCATGAATAGTCTGGTGCCATGGTTTTTTCAAGAATCTGTTGGAAAGCGACCTGATCTCTTACGGGTACGGCCTCTACCAATTTGCTCTGCCATGAAAGATCAGCAACAAAGGGATCACCACTAAGATTCCTAAAGATTGGTCGATGTTTTACAGAACCATTGAAGAGCATAAATGGATAATACATGCGCTGTCCTATTGTGCTGGAGTTTTATTATATATAAACGAATACAGTTATTTATTCTTCACAGGTTTAACCCAGTGGAAAAACACCGCTGCCCACAAGTCCCTCGATTTTAACAGAAGGTCTCCCGTCATTATCCACTTGAATGTCCTGGGGCCATTCAAATCCAGAAGATATATTTTTGTAATAGGCAAGATTATATGGTAACAGACAAACCCTGACTGAATGACCATCAATACTAAAAGTTGATGTTAAACCATAGTCAACTTCACCAAGGGCGGTACGAATTATGTAACGGGGAATCTCACGTCCACTCCCCTCACGTCTTACAGTAGTTGCGATATCAATCAGATCGCGCATATGTATCGGTTGATCACAATTGTGAAGATTCTGTTGGGGTAATCCAGCCACATACAGGTGGTGAAATTCTATCCCTGCCTGACGCAGACTAAAACCTAGAGCCTGAACTTCATCGGCAGTGTCATTAAAACCACCAATCAAGGGAGTATTATTATAAACAGTAATACCTCGGTTATTAAGAGATCGAACCAGTTTAGAATGCACCTCCCATACTTCTTCAGCTTTGTAAAAACGAGTTTCAATTTCCAATCGTAGAGGCCCAACAAGCGACAACCGATTCAGATCGGCAAGTCTTCCAACAAGGGCATGGGTGAATCGCTCAGGCGCATTGTTAAAAAGTAGACTTCGCAGGCGTACACTATTTACATGGGGGATATCAGCCAAACGCTTGACCATATCCTCTACTCTACTGATAGAGGTGATCGGATCATTTTCATCCGAAATAATAACATCTGTAATACGGTCATCGGCCACTATGTAATTAAACTCACTATCACTTGCATCAAGAGTCAGTTCGACCCTGGTTTCATGTTGACGATAAAGGTGGTCGGTGTTGGTACTCACTATGGAGTCTTTCAGGCAGAGATCTTCGCCTAGTAACTCTACTAAAGTCTGGGGTGATTTCTCGCTTGTACATTCACGCAACACTGCAGGTGGCAAAGTTCCCATAAACAAACTGTCATCGCCCATCTTAGCGAAGTATTGAATGTCGATAGTACCTGCCTCATTGACACGAATGTTATCCAGTTTACTGGTTAGCGGAGCAAAACGTTTAAAATATGCTGGTGTATACGGGGTGCGGATCCAGACAAGGTTGTCACTGTCTGCCACCGGTTCCACAGCCCATCCACTTGTGAACCAATCTATCTTTCCTATTGGTGTGGCAGTACAGATACTTGGAATAGCGCGATCAGACAGGTGTGCCCTCAGATAACTGGCAGCTTTGATTCCACTCGAAATTGGGCTCCAGTAAATACTATTACCATGGATTGGGCTGCACGGAATGTATATATAGTGCATCTCGGCCCCAGCTCCCCTCAAGAGACTGAATAAACGAACCAGCTCCGGGCCGTTGTCATTGCAATCTTTTAAAAAAGGCGTCTGGATGTAGACTGTGATTCCATTTCGAACGAGATCATTTATTATGGTCAGACTTTGCGGAGAAATCTCGTCTGGGTGGATGAAGTGGGTGGCCACCTCCATACGTTTACCCTTTTGCTGCAACGCCAGATTCTTTTCTTTTAACCATGTTAGATATTCACCATCTCCACCAAGGAATAAATGTGGGAAATAGGCAACGGATCTGGTCGCCAGCCGTAAGGTTCGTACATGATCGACTTCCATGAGATTATCAATGGCGCTGGCCATATTACGGCGACTCATAAAAGGATCACCGCCCGTGACGACTATCTCTTTCACATCCGGTGAATTCTGTATATGCTCAACTGCCTCGATAATATCCTGTTCCGACGGATTCGTCTCATTACGAGATTCTTTGTGTTTACGAAAACAGAAACGGCAATATACCGGACAGCTCATGTTTAATAGAAATATGACTCTGTTAGCGTACATCTGCTCAAGCAACCCCTGGTGAAACTGCCCGATCCAGGTATTGGTCTGTCCAACTTTGTCAAGCTCTTCTGTGAAAGGCAGATATTGGTAGGCAACCTTGCTTGATATCCGCATTTGGCGGATAGTATGCATCGAGAGACGCACAGGATACGTGTCCAGGACTTCCTGCATGTCTTTTTGATCTTTTACAGGTACACGAATATTTGTATGTTTTTCAAGTTGGTCAATATTGTGAATGGATATGAATTTATCACCGGGAAGAACAATTTCAAGAATGCTTATCAATAAAAGGGACGGAATGGTTACATCTCCAATAGTTACAGGTTCGGTCCCATCCGAAGCACCAAGCTGTTCAAGGAGATTTTCAAAGAAACCGTGAGCATCCTTTTCATATCCGACAGAACTCAACAACCGATCTAATCGAGATCTTTCGTCACCGCCACTCACGAGGTTTATAAACTTTTGATCTACTAAAGAAGGGTGGACAAAATTATCTAGATAATCTGTCATGCCGTTGATCAGTTTGGCCAGCGACACCTGCGTTGTTTCACCCACCGTTGTAAAAGTGATAGGTACTGTATGATTGGTATCCTGCATTGCATCCCCTTGAACTACTAACAAACATTAGTTGTTGACAAATTAATTGGTTTCGGGCACTTTAACTATTATAGTAATAGCTATACGATAATAGTAGTAAGTTAACTCCTTCAAAAATTAATGTCAAAAGGAAAATATTACTTCTCAAAATCCTTGGAAAAAGGTCTTAGAGTTCTTGCGTTATTTAGCAGGGAAACACCGTTTTTGACACAGAGTGAAATTGCCAAGACTCTGGAGTTGAATATGACCTCGACCTACCGCTATATCAACACATTGGTGGAACTTGGCTATTTAGAGAAAGATCCCCAGACAAAGGTAATCCGTCCGGCAATCCTCTGTTTAGCATTTTGCAACAACCTTATTGGGGCTACCGATCATATGCACCTTATAAAAGGAGTGATTGACCGTACCCATAATGAGCAGAACATCAGCATAGATACAGCTTTTGTTGTCTCTGACACGATAGTTCGTATTTATCATAAAAGTGCCGAAGAAACATTGACGTATCGCCTACCTGACTCGTCGAGCAATTGCCTGCACAACACTGCCCTTGGCAAGGCCTATTTAAGTAGCCTTGCCCCTGACGAGCTAAAACTAACGTTGAAGACTCTTGCATTCAGCCCGAAAACAGAGAGAACAATAACCACTCAAAAAGAGTTACTAGCGGAACTGAAAATCGCACATCAAAAAGGGTATGCAACAAACATTGAAGAATATCTTCCGGGTCTTATTGCCATTGCAGCCCCATTAATCGATCCACGTACGGGTAAAGGAATAGGTGCGGTTTCATTCGATTTTTCACTACTTCAAAATAGTGCAGAAGATATGGAGAAGAATTATGCAGCTTTAATTCTTCAAGTGGCAACCACTTTGTCTGCGCTGGTTCCACCGGATAGAAAATGAAATTATCCATTTGCAAAATAATTGCTGCATTAAATCGGTTGTGGGAATGCTCGCCACAACCAAAATATAAAACAATTACAAGGAGTACATGATGAAACGATCAATGTTAGCGATACTGATTCTGTTGATGGGATGCCTCTTGGTCACCCTGGCCACAGCTGAAGACCTTACAGAGGTAAAGGAAAAAGGAGAAATCCGAATGGCTATGAGCGGCCAGTATCCCCCCTTCAATTTCGTTGACGAGAATAACAAATTGACGGGCTTTGATGTCGAAATAGGCAATGAAATAGCGAAAAGAATCGGCATCAAAGGCATGGCATTGAGTACAGCATGGGATGGTATTATTGCGGGACTATTAGCCAACAAATATGAATTGATCTGCGGCAGTATGGCCATCACAGAAAAACGTCTCGAATCAATCGATTTTTCTGACCCATATTATCGCTCCGGCGCCCAGCTCTTTGTAAAAAAAGATTCTCCCATCGCTTCAATTAAAGAGTTAAATGGCAAAAAAGTTGGCGTTACCCTTGGTACGACTTATGAAACATGGGTCCGTACAAATATTTCCGGTGCAGAAATACGTACCTATAAAGGTGTACCAGACATGATTTTGGAAATATCTAATGGAAGGATCGACGGCTTTATTTCCGACAAAATTGTTGGAGCATTGGCTATTAAGAAAAATGGTGTGCCGATTGCTTTGGCAGGGGAGTTACTCTATGAAGAAAAAATGGGCATCGCTTTACGCCAGAATAATCCTGAATTAAAAGCCGCTATGAATGCAGCCCTTTCAGAGATGAAAAAAGATGGCACATACAAAGCAATTTCAATGAAATGGTTAGGAATTGATGTGCGATAGATACGAACAGCATGTAGCCTGATTTTTTTTCACACGAATAGAGTTCACTGCCGTTTAATTGTTATTGTTTGCCAATTAAACAGGGTAAATTCTGTTCGTTTGAAGATGTTGGTAAACCGAGACAAAAGATAACCAGACATCAGTACCTGAGGACAAATATCGTGTTAGATTGGAATATTATATTTCATTATTTTCCCTTCCTCCTCCAGGGAGCGGTGATAACCTTGCAGATTTCAATATTATCACTACTGCTCGGCATCACAGTTGGACTCATTGCGGCTTTATGTAAACTCAGCAATAACCCAATATTGCGTTGGCTAGCCACTTTTTATATCTGGCTTATCCGGTCTACACCGCTGCTTGTGCAACTGTTTATCATTTATTTTGGCTTCCCCCAAATTGGCATCGATCTCGGCCCTTTTCTATCAGGCGTTATCGGCTTGGGACTCAATGTAGGGGCCTACAATGCAGAAACAATCCGTGGTGGTATAGTTTCTATACCTCTTGGACAGACTGAAGCGGCCAGATCACTCGCAATGAGCAGTTCTCTAGCCATGCGTCGCATTATTCTCCCCCAGGCCCTGCGAATAATCATTCCTCCCATGGGCAACAATTTTATCATTCTCATCAAGGATACCTCTCTGGTCTCAACAATCACTCTGGTCGAACTGACCTTGACAGCCCAACGATTCATTGGCTCCACTTACAAACCATTCGAAATGTACCTCATGGCTGCTGTTCTCTATGCTGCCATGACAACCACAGCAAGTCTTTTACTCGGTGTGGTTGAGAGAAGAACAAACAAGGGGCAGCGCTGATTATGCAAACGAATGAAACACACCTGCAAGAAGAGCCAATGGTATCAATCAAGAAACTGAAAAAAAGTTTTGGGGATCTTACCGTGCTAAGTGACGTCAGCCTGGAGGTCGCAAAGAGTGAGGTCATGGTTATTATTGGTCCCAGCGGTTCTGGCAAAAGCACCTTGCTGCGATGTGTCAATCACCTGGAAACTCCAAATGGGGGTGAAATATTCATAGAAGGTGAGTTGGTTAACAACCACAAGCTCAACCGTAAAGCTTTTGAAGCACACCTCAATTGTGTCCGCTGCAAAGTTGGGATGGTATTTCAGCAGTTCAACCTTTTTCCCCATATGACTGTTGTTGAAAATGTTACCGAAGCTCCTATTTACGTACTTAAACAAGATAAACAGCAAGCTCTTCAAAAAGCGTCTGAACTCTTATCTAAAGTAGGTCTTGAGGATAAGATGGATGCCTATCCGGGCATGCTTTCCGGAGGCCAGCAACAGAGAGTTGCCATCGCACGGGCTCTTGCAATGGAACCAAAGGTAATGCTGTTTGACGAGGTCACTTCGGCTCTTGATCCAGAGTTAGTTGGGGACGTATTGCTCGTCATGGAAGATCTCGCACGGGACGGTATGACTATGATGGTTGTAACTCATGAAATGGACTTTGCTAATAAGGTTGCAGACAGAGTCGTATTCATGGCTGATGGTGTCATTGTTGAGGATGGCCCACCAAATGAAATTTTCAAAAACCCTAAGAGACGACGAACGCAAACATTTCTAGCAAGCATTTTATAGTACCATCAGCTGGAACTTGAGTTCGTTAAGAATCGTTCGAATATCCCAATCTCGCACTGACTGATATCATTTCAAAAAGAACAACTCTCCCCATAAAACACGTCTCTCAAAACTGCCAAATATTTACTTTTGGACATGGAATCTATTTCAAGAACTCTTCAGTACCCCCTTGAAGTGGTAAACTATTTCAGACAATTCCTTTCAAATCAAAGAAAAAAAAGATACGATAAATAAGGCAATTTCATCATCGAACTGCTACAGGAGTCTCTACTTCATCACCAAGGAGGGTAGCAACTATTGAACTTGTTGAGAATGAGACAGAAATATCGTCAGGATCTCATAATACTTTTATGGAAACTTATGTCGTCTGCACACTAGTGTCCTGTCACATCT
>JAWSVG010000006.1:45180-47559 GCA_033852035.1 Desulfocapsaceae bacterium | reverse complement strand
TGGGCAGTTGACCTATATCCCGCATTCCTGCGGCCACAGAAACTGTCCCCATTGCCAGAACCATGAGAGTCAGCAGTGGATTGACAAGCAGCTTGGCAAACTGTTGCCCTGTACTTACTTCCTTGTAACCTTCACTCTTCCATACCAGATAAGGGATCTTGCCTGGAAGAACCAGCGAACCATCTATTCCCTGATGTTCTCAACAGTGCAGGATGTGTTGAAGACCTTCACGAAAAACGATAAAAAGCTTGGGGGAACGGCAGGATTCACAACCATCCTGCACACCCACTCAAGAAGTCTTGATTTTCATCCCCACATCCATGTGGTCATCCCGGCAGCGAGTATCAATCTGAAAGCCGGACTCTGGAGAGCCAAAACTCCGGGCTATCTTTTCAGTCACAAGGCCATGGCTAAGGTCTTCAGAGCAAAGTTTCTGCAGGCTATGGCTGACCATGGTTTGCAGATACCAAAAGACTGTCCACCAACATGGGTTGTTGACTGCAAGGATGTCGGCAGTGGAGACAAAGCAATCGTCTATCTTGGCAGATATCTATATCGAGGCGTTATCCGCGAAGAGGATATCCTCAAATGTACAGACAGCGAAATCACCTACAGGTACCTTCATGCCAAATCGGGGCAGTACAGGACAAAAAAGGTGTCCGGGGAATACTTCCTCTACCTGCTCATGCTCCATATACTGCCAAAAGGCTTTCGCAGGGCCAGGTGTTATGGCTTTCTTCACCCTTGCAGTAAAAAACTCATACTATTTTTGCAGATGGTTTTTCGAATGCCTGGGTTTAGACTACTGGCGATTGGTAAAAAACGACCAGCCTATTAACTGCCCAAAATGCGGATCAGTAATGAAAGTCATCATGACTATGCTACCTAAGCCACTTGCCAGGCAGGCTGCAATAAATCGCACAGGAGGAACCGTAATGTAAACAGCAAACGAGACATGTAGATCCCAAAAAAAAATCGGTCTCAACTGGCAATGGACAACTGCGCTCAGAATTCGCTGATTTCAGCGCCTGAAACACGATTTATTAGAGATTTTTGTTCACGGGTTAGATCTTATCAGGCTAAAATCACAATCTTCCAATCCTCCTACCCAGACAACTAGCATTTCCAAAAGATATTTTCTATATATAGTAACCGGGCTTGTCCAACAAACGGTTCAGATCGTGGATCGCTTCGCGATCACGATCTAACCTTATTCGTTATCTTGGTCCGACTCCATTTGCTTAGTTTAGTTCGTTGCCCATAGTATAAAAGGCGCAACTCCCGTTAAACCAACAACTACCACTACAGGTAAGCCTGCAGCAAAATAAATAGCCATAGATCTAGCATAGGAAACTTTTTGGCAAATACTGATTGCTACAATAGTAAGAAACCCTATCCAGAAAAAAGCTATCCACCTAATCATTGCCAAAAGATCATGAGATAAAAACTTACTAAGTGGTATAAATAACAATTGAAGCAATATCCCTACGCTAGCAATGGATAATATGCAAAAAAGCAGGCCACTTTGCCCGCGATTCTTAGCGAAAAATCTGCTAAAAAGCTTAATGAGAATTATAAACAGGAAAAAACCAAGCCAGGTTATTGCCCATTGAATTTGCGGGATACTATATATTGACAATAATAAATTGAGAGTTTCGTTTGAGAAAAAAGCAATGTTCTCTCTTGTTATCTTGAATGACTTCACTAATGGGATCAATGCATTTACAACAAACAAAAAATATACGGGCAAACGATATCTGTTGGTATCGTTTGTTATATCTCGAAACAATTCACGCGGTGAAACAATTATTTTTCTATATATTTTTATAAGATAGTTCATTTTCTACACTCTTAATAATTACGATATGTTCTATTTGGTACTCGTGGGCTCCACCAATGGTTCGATGCGGACCAATATCCTTCTGGTCTGGGGTCTGGTTTACTCACATACTTTTGGCGAATTTTTCTTGTCACTCCCATAGGAAGTGCACTATCTTTACACGGATTGTCTGGGTCATGTTGCCATTCCTGAATTAAGTCCCTTGTCAATCCTTCGTAGGTTTTTGGGTTAGTCCCTAGAGGTTTTCCTTCATCGAGAAAGGCGAGGTGTCTTCCAATAAGGTTCAACCAATTTTTGCTACCTTGGTAGTCGTGGCCAATCGTAACCCAAATTAACCCCCAAGGATCAATATAATTAACTGGGTTCTGATTAGCATAAGCATAAAGATTAATCCCCCCAGTAAGCCCAATCGGATCAGCAGAGATATAGCGTCCAGTACCTGGATCATAAAATCTGTGCCAGTTATAATGCAGCCCAGTCTCAGCATCATAGTATTGGCCAGGAAACCTGAATCTACTGCTCAGCTGATCAATAACTAC
>JAWSVG010000006.1:22631-45101 GCA_033852035.1 Desulfocapsaceae bacterium | reverse complement strand
GATCGTGGGAAGAGAGGTCCAGTTCGTAGCTATTCTCCTGACCGGGCAATACGTTGATCACCGTGGTCCAGAACTGTTCACCATTTGCATCGACACGCAGCCTGTAACTCACCTCTGGCACGACAAAGCTGGCCCTGCCTGTATTGTCTGTTTTACTGCTGAGACCGAGGTAACTGCCCGATTCACTAAAAAGATAAACAGATGCGCTTGCCTCTGGTATGCTTCCTTTAGTTACAGTGAGATGCAGCTCACCGTGGCCAATTGCGAGGAAAACATCGGTCCAGACAAAGGGTTCTGACCAGAACTGGTTGCCAAGATAGTCGGCTCGCACTTGGTAGTTTTGGGAGGGCAATGTAAAGTGGGCGGCGCCGTCTGTGTCCGTCGTGACAGAAATACCTGTGTATGACCCTGCCTCTGTGAAGAGATAGCATTTCACGCCCGGGAGCGGCGAGGGTGAGTCCGCCCACATTTTTACAACCTCTACTTTTACATCACGGTGCTCAATCAGAACAGAAGTCGACAATATCTCCGGTGCCCTCACCATATCAGACCAGTATTGAGCCCCCAGGTAGTCCACTCGCACCCTGTAGGAACCATCACTCACATCAAAACTGACCAGACCTTGATCGTCGGTTACTGCGGTTTGACCGAGGTGGGTGCCACTGTTGTTATAGAGATAGCAGTTCACACCGGAAATAACCTGGGATTCATCTGTTCGTACAGTTACGGCAAGGATTCCACCTCCGGTTTGCAGGGTGATATCCTGGGTACTGTCCGCCGTTACCTGGCCCGAGGCCCAGAACATGGCAGATTGGTAGTCAGCCCGGAATTTGTAGATACCTTCCGGAAGCTGGAATGAGATGCTGCCATCTTCTGACGTTTTTCCTGTAACCCCAAGGTAGCTGTCAGATTCACTGAAGACATAGACCGGCACTCCAGTAAGAGATGCGTCACCACTCTGCAGATGCACAGAAGCACGGCCTTCTTCTATTAGCAATGAGAGCTCGTCTGTGCTGAAAGCCTCGCTGAAATAGTGCTCATTTAGATAATCGACCCGCACCATAAACTCTTCCTCTGGAAGGCTGAAGGTGACCTGGCCGTTCGTGTCCGTTGTACCATTATGACCAAGGTAACTCCCTTCAGGTGTAAAGAGATACACCTTCACTCCTGACAAGGAGGCAGTGCTGCCGGAAAACCCGGTGACTGCATTTATCTGAACCTGTCGATGCTGGATGGTAAAGTTCGACTCACTGATGGTGGGAATTGCTAGAAGTGATGTCCAGTACTGGTTGCCAAGGTAGTCAATGCGAATCTTGTAGCTGCCGTCAGCCAGATTGAAACCGACCTGGCCATTGCTGTCGGTAGTCGCATATTCACCGAGGTATGCGCCAGCCTCACTGAATACATAGGTCTGCACCCCTTCAATCGGCATTGCTTCCTGTTCAGACAGGGTCAACACGAAACTGCCCCCACCTGTTGCGATCTGTATAGGGTTGTCCTGGTGGGCAATCAGTGCAAGGTCTTCGCCCCAGTATTGGTTTCCCTGGTAGTCGGCCCGAAAGCGGTATACTCCTGTTGGCAGAACAAAACGAAGGTTGCCAGTGTTATCAGTAACACCGTTGATGCCGAGGTAGCTGCCGCTGTTGCTAAAGACATAAACCTTGATGTTCTGTAGAGGACTTCCCATTTTAATAACTTCAACCACTCCTGTGCCGTGGGGGATATTGACAGAACTGTTTTGCCAGGTAAAATCCTCAGACCAGAACTGCTGACCCATGTAGTCGACTCGCAGCCGGTACGCCTGATCGGGAAGGTTCAGGCTGAGCTGTCCTGAGCTATCTGTTTTTGCATTTATGCCGAGATATCTGCCGCTGGGGCTGAACAGATAACAGCTGATATCGGCAAGGAGGCTTGCACTGCCGGCAAGATCGGCACTGACGGTTACCTGCACCTCCTGGTGAACTATGGTTAAGGCTGTCTCTGTGGCACTGTCTGTGACCACAACCACTTCACTCCAGAACTGGCTGCCGAGATAATCTGCACGGATCCGGTAGGAGCCATCTGAGACCCTGTAGTTGATATTACCCTGGGTGTCACTGGTTGCCGATTGACCTAGATAGCTACCTGATTCGGAGAAAAGATAGGTCTTGATGGTTGATAGAGGCAAGCCTTCACCCTGTTGTACGGTAATACTCATGGTACCGCCGCGGGTATTAATTGCGATTCCACCACCACCTGCTATGATGGTGGTGCTGTCACTCCAATATTGACTACCAAGCAGGTCTGCCCTGAACATGTAGTTTTGGTTCTCGGGCAGATTAAAGCTGGCCTGGCCGTTCTCATCAGTAATCGAATAGAGGCCGAGGTAGGTACCGGTCTCAGTAAATGCATATACCCGTACCCCTGCCTGTGGGGTGTCATCCATGATGACATTGACACCAACCTGCTCATCCTCGATAACTACATCGATTGGTGAACTGGTGAGCACAACCACCTCCTCTGACCAGAACTGGGCACCGAGATAGTCAACTCTGAAATGATAGCTTCCTTCGCCGAAATCCCCACGGGTAAACAGGGCAATTCCCTTGTCATCCGTAGTACCATATATTCCAGTATACCTGTTATTTTCATCAAAAGTATACACACGTATGCCGGGTACTTCTATTCCATTAGTGGTACTGACGTTGACGTTGAATTCAGGAGCGGTCGTATAGTCAAAGAGGGTGAGACGCTGGCCGTCGAGATAGATAAACTCCCGAATTGTGCTTCCTGTTTCATCCGTTTCCGCCAGCAGGTTTCCGTTTGTGTCATAAAGTGACAGGATAGTCCCTTCTGCTGTTGTTTTCACTGTTCTCAAACCTCGGCCATCATAGTCATAGGAGCCAACAGTTTCGGCGTGTATGTCGACCCGTTCAAGTCTGTGATCTTCGTCCCAGGTGAAGGCGAGGGCACCCATCGTAAGGGTATTACCCACGGCATCGTAGGTGTAGCTCGTTGTTTCGTCGGCCACAATCTGGTCTATTCTACTGTTGTTGGCCTGATAGCTGTATTGACTTACCAGGCCGTCAACTGTTTTGCTGAGCCGGTTACCGACAAGGTCATAGCTGTAGTCGAGGCTACCATAGCCGCCTGTGGCTCCTGTGAGTCTGCCAAGGTCGTCGTAAGAGAAAATCTGGGACCGTGTAGAGTCCAGCATGTCGCTGATACTCTCCACCTGGCCGGTGGGGAGATAGGTGTACGTCCGGTTGTACACATCACCTGTTGTGGCACTGGTAAGGCGATACTGCTGATCATATTCGCTATCGATTACAAGGCCGTTGCCCAGGGTCATTGAGGTTACAGGACCAAACGGCAGGTAGCGTATAGAGTCAGAAATTGTTGTTATCTCACCCTTATACGTTGATGTGACCGAGATTACCCTGCCTGTGATACTTCTGTTATACGTTATCAATCTGCCACTTGGATATGTGATCGAGGTGAGGTCAGAATTTTGATTAAAACCATAGCCTGTGGTAAAAATGTGACCATTTGTTATGCGTACTTGTTCTATTACGTTTCCGTTTTGATTGTAACTGTAACTGGTGCTGCCATTACTATCTACCATTTGACTCAGGCGGCCTATTCCGGAACGGCCCTGATCATAATTGTAGGTCACGTTTCTTGATGACTCTTGGTAACTGATAGTTACAAGGCGGTTGAGTGCGTCATACACATACCTCACCTCTATTCCATTAGCATCTGTGCTGATCAGGAGGTTGTCTGCCAGGTCGTAGGTATAGCTGGATACACCACTGTCAGGGGATACCCGGCTCGTTTTTCTGTTAAAATCATCGTAGATGAAAGATGTGATGTTGCCGTTACTATCTGTGACTGTAGTCTGATTATCGTGGCCGTTATAGGTAAGGCCTGTGCTGGCACTGGTTGGATCGGTAAGGCTGGTAAGTCGGTTCAGCTCATCGTAGCTATAGGTTGTGGCTTTGCCCAACTGATTAGTTTTGCTGATGAGGTTGTCCACCGCATCGTAGTCAAATTGTTCAAAACCTCCATCTGATTGAATGGTTTTATGCAATCTGCCCGATGAATCGTATTGGTACGCCATTGAACTGACAAGAAGGCCCGTAGGGTCGTAAATATTCTGTCCGGTGCGCCTCCCTTCACTATCATAGGAATAGTTAATATAATTACCCACACTGTCGCTAATCCTCTCCACCTTACCAGATAGACTGTAACTATAGTTGATCGTTCGTCCCCCTGACATTGTGATGGTCAGAAGCTTTCCAGCCTGGTCATAACTGTAGTCAGTGCTTTGTCCTGTGGTCTTTTCTGACGTTAATTGCCCACTTCTATTATAATTCATGGTAGTCGTGGTACCGTTCGGATCTATCAGCTGTTCAGGATAGCCAAAGTTGTTGTAATTGCTATACGTTACACTCTGTCCCAAGGCATTGGTGACCGTGTACAGGAAGCCTCTGTTCGCCCCCAGGCTTACATCATTTTCGTAGTAAGCGAGGGTTGTGATGTCGGCGACATCTGTACGTGGTCCGTCAATGGTAATAACGCGTCCATAGCTATCATAACTATAAGCTATGGTTTTGCTGATACTGGTCGAAGAACTAAAACCCGCTTCAATTCTGGTTAAAATATTACCGCTGTCATCGTAGTTCAGAGTGACGGTAGTCTCCTGACCCGGGTTAGAAACGGATGTTTTTCTTATACTCTGAACACGACTGGTCCCAGGGACATAGGTCTTGTTGGTTGTTGTTTCAAGAGCTGTTCCAGTAGCTTTGGTGATGGTGTTTGTATTACCGTATTCGTCGTAGCCGTAGCTGGTAGTTACTCCGTTGTCATCTGTTGCAGTAAGGATCTGCAACCTGTCATCATAGGTGTAGGCAGAAGCTGCAATTGATCCGCAAGTTGAGCAACCTGGGCCTTCCATCGAAGTCACAGCTACTATGCCAAGGTTTAGTTCTAGTTGATAGGTGGTAACCACTCCCATGCTATCTGTAATTTGCCGTTCTGAAAATGAAGGATAGGTAATAATGACCTCATTGTCACCGTTGGCCTTGGCAGAACGAAAAATCCTGTCTTCGGTGTCGTATTCAGCGGTGAGGATCCGTATTCCCTCTCCATCAAAAACACCTGTCAGGTTGTGAATGTCGTTTGGATCATCGTAGGTATACTGGGTACTACTACCATCAGGTTTAGTGACTGAGATCAGATTATCATTTGCGTCGTAGGCATAACCAAAGGTGCCAACAGGTGCGAACACAGTGGTAAGAAGTCCACCCGTGTATGTAAAGTGTACAGAAAGACCAAAATTATCGACGATCGAGCTCAGTTGACTGTCAGTGTAGTTGTAGGTTCTGCTATTTCCATTAATGTCTGTGATGCTTGTTAGATTTCCGACCGTATTGAAGTGCTTAACCGTACCACTCAATTCTGATAATTGGTAGCCTGTTGCAATTGATGAAACGGTTCGATTCGCTCCAGTTTCATTCACCCAGCCACCGGCTCCGTCATCAACAAAGATGACAAGTCGCCCTCCGGCTTGACTCAGGACCATGGAAGTTCCATCTATTGTGAGAGTTTCAGTATTCGTTGCAGCCCAACCGTGGCCTAGTATCGAACTCTTTCCGCTTTGGCTGTTGTAAGTCCTCTTGAAAGAGAAGTCCATAACCGGTCCAGACAATTGAATATCAGTTTCAGAGAGATATTTATTACCTGTGCCAAAGTTAATCTGATGTGCGGTTATGTATGGTTGGGACGACCCGAGGGCAGAGTCAGAGTGGAGACAAATTTGCGCTGCCAGAAGAGTCACAATAATGAAAAAAGAGTATCTGCCAATTTGAGTAGATGCTTTTTTAGACGAAGTCATAAGTATTCCTGAAATATGAGAGTATTGGTAACCTGAGTATTATCTCCCCACTAGACCGGGAACTGGGCATAGTTTTGGACCAAGGTTTTGCTCTATACACTTGCTATCACAATGAGGGGTACAATTATAACCCTGTGTGGGATCTAAATAGGCACAGTCCAGACAGTCAGGGAAGCCGTCACCGTCTTCATCTGCTAAAGATGAAACCGGAGTACAGAATTGATTCATCGAATCCGGGTTAGTAGTTGCATAGAGCCCAGCTGGTGAGTTACCGATCTGTACACCACTGACGTGCCCCGTAAAGGGATAGTTGCCGTTTTGAACTGCAATAATATGGGTGCCACTTGGATTTTTCAGCACCCGGTAACCTTTACTTGTGTAAAAGGTAAGTAAACTGTTAGGCGACCCCTGGATATCCCCGTAGGATGTGTACTTGGTAATAGTTCCCCCCATACAATTTACGGGATAAACGAGATAAATGTATGAAGTGTCGTCGGATGGAGGGTCTGAAGGGCAAGCTTTGGCAATAAATTCATATCCCAGTACATAAATACCATTACTGCCAACACTACAACTACAGTTTGCACTGACTACATTAGGGGTGAGTAAAAAAAAGATCAAAAGACTCATACCGGTCAGTAACAACGCAGCATAGTGTTTTTTGTGAGATAGACCCAAATAGCTCATCAACTACTCCTATTATATTAATAATATAAGGATTATGCGTAATGCGGTATTATTACTTCTCCACAAAAGCGCTTTCAGCCTGAAGATGTTTTGGTTCATTCAAAAAACGAGTGCCATAACCTGAGAAAATCTTTATAGCTCAGATGCGTAGGTTAAGAGGAGATCGAGAAAGAAACAGGTTTGTGGCGGAAAAAACAACAAGAACAAACTTTACGTAAGAAGTACCGAATTTCCAGCCAGTTACCTCGTATCTTCTTCAATTTACTAACGCAAATACAATACCAGTTATTCTATTTGATCAAGTTGTGCCTGAGGTTTTGGTATTTTAGGCCTATTGATCAGATGGAGCGAGTGACAGTCCAGATACGGACTGGGGATTTAAAATACGAAAACGTAACTGGAATGAAGGTAATGAAATTCTGGGGGAGATTTCAGGTTGGGCTACATGTCATCTAAATCTTGTATACGTAAAGTAGAGAAAAATAGATTTGTCTTTGCAAGACGATATGTTGCACCCATACTAACGCCGGTAATGACGTGGCAATTCCGTTTGGTGGCCACTGTAGACACGGACATGCCCATCAATATATAAAACACCTGCCTGCTCCGGTTCTGCTTCCATCCTGTCAGCGGCCACCTGAAAACATTTACTTCCTGACCCAGTTCTCCTACCCATTTATATGGTTCACCCTGGTGTAAAAGAATCCCTATTTTCCCCCGAAGTGTTTTTGCTTCAGGGATGCGGTCCAACCCTAAGAGTTTAACCCATTCACCGGGGATGACAATAACGTTACTATTCAACAGATTTAACAACCACCTCTAAAAGGGGTGGACTAAAAGCGACCCTATAAGGGTAACCTATTTCCAGAGCTTTAGTTGCTCACCCCTCCTGTTTTTCTCTTTCTGCCATTTTACGTATTGACGAATTCTTTTTTCATCCAGACCAATTGTGCTTACCCAATATCCTTTGGTCCAAAAGTGTCTTCTCCAGTATCGTTTTTTGAGTTCCAAATGTTTATCAAAAATCTTGATTGTTGATTTTCCTTTCAGAAAACCAACCACTTCTGATACTGAAAACTTTGGTGGAATTGACAATACCAGATGAACATGGTCTTCCTGAATATTCATCTCCAATATTTCCAACTTCTTCCAATCACATAATTGCCGATGGAGATCGCCAACTGACCTCCGCAACGCTCCGTTCAATATTTTGAAACGATATTTCGGACACCAAATCAAATGATATTTGCACTGCCACACTGCATGTGCTAGTTTTTGTAGTTCACTCACTGAGCACCTCTTTTACCCTTCCGAGTCGCCAACCTGGAAGATAAGGGGGGGGGTATTCAGTTTTTATCACCAACTTACATGCATAGCGTAGCTGAGACCCACCAGTAAATCTGGTGGATTACTCCTTTATTAAACTACGGAAAGAAATATTACCTGTTTAACAGGGATGTTAATGAGAAACTGGGAATTATTACTAAAAGAACTTCAGGCTAAAAGAATGCTCATTCAGATCGGACCAGAGCCTCAGCAACCACTTAATTGGGAAGTTTGCGTAAAACGTGGCCCAAAATGGGGTTTGAAGCCGTAACAGCGCACTTCAGCACGAAGTCTTATAGGTAAGAACGTAAAATAAAATGAAAAATGTTGCCCTTGTGACGCTGAGCGGCTAAATTAAGTGTTGTCGTGGGGGAACATGAGCCGGATAGGGTCATTTTTAGCGTCGCTTGAAAAAGCGATTACTTATCACCTTAATTATTACATTGAGGACAAAATGAAAAGCACTAAATGCATACACGAATTCTTGTCGACAATCATGGTGACGGGCCTTATTTTTACCGCATCCTTTACCCAGGCAAATGATTTTGCCATTGGCGACGCCGGAGATATAAGGGCAGGTAGTGAGAAATTTTCATCAATGAAAGAATACATAGAATCCGATTATTTCAAAGAAAATGGTATGCGTTGCGGTACCAGGAAGACGGATGGGGTGGCGGATAATACCTTAGCCAAATCTACAGACCATTGTACATCTTCTTTAACGATTCTCCAAAATGAATACTGGCCGACCACGCTTTACTATACTATTCCCGTCTGGTGGCATGTTATCTCTAGTTCAAGTGGAACTGGCGATATCTCAGAATCGAGAATTATCGCACAAATACAGGTTCTTAACGATGATTACCGTGCGATAGCCAATACCATGGGTTCCAATGGTTTTGATGTTAGAATTCAGTTCGAGCTCGAGGGTATTACCAGAACCATGAACGATACCTGGTTTAGTGATAGTGATGAGGAAGGGTATAAAACAACCCTTGGTAAAAATCCCAACCAATACATGAATGTTTACTCTAACACGGCAAGCGGATACCTGGGCTATGCTTACTTTCCCCAAGATGCTGCAGGCTCATGGCGGGACGGTCTTGTAATGCTGCATGAAGCTGTTGGTGGTAGAAATAATGGATTTGGTCAATATGATCAGGGACGTACCCTGGTGCACGAGGTCGGTCATTACCTTGGTCTTGCTCATACCTTCCAGGGAGGGTGCACAAATTCCTATTCCTCGGGAGATCTCATAGTGGATACTAACGCTGAATCGACTGCGCATTACAGTTGCGTACAAAACTCCACATGCGGTAGCTCAGATCCAATTCATAATTATATGGATTACACCGATGATGATTGTATGACTGAATTTACCCGAGAGCAGGCCAATCGTACAGTGTGCAGTATGGTAAATTATCGGCCAGGTCTTTATACAGTTACTAATGAAGACGGGACTCCTGTAACAATACCCCCTTTTCTTCTGCCACTTATTCTCAAACCACAAGGATAGGGGTAACTCTTTGACACAAAGAGAGTGTCTCGTACTGTCAGCTTGAGCCTCTACCTTAGCTATCTCCTCCTTTCCTCTTGGTATTGTTGTATTGTACCCTCATGAAATAGCAATCATGAGGGTATAATGCCAAAACCTGTCATCACTGTCTCATGACAGTGAGCGGCTTTTCTGCTTTTTATCTACGAACGCCAAACCATATGATAAAATCAGAAAACTCCGACCTCACGCCGGATCAGACACATTTCACTCCCCTTGCATCATGCCCTTGCTGCGGCAAGGACATGAGCGACAAGAAAGGCTCTGCCGGGATCAGACATCGGGTTGATATTTTCAGGACGGCCAGGTACCAAACGGTTGTCGCTCAAACTGCATCTTTTCGCCAGGTCCATTCAGGATGTTTATCCAAACTTGCCAGTTTTTATTATCCGGTTTCGGATAATCGAGTCGATAATGACTGCAGCGGCTCTCTGTTCGCATAATTGAGGCTTTGAGCTTCGTTTCTGCACTAATTATCATGTTTGCGGTCTCATGGGCAAGTCGTAGCTCATGCCTGTCGGCGGCTCGCAGCATTGGCAAATGATGGTCTCGAAGTTCTTCAATATAGGCCAGTGCAGCCTCGAGCAGACTTTCTTTCTTGATATAAATAATAAAATTGGGAATCATAATGCTTTGCAAAGCCTGCGTTACCCAGGCAGGGCTGTACCCCGATTCCCGTCTCAATGGTGCCAGTATCCCTTGCTGCACTTTCTGAAGCGCACTACCCAGGGATAGTGACCAACTCGTTCTTCTTACAATATTCAGCGGCCGCTTCTGCAGCGATCGCTCCCTGAACTGCTGAACCGGCAAGAGAAGATCTGACCTGGGTATATATTGCCCCAGATATATGATCCCAAAGCGTCACCAGCAGCGTACAATCCCACCCGGGAGGACCTGATCGAACGAACTCTGCCGGTACATAAGACCCACTAACATCGAGACTTTTACTGTCCATTCCCGAAGGGCCGCCTTGCAGTGGTCCTCCTGATGTATACGCCAGATAATTCAGCTCCATACCCAAATCGTGATGCACTTCAACTCCTGTTGTACCCGGTTTTCTTTCAAACATGCCATGCCAGCCGTCAAAACAGGCGGCGGCATTGACAGCCTGGCCGGGGTGCCCGTCGTTCCATTCCTTACCCGTAACTTTTGCACCTATATTGTAGGCCATAACAGTCCCATCATGTGTAAGGTCACAGATAGGGAAACCATTGGGCTTAAAACCACCGGCACCTGTACAAAGAATCACACTTTTGGCTCTGTATATATGTACCTTTTCTTCATCAAGACTAAAGCCAGCAGCACCAGCAATACACCCTTTTTCTTTGATGAAATCTGTTACAACAATTCTCTCAAGAACTCGAATGTTCCGTTGTTCAATAGGTTTGCTGAATGAATTGTGATAAAGGGGTGAGTCAAAAATTCCCTTTGCAAAAGGAGTTTGTCCCGAAGCTCCAAGCCGACCTTTAGAAACCAGCATTACCTTTGCGCCTGCATCGTGAGCTTTGACGGCTGCAAACATACCCGCCATTCCTCCTCCGATCACTAGAACATCCACTGCGTTTTCCTCGTTATGTATCTTGCGAGGATCAATTGTTGAGTTATTTACAGCCCAACCTGGCGGAACGCCCATAGTAGAGAGAGCGGCCACCCCGGCAACACCTCCGGCGAGTGTCATAAAGTGCCGCCGTGACATATTTTTTTCTTGTTTTGTAGTATCATTCATGTATGAAACCTCACTCCCGAAAATCATTGCGCTTATGACGATTTTATCCAAACGAGCACACCCCACACCAGAAGTGCAATCATGTATATAGAGAAGAACGGATCAGTATGATGGCCAAGATCTATGGCATGCCAGGAAGCCAGGCAAATAAACAGAATTGCCAACATCCCGTGGACTGTTTTCCATTTTTTGTACGTCAATGGCAGCCTATAGCGGAAAAATGAGGTGACAGCAAGAATGAGCATCAAGCACCAGGAAATCATTCCAAGAACAATTCCTCTACTGTCAAAGGAAGTTATTATAGTGAAGAATGCGTCGATACTATCAACCCTGGATTCAAAATATCGCGATATAACAAGTAAAAGAGGGTGAATACATAGAATCCCTGCAACCATATATCCTACAACTATATGTACTTTTATGGTCTTTACCTGGCGTCGGTCGTTCGTTAAAAAACTCTACCTCGAATTAAAAATAACTGCGCCAGCCCCAGGTAACAAGCTACAATTACGACAAATGAGAGAGATTCTTTTAGAAAACTTTTTCTGGGGAAATCACCAGTTAGATAAAAAACAACCGGCAAACCAATAAAAATCAGCCCTGTAGAAACCAGGCTGAGATGCGTAGACTGTCTGTTCATAATTATCCCCATTACACTATGACCGGAATGGACTTGTCCGGTGTTATGGTGATGGCATCAACAGGACAATACACTCTGCAGAGATGACATATCTAACATTCTTCCGGATACGTGATGATCGCCTTGTTTTTCTTTGGATCCAGCCGAATAACATCCGTAGGGCAACTCTTTATACATATGCCACAACCGATGCAGCCACTAATTTTTTCTATTGCCATGACCTGTTACTTCATTTATAGACTTGGAAGGAAGCATATGAAGCCAAGCGCCCCGTGGCTCTTTCTCCATATGCCCTCAGTTCACTACTCTTTACGAGGCGCATTATCAGGGACAGCCGCCAACTGCCCCTCGATTTCTTTACACGTTGCCTCAAGGTTCTCTCCCTTGTGCCCTTTGAAAGAGATAGTATCGCCAGCATTTTTCCCTTCACATGCCGTTATTGCCTCTGGCGGAGGAGTTCCTTGCGGCCCTCTTGAATTTTGACTGCTTGCGTAACCATAATTTGCCACACCAGACGCGTATGCAAGCATAAGGATGACTATTGCCGCCTTCGGTTTCAGGTACTGTTTCATTTGATTGTTCCTTTCCGGCTTCTTACCGGGGATCATGTTTTTTACATTTCGACAATCAAATCCTCCGGCACCTTCCAGGGGGGGGAGAGAGGAGAGAGCGGTGCCGGAGAATCTGACAATCTTTTCTTAGATTCCATTCATCAAACAGCCTTGCTGTACGACTCTATCTACACTAAACTTCAAATATGGAGTAATTATGGAGTAAATGTGGAAGATAGTTTTTTTCTGTAATGATTTACTTGTTCAAATCCACACAAAGAGATGTCTTCCTAAGAGTCGCACCCCAAACCGATCCCTCTACAAGTCAGGTAACCGTATCACTACTGTGACAGCGGTACCAATTCGCATCCATCAGAGACGGATTGCATTTACGGGCTATCTCTTTTGAGGAACAGCAACCAAGTGGTCTTCATATTCCTGACAAACAGCTTTGATCGCCTCACCCTGGGGATTGGTAAATTCGACAGAATCACCAACCTCTTGTTCTACACATGCTGCGATAGCTTCAGCCGGCGGTTCTTCATCAGCCGCACCTGTTTTTTCGCTCATAGGTGGCGGGCCCTGCTTCCCCCCTCGACCACCGTGCCCCATACTCATCGATGGCGGGCCCTGACGGCTGCTATCCCGATCACCATCACCACCGGCGCATCCAAAGAGAAGGCCTATCGTCAGTAATGCCATAACTGGGAAAAGTGCATGTACAATGTGTTTTTTCATTGGAAATATCCCTGTCTGAAATGTATCTTGTAATCGATATATCTTTTAACAATCCTTCATACAACGCTTGGGATGATTTCTATTATGATAATAAGGAACAATTATGAACAAAAATGAGGAAGCAATAAGGATGGCGGGTGCGTTTGTGGGATTGTAAAAACGCTATTCCAATGGCTTTTTGAACGTCTGTTATAACGCTTTTCAGCTTTTCCACATTTCTTCCTTATTTATGCAGTATTTTGTACAATCTGATAATGACGAAAAATTTTCTTCAGGAGTACATGTGAAACTCAGTATCAAGTACAAAATATTTTTTACCCTGCTACTGGCCAGTATCACTGTGGCGATCAGCCTTCATTATTTTCTTCGCTGGAGTTTTGATCGTGGTTTCTCAAAATATATTCAGTCCCAGGAACTCGAACAATTAGACCGGCTTTCTGAAACTTTAATCGACCTTTACCAAGTCAATGGCAACTGGTATTTTCTCACGGCCAACGATCATCTCTGGCGGAAATTGCACATTGATATGGCCGCTCCAGACCACGCTGCTCAGGAAAAGGGCCAGATGTACATTCAGCAGAAGCCACCTCGACCATTTGCCCCCCACAGAGGCCCCAATGGTCTGGGACCAAGAGTTGTCTTATTTGACGCTGAAAAACAAAGGGTCATTGGTGCTGAGGATAAAACCGGTAAATGGAATAGTCTTGAACTGCGCCCTCTCCGGGATGAAGAAGAGACCCTGGGCTATCTCGGTCTCATCCCGCATGACAAATTGCAATATGCCCGAGATCGTAACTTCGTAAAGAAACAGACTGATCTGTTCGCCTTCATAGCTATTTTCATGGTAGCTCTATCTATACTGCTCTCTTTCCCTGTAACCATCCACCTTCTTCGCCCCATTAACGCCCTTACGAAAGGAACTCGTAAACTGATTGCCGGCCACTTTAAAACCCGTATTCCAGTTACAACAAAGGACGAACTCGGTCGACTTTCCAACGATTTTAATATTCTCGCAATGACTCTGGAGAAGAATGAGCAGAACCGCAGACAATGGGTTGCCGATGTTTCCCATGAGCTCCGAACTCCCCTTGCAATACTAAGAGGAGAAATTGAGGCCATAGAGGATGGTATCAGAAAACCAGACGCCAAGACTATAGAAGTTTTGCATGGTGAAGTAATGCATTTAGAGAGAATGGTCAGCGATCTTTACGAGCTCTCCATGTCTGATATCGGAGCGTTAAACTATAAAATGGTGGCTGTGGACCTTGAAGGCATTTTACAAGGAACAGTAGAGCAGTTCAGACAACGCGTAGATCCCCACAAGATAGCAATTCAAATGGAGGTGGCTGGTGATGGTATAGCCTCCATCCTTGCAGACCCTGACCGCCTGCAACAGCTCTTTATTAATTTGCTCGAAAACAGTACGCGATACACCGATGCGCCAGGAGAGATTAAAGTTACGCTCCATACTGACAAAGGAAAAATACGTATCTCCTTTGAGGACTCAGCACCATGCGTCCTCCCTGACCAGTTGCCTCAACTGTTTGACCGCTTATACAGGGCTGAAGGTTCACGCAACCGGTCAACAGGTGGTGCAGGCCTGGGCCTTGCCATCTGTAAAAACATCGTTGGTGCCCATCAGGGCACAATTACAGCAGATAATTCACCATTGGGCGGTCTGCTCATCACAGTAGAAATAACCCCAAATGTATAGCAAACCAATGAAACAGAAAATACTGATAGTAGAAGATGAACAGAGACTGGCTGAGTTACACCGTGATTACCTGCTCCAGGCAGGATATGAAACAGAGTCACTACACGATGGAACAGGAGTTGTTTCCCGGGTGAAGGAGAACCAGCCAGCACTTATTCTCCTGGATTTAATGTTGCCTGGCAAGTACGGCTTAGATATATGCAAAGAGATACGGGGCTTCTCCAATGTACCGATCATAATAGTTACCGCCCGCGTTGAAGAAATAGATAGACTACTGGGACTTGAACTAGGCGCTGACGATTATATATGCAAACCTTTCAGTCCCAGAGAAGTTGTGGCCAGAGTGAAAACCGTGCTCCGCCGCACCATTAACCCCCCAACAAATACAGAAATTCTGGAAATTGACCCCGAGCGCTATCTGGCGAAAATAAAAGGGCAGAAGCTGGATCTCTCAGCGGTGGAATTTCATCTTCTGAAAATCCTCGTTGATAAACCTGGGCGTATTTTCAGCCGTGATCAATTGATGGACAATATTTATACAGACCGGCGCATCGTCTGTGATCGAACTATTGACAGCCATATAAAAAAGCTGCGAAAGAAGATTGCCGCCGCCGCACCAGACCTGGATATAATCCGCTCTGTTTATGGGGTGGGATACAAATACGAGATGCAATAAATGCGTCAATTATCCTGTCTGTTCTAAAAATCACCGAACAGCACAGATAGACACCCTCGATTCATGGAAGGTTGCGCCAGCGCCCATATCGGTTAGTTTTTGCGAAGTAACATCGTTGATACCATTTTGCTCTTCTTTGGTTTGCCAAAAGATACCTTCCGCAACAACCAGCCCTTTCTGAGTATCAGTGGAAACTTTTGCAACTCTGACGGTTCTCCCCCGGTGATTCTGCAGCAAAACCGTCTCTCCATCTACTATTTTATGAGTTTTTGCATCTTCAGGGTGGACAAGCAGTTCCCCCACCCACCCAGGAAAGCGCTCTCCAAAAGTGGAATTGAGAAGATCTGGGTGCGGCGGAGTAATCAGGCTGAGAGGAAACCTCGAGATCAGGTCTTTATCACCACACTCGCCGGGTTCAGTGAGACAAGGTATGACTGGTTCAGCTGACAATTCAGACGACACAAATTGAAATCTACCTTTCTGACCGGTCAGTACACGACCATCAGGCCTACTTTTTGTTGAGCAAACGAGCTTACCGGCCAACAGTTCCTCTACAGTGCACGAGTCAGGGAGCCCTTGCATACCATCTAGATAATCAGCAATTCTCTCCTCGCAGGTCTGCTGAAAAGGTGGCTCCATAAAACCCATTTTCAGGGCAAGCTTTTGAAACAAATCAAAATTGCTCCAAGCCTCTGCTACCGGCTCAATTGCAGGTTTCGCCACACGTAAGAAAAAATGACCGTAAGCTGTATATACGTCACGATTCTCCAGAAAAGTCGTGGCAGGCAGAAGCAGATCTGCGTACATCGCAGTTGGGGTCATCACCTGCTCATGCACCACCGTAAAGAGGTCCTCTCTTGCCAGGCCTTTTCTCACCATTACACCATCCGGATTCACGCTGAGTGGATTTGTATTGTAAACAAAAAGAGCCTTTACAGGTGGATCAAGAACGGTAAGTGCATGCCCCAGCTGAATCATGTTGATAACTCTGGTTTTTCTGGAAGCAAGAGCTGGATAGGTGAGTTTTGCTTTCTCTCCTTTAAAAGCACCCGCCGTAAGCAAGACGCCCCTTCCCTTACCACCAGAAAAAAGACCAAGACTTGCAGCCAGAGCACTCACGGCCCGTATCGCCATCCCCCCTCTGCTGTGGCGGGTCATCCCAATACCTATGCGTAGAAAGGTCTTGGGGGAGGCCGCTAAAAGCTCAGCCACAGACTCAATGTCCTGTCTGGCCAAACCACAGTCAGCTTCCAGAACCTGCCACTGACACGATTCCACATAGGTGGAAAACTCTTCAAAGCCCTGGGTTTCTGAACCAATAAACTCATCGTCCACGCCGCCTTTCTCAAGCAGAGCTTTGACTATGCCAAGTGCCAGTGCACAATCGCCCCCCGGTTTCACTTGCTGATAGAAATCAGCGGATTTTGCCGTTTCATTTCGATATGGATCGATAACCAGAAGCTTCGCACCCTTCTTTCTTGCAGCAGCAATATACTGCCAGAAATGCACATTGGTTACTTTAACATTGATCCCCCAGGCAACAATCAGCCGTGCATCCGCTGCATTTTCAGGTGGACAGCCCGGGATACCGGCGCACTGTTTGTCCCAGCCAGCACCTGCAGCTGCAGAACAGATAGTCTGGTCAAGCTGGGAGGCATCTAAGCGATGAAATAAAGGATAGCCGGCAAACCGATTCACAGCACCCATGTTCCCGGCGTAGGAATAGGGGAGAATGGCTTCACCACCATGCTCTTTGTGCACTTTCAGAAGCCGCGATGAAAGGATTTCCAGTGCTTCGTCCCACTCAATCCGTTTAAAGATTCCCGCACCCTTTGCCCCCACCCTTATCTGGGGACAAGACACTCTACTTTCAGAATAAATCCGCTCTGGGTAGCTGCGCATCTTCCTGCAAATAAAGCCATTTGTATACGGGTGGTCTTTATCCCCCTGTAACGCAGTTACCCTGCCGTTTTTTACCGTGGCGACAACGCCGCAACTATCCGGGCAGTCAAGGGGGCAAACGCTTTTTTTGTACTCAACAGTATCCATGCTATTATTTACCCCAGTACGGCATGTTCACCATAGAGATATCGTTTGATTTTATGCGTAGCAGTTTTTATAAATGGCTCTCTTCGCTCGTACACGTTGGCCAGCCTTGAGGTCCTCGGCAGCTGCGTATTCAACTCCACCTGCACGTCATCGAGGAGTTTTTCTATATACATTCTTCTGCCGGCGCGCGAACTGCCGGCAGTCTGTTCATCGATATACTCGTAATCCGGATAAACCCAGGCCTCTATCTTGCCATCATTTTCAATAACCAGGCTTTCAACGGCCCAGTTATAGGTGTTCAACTTGTGCTCAATTGCCTCAGGGTAGACATTCTCACCATTTGCCAGGATAATGACATTCTTTGACCTGCCGCACACGTGGAGATTCCCAACAGCGTCTAGTCGCCCAAGATCACCAGTCAGCAGCCATCCGTCACTGCTCAAAACAGCATCAGTGGATTTTTTATCCTCCCAATAACCGAGCATTACATTAGGACCGCAAACAGCAATCTCACCAATCTCTGTATCTTGGTCGGGGCTAACAATCTTCACTTCAACCCCAGGAATAGGTTTGCCCGTGGAACCGATGGCAATGGATTTTTCTCCGAACGGCCCACCTGCAATAAGGGGGGCCGACTCAGTCATTCCATAGCCAATCAGGTAGGGAAAACCTGCTTCGAAAAGAAATTGTTCCACCTCAGGGTTGAGGGCAGCACCACCTACACCCATTAAGTCAAGGTTACCACCAAAGAACTTGACCAGTTTCTTACCTATCATACGGTAGACAAGGCGCCTGCCAAAATCAAATGAACAGAGAAATCGCAAAAACCCATTTTCTTCAATCTGTGGCAGTACGCGCTTTTTGTAGATTTTTTCCAGCACCAGAGGAACCGCAAAAATGGCAAAGGGCTGTTCATGGGCGCAGAGCTTCTGCAGTATTGCCGGAGTGGGTGATTTGCCGGCGTAGGCAATGCGCGAACCGGACAACAGTGGAAGCATAAAACCACAGGTAAACTCGTAGGTGTGCGACATGGGTAATATAGACAGCCATACTGTCCCCGGCTTAATGTCTTTGAGCCCAGCGGCTGAATAGGCGTTAGATGCCAGATTTTTGTGACTCAGCATAACCGCCTTTGAGTAGCCAGAAGTGCCGGAAGTATAGAGGATAGAAGCAACATCATCTTCTTCAACTACTGGAAAGACAGGCGCTGCAGGATCGGCACGAAAGGTGGCGAGGGCTTCATCCAGATAGCTGCTAAAAGTGCTCACCTTCACCACACCAATCTCAGCTTCATAATCGTCAAGGGTGATAACAAGACCCTTAAGTTCCCGACGCAGTTCATAGATTTTTTCTATCTGCTTCTGGGTGGTGAACAGCGCCTTAACCTGCATCTCATTAAGAATGTGATGAACATCACCCTCCGGAAGATCCGGAAGAATGGGTACGGCAATGGCACCGATGCGCACAATCGCCAAATACGCTATCCCCCAGTGATGGGAGTTTTCACTAAGGATTGCCACATGGTCTTCTTTTTTAATACCTTCTTTCAAAAGACGTGCGGCAAGAGCGATAATACACTCATGTAATTCTGTGTAGGTCAGTGGTTTTTCCATTGCCATACCAATGGCATCCAAATCCTTATATTTAGAAAAACTTGAATCAATGATATAGTTGAGCGTCATGCCAACTTTTACATCTGAACTCATATCTCACCTCTGTAATTATCCTGTCCCAACACTATCTGTAAATGCAGCATCCCGGCAACTTTTCTCAAATCGTGTAGATCATCAGTGACAGTGTACATAAAAGCAGCACGCAGGTCAATCGAGATGCGGGGATAAATACTTTAATTTCAGGCGAGTTAGGTAGTCCATCCCGACAAAACACATGCCAGGTTGTCTTCACTTCTACCGTACACTGTCCACTGTAAGAGTCAGAGCGCCAAAATCCTCTTCCACCATACCGGTCAGCAAATAGCCGCGGCCGCTGCGCAGCATATGGGCACAAGCCCGGTATACCTGAGGGAAAAAAGTCGTCTCCAGCTGCCCGGTTTCATCTTCAAAGGTGAGGAATTCCATAACCTCACCGGTGCGCGTGGATACCAGTTTTCCTGTAAGTAACCACACAACAAGCTGCACCCGCTGGCCAACACGCCCCGGCAAGTCGGCAACCTTTGGCAAGCCATTGCCGTAAGAATTGAAAAACTCCAGAGGGTGGTGGTCACAGAGAAATCCAAGCACTTCATATTCCCGCCTCAGTCGGCTTTTCAAATCAGGGGGCGGCAACGACGGAGCAAGCGGCAGCTGAACTTCAAAGAGTGATACACGACGTTTGTCATGGAGTAAACGTTGAAAACTTGCCCACTGCCATAAGAGTACCGTACGATTGCAGGCCGCATCAAAACAGTCCAGAGCTCCGGCGTGGATAAGCGCCCTGGCCTCATTATTTGCTGGCGCTGTCCGCCTGAAAAAGTCCCCAAGATCCAGAAACTGTTTTTTCTCGCGCGCAGCAACCAGTCGATCGATAAAGTGAACAGAAAGGCCCAGCACAGCCTGCAGCCCGACTCGAAGGTGCTCTCTCTCCCCCGTCCACCTCATCTGACTGTTCTGAACATTGGGAACAAGAACGCGTAACCCCAGCCTTTTTGCCTCGGAGACATAGGCAAAAGTTGAGTAATACCCCCCCTGGTTAGAAATCACAGCCGCCATAAACTCGGCGGGATGGTGCCGTTTGAGATACGCTGCCTGAAAAGAAACCCGGGCATACGAGGCGGAATGAGGCTTACAAAAGGAGTAGCCGTCAAAACTCATCATCATTTGCCACATTCGCTCCACTTCTTCGGGAGCAACTTCGCGACGACTGCAGCCGTCATAAAACATCTTCTTATAATGTTTCAACCTGAAAATCTTATCCTTCTTGGACATCACTTTACGCAGGCCATCCGCGTCTGCATGACTAAAACCTGCCAGGGCCACAGCGACTTTAGAGACATCCTCCTGGTATACCATCAGCCCGAAGGTGTCATCGAGCACATCGCCGATCTCCGGACAAAGTGGCCGCCAGGCTCCGCCGTGCAACCGCCGTACATACTCCCTCACAAATTCATTGGCGGCTGGTCGAATTATCGATGATTGAATCACCAGCTGTTCAAAATCGCCGGTACCCGCTTTTTTTTCCAACAGTCGCATTGCTGGACTTTCGATATAAAAACAGCCCATGGTCCCTCCTTCAGCGACCAGCATTCTGGTAGCAACATCATCCTCCGGCACCCAGGACTCCTCGCCGACATTACTGTCCCTGCTGCCAACCGCAGCGATACAATCACGGATGACGCCCAAACTTCTGTTACCCAAAAGATCAATTTTGACTAGGCCAGCCTCCTCCGCCCCGTCTTTTTCCCATTGGATAATAGGAACCCCTTTACTGGTACACTCCAGTGGTACATAATTTGTGATTGGTTCAGGAGTAATCACTACGCCTCCGGGGTGAACAGAGAGATACCTGGGCAGGCCAATCAGCTTCCCGGCAAGATCCAGAACCTCTGGCCAGGGTTGCGTAAGAGCCTGATCTTTCAGGGCAGGAAGAGCACTCAAGCGCTGTTCAAGATTGTCTGTTCCACTGCTCTGCATCCAGGGGATTCGTTTGGTCAACCGGGATATTTCAGCACCGGGAAGACCAAAGACTTTGGCCGTCTCGCGTATAGCCATTTTAGGTTGAAAGAATACGTGATTACACACCATCGCAGCGTATCCTTTGAAATCGCCGAGAACGTCATGCAGGACATCGTCACGCTCATCCCAGGAAAAATCGATATCTATGTCAGGGGGATCAGTACGCCCCGGATTGAGAAACCTTTCAAAATACAGATTATATTTAATAGGGCAAACATTTGTAATATCGAGACAATAAGCCACCATTGAGGCGGCCCCGGAACCACGACCACAGATTCTCCTTTTTCTCCGCCTGCCATCCTCACCTTTCCTGTGAACTATGTCGCGAACCACTAAAAAATAGGAAGAAAAACCCATTTTCTCAATGACCCTCAACTCATGCTCAAGGCGCTCAATCACAGGTTCCCCCAAATCCTCGCCATATCTTCGACTGGCGCCCCGATACGCTTTTTCCCGGAGGACCTTCCGCGCATCCTGTCCACCCTCTCCGCGCCAGGGCGGCATGACAACACCAAATTCCGGCCCGGAAAACTGACAACGTTCTGCCAGTTTCTCCGTTGCCTCAATCACCTCAGGCCAAATCGAAAAACGGTTGTGATATTCCTTGCCACCGACCAGCCAATTGACATCTTTTGCGCTGTCATCCACCCTCATCCGACTCAGGCTCCCTCCCTCTTTTATTGCTCGCAGAAGGTTGTACAGTTGCTGATCGGTCTCAGTTCCCAAATCACTATCTGGAGTAGCCACCGCAAGAAAACCATGATCCTTTGCAAAAATGCGCAGCGACCGGCCAAGGGCTGTGGGCTGTGCTCCGATGTCTGCTGCGACCTGGATTTCCTGCCGGAAATACTGTTCCAGCAGTTGTTTATCACGACAGAGTGTAAGTAGACCATCGCTATGAGGCGGCACATCAGCTGCAAGAGTAAAACTCCTGTCCATCTTTCTCTTGGTCAAAATCCTGCAAAGATTTGTATATCCGATCTTATTCTGAACCAAACATGTAACAATCTCTTCCGATCCAGCCTCGGACACATCTGCTCCTATAACGGGACGGAGCCCTTCCCGCTTACAACCCTTCAAAAAATCCCATAGACCGTAGAGATTGTCTTGATCAGTCAGGGCCAGCCCCTTAAAACCCAGTTCTTTTGCAAGACGGCAGAGGGTCGCCGGTGATGTTGTGCCCTGGAGAAGGGAGTAGTAGGAACGAACACGGAGAGGAAACATTATTTCTATGCACGATGAACAAATATGGTGGATTACAA
>JAWSVG010000006.1:417-22612 GCA_033852035.1 Desulfocapsaceae bacterium | reverse complement strand
AGACAATCAAGATCAGTGGTGGCCAGATCGAGCCGCACCATTTTCTCTTGCATACTGCCGACCGACACCAATGACCTCATGGCCAAAGCGTTTACGTAGACTGTCCATAGCCCCAAGCACTTTTCTTTGACCACGCTGTCTCTGCTCAAGTTCGGGAAAAAGCGGCAATTGGGGCGACCGGCGCTGCAGCCTATCACAAACAAGGCGACAATACCTAATCCTTGTACGCCGTACCCAGGCACGACTGAGGGCTGTTAAGGCAAGTTTATTCAAAGAAAAATCCTCGGCCGTACCTCTTTTGGAGGATGCCTGGCGGACCACCTGCCCCCCATCTGAATATCGCAGCCAGATTCCCACGCGTCTGGCAACCTGTTTTCGCTGTCGCAGATCAGCTCCCGCGCGACTGACAAGGTCTGCCAGGGCGCTCTCGATTTCTTCATGATCGTTGGTGTCTTCTTCAAAGGAATGTGCATTATCAATACTATCGGCACCACTCACTGGGCAACAGACCCGACTGTCATCAACACCTCGACTAACCGCATGCAGATAATAACTGCGCTCACCAAAGGGCACCATGAGCTGGTGGCGGCTCAGTTTAGCCAGGCCTCCAATAGTCAGCAGCTGAAACTCCTGTAGCCGTTCCAGTTCACGACCGCTCAACCCAGGAAGAAGATCAATTGCCAGAGGAGCAAGAAAGGCGGCCTCATCACCGGGGCTGACAATATATTCGCCAACGGGTTTGACGACCCTGGAAGCAACCTTGGAAATCAGTTTACTCGTACCAAGGGTCCAGATTGGATTTATACCCAGGCTGGTGCGCACCTCTCGACGCACACGCCAGCCGACATCAGGAGCGGGGCCATACAATCGATGAGTACCTGTAACATCAACATAAAAATGACCGTCCGCCTGTCCGGCTTCAATAAGTGGGGAATAATTCTGCAGTTCTTTCAAAAAAGCTTTCATCGCTTTCTGGTACAAAACCTCCCGGGGAGGGAGCAGCGCCGCTCCCCGGCACATCCTGGTCGCCTGGCGAAGCGACATACCTTTACGAACACCATCCTGGTAGGCTTCTTCGCTCATGTCGTAGACCACTGCACGAGCGGCTTGAAACGGTGCTATAATGAGGGGGCGATTCCGCAGACAACAGTCCGCGACCCGTTCTACGGCAACAGCAAAATCAGCCACGTTGAAGTGAAGAACAGTTCGTTCCCGTTCTTTGAATACCTGCCTCATCAACAGCAATGACCCGAATTCTGAGCAAGGAGGGCTGCCAGTTTCTTACCATTACGGGGGGCCTGGGCACCAACATGATTGTTAAAAAAGAGTACCCCCCGATCAGCCCGCGATGCCATAGTATGACAGTAGTTGTCACGCCAGCTGCGAAGCTCTTCGTCTGAGTAGTTGTAATCAAATTTTTTCTGCATATTACCGGACCGCCAGCCCTCCCGATTACGCCCGTGAAAGCGCACATAAAAAAGTTCCGGGTTTGTAACTACATCCACAAACGGGAAGAGATCCGGCAACGGCGGTTCATCTACGGCGACAAGGCTTACCCGCCGTCGTTCAAGTTCTGCAAAGACCGGATCCACCGCCCAGGAAGGGTGGCGGAACTCAACTGCCGTGGGCAGATCCTCCAGACCGTCAAGCAGAGCCCCGAGATAGGTCCGGTTGGCAATGGACCTGTCAAAATATGGAGGAAGCTGAATGAGCACAGCTATAAGGCGGTTTTTCAGGGGAGCAATTCCCTGTCGATAACGCTGCAGTTGTTCCTGCCAATTATCCGCCCGCTCATGGGTCATGGTCCTGGTAAGCTTCGCCGCAAAAAGCATATGTGAAGGAGCTTTATCCATCATGCGCGTGAGGGCATCTGCCCGAGCCATCTGGTACCAGGTGTAGTTCAGTTCAACGACAGAAAAGACACGGCTATACAAATCCAGCATCTCCGTGCTCCTGGTCCCTTCCGGATAAAAACCACTGTCAACCCATTCGGTATATGAATAACCACAAGTACCAACATACACCGGGCAAACTCTACCATGATTGACTGAGGCGGATTGACAAATGACGTCAACTTTTCCGGGAGCTCTGACTTCATTTCCGCTTGCCATCGAATTCCACATGATTGCCTCGAATCACCCCCACCACCTTTCCCTGAACCAGCAGATCGCTGAACGGATAGCACATAACCTCGTAATCATCGTTAGCCGGTTGCAATTCGATATGGTCGGAGTAGAGAAAAAAACGTTTAACAGTGGCCTCTTCTCCTTTGATAAGAACTGCCACAATTTCTCCATTCTCTGCGTACTGGCGCGGCTCACATACCACCAGGTCTCCGTCAAGAATCCCCGCATCTTTCATGGACTGCCCTTTGACGCGTAAGCAAAACAGGTGTTCACCGACAAAGATAGAACTGTCGACAACCACCGTCCCCTCCCATTCCTGTTGGGCATACATGGGAAGCCCCGCCGTAATCTGGCCGATAATCGGTAACTCGAGACCTCGGCCCCCTACCTGCTCTTCTTCGGCCCCAGGATAAAGATGTATGGTTCGGCTATAGTGTCCGTCACGCTTCAAGACCCCCTTTTTTTCCAGTTGATTCATCAACTGAGCGACAGCAGTATGGCTGACCCCCATATCAACGGCCGCCTGGCGCAGGCTTGGAATGCGCCCGTCTTGGTCCATGCGGGCGGTTAAATACTCAAAAAACTGGTTCTGCTTTTCCGTTAGATTCATAACTCGCTCCAAATGTATATGTACACTTTTCTTAATTGTACATATACATTTACGTTTGTCAATACACATTTCCTCCACACCAGCAGCAGCAAAAATATTTCTCTCGATTGACCCGCTCCCCCCAGTGGTTACCATGTAGGGTACTTCGAAAAAAAGACCTCTCAGAGTCCCGAATAGTCAATTGCAAAATGTAGATCACACGCTTCCCACCGGGAAGCATTTTCAGATAGAGAAGGAGCTCATCATGAATGATACAATCACAGCAGTTCGAGCCATGGAAATTCTCGATTCCCGCGGCAACCCGACGGTCCGGGTATTTGTCGAGCTCGCTGACCATACAACAGTTTCAGCATCTTCCCGTCCAGAGCCAGAAGAATCCCGGAGCCTGCCATAAACATTATCAATGACGGAGCCCATGCGGACAACAGTGTCGATATTCAGGAGTTTATGGCAGTACCGATCGGAGCACCAACTTTTGGAGAGGGCCTTCGCTACATTGCAGAAACCTTCCATACCCTGAAAAGGCTGCTGCAAAAGCGTAACCTGGCAACCAGCGTTGGTGATGAGGGCGACTTCGCCCCAACCTTGAGAGCAACGATGCTGCCATGGATATCATCATCGAAGCCATTGAGAAAGCAGGATACAGACCCGGAAAGGATATCTCCATATCCCTAGACAGTGCAGCCAGCTCATTTTCCACCGACCTGACCATCGAATATGACCTGGCGAAATCAGGCGGCGGCAAGATGAATTCGGCTGATCTTATTGAACTTGGTGCCAAATGGGTGGCAAAATACCCCATCGTCTCGTGGGAGGATCCCTTAGCTGAAAATGACTGGCGGGGTTTTCAATTGTTCACGGAACGGCTCGGAGAGCAAATTGACATCGTCGGAGACGACCTCTTTATCACCAACACAAAGTATATACAACGCGGGATAGATGAGAAATCCGCAAATTCAGTCTTGATTAAACTAAATCAAATCGGTACGGTAACGGAAGGTATTGACGCCGTTCGCATGTGCCGTGATGCGGGCTGGCGCTATTTCATATCTCACCGGTCCGGAGAAACCGAAGACACCTTCCTTGCCGATTTTGCAGTAGCAATGGATGGCGGACAACTCAAAACCGGGTCGGCTTCGAGGAGTGAGCGTGTTGCCAAATATAACAGACTACTTGAAATTGAACATGAATTAGGTAATGCAGCACTCTATTACTGGTAATGACAGATCGGGTTTTTTATAAAAAATTGAGATCTGCAAACTAACTACGAGACCACCATGCAACCAATCGGAATAATACACTCTCCATTTCTCGATCTTGAGAATATGCCGATCCAGCCCAAAGGGGCTCTGGATGTTATCGGCACTATTGAACTTGAAGAACAGTACAGCAAAGGGCTCGCAGACCTTGAGGGTTTCAGTCATATCTACCTGCTCTATCAGTTTCACAAAGCGACACGTACCTCACTTACAGTAACCCCTTTTATGGACACCCATGAAAGGGGCGTTTTTGCCACAAGATCACCCCTTCGCCCAAATCATATAGGCATTTCTATCGTCCGAATCGAGCAGGTGAAGGATAATCTGATAACAGTCCGGGGCATCGACATTCTGGACGGCACACCTCTACTTGACATCAAACCCTATATTGCAGCCTTTGATTCAGTCCAGGAAAGTCGCTCCGGCTGGATGAACAGCTCGGAAGCAGAAGTTGCCGACAAACGTTCAGATCAGCGTTTCATAAAATAGTACCTAACTTTTACAATTGACTAGTCCACCGGAGATGCGAGGCAGCGAAGCTGAAAACGTATAAACATACTTCAAAGCTTCGATAACAAAGCAGATTCGGTGGAATTGTCAATCCCGGAGGGTAGCAAGGTAGCAGAAAAATAATGCTCATAAAAATGTTTCTAAATTGATTAATATGGTTACAGCATATCGTCTTGCAAAGAGAAATCTATTTTTCTCTACTTTGCGTATGCAAGATTTAGGTAACAATATGTTCCAATACTCTTTTTACGGAAAATCTCCTATTACCTATTGACAGGAGTGTCAATCAAAGCAACTTTATGCTATTGTTGCAGCGTATTTATCAGGCGAGAAAACCAGGTAGTTCGGTTCAAACTTTTAAGGAGTTGTAATCATGGCTGATTCACAGAAGGAAAAACCGGACCCGCAGCGGGTGGAAATATTACGTTCCCTCCCCCTCGAAGTGAAGGAACAGATAACCGGCGAGGAGGCGGAAGCATTTATGTATAATCGCGAACTCCCCGACTCCCTCCTGGAAAAAATGAAGGATTACCTCGTAGAAGATAATTTGTAACATTTTTATTTAAAAGCAGTTCAAACCTACTCTTACAGTAAAAGGAGAAATTCATGACTGAAGAAAAAAAACCATGCCCAACATGCCAAGGAAAGAAAGTTATCGAAGGTGTATGTGAGACGAGTTCAGAGTGGAGCGGCACCAATGACGGAGCCGATGATATGCAGTGTACTCCCGATCAGGTTTGTCCTACTTGTAATGGAAAAGGTTACGAAGAATAACAGACAATACAACCCTTTCCACCGTGCGGTATTCACTTCTACTGGCACGGTGGACATATTTTTTATCCTCTGCTACCTCCCCGCTCTTCAGCCCGCGACGAATAAGCAGAGCCTCCTAGTGAGAGAGTTGCTCTGCCTCAACAACCTTCTTTTTGTCTTCCAGTGATTTGTCGACCCGCTCTATTGCAGCCAGGCAGACAACTTCCTGGTTGTCCATAATCAAAAAGTCGGCCATTTCCTGTGCACCGGCAGTGTACGCTTTTATCTCATTCAATGCTAAAGCCCCCACCGCAAACATAAGTTCAGGTTTATCAAGACGAGTAATTTCATCCCCTGTGGCTCGACTCATAGTGCTTAAAATATCGAGCTTCGTTGGCCGTACTCTTTCAGCTAAGTACGACTGATCACATGCGCTTAGAATCGAAGCGAGTCTAAAAAAAGGCTGAAACTTGACAAAAACTTCCGCTACGACCGTATTTCCAATAGCGTTGATTTCTATAATCCTGCCCCCCTCCTTTTCTGCTGCATCTTCAGCCATGCAAAAATTACTAGAGAAAACAAGTAATACTGCGAAAACTATAATTTTTATCATGGTATCTCCTTGTCCAGGATCTTCTGAGATTCTGATACAAATGTCTTCATAAAGTGGCATGCCTGCGATGGTTGATGAAATATTCACGATACGACAGTGAGTAAAGGATTAAAAGTGTCCTCGTGATATAAAAAGACAAGAACCACTGTAGAGTTAACCTGGCGCGACAAAACGGCCGTGAGGCCAGGACGGTCCTGCGATAGGAGATCCCAGGTTATATTTAACCAGCCGGCTCCTCAACTCAAGAAGGCTCTCGACCAACGGCCCTTCTGCCTCGGCATAAGCATCTTCACCAACAACCCTTTTCACGACAATACCAAGCAGCTCAGTGATAGCATTACCAACGGAGTTCTGACTGATAGTAACTATTAGCCGCCCGGCGTCGTCACGATAGAGGAGCTGTTTATAGGCAGGTTTCCAGCGTATTTGATTGGCAAACATCGGGTCTTCTTCCACCTGAAGACGCAGCATTCGGGCGGCTTGATGAAACTCGTCACTAAATAGAAGAATGTCCTCTATTTGATCAGGGAAAACTGCATCTGCCGGAACGCTGTTGTCTTCTGAGGCAACCAGTGCAAAAAACGTTCGGTAAAAGTCCAAAAACCCTTTCAGCACCATGTCATACTCTCTCCAGAACCGGCCCCTATTTAATGATACAGGGCCGCCGACGACTTCCCAGCTTGGCAGTCCCTGGGGGTAATTGGTAACAGCCAGCTTTGCCCTGTTCGGAGGTATGGGACGGAGGATCTCAAGATCCAGTACATCTAGAAACCGAAGGTACACATCACTCAAGTAGTTAAGAAACAGACCGTTATGACCACTGTCTGTCAAATTCGGATTATCCTCTGAAGCATGGGGGGAGGCTGCCAACAGAGATTGTTCAAAAACCATAAAATGGTTGTGTATCATCCGAATGCTCGGAACACCGGTTTTATTCAAAGGCCATGTTGCATCCAGGCTGGCTTCACCGCAAAAAACCAGATGCTCCTCCGGGTCAGGATATTTTTCCAACATATAATCAAGAACCACCTTGGTCATCCTGCTGAAAACAATGTTTTCTTCTCTGGAGAGTTGATCACGCCGAACAGGCCGTCCCATTGGATCGAACACCTTTTGAGAAGTGTCAAAGATTATGGAAGTATCAAAAATATTTGAATGACCAATCGCTTTTCGGTAAAGCAGAAATCCTTCCGAGTTACGCAACAAGCCATTTTCTCTTGCTAGATGGCGGAGATTACACGGGCTGTTGAAAAACTCAGTTGGAGTGACTCCTGCCGGGATATCCAGCGGCAATTTACGATGCGGTGTTATTACCTCACGGGGTGCGCCTTTGGTCATAATACCCTCAATTATAGGAGCAGGAGAGTGATAGAATACTTTACAACTATTCAGAATGATAAGATAGTCAGGAACAAATTGAAAGTCTCTCGTTGAGAAAAACAGAAATTTACTCTACCTACAAAGGAAACGAAGTTCTATGGAGTGTCTGGACGAAAACCTGCAAATTCGTGTTGAAGTCAGACTTTTTTTACAATGTAGACCAGAATTTCAGTTTAACGATTGCCGTTTCCTCCTCTGGACAATATGATCTTATCATATAAACTTTTTTCCCATGAAACGACACAAATGACATTCACTCTACCAGCCATGGTATTCAAGGTTGTACAGGAGATCAGATGATATCAGTAGATGAAGCACTTCGAATTCTTTACGAAAACATCCCCCGCCCACAAACAAGATTCGTCTCTCTGGATCAGGCCTACCACAGACACCTCAGCATGAACATAGAGGCTCCTGAGTCCTCTCCCCGCTATACAAATTCTGCAATGGACGGTTTTGCACTACGGTGGGATGACTGCAAAGGGTGCAGCAAAGAAGAACCTTCAACATTGCAGGTTATCGGAGAGAGTCAGGCCGGAATACCATTTACAGGAGAAGTAACCACCGGTACCGCCATCCGGATAAGCACCGGAGCCATGCTGCCGGCCGGTGCGGACACGGTGGTGAGGGTTGAAGACACCGCTGAAAATGGAAGCCAGATTGACATTTATAAAGTCCGCAAAATGGGCCAGGATGTGCGCCATGAGGGAGAAGAGTTCAATAAAGGGGAGCTTCTTTTCCATAAAGCAGACTACCTTGGCGCAAGAGAACTTGCCCTGCTTGCCGCAGTCGGCATAGTCCAAATCCCCGTCTATATTCCACCACTGGTATCCTTGCTGGTAACCGGCACAGAGCTTGCTCTTCCCGATGCAGCCGACATTAAGCCGCACCAGATTAGAGACTCCAACTCAACAATGCTGGCGAGTGCTGTCCGCGAAGCAGGTGCTGAAATCCGCTTGATCGGACACATACAGGACAGCCTGCAGCATACCACCGATGCTGTAATCCAGGCAGCGGATACCGGCGATAGTATCATACTCTGCTCCGGTGGTGTTTCCGTTGGTAAACATGATCATGTCAAAGATGCGGCACTTGCTGCCGGGTTCAAAGAGTTATTCTGGAAGATCCGTCAAAAACCGGGCAAGCCTCTCTTTGTCTGCCGTCGCAACGACACGCTTCTTTTTGGTCTTCCGGGAAACCCCGTTTCCGCGTTCATGTGTTTTCACAACTATGTTCGTCCGGTATTAGCAGAACTCCAGGGCGTACAATCAATTCACAAATCCATCACCGCAAAAGCAGGGAAGAGTGTGTCTAATGCGGGGAACCGGACCAATTTCATTCGTGTCTCTGTAAAAAGCAAACCAAACGAGATTACGGTGATTCAAGAAATGGCCCAACAAGGGTCCCACATGCTCAGCAGTATCGTTCACGCGGACGGCTATATCATCATGGATCCCGGTCAAACTCTGGAGTGCGGTGAATTGACGGAGGTCTTCCTGTTCTAGACATATTTCATGGACCCCGTACGTTTTTCATGAAATATTTAGGCTATCCGGGCTTAGCAAACACTTTTAGAGCGTGGCCCCTCCGGCGACGCTGGTAGTAACCCCCAACCAGCATCGTCGGTATAGCAAACCTGACTCAGTTCAGGAAACCCCGAGCAACAATCAGAAACCACAACCAGGTCAGCGCGCTCCAGTTGTGGAATAGCTCTCGGTTTTATGGCGCCATCAGGCGTTCTTACCATGATAGAAAGTGCTGGCCTGACAAACTGCCCCAAGCTGTTGGACTCACAGACTATCGCTGTTTTCTCGGGGACCTTTTCCAGGAACTCCTTGTACCCTGAACCAACTTCGGAGTCACTGCCTTGGAGGTAAAAGACCTTTGTCGCACCTGCTCGCAACATTCTTGAGGTATCTTTTTCGGTACTTGATCTCGTTTCTTCGAAAAGTTGCCGACGTTCCTCATTTTCTTTGTGAGAACCATGATACATCTCTTCATCTGGAAATATAGAGGACACCTTAAGGGCGTACACGGAGTGATCTAATGCTATCTGAGCTATCAACCGACAAACGAACTCAGTCTTTCCCACGTTACGACCGGTACCGCCTATTATCAATAACGTACTATTTATATGCATTTTCTTTCCGACAGCTATTTGTTAATCATAAAAACAGCATTACCTTGTGAGGGAAGCTGACAAATTCATTTATTTTGTTCTTTTCTCTTTAGCCAGATAGTATATAACCTAAATTTTGCAATTGCCAAGTTTGCCGAAGATACGAGGCGGCGTACACGCAGACATACTGTAGTACTTCAAGTGTGCGCAAACAAAGCAGGTTCAGTAAAATCGGCAAACCCAAAGGGTGGCAGGCATGGGAAAATGCTTTTTAATACAACTCACATAAAAAGTGAACTGACATTCTATTAATAGAGCACCTAATTCACTGAAATAAAATAACTAAAAGCATTTTTTCATATTTGACATGCAATATTTAGGTATAAAGCAAATACTCTCAGTCCCCAATAATTCATCCCCTCTTTTTCATGAATAACATTTCGAAGACAATATCTTTACTCAAAACAAATACGAGCAGGTTGTTACAGCGACTCTATGCATTTCTCCAACGAGAAAATGTAATTAAACTACTCCTCGTGATTATACTCATTATCTTGTGCAGCGGTTATTTGATCGCTTTTTTTGAACCAGGCGTATCCTTTGCAAGCGGGGTCTGGTGGAGTATCGTCACCCTTACCACCGTAGGTTACGGGGATATTTCGCCGACCACGCTGGAAGGACGGGTTCTAGCTGTGATAATCATGTTTTTTGGTATAGGGCTGCTTGGCCTGCTTAGTGCCAGTCTTGCCTCTATGCTGATAAGTTTACGAATAAGGGAGAACAGAGGAATGGTCACGTCTAAAGCGAGCAACCATATCATTATTTGCGAATGGAATCAAAGAGCCAAGGCGGTCTTAAAAGAACTGCGATCCGATCCGCAAACAGTTGACCAACCGGTTGTACTCATTGCTGACATTGAGGAAAAACCGGTTAGTGATGCGAATCTCGGTTTTGTCAGAGGAATAGTAAACGAAGAGAGCCTGCAAATGGCTAACCTGGAGGACGCCAGTACCATTATCATTTTAGGTGACGACAGGCTAGAGGCAACAGCCCGGGATGCCAAGGTTGTACTTACGACTCTTACTGTGGAAAGTATGAACCCGAAGGTATATAGTGTGGTAGAGCTTGCTGACCAGGCAAATAAACTGCACTGTCAACGCGCCAATGCCAATGAAATAATTGTCGGCAGTGAACTCAACAGTAACCTGATCGCCAGCGCAGCAAGCGATCACGGTGTAAGTCATATCGTATCTGAGCTGCTGAGTAGTCGGTACGGGAATGAACTGTACGCCATGCCAGTACCGGAAGAGATGGCAGGTTCAAACTTCCTCCAAACGTTTATTAACATGAAATCTAAAAGAAACATTACCGTGTTCGGTGTCCAGAAAGGCCGTGGAGGGGAATGTATTTCAAATCCTGATGGCGATTATGTCATTAGCGCTAAAGACTATCTCCTTGTGATATCAAAAAACCGAAAACAGTAACAGTATGGTGGCTACTTTCTGAGACAATCAAAGTGCTCTAGCCCAGGTTGCGATCTCACGTATATCCAGCGGTGTTGTTCGGCAACAACCGCCAACCAACTGTGCTCCCTGCTCAAACCATTTTCGAGCATATTCCCCATAGGAGAGGCCGTCAGGTTTTCCTCCCCAGCTCTTTGTTGTGGCATCATACTGTTCGCCGGAATTAGGATAGACAATAATCGGTTTATCAGTACCTTTTCTGATTTCAGCTATCAATGAACTTACATGTTCCGGTGCCGTACAGTTTATGCCGACAGCCGCCACCTGCTCATGGCCATTCAGCCACCCAGCACACTCTCTTATCTCTTCGCCGCTACTTATATGCAAACCATCTCTCGCACTAAAGCTAAGCCAGCAATATGCGTCCGGAAACTCCCTCAGAAGTGTAACGAGCGCCCTTGCCTCCACCAGACAGGGAATGGTCTCACAAGCAAGGATATCTGGTGCAGCATCAAGAAGAGTCTTCATGCGTTTACTGTGAAAGATTCTCAGCTCATCTTCATTCAGCAAATAGTTACCTCTATACTCTGAGCCATCGGCCAGATACGCGCCATAGGGGCCCACAGATGCAGCAATTATTGGTTTTGGGCGATTGTTGCGGTTGCCCGAATTTTCCCAGAAAGTATCCCGCGCTACAGTAGCAAGAGTAATAGATAACTGTAAGAGCTCACCTGCCTGCTGTTCGTTCAACCCACGTTTCATAAAACCTTCAAAGGTCGCCTGATAACTTGCGGTAATAACGCAATCCGCACCTGCTGCAAAGTAGTCGCTATGTACATCAGCAATTATCTTGGGGTTCCCCATGAGGATTTTAGCTGACCACAAAGGATCGTTAAGGTCACAACCGTGGCGCTCCAGTTCGGTCGCAAAAGCACCATCCAGAACCATGATTGGGAAAGATCTCAAAATATTATCGACTGGATTCATCTCTATTTCTCTTTAAAATTTATAAGGCACTTATCTCGACTTATTTCCCGTTTATCGGGGTTAGGTTGTACACAAAGTGAGGCGTGGTTCAAAAACAGGTATATACTCATCAGCCTCCGATATACTCGATTCTTTTTGCGGTTGACCTGTAAAAAGAATCGAGTAGTGTCTCAAGAAACACAGTTCGGGAAACATTGCGAGCTCTTGAAAGCAACAGAGTCGATAAAAGTGTTCCCGGAAGAGATACCTTGTTACACGCATTGGGAAAGGAGACACTTTCATGACTTTTGAAATCATTGCAATGTATGCTGCCGTTGGCCTGATCGGTGGCTTGCTCGCCGGTCTTCTTGGTGTCGGCGGCGGCCTCATTATTGTACCAATGCTGATATTTTGTTTTACTCAGCAGTCCATCAGTCCTGATGTTATCATGCATATGGCCCTCGGCACCTCTCTGGCCAGCATTATTTTTACTTCAATTTCCAGTTTCATGTCACACCATAAAAAAGATGCCGTCGACTGGGCTGTTGTCAAAAGGATTATCCCGGGCATCCTGATCGGCACGTTCCTCGGCACAATGGTCGCCTCCAGATTGTCAACGGACTTCCTCAAGGTGTTTTTCTTTATTTTCCTCTACTCTGTTGGCACTCAGATGCTCGCCAACAAAAAGCCTAAAGCTTCAAGAGAACTGCCAGGAAACACAGGGATGTTCGGAGTGGGGGGAGTCATAGGAGTGGCTTCAAGCCTTGTCGGTATCGGTGGTGGCTCATTGTCTGTACCGTTCATGTTATGGTGCAATGTCGCGGCCCATAAAGCAATCGGAACCTCAGCCGCAATTGGTCTCCCCATCGCTATCTCAGGAGCATTTGGTTACATTGTCAACAACCTTCATACAGCGGGAACCCCTGCCTATAGCCTCGGTTTTGTCTACCTGCCTGCGCTCCTGTTCATCGTCTGTTTCAGTGTCCTTACCGCTCCCCTCGGAGCCAAGCTGGCACATGCCCTGCCGGTTGACAAGCTAAAGCGTATATTTTCGATTTTCCTCTATGTTGTCGCCACCAAAATGGCATGGAACATCATCGCCTGAAAAGATCAAATAGACCGAAGACTTCACCTGTTTGCTGATTTACTAAACGAGGCATCCATGGCGTCGCTGTAGCCAACCATTGATAACGTGCATCATAAAGAGGAACCCCGTACGTTTTTCATGAAATGTTCAGGCTTGGTTTTCAAGGCTTCATGGACAGCTTTACCAAACTGTTCTATGAGTCTGTTGATTTACTAAGAGGTTCTCCGAGAATAAGCATTTATTCTCAAATTGAGGTTTTTCGAAAAAAATAAGCACAGCCATATAGGTAATATTGCGAGAATTATTTTTTACAATTCCGAAGGGTTGGGGCAAAAGGCCATTCTCGGACAGTCTTCTAAGTATTTTGTTTGAGAAGTACCTGTTCTAAAAGAAATCGACCCTTGACTCTCAAATAATTTAGTGAGAGAATAAATTGTTATATCATTAATTTCTCAATACACTCTGGAGGGGACATGCACTTTCTTGATGAGCTGTATCTGGAAAAAGAAATGACAGGTTGTTCAAGTGGAACTGCTTGGCTGACCAACAAATCAAAGAAAAAACTCTCAGTCACCTCCCCTGTTGATGGCGAACCATTCGCCCTGATCTCCAAGTCCACTGAACAGGACTATTCCCTGATCGTCTCCCAAGCAGAGGCTGCATTCTCATACTGGCGTTCCGTCCCAGCACCAGAGAGGGGTGAAATAGTCAGGCAAATTGGTCTTCGCCTGCGTGATTTCAAGCTTCCTTTAGGAACACTCATCTCCTACGAAACCGGCAAGGCACTGCAGGAAGGGTTAGGAGAAGTCCAAGAACTGATAGATGTGTGTGATTACGCCGTTGGGCAATCAAGGATGCTCTACGGCATGACTACGGTATCCGAGCGACCGGAACACCGACTCTTTGAGCAGTATCACCCCTTGGGTATTGTCGGTATAATCACCGCCTTTAATTTTCCCATGGCTGTATGGGGGTGGAACGTAATGATCGCCGCCATCTGCGGTGATGTCTCTATTTGGAAACCTTCCTCCAAGGCACCGGTTTCTGCTATTGCCCTGCAAAAAATTATAGGAAGAGTCATCGACCAGAACAATCTTCCTGAAGGCATTTTTTCCCTTGTCATCGGTGACCGCGCTACAGTTGGGGAAAACATGCTCAAAGACAAGAGAATACCCCTGATCTCGTTTACCGGTTCAGTTGTTTCGGGCCGTCATGCAGCCCAACAGGTAAGCTTGCGACTTGGCCGATCAATTCTTGAACTTGGGGGCAACAATGCAATTATCATTACAGAACATGCAGATCTGAAACTTGCAATACCGGCATCTGTCTTTGGCGCGGTTGGCACCTCTGGACAACGCTGCACAACGACTCGTCGCCTCATTATTCATTCTTCACGCTACGAAGAGGTAAAAGAACATCTGATGAGAGCCTATTCGAGTCTTAAAATCGGCAACCCACTCCTCGAAGAAAACCATATGGGACCGCTCATAGACAAAGATGCGGTAAAAACCTACAAGAAGGCAATAAAAACAATTGTTAAACAGGGAGGCACCATTCTTTTCGGCGGCAGGCAACTGAAAGGCACGAAGTACGGGTCACGATGCTACGTAGAGCCAACTCTGGTTGAGGCCAATAGCGATTTACCCATGATCCAGGAAGAGACCTTCGCACCAATTCTCTATTTAACCCAATATGATGGGACAATAGACAATGCCATTAAGCGTAATAACGAAGTCAGCCAGGGACTGTCGTCTTCGATCTTCAGTACAAACCACAATCAGGTGCAACAATTCCTCTCCATGGTCGGTTCAGATTGCGGCCTTGTCAATGTCAATATCGGAACATCCGGGGCTGAAATAGGAGGGGCCTTCGGTGGCGAAAAAGATACAGGTGGTGGACGTGAGTCCGGTTCAGACTCCTGGAAGTCGTATATGCGCAGGCAGACAGTAACAGTGAACTACGGCGAGACCCTGCCCCTGGCCCAAGGGGTTCGTTTTGAGATCGAATAGAGGGAGAGAGACCATGATTGCTCCAACTGATGTTAAAGATATTATAGGAAAACATCTCCTGGCGGACGGGATGGATATCATCGTTGACCTGAACAACTCCAAAGGAAGCTGGCTTGTTGACAGGCGAAATGGTGATACATACCTCGACTGCTTCTCTATGTTTGCATCCATGTCGGTTGGTTTTAACCACCCGGATATTTTGGCTCAGCAGGACCATTTAGGTTTCATAGCAGTCCAGAAACCGGCAAACTCAGACGCCTATTCAGAGCCCATGGCAGAATTCATGGAAACCTTTGCCAGACTTGCTATTCCCAGTTATCTCCCCCACTCCTTTTTCATTGAAGGGGGCGCACTTGCAGTTGAAAATGGACTCAAAGCAGCATTTGACTGGAAGATAAAAAAGAATTTCCGTCAGGGGAATAAACAGGAAAAAGGAACACAAATCATTCACTTTTGCCAGGCTTTTCACGGTCGATCCGGCTACACACTCTCTCTCACAAACACCGCCGATCCAAGGAAGACTGCATTCTTCCCCAAATTTGATTGGCCGCGCATCACAAACCCAAAACGTACATTTCCCGATAGTGACGAATCTTTGGCTCATACAATCGAACTCGAGCAAAGAGCTGTCACCGAAATCAAGGAGCATATCAACAAAAATGGACCGGATATAGCGGGCCTGATCATCGAACCCATTCAGGGAGAAGGGGGAGACAATCACTTCCGTAAAGAATTCTTCCAGAAGTTACGGGCAATCTGTGATGAACATGAAATAATATTTATTTTGGATGAGGTGCAGACCGGCATAGGGCTCACCGGCAGGTTCTGGGCCCATGAGCATTTCGGGATTCAGCCTGATCTCATCTGTTTTGGCAAAAAAACCCAGGTTTGCGGCATACTGGCTTCCAGGCGGTTTGACCAGATTGAAAACAATGTCTTTGCTGAGTCAAGCAGAATCAACTCGACTTTCGGCGGCAATCTCGTTGACATGGTGAGATGCTCAACGATCTTAAAAACTATTGAAAAGGAGAATCTGGTCGAGAATGCCCGCTTGCGGGGAGCAGAACTACTAAAAGGCATAGAACAACTCTGTAGCGAGTTGCCTCAACAAATCAATAACCCCCGAGGCCTGGGCCTGATGTGTGCCTTTGACCTGGCAGACGGCGAAAAAAGAAATACTTTCCTGTCAAAGATCCTCAGGGAAAAGATTCTGCTCGTCGGCTGCGGGGAAAAGAGCATTCGTTTTCGCCCTCATCTGGTTATTACTGCCGAGGAAGTACAACATATCTTAGGCACTATCCGAAAAATACTAGAAAAATGAACGAGTATAAGCTGCCAGTCGGCTAAGCCACTTCACAACCTATGCATGGTCATGCAGGTGAGTCACAGATGACAAGTCCTCTACGATTCATTCGCAAGATTAATCCCTTTCAAATCACGTGCTGTATTGCTGTTGTCGTTATCACCCTCTTCTTACTTGGCAATACGCTTCTTGATACAATAGAATTAAAAACCTACGACCTCCGTCTGCTGTAACGTGAAAACGCCCAACCATCACCTGCAGTTATCCTTGCCGTAATAGATGAAAAGAGCCTGTTTTCAATTCGCTCGAACAGTCGCCTGGGGTTTTTACGATGCATTTCTCATCGGCCCAAATAACAAATTGGCGATTGTTCTTGCTGATGTCTGCGATAAAGGATTAGGAGCGGCTTTATTCATGGTCCTCTTTCGTACCCAGTTGATAGCCAATTTACTGCAGAGCTTCCACGAGAATCATCATCCCAACACCACAAACACATGGTGACAAAATAATAGAAGCTGTGTGTAAAACGAATGACTATATTGCTATTAATCATGAACAAGCCAACATGTTTGCAGTGGTCTTTATAGCCGTTTTGCAAGAGGAACAAGACTCCGTCTGGTATATTAATCTAGAGCAGCACTATATTTGATTCTTGTGCTCCCTAGAGAAAAGATGAGTGCACACCGACACCTAAAAAACTCAGAGTCGAGTCAAGTGTCAGTTCCTAGGAGGTGATGTATTTACCCTTGCATCGTTTCTTAAGAAATAGACATAAAATCAAGATTTCCAATAAATGTTGCTAAAATTTGGACAAAGGAACGAATAAAGATATAATCAAAAAAGGGGTATTTAATTAAAACCTAAATCTTGCATACGCAAAGTAGAAAAAAAAATAGATTTGTCTTTGCAAGACGATATGTTGCACCCATACTAATCAATTTAGAAGCTCATATTTTTTACGATCATTATTTTTTTGCTACTTTGCTACCCTTCGGGATTGACAATTTCACCTAACCTGCTTTGTTATCGAAGCTTTACAGTATATTTATACGTCTTCAACTTCGTTGCCTCGCATCTCCGGTGGACTGGTCAATTGCAATATTTAGGTTAAAAGTTTCATGACTTGGGGGAATTGCTCTGAAACGACATATACTGTTTACGGGGATTATCGTTTGTTTGATGCTTCTGAGGACCAGTTCTTTTGCCGCTGAAACCGTGAAGATAGCTTCAATTCATGGCTTTAGCGGGATCGCCTCTGTTTCTAATCGTGCTTCCTACACGGGGGTACGTCTTGGTGTGGAAGAGATAAACCAGCGTGGAGGGATATTAGGTCATCCCATTGAACTTATTGAGCTGGATAACAGGAGCACGCCAATTGGTTCTAAGATTGCCGCAAAACAGGCGGTAGAAGCAAACGTTGTCGCAATCCTTGGCCCATCCTGGAGTTCTCACTCTATTGCAGCAGCAAAGGTGGCTCAGGGTGCCGGAATTCCTATGATTGCAACGGACTCAACCCACGAAAAAGTAACCCGGGTAGGTGACTACATTTTTCGGGTTTGCTATACCGATCCTTTCCAGGGACGTGCTATGGCTCGGTTTGCAGTGTCGGAGCTCAAAGCAAAAACTGCAAGTGTCGTTGTGGATACAACCAGCGATTACAGCATTGGTCTGGCGGATGTTTTTTTAGAGAGTTTCAAGCAGTTGGGTGGCCGAATTGATAAGTACGTAAAGTACAAATACCAGCAGGATAACTACCGAAAGGAGATGGATGTTTTGCGTCAGGTTGAGAGCGATATTCTTTTTATACCTGGGCATGATGAAAGTGCTGCGATAATACTTGAAGCAGTTAAGGTCGGAATTAAGAGTATTCCTTTAGGCTGTGATGGTTGGAGTACGTCAGATTTTTTCGCGAAAGGAGGCAATAAAGTGTCCCTTGGGTATTATTCGACGCACTGGTCCGAAGATGTTCAGACAACCAAATCACAAGAGTTTGTAAAGCTATATAAAAACAATCAATATGCTTTGTCTTCCGAACCGTTAGGATATGATGCTGTTTTATTATTAGCTGATGCTGCAACTCGAGCAATGTCACTGGAACCCGAAAAGCTCAAAGCCGCTTTACAGGAAACCGTTGGCTTTCAGGGCGTTACCGGCGAAGTTTCTTTCAGTGAGTTTGGCGATCCGCTCAAACCAATGGTCGTGATAAAAATTGATGAGGGTGAAGCCCAGTTTTTGAAAAGTATTGCACCTGAAGCGCTAGAAGATACTGAAACCAGTACTAAGGTGGAGAAAAACTAATGACCACTTTTCTTAAAATATCGATAGTGTTCATTCTTTCCTGTAGCCAGGGGTTGCACCATACAAGCCAGGCGTTTGCTGAAGAGCCCATTAAGATTGCTGTAATCTTGGCGATAACAGGTTCATCCATCGACTCGGATGACGATGGATGGCAAGGTGCTCTTTTGGCCGCTGAGCAAATAAATTCACAGGGAGGAATTGTTGGCAGGCGGGTGGAGGTCCTGAAGTTTGATACCTTCAGCACACCAATTGGAGCTATAAAGGCAGCCAGAGGTGCTGTGAACGCCAATGTTGCTGGTGTGGTTGGGGCAAACTGGAGTTCTCAGACTCTGCCTATCGCCAAGGTGATGCAGCAAGCTGGTATTCCACTGATTACTCCAAGTGCAACGCACCCAGACATTACTAAAACCGGAGACTATATTTTTCGGAGGGTTTTTACAGATACGTTTCAAGGCAGTGCTTTGGCGAAATTTGCATATGCTGATCTGCAAGCCTCGACTGCGGTTGTTCTGCGAAATGTTAGTGAAACCTATAGTATGTCTTTGACCGAAAGCTTTACATCCTCTTTCAATTCATATGGTGGTGAGGTTCTCTGGCAAGGAGACTATAAAACCAACACTTCAGATTTTTCGAATATTTTGGAGAAGGTTGGCGAGTTAGCCCCTGAAGTTGTCTTTTTACCGAGCTATGAGCGAGATGGCGGCATCATTCTGCGACAGGCGGGGGCACTTGGCTTGGAGCTTCGGTTTCTTGGAGGAGATGGCTGGGAACGGAATATTGCAGATTTAGCAGGTGAGGCAGCAGATGGATCTTTCTATCTTGCCCAGTGGCATCACGAGTCCCCTGAACCAGAGAGCAAAAAACTGGTTGCCCTCTACTACCGACTTGAACAAAGGAACAATCATCCTTCTAGCATTTTTGCGATGACCTTTGATACGGTTTCTCTCCTGATTGATGCGATTAAGAGAGCTGGCTCTGTTGATAGAAAAGAAATACAAAAAGCACTGAGTCAAACAAAAGACTACCAGACCAGCACAGGGCTGTTGACATTTGATTCCAATGGCGATCCTGTTTCGAGTTATGTATCGATGTTACAATTTGTCAACGGGGAAGCTCAATTTTATAAAGCACTCCGTTTGCCTTGATAAGGACAGATATTGTTTCCAATGGGACTTTTTCGCAATAAATCTCTCCGGCTTCGGATAAACGCCTCTATACTGATTGTGTGTTTTGTTGTAACGGCGCTCACTTTTGTGACGATTGTGCCTTATGAAAAAAAGCGTCGTCAGGGCCTCCATAATAATATTGAGGTACTGTTAAAAGCAATATATCAGCAGAAAAGAGAAGCCTTGGCCAATGAAATTTTTGCAGGGCAGATGATTGCACTGGAAAACTCCATTCAAGACATACAAACAGTAAAGCAAATCACTCTGGTAGAGCTGTACAAGCTTAACGGGCAACTTTTACTGGCCTCAAAAGATAAGGTGGTGGCGCCTCTCTCTGAGCCATTGAGGCAGGGGCTTGTTAAGGAGTCATCTTTTTCTGTACAAGAAATCAATGACGAATCATATGCTGTATTTGAATCTCTTATTGAAATAATAGGAGAACAAGTTGGTTATATACGTATTTTCTATGATTTAGGTGATTTAGAAAAAGAACTGTACCTAATTGCATCTCTCGGTGTGGGACTTTTACTATCACTCCTTTTTATAAGCGGGTTTATGGCTAACAGGCTATTTTCCCACGCAGTTATTCAGCCTACGGTAAAACTCAGCAAGGCGATTCAAAAAGTTCGTGAAGGAGGGCTTGGAGAACAGGTAGATATAGAATCTGGAGATGAAATAGGGAGTATGGCTGCAGATTTTAATGATATGTCCCAGAGACTTTATCATAAAAACGAAGAGTTGATGGAAGCAATCACCGCCAAAGACACCTATGCTGAACAGCTCACTCGGATTAACCAAAAACTCGAGACGCTGAATGTTGAATTAGAGGAAAGAGTTAAGGAGCGAACTGCCGAGTTACAGAACATAAATGAACAGCTCAGACGGGAAATGAGTGAGCGACTTCAGGCTGACGAAGAAAGGAAGCAACTGCAGGAAAAGCTGGTACGCTCCCAAAAAATGGAAGCACTCGGGTTGTTGGCAGGAGGTGTTGCTCATGACTTAAACAATGTACTTTCAGGCATTGTAAGCTATCCCGATCTGATCCTCCATCAACTGGAAGAGGGGAGCGCACTGAAAAAACCTATTCAGACTATTCAGCGATCTGGGCTTAAAGCTTCGGCGATTGTGGAGGATTTGCTGGCTCTTACCCGTCGTGGTGTCCTATCGAAAGAAGCCATAAGCATTAACCAAATAGTGCAATCTTACCTCAACTCGCCTGAGTACACTCAGGTTCTGAAACATCACCATGGCATTGAAGTTACAGTTGATTTGGCTGACGATCTATTGCCAATACTTGGTTCTACTATCCATATCACCAAAACAATAATGAACTTGGTCTCCAACGCGGCAGAGGCTCAATCGACTGGTGGACATATAATTATAAAGACTGCCAATTGCTACCAGGATGAGTCGAAGCAGAAGTATGGTTGGGTCAAGGAAGGTGAGTACGCTCTTCTACAAGTTTCAGACAGTGGTAGTGGTATCGCCCATGAAGATTTAGAGCGGATATTTGAACCATTTTACACAAAAAAGATATTAGGTCAGAGTGGAACTGGGCTTGGCATGACAGTGGTCTGGGGTGCTGTTCAGGATCACAATGGGTATATCGACGTTAAAAGTGAGTTAGGGGCTGGGACGACTTTTGAGTTGTACTTTCCGGTAACGAGACAGACTGTCGAACAGAGTGAAACTGCAACATCTATGACTGGAATCCAGGGAAAAGGTGAGTCCATTCTTATTGTCGATGATATTGAGGAGCAGCGTGAAATATCTACTGCAATATTAAGGCATTTGCAGTACAGGGTTTCTTCTGTGGAGAGTGGTGAGGCTGCGATTCAGTATCTTGGCAAGAATCAGATTGACTTGGTTGTTTTAGATATGATCATGGATCCTGGCCTTGACGGTTTGGAAACATATCGTCAAATCAGGCAAATTGTACCATCACAAAAGACCGTTATTGCCAGTGGCTTCTCTGAAAATGATAGGGTTCGAGAAGCGATTAAATTGGGCGTTAATGCTTATATCAGAAAACCATTTACTCTTGAAAACCTGGGTCGTGTTATTCAACGCGAGCTTAATAAGGTTCTGTGATGATCATCCGCTAACAATTCTGACCTGCGAGAATTGTCTGTGTCCTTCTGGTGATCCGTGGAAGCCAAAACCAGACTGTTTAGCACCATACAAGGGGTGGAAAAAACAAGAAAATACGCGTGCGATTTTATAGCATATGGTTATAAACATCCACAAGGTAATTACTTACCGTTTACATCAACCGTCTCACGAACCCAGACAATATTTGGATCTACCAAGGTCAGGGATTTCACATTGCGCAAGGCGAATTCCATCATGTTTTTCTGGCTGTAGTAGCCGTTATCAGTGACGATCAGATATTTTTCCAGATTGAGACACTTGAGTTGTGTCAGCGTGTTTTTAATGGATATGACATCCGGAATATTACCGGGTTGTTTGGAGAAGGCCATTGGTTCGAGAGCCTTCACGGAATAGAGGGTCAAAAGTTTGATTGTGTTGAGCC
>JAWSVG010000006.1:0-295 GCA_033852035.1 Desulfocapsaceae bacterium | reverse complement strand
CACGGTAGTGTGTTGCCACCAGAACCAATCCAGTAGCGCGCGATAGAAAGCATCTTCTCCGCATCACCTTCGCTGAATGAAGCACGAACGTCATCATCAATGCCGGAAACCTTGCCAACCCATTCCAGGATGTCCGTGAGACCGGTGTGCCGACGTGTCGCATTAGCAATCCTTCCTTTGCCTTTACGTTTTTTCGGACGAGTAAGCACAATTTCAGAACTCGTGATCGAGTCCCCAGCCGGATAACCGGTCATTCCACTGTAAGGAGTTGAATTCAGGGCGAATACAACGACAC
>JAWSVG010000139.1:0-16499 GCA_033852035.1 Desulfocapsaceae bacterium | reverse complement strand
TGTGCCTCATCACGATTATCTTCTTTATACCTCCTGGCTACTGCCACCACTTTGGCGTCTTTCACTTCCATCAACGAATTTGACCATCTATTCCTAGCAGACTTAGACAATCGCGCCACAGAAAATCCTGCCTGATTCGCAAGTTCAGTTGCATTGCCTGAAGACTTAAAGAAAACATCCTCTCCAACCTTCAACTCCTTAATAGCTTTTCTGGACCTGTGATTTTCTTTCCACATACCCGCAAAATCAATAAAGAGATCATCCATTCCCAGAAGAATGTACGTATATATTGATTGAGAAGTTACTCCTGAAACGTCCGATGAACGTGAAAGCATAAACTCACCCCTCAGCAAAGTGCTATGAGGATTGACAGCATCACACATGGAAAAGAGAGTGATCGTTTCCCGGGCTCGTGACATAGCAACATAAAAGAGTCTTCGCTCCTCTTCCGCTTCATCTCCGACCTTATTTGACCAGCTACCATCCAGGATAAACACATGGTCAAACTCAAGTCCTTTAACAGAATGGACAGTTGATAGAAACATACCATTACCTAAATTCTTTGACCGTCCTTGATCTGCTAATGCCTCATAAAGATAATCTTCAATGGCTGCTACAGGTTGTTCTGTGTCGTGTGTTTCCTCAATCCATTCTTTAAGCAGAGATCGTAGATTCTCCTCCCAGATATTATCATTTGTTTGGTCATCTGGTAAAAATTCAAACAACGATGAACCAGCCATCGACTGTCCCCTCTTCGTTTTGAGATGTTCGAGCATAAGAGCGTTTTCTCGAATCCGTGTGAGGCTGGGAAAACCCCCTCCTCTTCCCCAGTTAAAATTTATGGGAATTGCTGATTCTTCAAACACCGATCTGATAACATCCAGGTCTTTCCACTCACGAACCAGAACAGCACAATTATTTACATCAAAGCCACCCTCAAGAGATTGCATTCTCTTTATTTCTTCACAAAGTGTTACACTCTGATGAACGTCATCCTTTACTTTTAAGACCTGAACCTTTCCTCGAACGACAGTGTCATTAATCTGCCAGTTGCCGCCTCTAGGGAGCATTTCCCTGACTTGGTTGACCTGAATAGGATGCTCTGTTTTCATCCTGTCTTTATTATGTTCAATAAGATTGTTACAGGCAGAAATAATATTTCCAGTGGAGCGATAGTTTTCCGTCAAACAGTGAATATCAGCGTTGTAATCTTCTTGGAATTTCCTGATAAAACCAACGTTTGCTCCTCTGAACCGGTAAATATTTTGATCGTCGTCTCCAACAGCCATGATAGCCATCTTCTGATCATTATCTTCAAGGGCTTTCCCTGTTAACAATGAAATGAGTTCGTACTGATCTGCATCTATATCTTGATACTCGTCAACCAGAATGTGACTAAACTTTCCAACTAAATCTTCACGCACACCTTCTGCAAACCCCAAGACATCAGTCTTTCCTTTTAAGAGGTTAATGGCATCTATAATTATTTTAGAAAAATCAATCTCATGTTGTTTCCCAGCAATGTCCCGGAGTGCAACCAGCGATCTACCGGTTAAACGTAAAGCCAGTCCATGGAAGGTTAAGGCGGTAACCCATCGCATCTCTTCGCCCACAAGCTCTCTCAACCTTTTCCTTAACTCCAAGGCCGCACTTCGGTTAAAACAAAGAACAAGAATTGAACCAGCGCTCACCCGTTTAACTCGTAATAAATAAGCAACCCTATGGACAACAACCCTTGTTTTCCCAGAGCCGGGCCCAGCTAAAACCAGCATATTCTTATCAACAGGGGCAGAGACGATTGCAGTCTGATTTTTGTTTTTCAGGTCATCAACAATACGCTGGTAGGATTGATCACTTGTTGCTCTTTCAAGCATTTTCTTTTTGCCCGGAAAAAACCTGTTAACAAAATCATCCTTTTCATCATTAAAATATGAGCTAACCAGCCTCATGGCGGTGCTGAGTTGTTCAAGCGCCTGTCTGGCATACTCATTCATTACATGTATCTGAAAATTTCTTTCAGCGTAATGTGTCTTCAGGGGAGAAAAATCCGCTGCAGCATACCTGCGCCTCTTATCTTCTGTATTCAGACGCAAAGTCATAGCCTGCCTGAATACTGCCAGGCCGTGTTGAAGATCGACAACCCTTTGCTCATGCATGAATGTCAATGCCCGTTCAGCAGCAGCCAATGGATTTTTGAGTTGGGGTAACAATAAAAGATCAGTTTTCAGACCATCTACAATCTGCTCTAAGGTAAACTCCACCAACAAGTCTTTGTTCTTTTTTGCACCTACAGGGATAGTCCTATGTAAAACTTGCAGAGCAACATGGGCGGCTTGTTGCCTGATTTGCACTGTTTTTACGAGATCAGTCCACCCCCTGTGCAAATATACTGTGAGCTGATTGTTTCCTCTGGCCTTGATACTTAAGCTCCCTCTCTGCCCCGCAAGCCCTTTCCCATCTTTGCTTAAGCCATAAAGAATAGTGTTCAATACCGTGGGAGAGCCATACTCATGGCCTAAATCGACAAGCTGTTGATTGAGCTGACGCAAATCGAGTTCTAACGGACTTTTTACATCTGCATCGGGAGCCAACTCTTCAAGAATTTTCAGAAAGTCCTTTTCTAACTGACAAATCTTTTGCAGTTGTATGGTGGCACTTTTGGAAACCTTGTAACGAATGTACGCCGTCAGAGTGGTCTCTTTAGATAAAAGACCCTGGTCTGCCATATCCTGCAGGGTGGTGAGCACTCGCTGGGTATCTGTTAAATACAGGCCATCTTCTTCCGTTGTTGAAAAAGATGACAGGCTGGCAAGTTCATCGGTACTAAAACCATCTTTATCACCCTTTTCCATGAGGGCTTTGACTATTGCCAGCCATCGCTCTCGCTGGCGATCAGACAAGTCCAGTTTGCCAATTTTCTCTGCAGCCTCTTGTAAGTCCCGCACCAAGGGTTTTCCCTGAAACACCCTGGTATTATTTTCATTTCTTTCTAAAAAACCGGCACGCTCTAACCAGGCAATCGCTGTCCTTATTTTTGTATCCGGGTCGTAAAAATCTTCTGAGTCAATATCTACTACTTCTTGCTTCAGTAGTTCTCCCGTTGTTAACACAACTTCCTGACCACCTTTTGAAGCACAGCGAATCCCCCTTAATATCTGGGCGATATCTCTTCTGGTAAGCCTTGAACTGCTACTGAGCCTAAACTGTCCTTCAATGTCATGTTCTTCAAAGATAAGGATACACTCAGCATCTTCTCTATCCCGCCCCGCTCTTCCAGCCTCTTGCAAATAATTTTCTAAAGATCCGGGGATATCTGCATGGATTACCAGGCGAACATCATCCTTATCTATCCCCATACCAAAAGCATTGGTGGCACAAATAATGGGTAAACTGCCTGCAATAAAACTTTCTTGAATTCTTTTTTTTAATGATACCTGCAAACCGGCATGAAACGCGTCCGCATCATAGCCATTGTTCTGTAAAAACTCGGCTAACTTTTCTGTATTCTTTTTCGTTGCACAGTAGATGACGACAGAGCCGTTATTGTTGTACCTTGCTCTTAAAATCTCCAGAATTACCTGAAATTTTTCATACTTTGCAACCGGATAAACCTCATAATGAAGATTGCTTCTTTCATGACCACCCTCAAACTGGTTAACCCTGAGCCCTAATTCGCTCTGGACAGTGTCTATTATCTCCGCTTTAACATCTTTTTTGGCGGTGGCAGTAAAACATTGCACCGGTGGAATTTGCGTTTTTTCACCCTGGGCAAACTCCCGAATAAAGCGAATGGCATAAAAATAATCTGGTCGAAAATCATGTCCCCATTTTGACAGGCAATGTGCCTCATCAAAAACCCAGGCTCCGATTTCTCTCTGGCTAATAGTTTTTACAAATGAATGGTTACGTAACTGTTCAGGAGAAACATACAATACGCCAACATCACCTAATCGTATGGCCTCATGCACCTCGCCCCGTTCAGGCAGAGTCAACATTCCATATAATGCAGTGGCGAGTTTAGTTCCTGTTTGCCTGGAAAAGTTATCCACCTGATCTTTCATCAATGCCTGCAAAGGTGAAATGACGATCGTTAGCATATTACGCCGCAAATACCGCATTAACCCAGGCAACAGATAACATAACGATTTACCACCTCCTGTTGGTAAGGTAGCAAAAATCGTTCTGTTTTTAGCAGCCTCTCGCACCACTTCACCTTGCAAACTCAATCCTTCCTCAGTTGCAGGTTGAGATCTAAAATCCTCAAAGCCAAAGTACGTTTGCAAAAAGGCCTGTGGGTTGTGATGTTTTTGACAGTAGTCACACCGAGAATCACCACACTGATTCTCCCGTAATCCATGGAGAATTGAGGAAATCTGTGGGAATTGGTGTCTCACCCAGGGCGGGAGAACAGAATTCCCTCCAGCAACGGTTAACCAGGCTGTAATATATGCAAGAACTGGCTGGTGGGGAAATGATTCATCAAATAATTTGTCTACCAATTGATCTACAGCGGTTGAGCAACAACACTTTTTGGCAAACCAGCTAAATGACTCATATAAATCATCTCCAGATAAAAGAGGAATACCCATCGCTTCCAAAGCATCCGTGGTACCAGCCAGCTTAGGGTCTTGTTGTAAAAAACTTCTATAAAAAACAGGGCCTTCATTTCCTCCATCAAGTTGTTCAATAAACGTACTCCACTGTTCCAAAAACACTTTTCCCGCAAGCAGAGCATCCTTCACCGGATTATTTACGCTATCCCGAACTATCTGATAATCTTTGACAAGTCTGTGATAAGGGTTAGCGGGATAGGCCAAAGGGGAAAGAAAAAGAGTATCTATTGCTGGTTTACTAAAGACTTTAATACTCTGATTTACTTTTTGAAGATATGGAAGATCATGAACGATTATATTGTGACCAAGAATGAACTCTGCATCCCGCCCAAAATTATCGAATTGTTCCAGCGTTTTTGTATTGACAGGCTTCCCGGACTCTGATTGAAAGGTGGCATCTCCTAGAGTTGCCCCAAGTGAATATATGACGTTTTTTTCATTCACCTCGATGTCAACTAACAGACATCGCTCTAAAAAACGCTGACTCACTGGCATGATCAAAAATCCACAATAAAATTATCAACATACTCAAACGCCTACAAGTAACTATCCTATATATACAATGAAATCCACTTTTTTATTGTATACCGGCTCGCTTGGCAAAAGAGAGAAATTTCATCTTGTTTTTACCTCCCTTAAGAAGGATTCTACGACCCAAATAGATAATAAAGTTGTATTATGCCGGGTTATGATAGTCATTTTGACACAAGGAATAGGCACAATACTATGGCAAAACGGAAAAAAAAGAAATTCAAGAATCAAGTAAACAAGACTGCCTCCCTGCACAGCCTTTCCCTCGAAGAGTTGAGAAAAAGAGGAGGTCTCCTGCTCAAACAAGAAAAATTTCAAGATGCCATTGCTTGTTATAAGCATCTCTTAAAGCTGGATCAGAGCGAGGAGTTTTTTCAGGGACTTGAACAGGCATATCAGGGTAGAATCTTGGCCTTGGCTGCCAAATCTATGTTCAAAGAGGCTAGCGCCCTGCTCGATGTTCTGGTTCAACGTTTCCAGAACGCAAAAGTCAATCCTTTAAAGCTCAACCTCCTGTTCCAGGCAGGGGATTACGCCGAGGCGGTCAGCCTCTACAACCTATGCCAGAATGAACTGCCCACAAAAAAGCAGCAACAGCTAGAGGCACTGTTCGGTGCACTGCTGCTTGCCGACAACAATGTGAAACTTGAAAACTTTGCGGCTGACTCGGCGATTGCCAGAATCTACCCTAAGGCCCTGTCGGCAATCGACTTATCTTGCAGCAATCAGAAAGACAAGCTTGAGGAAGTCTTAAGGCAAATACCCATTCGTTCGCCATATCGCGACCTGCGCACCCTGTTGACCGGCTTGCATCATCTCTCCGATGACAAGACCAAAGGATGCGAGATTCTCCGAAAAATTACCAAAGACTCCCCTTATTATCATTGTGCAACTGCCTTCTTGACCTCCACAGATTCAGCCAAATCCCTGCTTGCCGACCTTGTAGCCACACCAAAAGGGAGCCGATCCAAACTACCGGGACTCCACGGTTTATCTAACAGTCAAATTCGTGTACTGGAAAACTTGGCTACAGCCGACGGCAAACCCGTATTGTTATACAAAATTGTCCGCCAAAATGAACGCCTCTTCCCCAGGGCGAATATCTTTGAGTTATATCGGAATATCCTGCCTTTTTGCGGTGAACAGGCCATTGAGATATTGGCACGCTCAAAGACCTTCAACAGAAGCACAAAAATCCATTTGTGCGCCTTGGCTGCCGAACAAGATAACATGCCCATATTTGCTGTAACCTACTGGGGCGACTACTTAGAGACAATCAACACTAAGGATCCAGCAAAACACCATGAAATTGCCATGGTGATGCGTCATCAGGTGAAGCTGATGAAACAAAACCGCTATGAACACTCACCACTGGAAGTCCTCGATACCATGTTGAAAAGTCTGGAGTACGACCCGAGCCATGTCCATACCTGGCTTGATGCTTTGGAATACGCCAAGCGTCATCAAAGCAAACAACAACATTATGCTATGATCCAGGAGGCTGTGCAGAAGCTGCCCGAGGAGGTGTCTCTTCTCCTTGTCGCCATGCGGGCCAGCAGCAACAGAAATGCCCACAAAAAAGCCGCCGGGCTGGCAGAAAGAGTGCTGGCAGTTGATCCCATCAACACTGCGGCTCTCGATTTTCTGGTTGCATCGCGCCTGGAACATGGTCGCAAATTGGCGTCCCAAAAAAAATGGGCCCTGGCGGAAAAAGAACTTCTGGCAGCCGACACCAGGGCCAGATCAATCAGATATAAAGGTCGCAGCCTAATTTGTCTCGGCATACTCCTTTTGCTCCAGAACAACGATTCTGGAGCACAGCACATTGATGAGGGCAGACAGGAGAACCCCTATCCCTTGTTTGGCCATATTCTTGTCGCCCTTGAAGCCAGACTTTACGGTTTGCCCAAGACACGACAGAAAGAGTATGACAAAACCCTCAAACAGTATATCAATACAACGAAGACCACTGACTCCACAGAATTCCGCCGGTTGATTTCGTGGATCCTCGGTTTTGAAGACAAACATTGGCCAATGTTGAAGCAGGTTTGCCAACTTCTGAAAGGCTACTTTTCAAATGCAGTATCCCGGGACTTTAGCCGCGAAGAAGGCTTGTCTATCTGCCGGGCTTTAGAGCAGATCGAATTGCCCATAGCTCTCTTCAAATGTTCGGCATCGCTAGTAAAGCAACACCCTCATGTTCCGGAATTCAAAGTGTGGAAGATGCTGGCCTCCGTTTTGAAAACGAACACGCCAATGACATTTACAGCCTATGACGAAATGGAAGATCTCTTCGACGACCTTGTCGAAAAAAATCAATTCGATTTTATCGATCATATTGAAAACATCCTGGAGAAGACAGGTTTGGATCATGATTTCGACTTTGACGATGACGAAGACGATTTTGGCATCGACTTCGGGCCGTTTGGGCAGCCAAAGAGCATGCCAGACATGCAAGAAGACACAAAACCCTCTAAGCCAAAAAAACCAGCCGGCAGACAACTCAATCTATTTGATGATGACTTATGAAAACGCCATACGAAATACTCGAGGTAAATGAGAGCGCCGATGATACTGCAGTAAAAAAAGCCTACCTCGGCATGGTGCGACGCTATCCCCCAGAACGTTGCTCCGAAGATTTCCAGCGGATATACGGGGCCTATGAACGTATTAAAACTGCAGAGGACCGGTTGTCGTACCGGCTGCTTCACTGCACCCTACCAGAACCTGCCGATGTTGCAGGCCTCTTGTTACAAAAGGACACGCAGCAAATTCCGGCCTCCCGTGAGGAATGGCAGAGCATACTCAGTGAAGGCCTTGGGCGATTCTGCCGGGAGTTGAAGTTATTATGAATGATGCTCTGGACAACAAAGATGAGCAACAAAAGGAAGAACTGGTAGCGCGGTTCCGGGCCTACCTTGATGGTGATTTCACCCTCGAACCAACAACGCACAGAACCGATCAGATGAGCCTGTTCGAGGAACTTAGCGGACTCAGGAATGAGGTCCGGATCGAGTCGCGGCAGTTCAAGGGGGCGCTTGACGATTTCCGTAAGGCCTTTACCTCGTTAGACGATAGCCAGCAGGATATAGCCCAGCTGATTCAGGCCAAAGAGCAGCAGGATCGTGATGCGGCTCGTACCATTCTGGCACCCGCCATCTCCGGGCTGATAGAACTCTATGATCGGGTAGAGGCGGGCCTGCAAGTTCAGCCGCCGTCACCGTCGTTTGCCGAACGAATACTGCCAGGTGGGAAACAATGCCGACAATGGCTCAACAGTCACATGGAAGGCCAGGAGATCATTCTCGGCCGCATCCTCGATTCTCTTGAGCACTGTGAGGTCTTCGCCATAAAAACCGTAGGTGAACAGTTTGACCCCAACGTCATGAAAGCAGTCGGTTTTAAGCTCGCGCCGCAACAAACAAACAATACGGTGCTCCAGGAGAATCGAAAAGGCTTCCGGCAGGACCAAAAAGTCATCCGATCACCAGAGGTGATCGTCAATAAACACGAGGAATAACAGTATGGATAGTACGGCTGAGATAATTCTTGGGATTGACCTGGGAACCACAAATTCCGAAGTAGCGGTCTATGAAGATGGCTCTGTAACAATAATCGACGGCCCGGACGGCAAGTTACTGCCTTCATATGTCGGTTTGGATGATCACGGCAATCTGTTAGTTGGTGGGCCGGCAATGAACAATTATGTCCTCCACCCTGATCGTACAGTTAAATCCATCAAACGGCGGATGGGGCAAACAGAGCCAGTGGAGCTTGGTGACCAGCAGTACTCCCCCCAGGAAATTTCGGCGATGATTCTCAAACAGCTCAAACAGATCGCCGAGAAGCATCTGGGCCGATCAATTACCAAGGCGGTCATCACCGTGCCCGCTTTCTTTTCCGACCACCAGCGGCAAGCCACCCGGGAAGCGGGCGCTATTGCAGGCCTTGAAGTCGCCAGAATCATCAACGAGCCCACCGCAGCCACGCTGGTTTATGAGAGTGACCATAAAGGGTCGAAAAAGGTATTGGTCTACGATCTGGGTGGCGGCACCTTCGATGTTTCCGTGGTCGACTTACAGGATGATGTCGTCGAGGTTATTGCCAGCCACGGTAACAATCAACTAGGAGGAGACGATTTCGACGCCCTCATAGAAAGCTATCTTCTGGACCTATTGCAACAGGATGGCATAACCGATATTCCCAAACCTGCCCGTGCAAGAATAAAAAGAGCGGCGGAGAATGCCAAGAAGCAACTCTCATCCCAACCGTTTTACCTGATTGAAGAGGAGTACCTGCTCGACCGGGACGGTGTCCCCTACCACTTTCAAGCCGAACTTGCCCGCAGTAAATACGAAGAGATGATTGATCCGCTTCTAGATGATACTCTGGATAGTGTCCACCTGGTATTAAAAGATGCCAACCTGATAGCTACCAGCATCGACGAAATTCTATTGGTGGGCGGTTCGACCCGTACCCCTCTTGTGCAGCAGCGCCTGGAAAAGGAATTTGGCATGCCCCCACGCTTTGAAATAGACCCGGATCTTTGTGTCGCCGCTGGTGCGGCCCTGCAGGCGGCAATGATTAACGGGTCTGAGATCCGGTCGGTACTGGTGGATGTGACACCATACACCTTCGGGGTGAGTGCTCTTGGCGACTTAGATGGCTATTACTCGGAGAACATGTTTGTCCCGATTATCCGGAAAAATACTCCAATACCTGTTACCCGAAGCGAGCTTTTTTTCACTGCGATAGATAACCAAAAGGCGGTGGAGGTTAAGGTTTTCCAGGGCGAGCACGAAGACGCAAGAGACAATCTCGAGGTGGGACGATTTACAGTTGAAGGACTTGCCAAACGCCGGGCGGGCAGCGAAATAATCGCTAAATTCGCCCTCGACTCCGACGGTATTCTGCAGGTGAGCGCCACCGAAAAAGACACCGGGCTGGAAAAAACGATTACCATCCACAATGTCCTCACTGAAGGCGCTGGTGATTCACTTACCCAGGCCCGACAAAAGATTTTTGAACTGTTCGATGAAGATTTCACCGACGCGGATATAGATTCTGACGATCAACCCACCGTTAATCAACCGCCATCACAAGTGGAATCAGGCAACAGCCGACATGTTCAGGCCAATGCCTTAATTGATAAAGCCCGCAGCCTGTTTGATACGGTTGGCGCAGATGATCGAGAAGATATGATCGACCTGATTGAGGCAATCAATGGTGCCATAACTGAAGACGATACCGAGTTGATACAGCAACTTATGGATGAACTCTCCGAAATTATATTCTATATTGAAACGTAACCCCGATAGACGGGAAATAAGTCGGGATAAATGATTTCTCAGGTACTAAATTATGGAACGTTGTCCTTTATGTAAGGCCCGTCTCAGAGCCAAAAACACCTGCAACCGCTGTCAAACCGACCTAAGCCTGTTGCAGGCGATAGAATCTGAAGCAGAACAGCAGGCTGTGCGAGCGATTCACAATCTGCTGTCAAAAAACCATGATACCGCCAACAGCCTGGCCGCTGCCGCTTGTGATCTTCATGCCACAACCTTTCACCGCGCTCTCTCTGGGTTTATCGAGACGATGGATGAGGAGGATATATTAAAAGGCTCTCAGGTGGTTTCATATGCAGTAGACTAGACTACTACCTCCATACCTTAGCAAAACTCAGGGTCGACAAAAACAAGAACAGCTGGACACGACTGATCAATTTCTGCTCGCCCTATAAACCGATTCTTCTGCTATCCATTTTCGACCATATCGAAACTGCTCGTATTACTAAAAACTTTATAGAACCCTCCTTTTGAACTTACCCGGACTTTTCGCGACTATATTGCCCTTCTACCGAATTCAGGCAGAAAAGCGAATATTCCTTATCCGTTTTATTACCTCGATAGTTCAAGATTCTGGGAGTGTCAGCGGGCAGAAACCACTGAAAATGGCGGATTCGGAAACAATAGATTTGATTAGAACATACCCGGTGTTAACCTCGTCGATATCATCAAAGCCCAGCCCTCTCAGCCTAGTTTGCAGATCTTTTGCCAAACATTTTTCTTCAAAATGAAAATTTGTAGTGGCATAACGACACACGCGAAGTGGAGAAAAAACTTAATGTACAATGATAAGTTACTTCAGCTTGCGGTAAACATCCCTTCTGTGACCAATCTTTACAACCAATATTACTAATCGGTCTTCATAGATATCGTAAATAATTCTGTAATTGCCAGATCTTACTTTATGAAAAGTATTGTTCCCGCTCATTTTGGTGGTAGCTGGATCAGGCAAATTAGAACTAATTTCTTCTATCTTGCTCTTTATTTTCACCAAATCCTTTTTGGAAACATTTTTTACATTTTTCCATACCGATGAACGAAACTCTACAGTATATCCCACCTGTTAAAGCCCCAGTTCTTTCCAGAAATCATCTGCAGAAATGTTCTCACCAGGCTCTTCAAGGGCTTTTTTTGCGTCTTCAATGTCAATATGATCTTCAATCTTTTGAAGCAAATGAAGTTCCTCTATAGAGACCAAAGCAGCTATTTCTTGTCCTCGCCGAGTCAAAACCACAGGTTCTTTACCGTAAGCAACGGTGTTAACGATATCCGCAAAATTTTTCCTAGCATCGGCGGTTGTAATAGTTTTGAGCATAGCAGACCTCCAGCGTGTACCATTTGTACATAACGTACAACAGAAATCATATTAAATCAAATAACCAATATAATATATTATACCTAAATCTTGCATGTCAAACATGGAAAAATTCTTTTAGTTATTTTATTTCAGTGCATTAGATGCACTGTAAATGAAATGTCAGTTCACTTTTTAAGTGCGTTGTATTAAAGAGCATTTTCCCATGCTTGCCACCCTTTGGGATTGCCGATTTTACCGAATCTGCATTGTTTGCGCACACTTGAAATACTACAGTACGTCTGCGTGTACGCCGCCTCGCACCTTCGGCAAACTAGGCAATTGCAAAACTTAGGTTATACCAAACGTTTCACCAAGGAAAGAAAGGGGAGTCAATATCAAGACTTTATATACACCCCATGGGACTTGTTTCTAATCTGCCCTTTCTTCTTTAAGCGCTGCACGATTCCATACAGTTTAGTCTTGGGGTAGCCGGTTTCTTCATAGAGTTTATCAACACTTATTCCTGTTGTGCTAGCAGTGATCAATTCAGCGACATGGCTTGTGGCAGTCCCTTGTCGACCCTGTTTTTGTCCACTCTTTTTGAGGTTGCCAGCTATGCCATTTTGGGGGGCGGATTTTGCTTTTTTCTTCTTTTTGGTTGTGTTTGCAGGTTGAGCCACTTTGTTCTTTGGGCTAAAGTCGGACTTAGTATCCATATCTATGCCAAACATATCTGAGAGATTGGCATCATCAAGGACCTTGGCACTCTTCTTTTTCGTTTTAGCCAGAATTTTACCTGCTGTATCTTCCACCGCTCTCGCTACAAGGTCCTTGGTATCGACACCTCGCAGAGTGAAAAACAGGGATGAATCTTCGTCGAATCTGGCACCTATACCATAGAGAGTTGCAGCAACATGTTTACACATTGTGGCCCAGTCGGGACAACTGCAATCAAAACTGATTGCCTGCGGGCTTGGAAATAACCCATTTTTCTCATTAAAAAAGGTTTCGGCCAATGGTTTTGGAAACGTACCGGCAAGCAGAACCTGTAATGATTTCAACTGCCCTTCACATTGGGTTTGAATTTCACTCCAGTGGGACTTCTCGAGAGCTTTGATGCTGATAACCACTTTATAAGGTTGTGAACCAGAGCCATTCACAAGGGCACGGACCTTTCCCGAGCTTATCTTCAGATCGAGAACCGCTCCATGGCGAACATAGCTTCGCCCCCTGCCAATACGGTTTTTATAGTCGGCATATCGCTCAAGGTTTTGATTCCAGGACTTTCCCCACCAGGTACGAGCCAGGGTCTGCCCCTCTAAGACAACCGGTTTAATGTCCACCATTTTTTTCTTGAGTTGCTTAAGCTTTTTCTCAGCTTTCGCCTTTTTTTGGGCTACAGAAACATATTTTGGATATCCCCAGCTCATAATGTGTTCTTCTCCAAAGTTCGCCAATGTCTGCCCATATTTTTGTTAGATAAAAAAATACGGCTTATAGTTTCAGGGTGAAAAGATCGAGCAGTTCATCTGTGCTCATCTCTGTTATCCAGCTTTCTCCAGACGCAGCGACAACCTGGTTTGAGAGTTTTGCTTTCTCTGTCAACATCTGGTCAATCTTTTCTTCAATAGTTCCCTTGGTAAGGAACTTATGTACCATAACATTCTTTTTCTGGCCAATACGAAAGGCCCGGTCTGTCGCCTGATTCTCAACCGCCGGATTCCACCAGCGATCAAAGTGAATCACATGGTTGGCTGCAGTAAGATTAAGGCCAACACCACCCGCTTTAAGAGATAACACAAAAAATGGCACATATTCGGCCCCCTGAAACTTTTCGATCAACTGTTTTCGTTTACCAACCGGAACACTACCATGCAGAACCAAACCTTCCCGCTTGAATATGGTAGCCAGAAATTGAGACAATGGACCGGTCATTTCCTTAAATTGCGTGAAAACAAGGACCCGCTCTCGCTTTTCGTAGATTGTTTCACAGATTTCGCGCAATCGCTGAAATTTACCGCTCTCTTTTTCCTCAAAGAGCTCTGTACCAAGATACTGGGACGGATGGTTGCACAACTGCTTGAATTTCATAAGTGCGGAGAGGATGAGTCCTTTTCGTTGAATACCTTCCGCCTCTTCGATGGCTTTTCTTATGCCTTCGACAACCTCACCGTAGAGCACTGCCTGCTTCTTGCTCATTGATGCCCAGGTCTTCACCTCCACCTTATCGGGGAGATCGGAAACAATAGATTTATCACTTTTTAAACGCCTGAGAATAAACGGGTTAACGGCCTTTCGGAGACTTACGTAACCATTTGGGTCATTGCTCAGCCCCTTGGTAAAGTCTCCAAACTCTTTTGAACTGCCCAACAATCCCGGATTAACAAAGTCAAACAGGCTCCAGAGATCAGACAATCTGTTTTCAACCGGAGTACCGGTCATAACAATTCTATTCTTGGCCTTCAGGTTCTTTACAGCCCTGGTCTGCTTTGTGCCCGGATTTTTAATTGCCTGCGCTTCATCAAGAACAATGTAGTTCCATGAGTAATCCTGGATCCAATCGTATCTCTGGGCCAAGCCGTAGGTTGTTATTACAAGGTCAAGGGCGTCTAGTTGCTCTATCTTTAGCACAGGGACCTTCCCCGGCTTATGCATATCCGGATGAGCCACACAATATGAAAGAGTCGGGTAAAATGACTCTATTTCGCTGACCCAATTTGCCATGAGCGATGCGGGGATAACAAGCAATGAAGACGCAGCAGATTCGCCAGTTTTGGCATTATCGGTTTTAAGCGCATTTAAAAACGCCAGCACCTGCACTGTCTTGCCCAAGCCCATGTCATCAGCCAGACATGCACCAAGTTGTAACTTATGGAGGTAAAAAAGCCAGTTCAGCCCATCCTGCTGATATTTTCGAAGTTTGGCCTTAAATGTTTTGTTAAGAGTAACGGGCCCTATTGCCTCTGGGCTGTGAAGCTTGTCAAAGACCGATTGCAGCCAGTCACCACGGGAAACAGTTGATATAACTTCTGCATTCCCAGCGCCTAAGAGTTTTTGCGGGCTCATCGAAATGCGCATGGCATCTAAAAGTGTGACACCCTCTTCACCATTTAACTCGCGAGCCTTTTCATACGCATCCAGAGTCTGTTTGAGTTTTTCCGGATCAACAGCAACCCACTTGTTCTTAAGAAAGGCCAGTCCTTCGGACTCATTCAGCAGACGACGTGCCTCCGCCTCTGATATTTCCGTATCGCCAATCATCAGGCGGGGTGAAAAATCAATGAGGGCATCCATACCAACAAAAGAAGGTATCTTTTCACCAATATTGATACTAAGGCTGATACCCACAGACTTTTTCTTCCACCAGTTTGGTATACGGCAAAGGATGCCTGATTCTTCATACAGCGGAATCTCCTGCAAGAATGCAAATGCCTCGTGGGCAGACCAGGCCAGTGGATAAAACAGTTCACCGTTTTCTCTAAGCTCCGCCATCAGTTTACTCTTTTGCGCGGCAGTATCAACAGTCACAAGGAGCTCTAGTAGCTTGCTGTTATCTCCGGCATATTCTTCGAGGGCAAATTTTAATGGCAGATGTTTGGACTCCCCCTCATCATTTAATCTGGTGGAATAGGTGGCAAGAAAAGCAAAGGGTGCCTCGTGATCCTTATTTTCTACTAAGTGGAAATAAATGCGCCCCACCAAATGCACATCAGGACTATATTCCTTAACAAACTCTTCAACAGATCCTTCATAATTGGTAATTTTACGACTGAAAACCTGATGCAGCTCATCCCACATTGCCACAAGGACATCCTGATCAAGATACTCACCTCCGGCCATTAATGGTGCCGACTCCAACAGCGACACCAATTCTTCATCTGTGGGGGAGATAACAATATCACCACGAAGCTCTTCTATATCAGGGGCGAGGCTCAGCGCATGGATAAAACTACCAGCGAACGTCCGCCAGTAGCCTAAAGAGGAGGACAGAGGTATTTTATGGTTACTAAAACCAAGCAATAACAGCCAGCTGCCGGAAGGCTCAGAAGAGTGCTCATCTATTGTATTTTGAAGCAGGCTCTGCGCCTGAATCATCCTGCCTGTAACGGATACCCGCTCAAGCTGAAGTGAGCCATCAGGCATGAGTACCGCTTGAAGTTCATCGTAGGCCATAAATATCGCTCAAGATAAATTATCTAAACATAGTAGCCACATAGATATCTTTCAGATTCCCGAGGTAACTATCATCCCAGCAAGAGACAATAGCAGATTAATTTATGATTAGAAAGTACACTGAAAAATACTGTGGAGTGGTGGAAGGTACAAAATCTGAGTGTGCTGAGGCTGCTCCTATAAACGGATTTAATGACAAGACCTCCTCGCTATTAATCTAGTCAACAAATCCAGCCATTAGATTTTTGATGTCGTTTAAAATTTTCGGAAGTGTATATCTACCACCATGTGCTTTATCGCCTACATAAACTTTGACATTTCAGTACACCCCAGGCATGTTGCTATCATAGGCGACATCATATGTTATGATACATTGATGGCGACCGCGAAGCTCACTTACGTGTAATCACTGGTTCAAATGTAGCGTAAAACAAAAAACATGAAAAGAATAACAAAATGTGGTTTACCTCATCATGTTATCCAGCGTGGATTACATAGCCGAAAAACTTTTTTGAGCAATAAAGATTATGCTGTTTATCT
>JAWSVG010000054.1:0-10312 GCA_033852035.1 Desulfocapsaceae bacterium | reverse complement strand
CACGCAGGGTTCTTAGGGGGGATGGGACCGTAAGGTCCTATCCCTACCCGACATAAACCGGTGATCATCGGGCGCTGTCGAGTGCCTCCAACGCAATTGCTCTGTTACGCGCTGCACGCTCCATATATCAACCACGTTGGAACGTTGGAACCGACTCCGCTTCTCAGCGTCTGGTCTAGCAAGCTTGCCCAATGCCTGCGATGCTCGCGGCTCAACAGCGCCCGTTGGGTTGCAGGCAACGTAGAACCACAGTTTTTATTCTGGAGATCAAGGGAATTATAATATCAGGATGTAAATAATGGACACGGATTCATATATGCATAGCCTCTTAGAGGCCAATCCACTAAGAGAGTCAACCCTTCGTGCAGTGATTGAGACATTGCAGCTTCCTTTCGGGAGTCGAGGATTGGATGCAGGGTGTGGAATCGGTCTTCAATGTTTATTGTTGGCGGAGGCCTTGGGGCTCAATGGACATGTCACTGGACTTGATATATCCACGGAATTCCTGAATCGCGGCGAGGAAATTGTGAAGGAGACTGGTCTGTCAGAACAAATTTCATTTCAGCGAGGGGATGTAGCCAAAATTCCCTTCGACAATAATACATTTGATTGGGCATGGAGTGCCGACTGCATTGGATATGGCCCTTGGGAACCGCTGCCTTTATTGAAAGAGTTAGCAAGGGTGGTGAAACCCGGCGGTATTTTAGCAATCTCTGGCTGGTCTTCTGAAAATATGCTTCCTGGATATCCTCTGTTGGAAGCCCGTCTGAGAGCGACATCGGGCGGCATTGCTCCATTTGTACATGGAAAGAAGCCAGAGACGCACTTCCTGCGCGCACTTAGCTGGTTTCGAGAGATAAGGCTGAAGGAACCCGCTGCAAAAGTCTTTGCTGATAGTTTCTATGCCCCCCTTAGCTCAGGAATACGCAATGCCTTGGTGGGGCTTTTTGATATGCGTTGGCCAGATGTAGAGAGTGAGTTGTCTTCCGACGACCAGACAGAATTCCGGCGGTTGTGCCAACCAGATTCACCAGAATTTATTCTGAATCTTTCAGATTATTATACATTTTTCACACATACACTATTCTGGGGTAAAATTGCCAAGTGAATTCTATGGAAGTAAAAATGGCAACCCAACAAGGCTTTTTCAGCGGGCGGACTTAACAGCGTGAAATCCGCATGCTGCGTTTAACGTGGTGGGGGTTGGAAACGGGACTTTAGATTGCGCGCGGCAGTCCTCGACCTTATCTGAGCGGGCTTGGGGCTGGTAACAGCCCCCGGCTACCCGGCGACAAGCCTGTGAGTTAAATATTGGGTCAAAAAATGAAAAGCATACTCTTTGGAAATAGTGGGAGTGGAAAAACTTGGTTAGCAAACAAACTTTCGTCACGCTTCTCCGTTCCTATCATTTACTTTGATGAGATATACTGGGAACCTGGCGGATTTAATCAACCGAGAAAAACTGAAGATATTGGAAAAATAATTCAACAAAGTAAACTTTCTGATTCCTGGATTGGCGAGGGTGTGTTCGGGCATATTGTCGAACGGTATTTAGAAGACGCGCAAACTGTCATATGGCTTGACTTGCCTTTGGACATTTGCTTGAATCGGCTCAAAAAAAGAGGGTCCGAAAGCAAAAGGCATATGAACAGAAAACAATCAGAAAAAGGAATTACTGAATTAATTACATGGGCATCACAGTATTACGAAAGACAAAGCAAAAGTTCATATTTCGGTCATTCTAAAATTTTCGACAGTTTTCAGAAGACAAGAATCCGCCTAAATAGCGAAGACGAGGTCATGCAATTTATTCAAGACCCAACGAGTGGCTGAAGACCGACCATACCCGCCAGAAAGGGGTGAGTATGGCGGCTTAGCCTGGTGTTTTACAGATAGGTGTTTCGCACTTAATGTATGGAGCCTAAAATGATGAAAAAAAATAGCGCTTATCATATTGTGCCTAAGCGAACATTTGGAAATACTGGCGTGAAGATATCTAAACTCTGTCTTGGCGGAGGATCTTTTACTGACACAGACAGCGAGGTCTTGCTGGATGAAGCCCTAAAGCATGGCATAAACTGCTGGGAGATCGTTTCATTTATTAGCGGAAATGTATATTATGAATATTTTAAAAACCATCCAGAGATACGAGAGAATATCTTTTTAACCGGAAAGGTATATTCAACAGATCCTACTGTTATGCAGGAGCAACTGGACAAAGCGCTCAAAGATAATGGGACGACTGTTATAGACTTTTTGGCTATTCATCCAGTAGATAATATCATGGTGCTCACTGATGATGTAAAAAGATGGGTTGAGAAGGTAAAAAAGGAAAAAAAGATTCGTTTTTTTGGATTTTGTACCCATAAAAATATGGAAAACTGTTTGAAAGGCGCTGCCGAACTTGGCTGGATAGATGGGATTCAAACTGCCTATAATTACAGGTTACAGAGCATTAAAAGCATGGAAGATGCCTTACAGAAATGTCACGAAAAGGGTATTGGAATATTTGCTGTTAAGTCCATGGGCCTAACTGTTCAGCATAAATCCGAATTGCAAAGGCTTTCGGTTAATGAAGAAAAATTAAATACTATATTTGCTGTTCACGGTATTTCTTTTGAACAGGCGAAGTTGAAAGCGATCTGGCAGAACAATAATTTGACATCCGTCTGCTCTCTCATGCCTAACTCAAGACTTCTACAATCAAATGCTTCAGCAGCGATGGACGAAACCTCTCTGGATGTTGAAGTCAAAAAAATACTGGCTGGCTATTCAGACAGTACAGGACAGTATTTCTGCAGACGATGTGGTAAATGCGATACGGCAAATACAGATAAGATTCCTATATTCAAAATCATGGAAATGCTTATGTATTATAGAGGATATGGGGCAAAGATAAAGGATGTAATAGCGAAAATGTTTGAACAGATACCGATTGAGATCCGGGACAAGATAACCAGTAGCGATTATTCAGAAGCTGAAAAAATATGCCCTCAAAAAATGCAGATAGCAAAACTTATGAAGGAAGCCTATTTAGAACTGCACAAAGAATAAAAGGGATCATAAGATAAAACCATGATTAAAGCTATGTGGAAAAGTTTAACGAATAAGGATAGATTGTGATCGTGCAGCACTCCACAATCTTGTCCATGGTTGAACAAGCCCGGCTATAATATAAAGGAAATATCTTTTCCAGGAAAATCTGGTGGAAGTGCAATTAAATGATGTGCACTTTTCTCAGGACGTTTTAAAAGAAAGGGGCAAGTCGACTCTTGACTCTTGTAGCAACTTTCTAATAACGAAATAATGCAACGGATAAAGGACGGGGTCGGGTCATGACAGTCTTTACCGATGCAACCAGTCATACCGTACGTAGTGATTACAGTGGTCGATGTGTGTGAGGGGATGAGGCAGAAATACCTCAAAACGTGCAAAATTACCCTTACATCAGATACTAGCGGACACTAACTCCAGAAATGTAATGTTTTAAAATTTTGTTACCTGTTTTTAAAACTACATACTGTATTGCCTCAACCTATCACTACAGCAGGTAGTGTATAGCGAAATAACATCACCCGTCTCTTCTCATTGAACTTGACTTTAGATCAAGTTTGCATATATGCTTAGGCATGTCATTTGACCCTACAGAGGAACTCACAGAAGAAAATGTGAAAAATCTGGTAAAGGAGATACTAGATCATGGGGGGAACCTGACTCTTAGTAAACATGCTAACAAGAGAATGAATGACAGAAACTACACTTATCGTGATATTCGACACATTATTGGAAATGGGCGGACGACAGAAACAGAATTCAATAAAAAAGCCAACAACTGGAAATACACATTTGAAGGGCCAGATCTGGACGGAGACTCTGGTAAAGTTGTTATGGCTATCCTTATGGCAAACAAATGTCTAATCATTACTGTAATATAGAGAATTAAAAGATGTCTACTTTCCATAATATTTTCAGGAGGCGACAGAGATAAGTAAAGCTCTGACGGGGAAACATGGAAAAATGCGCAATCTGTGGCGGTGAGTTGACGGTTGTCAAAGGCAAACCTTACAACTACCCCATTGGGGAACTCCAAGTATTTTTGATTGGAATACCGCAATATACATGCAATGAGTGCGGTGAAGAATTTACTACAATTCCAAGCCCGGAAGCATTGCATAGAACAATCGGCCTAGATATATGTAAAAACAAAAAAGGTCTACTTTTAGCAGAAGAGATAATCTTTTTAAGAAAAGAGCTTTCTCTCAACGCAACGGGACTAGCAAAAGTTCTTGGTGTAAATCCATCAACCTTGTCCAGATGGGAAAACGGGAAAAAACCAATAGGGGAGAGTAACGATAGGATGCTTAGAATGTCTTACTTGTCATGCTTTGATGATCCATGCGAAAAAGACACGAAGTGTGATAATGTATTGTCTATCATGTCTGACCTACCACAAAAAAGGAAGGCCATTAAAGAGAAGAGAACAATTTCAATCAACCCTCAAGAATGGTTATCGCCCAACGTAGTTAGCTGCTAGTAAAAACAGCAAAAAAATCCCCCATGTCGATTCAATATTGAATTGGCATTTTTATTTTCTCCATGCCAACCCAAGACAAAAAAGGAATTCCGGAGACACAATACTTAATTCCAACATAAACATTCTACGGACAAGCCGCAGATGTTCGCATTGTGCTAAAAAACAAAACCGATTGGGAATCCTATGACCGATCCATTTTATGATATCAACATTATTGAATCTCCATCGGATGAAATTATCCAACAAGCAATAGAAATGGATCATCAAGCGTTTCAAAAATCAGATTGGATTACAGAAGAAGACGCATATTTGATTTATCGCAATAAAAAAGATTGTCTTATTTGGTTAATTCAAGACGATGAACCTATTGGCTTAACAACAATATTTCCATTGAATCGAACTGTGCCTTTAAAAGCAATGGAAATGAACAAGCCGATTTACAAATTGTTAACTCAGGAAACTCTAAGTGATCTTGATACTCATGTCCTTTATTGCCATTGTTTTTTAATTCTTCCTCAATTCAGGATGAATGGATGGATATACAAATTATATGAGGGATTAGGCTCATGGATAGAGAAAAAGGGAAGCGGATACTCTCTTATATATGCCGATGCGGTTTCAACCGAAGGGAGGCGTTGTCTTGAAAGAATGAATTTCTCCCCAATTCATTCCTTTGGAAATGAAGGCGATTTATATAGAGGAGATAGGGGAAATATTGTCAATGCCATCACCAACAAGATTTATCACAGCAAATGATAATTAGGATCTAAGAAAATTTCATGCGGTATTTAGGGTCTTTCGAAAAGAAAATATGCACAACAAAACGCTGCAGCCGACCCGGGGGGCTAGCGGCTTTTCGAAAGCGCTTGGTTTTCGAAAAAACTTGGCTTCGACAACCTGCTTGGCTGTATGCCCCGGTCGGCTGAGCTACCCGTTAGAAATTGAAATCACAGGGAAACAATGGACATAGCACAAATACCATTCAATAAATATATTGAGATATCACATGTTGCTGAAAACAAGGATATTCTTATTCTTTCTTTTAATGACAACATGAAAAATCACATCGGAACCTTTCACGCCAGTGCTCAGTTCGCTTTAGCTGAAGCATGCAGTGGCTTGGCATTGCAAAATACCTTTCCTAACTTGGCAAATTCCGTCGTTCCGGTCCTGAGAAAAGCTGAAACAAAATTCAAAAAACCTGCGCAGTCAAAAATAATTGGAAAAGCAATCATATATAAAGAGGCTGCTAGCAAGTTCAATCTGCAAATTGAAAATAAAGGTCGGGCTTCAATAACCGTAAATGTAGAAATTGAAGACGAAAATGGAGTTATTACCATGGCAGGCACATATGACTGGTTTGTTCAAAAAATATAAATAAACATACTATATCAAAAGAATAAACTTCAATAAAACTGACGTAACTAACTAAAAACTAAACCTTTTTTCTATCCAGCAAATCAACTCAGACCGCAACACGATTGCGGTATTTTGAAGTGCGTTGTTGCGCTCAAAATCACAAGTAACACAATCATCCTGCTCCAAAATTGTTGCGGCAGGTTATTCAAACGTTGAACTGAACCGCTTCGCGGAAAAAAAAACTACCACCTCAATATCTTGCTGGATCGTACCTCCTTTGTTCTCTAAAAATTTTGATTAATTACAAGTTTGTGCAGTAACAATCTCCTAAAGGGCGACAATAATTTTTGCCTATCAACCCAGGAGGATTTGTTATGGCAAGGAACTTTCACTGACCATCTTCATTTGCAACGAGTAGCACCGAATACCATGGAGTCCTATCTCCGGAGCATTCGTGAAGTATCCAGCTTTCACAATCAATCAGCTGAAACCTTGAACAATGATCAGATCCAGGACTATTTGCTCTATTGCATTCAGGAGAAAAAACTTGCCTGGTCAAGCTGTAATGTTCTTCTCTGTGCATTGAAAAAATATTACCAGGGGTATCATCTTGGCCGCACGAATTCCGAGTTTTCCATACCGCCGAGAACCAGATGTAAAAAGCTGCCAATGCTACTGAGCCCACAAGAAGTTTTGCAACTTCTGGAGGCTCCAACAAGCCTGAAACATAGAGCACTGTTGGCAACAGTATATAGTTCCGGACTGCGGGTAAGCGAAGTGGTAAAAATTCGACCCGAACATATTGAGGCGGAGAAGTTGATGCTCAGAGTCGAACAGAGTAAAGGCCGCAAAGATAGATACACTATTATGTCAAGTGTTTGCCTAGATACTCTGCGAAACCTACTGGCGTGCATATCAACCGGGTGAATGGTTATTTTTCGGCAGGGATAAGAATCTTCCCATGTCAATCAATACCGCTCAGCGTATTTTCTATAATGCCAAAAAGAAAACAAGAATTACAAAAGGACGAGGTATCCATACACTCCGTCACTGCTTCGCGTCTCATTTACTTGAAAATGGCACGGAGATATATGCCATTAAGAAATGGATGGGACACACTTCTCTCAAGACAACCTATGGCTACATCCATCTCAGTCCAGATTACCTCAGCAAAACACAGAGCCCACTGGATAGAATTTATTCAGGAGAAACGTCATGAGGCCAACATATGAGATAGCAGATATCTTCAACTTGTACGGAAAGGAGTACAAAAAGACCCATGCGATGACAGAAGAGCAACGTAAAGTGATGGCCGCCATAATGGCCTGCAGAACCGCCCAACTTGGAGGTCATTCAGAAGTATGCGATACCTGCGGCACAGTCAACCATTGCTATAATTCCTGCCGTAACAGGCACTGCCCAAAATGCCAGCCCATAGCCAAAGAAAAGTGGCTGGATGCACGCAAAGTTGAACTCCTGCCTTGTGGATATTTTCACGTGGTAATTACTCTTCCCCATTGTATCAATCCACTCATTTTAGCAAATCGCAGGAAACTATTAACCCTGTTGTTTAAGGCAGTGCGAAACACCATCTTCGCTTTTGCGGCTGACCCAAAATGGAAGCTTGAGGGAAAACCAGGGTTGCTGACCATACTACATACTTGGAGTCAGACCCTTATTGATCATTTCCATATCCACCGTCTTATACCGGCAGGAGTTCTCTCCCCTGATGGCAGGCGCTGGATAGAGAGCAATGAAAACTACCTTTTCAGTGCACAATCCTTGGCCAAAGAGTTCAAAAAGCAATATCTCTCTTTGCTCGAAAGTGAGATGGAATTGCTGGAACAACCGATCAACACGGCAAGTGTAGTCGACCAGGCCTGGGCCAAAACCTGGATAGTCTACGCCAAGAAACCTTTCGCTGGCCCTGAGCAGGTTTTGGAATATCTGGGACGTTATACCCACCGGATCGCCATCTCAAACCAGAGAATCAAGGCAATTGACGACAACCAAGTGATCTTCACCTATAAAGATCGTCTAGATGGTAACAAGACAAAAGTGATGCAACTTTCAGCTATGGAGTTTATCCGTCGATTTCTTCTTCACGTTCTGCCATTTCGTTTCATGAAGATCAGATATTACGGTTTCCTTGCAAACATCTGCAAGAATAAGTCGGTGCTTCTGATCCGTAGGCTCATAGGTAAGGCTATGGATATTGGGATCGTCCTGAAAGAGACAACTCAGGAGAAACTTCTGCGCCTTACCGGCAGAGATATTTTACAGTGTCCTTATTGCAAAAAATTTCTTTTTTTAGCCCGTTATGGGCAATAGTATTGGTGCGTCCTGCCGAGGTTCTGCTTCAGTGAGATTTTCCTTTCTGCATTTCTCTTCGAAAATATATGTCCTTATACCTACCACGGGCTTGTTCAACCCGGGATAAGTTCGTGGTTCGTTCCTCACACGATCTATCCTTAGTCGTTGTGCAAATTATTTTTTATTTTAGTATGTTAACGGACTTTCTTGTTCAAGCAATCTTTATTGTCAGTCATCATACTCTCATATCGGATTCAGTTATGACACTATTGTTCGGCCAGTTGCCCGATGGCCTCAATCTCGATATTAAATTTTTCAGGTTCTTCTAAAAAGGGAAAATGAGCGGAATGTTCGAACCATATCAATTTTTTTTCCGGCGCCCGAATGACCTGAAAATAGCGCTCGGCCAAAGTGGCCGGGGCGTTGTAATCATGCCGACCGAGTAAAAAATAGAGTGGCACTGCTACATCTGTGATTTGATTAGACAGATCGGCCTGGAGCAGTTCGTCATAGATAGAAGTCATAAAGAACTCCATACCCCACCCGATTTTATAGAGATCCCAGAGGGAATATTCTTTGGAGTCGGTGTACATCTTCCCTGAAAAATATTGCTTGCCGAGTGGAGTTTTCTCCAGGTTGTCTTTGTCATATATCACACCGTTAAATTCCTGGAGCCATTTGCCTTTGATTTGAAAAGCATGCATTAGCTTATCTTTTGCGTAAGGGGGGAGCCCCAATCGGTTCAGTTCGGTCAATGCTTCATTGTTGTTGTGTTTCTCAGCTTGAGCCAGAATATAATCGTACCCAATTTTTTCATTCTCAACGAAATTAACCACCTGACACACCGCGATGTTGGCGTAAAACAAATCAGGCCGTTTTTTTACTACTCCCATTGTGATGGCACTGCCTAGCGACCAGCCCATAATAAATATTTTCTTTTGATTAAACTCGGTAAGTAAAAGCTCAGACAGCTTTTCTGTATCGCGGATCATTTGGTCAAAGGTCATGTCCTGAGCCTTGGGTTTATTGAAGTAGGATTTTCCGGTTCCACGGATATCCCAATGCACCACCACGAAATGCTGCTCCAAATCACTGTTGCAATTGGACATCACAGGTAAAATACTCAGCCCCCCTCCTGGGATAATTAACAGAATAGGATTGTTGCGGTTTGCACCGCGGATAATAATGTTTTGCTTAACCCCACCGAGTGTCACTTCTTGTATTTCAGCCACGCTGTTTGATTGGACTTGACCGTGGATATCTTGAAATTCTGGAGTATATGTGGCACAGCCCGATAGCAGTGTAGCGCTAACGAAAAACAGCAAGGCAAACTTGGTTGTCCAGCTAAGTATAAACATCTGATTAATTCCTTTGATTATTAGTGTCTCTTCTTTTCAGCACAACACTGTTGAGTTAAGGGGCAGCAAGAGCTTTCCCCCGAAAGCAATTAGAAACCTCTTACCATGGATTTGTTGTGATGTTTGTAAATTCCCGTAACCTCTTGATGTCCCTTTGAAAGCCGTGTTCGCTGAGGATCTATTGGGATGTTAGAAGACTGGTCGGTAGTGGTTTTACGTTTTTCCATGAGCTTGTAGTATTTTGGGCTTGCCAAAGATCATAGTTTTTTTGAAGATTCATCCAAAGATCTGGTGTTGTGTCAAAGGCTCTAGATAAGCGAAGTGCCATTTCAGGGGTGATTGCTCCTCTTTTGTTAATAATTTTGGATAGGGTTTTTCTAGAAACACCGAGAGTAATTGCCATATCTTTTATGGTGATGGATAGTGGCAAAAGATAGTCTTCTTTTATTATACAGCCTGGGTGTGTTGGCTGCCGTTTCATAATGCTCATTTTTTTTACCTCTTTAATGATAGTCGCTATAATCTACGATATATGCGTCTCCATCTCTAAATTCAAAGAAAACTCTCCACTTTCCTGAGACTCTAACCGAATGTTGACCGTCTTTGTCTCCTGTGAGTTGATGAAGGAATGACCCTGGATAGTTCATATCTTTTATGTCGTTTGCTGCGTTTAGCCGATCAAGAAGCCTGGATAATCTATTGGCATGGTCGGTTTTGATACCTTTCTTACTGCCACTGTAGAAAAATT
>JAWSVG010000053.1:18874-41982 GCA_033852035.1 Desulfocapsaceae bacterium | reverse complement strand
ACAGCGTTGTTTCATATAAAAAGGATTCAAAGCATTTCATGCCCTTATGCCTGGCTATATTTACCCTGTGACTCGACGCCCAGAACCAAATGTATCTTACAAACTGATGAGGCTACTGTATCCTGTGATCAAGTTGTTTGGAAAAAACGCGAGTATCAGATCACCCGATCTGGCGTACGCAATGTTTATCGTTGGGCTTGAAGGTCATGGTCAGGAAATCTTAGAAAATATGGATATCTTGAAAATATCAGAGAAGGGAAGGCGCTCTGATACACCACGCTCATGCCGGACTCAGTCATGAATATTGAAATGATTGACCACCTTGTTTTGACTGTCAAGGATATCAATGTCACTTGTGAATTTTATAGTCGGGTCCTTGGGATGAAGATCACCACCTTTGGCAGTAATAGAATAGCTTTGTCTTTTGGAGCCCCAAAAATAAATTTTCACCAGTATGGGCAAGAAATTGAACCCAAGGCGAAGAAACCGACACCAGGGTCCGCTGACCTCTGTTTTATAGCAGCAACGCCCATCCCAGAGATAATTGAACATCTCAACATGAGAGAGATTGCTATATTGGAAGGGCCCGTTCAATGAACAGGTGGCATAGGAACTCTCCAATCAGTATACTTCCGAGATCCGGACGGAAATCTGATTGAAGTATCGAATATGGAAGACACATAGTTCCACTTCAGAATCCAGCAAAGAGTTATTGCACCAACTTTATCCGCTCAGGAATTAGGTAAATGAGTAAGTGTTCATAGATGGTTAGGTTTGCCAAGGGACATTTCTTTCGGTTTTGGATAGTACCGATACTATCAAGGATGGGCATTGGTAAATCCCTTATTGGAAACGGCATAGAAAGGGATGGTTGGATTGTTAACAAAATGATTGACAGAGGGGCTGTGGGTGAACTATCATTTGGCTGTGAAAGAAGATCTCACTCAAAAAAGTAAGATAATGATCATTAGCTGGTAGCATATCGATTATTTACGTAACATTAGTTTTTTATAATTTAGACAAATCTTTCCCTGAAGGTTAAGGGAAAAGGCCAATCAGCCGAACCGAGGCACACCATGATTTTAGATAAATTCAAACTTGATGGAAAAATAGCAATTTGCACAGGAACACGCCGGGGGATTGGTCGAGCCATGACCAATGCTTTGGCTGAAGCTGGGGCGGATATTGTCAGTTTCGACCGCAATGACCCAGTGGACACGCGCCAGGATGTGGAAGCGATGGACCGGCGATTTGTATGGAAAAAAATTGATTTTTCGACTGCCTCTGCGGAGCAATTGAGAGCCCTGGTCAACGAAACCGCTGCGGAAATGGGGCAAATCGATATTTTAGTCAATAATGCTGGTATTTGTCCCCGCGAGGAAATCCTCGATTACAGTATCGAAATATGGGAACAGAGCCTGCGTGTCAATTTGAGCACTCCCTGGTTTCTTGCCCAGGCGGTGGGCCGCATCATGGTCAAAAGGGGCTGTGGCAAGATCATAAATATCGGGTCTTTGCTCAGCCATCAGGGCGGTTTGACCGTTCCGGGCTATTCGGCATCCAAACACGGTATTCTAGGCATTACTAAATCCCTGTCTAATGAACTGGCCTCTAAAGGCATTAACGTCAACGCCATTGTTCCGGGTTATATCCTGACCGACTTTACCAGGGCGATCAACCAAAACGAAGACCGCAACACCCAGGTCGAATCGCGGATACCCATGAACCGGTGGGGAAGCCCCGAAGATCTTCAGGGTGTTGTGGTTTTTCTGGCCTCAGAGGCTTCCGGTTACATGAGCGGCACCGATGTGGCAGTGGATGGCGGCTGGCTGGGCCGGTAAACGTGATGAAGGAGATCAGGACATGACACCAGATAACCCACCGATTAAAATAATTGCAGCGCCCGCCAAATACATCCAGGGTCCCTGCGCCCTCAGCTATCTGGGCCTTGAAGCATCTCTCCTGGGAAGCCGGGTAGTCTGCATATCTGACTCTGCCGTTTGGGAATTGGTTGGAGAGGATGTGTTTGCATCTTTAAAAATTGCTGGCCTTGATCCGTTGTTGGTGGAAAGTAGGACGGAGTGCTGTCGAGCAGAGATCGATCGGATCTCTGAAGCGGTTAGGATTCATGGAGCGGACATCGTTATCGGCCTTGGGGGTGGGAAGGTTACTGACCTGGCCAAGGGAGTGGCTTTTTTTACTTCAGCTGCTCTGATCATCGCCCCCACCGTCGCTTCCAGCGATGCCCCGACCAGCAGGGTATGCATTATTTACAGCGAAGATGGTAATCTACTGGAAGTACTTCACCTTAAGAAAAACCCGGATCTGGTTCTTGTCGATTCGACTGTCATCGCTAATGCTCCGGTTCGATTTCTGATCGCCGGAATAGGTGATGCCCTGGCGACCAAATTCGAAGCCGAACAGTGCCGGAATAATAGGAAACCCAGTCCTTTGGGGGGCCTGCAAACACACGCTTCCCAGGTGATAGCTGAGGCTTGCTACTTAGTCATCCGACAATATGGACCGGACGCCAAGGCCGCAGCGAGTCAGGGCTTGGTTACCGAAGCTTTGGAAAAAGTGATTGAGGCCAATATTTTTTTGAGTGGTCTAGGTTTTGAGAATAACGGCTTGGCTGCGGCTCATGGGCTGACACGAGGCTTCACCCGGATCCAGAAAGGGAACCATGTTAAACTTCATGGTGAAATTGTTGCTTTTGGTCTTTTGGTTCAATTTATTTTGGAAAAAAGACCTTTAATTTTTATCGATGAAATGTATGTGTTTTATCATCGTATCGGACTGCCGTATTGTTTGGCCCATCTGGGGCTGAAAGACTCCCTTGGTGAGGAGATTTTTACGATAGCTCGATATTCATGTATGGAAGGAAGCCCGATCCACAATATGTCAGAACCTATCAACGAGAAGATCCTGAGTCAGGCCTTGATTGAGGCTGACCGAATTGGTCGTTCTTGGGAGTCTCTCTTATCAGCTTAGATTGGTCAGCAAAAGGCGTCAATTCTTAAACCCCCTTTGCCAGGATGTATAATGCAACTAACCATTGATACTGATTTGTGCATACAGTGTAATATCTGCATTCAGATCTGCCCAATCGGGATTTTGGCCGATGACTTGGAAGGATTTCCAACCGTGATAGAGGGTGAGGCTGAACTCTGCATTCGTTGCGGACACTGTCTTTCTTCGTGTCCGAATGGGGCCTTGAGCCTGTCTTTTATGAAACCCGATGATTGCATTGAGGTGGTTAGTCCTTCTGATCAGTCGTACGACTGGTTAAAGGGCCTTGTAGCGAACAGACGTTCCATACGAACTTACAAGGATAGTGTTGTTCCTATGCCTCTTATCGAAGAGTTGATCCAAGCGAGTTCGTTCGCACCAACTGCCCGTAATCTCCAGCCTGTTGAGTGGTTGGTGGTTTATGATCGGCGTGAAGTCAATCGTCTGTGTGAGATCGTCATTGAGTGGATGAAGGGAATGTATTCACTGGAGGATTCATCAATATTTCCGCTTCTTTTGATGGCCAAGATGATAAAAGACTGGGGAAATGGCCAGGACAGAATTTCTAGAGGTGCCCCCCATCTTATATTCGCGCATGGTCCCGAAAGTTTGCCAGCCTCTCTGGGGAGTTGTTTTATTGCCCTGACAACCTTGGAACTGTTGACCTATTCCAATGGCACGGGTGCTTGTTGGGCTGGATATCTGAACATTGCTGCTAACAACCATCCGCCCATGTTGGAGGCGTTGGGTCTGCCAACGGCCCACATGCCCTTCGGCGCATTAATGCTCGGTTATCCCAAATATTCCTATTATAGGGTACCCCAAAGAAATAAGCCTGTGGTCACCTGGAGATAATTTTATAATTTCCGATATTCTCGGTGTCGATCAACCGTTGCCTAATCTGTCCAACGGTTGATCGACTACGGTCAGTAAACTAATGCTAAAAAGAAATGTACGGGGATTGGATGGAGCGCAATTGGCAATCAACGGAGGTTACACCTGGATAATCTTTGACAATACCTGCGGCAAGTTCAATGTCTTTCTTTTTTTCTACAAACCCCTTCAATTCAGCCAATCCACTTTCACTGAAAGTCACGCTAAATACTCGATGAGGTGGCACGGTAACTTTCTGGTGAAGCAGGGTTTCTATCTTCTTACCAATAGCCAGTCGTTTGAAAAGCGCTTTTTCCGTAGCTAAATCTAGGCTGGTTTGTTTGTGGGCTATAGCTTGACAAATAATGTCCGCCCCTTGTTCTGCAGTGAAATGGCTGGTGTTGAGCGTGGTATCGTATAGTTCAGCGTCTCCAATGTCGTGTCCGAAGATGGACCGGATTACTGATTGATGTTTGGATATGAAGTGATCATCATAATCCATTGCATGGTTTCGGGAAATATTTTGTTGGACCATAATACGCTCGATCCTAATCTCTCGGTTGGCAACTATTCGGGTGATGGTCACCGATTTGAAACCCCTAAAGGCGAATTGTGCCCCTCGACCGAAAATGATCACTCCCCCATGCGCGGCCAGGTCGTAATGAAGGGCCTCGAAAAGAGCGCGGTACGCGGGGCGATCCAACATGAGGCGCTCAAAAATATTGGTAAAGACTTCCTTTTCATACAGCCTGAAACCGTCCTTGAATTGGGCATCGCATTCATTCTCCAGCATTTGATGGATTTTTTCCTGATTGATCAATTCCAGATTCAACCTTTGGGAAATCAATTGAGCGATATCTCCAGCCAAACTACCAGGTTGTCGCGAAATAGTAACAACGGGCATGGTTTACCTTTTGTAAAATTATAGACCTAAAGTTCGTGGCAGCCAAAGCGTTAAACTTGGAAAAAAAGTGATAATACCTAACACCAATATATCAAGAGCGATAAAGGGTAAGATTTCCTTGGATATTCTTTCCAGGCTGACGTCTTCCGATATACTGCAGGCCGCGAAAAGACAAACACCTAAGGGTGGAGTACATAAACCGATGCACAGATTAACAATCATGACGATTCCAAAATGCAAAGGATCAAATCCTAGATTGATCATGGCCGGAGCGAAGATTGGTGCAAAGAGAATCACAGCAGCCCCGGTTTCGAAAAACATACCCACGAAGAGAAAGAAGATGTTGACCAAGGCAATAATAACCCACATGTTGGTGGAGATATTCTCGAGGAGGTGAATGATTGTCGTCGGAACATTGAGGATGCTCAGCACCCATTTGAAGGCAATGGCTACTGCAATAATCAGAAAGATATAGGACGACTTTATTCCGGCATTAAGCAGACAGGAGTGAAGCGATTTGAAAGATAGTTTCCGGTAAACAAAGATACCCAGAAAAAATGCGTAAAACACCGCAATAGTCGCTGATTCGGTAGGTGTAAAAAAACCACCTAAGATTCCACCGATAATAATTATGGGCATAATCAGGGCTAAAGCACTCTCCTTACCAGCCAGCCCAATACGATGAAAAGATGTACGTTCGGTTCTTTTGGGATAATTCCTTTTTTTTGATATCCAGCCCACATAGCCAAAGCTAACGACCAGGAACAACAACCCGGGCAGAATGCCAGCGGCGAATAAGCCGGCTATAGATACCCCCATGGTCGAACCATAGATAACCATAATAATGGAGGGTGGAATGATGGGGCCGACTAGAGACGATGCTGCAGTAATTGCAGCAGCAAAGGGTTCGTCATATCCCTGCTTTTTCATGGCCGGTATTTCTATAGATCCCAGTGCGGCAACATCCGAGACTGCTGCTCCGGAGATTCCGGCAAAGAGAAAACTACCCATTATGTTAGCATAGGCCAAAGACCCACGAATATTTCCGGCCAATTCGTCAGCCAGCTTCATCAGCCGGTCCGTTAACCCGCAAGAGTTCATCAACTCTCCGGCGAGCATAAAAAAAGGAACAGCCATGAGAACAAATGAGTCAATACCTTGAAACATACCTGATGGCAGCATGAGCATGAAATTGGTCGTAGGTAACGTGAAAAAATATACCAAAGTTGCCGATCCCATGCAGATGGCTATAGGCATTCCGATGATCAGGCAGAAAAAAAACACACCTAGAATAAAAAACAACAAAGTCACTTGATCCATCAATTACCTCATAAATGCAAAGGATTGCCGAAGATAGCACCGCTAAACAGAAATTTTTTCCGTGCATCGTTGAGAGCTATGAGCACCTTTACTCAATTATTATCATGTTATTTAAAGAAACAATTGCATAAGATCAGACCAGTTCTTCGGTAGACTCTTCGGCATTGAAGAAACTCTTAAAAGTATTAATGAGAATCTGTAAAAAACAGAAAACGCCTCCAACTGCTATCCCTGCGTAAGGATAAACCATCTTGATTTGCGTTGCTGGTGAAACAATGCTGATACCCTGATAGGCGAATTTGTAACCGTAAACGATAACAAATCCAAAAAAAACCAAAGTCCAGAGGTCTGTTAGCAATACGAGCCAACGTTTTTTTCTCCCTGGGAACACGCGATCCACGATAAATTGCATTCCCACATGCTCGCGTTCTTTGAAGGCCACGGCCGCAGCAATCATGGCCATATAAATCATCATAAAACGAGAGACTTCTTCCGGCCAAAAAGGTGCTGCGCTGAAGATATATCGACCAATGATGCTATAGCCAACAACCAGGCTCATCACAGCAACAGATACTACGACAATAAACACACCGATACGGTTCAGAATGTTTTCAAACCAAAGCAATGTTTTCATACCTGGGCCCCTCTAACACGTTGTGAAAAAAATCAATTTCGTGCTGACAGTTTTGGAAGTTGATCCCGCCCAAGCTTTTTTAGAAAGTTTAAGCGGGATCAACAAATCTATGATTATCAGTAATTGTTAGATTTACTCATAACCCAATTTTTTTTCAGCCGCAGCTACTGCTTTTTGCAGTTTACCAATCCACTCTGGGTTGACATTTTTCTGGCCTTTTAACCAATCGATAACGGGTTGTTGGGAGAGGTCTCTAAATTGTTTGTATTCTTCGGCATTCGGTCGATAAACTGTGATTCCTTTTTCCTTCAATTGCTCAATGCCGTTCAGTTCTTTGGTCCGGCAGAGCCCTCGGCTTATGGTATCCATGATTTTGCCGGTAGCCATAATGGTTTGCTGCAATTCTTTACTTTGTTTCAGGAACCATGCGTCATTAACCAGAGTCATTTGATTACTGTAGACATGTCCGTCCAAAACTACATACTTCTGGACTTCCTCGAGTTTACCCAAAAAAATAGTAGGTATCGCGTTCTCCTGGCCATCCGCCACACCGGTTTGCAAGGCGGTATAAAGTTCGGTCCACGCAATAGGAATGGGATTGGCGCCCAAAGCTTTAACCATGGCCATGTGTGCAGGAATTTCCATGGTCCTTATCTTTAAGCCTTTCATGTCTGCCGGGGACTTTATTAATTTGTTACCGGTCGTAAAATTTCTAAATCCACCGTTTTCGCCCCAAGAAACGATGCGTAGGCCAGTCTTTTTCCTGAAATCTTCTCGCATTTCCTGGCCGAACGGACCATCCAGGACTTCGTATGCTACGTCGTAACCTCTGTAGAGGTATGGTATAGCGAGTACCTGCATATCTGGGTACCAATATGATAACAAACCCTCGACGCTTTCAACGAATTGGATAATACCAGCCTGAGCCTGTTCAACAATCGACTTGCCATTTCCTAGGGTGGCACCACCATGGATCTCCATGACCATTTCGCCATATGTGGCCTGTTCAATTGCCGCGGCCAGATATCGATTGGGTGCATAAATGTAATTATCCGGATTGACGGGGTCGTCTGCCGCGAATACTACAACCGTCTTTGCACTGGCTAACGCCGTAAAAGACATCGTTAATACAACAGTCAAGATTAAAACCACCTTTTTCATGTGCAACCTCTTTAGTTTCTAAGGGTTAGAATTAAGTATCCTGGTTGTAGAATGAATACGTGTTACCCAGGACAGCCTCAAGTATGTTAGGGCTAGTGTTTATCAGATTGTTAACAATATGGTTTACGACATTATCTTGTATCGTACGTTGTGTCAAGTAAATAAAAACTATTGCATCGTGATAACGGGTTGTGTCTAATGGACTTGTATAAAACGTGAGTGAGTACAATTGCCTAATATGATGTGATAATAGGGTTGTGTGGATTGTTAACCATCTTTGCGTAGTGTCTATTGCTCATGTAACTTTAAGAAAGCGAAAGGTTTGGTATGTTCCATGTGAAAAACCACACACAACAACACATTATCGACTTCTGGAGGTACTTGAGGTGCAGCAGTGACCAGCTATTGCTGAGAACTTTATCTGAAAATCTCTTATCGGCGGTGGCTTTGCCGAACAAACGATTTTCATAGTTTGTTGTGGTGAGCCAATCTGGTCCGACCATGCTGGTTTACTCAATAATGAGCATCATACGATACTGTTACCTAATAAACGATTTGACGAATCAAAACTCAGCGCTTGAGGTGTACTTATAATTGACAACCTCTCGTTGGCTTCTACTGCGGGCAAACACGCCTCCGAAACCATGATCCGATTGAGGTTCATTGTGTTCTTGATTCGAACAATGCGGGCGGTTTGAGGAGTAACGCGATTGCAGGTTCGAAGGGCCAAGGCCAGCGCTTCCCTATCGTTGTTCATTGCCAAGGGAATTTTGGCAGGATCAAGGATCGTTGCCGTTACCGCATTGGTATACATGGCGTTAAAATCGAGCTTATTAACACAGGGCATTGTGGTGATATCAGCCATGCCTATACCCACCCCATTTCCCTGGGATACATCAGTAACATCGAGGACCACTATTTTTTGAATCGCAGGGGATTCGAAACCTTCGGTCAGGCCTGAGCCGGGTCGACCTGTGACATTAGGGTCCATTCCTTCTCCACTGATGTTTTTGCCAATTTCATCGATAATCAAAAGATCAATGACAGGCAGCAACAATCGCGCAATATTGTGCTTTGCCTCAACCAAAAGCTCTTTTTCCCTCGCCATGATCTTCGTTGGTGGGATTATTTCGACAGCCATTAACTCGTGGAAAGAATTTTCAAGAATGGCTACTCCGAATACCACAGGCAATTTATCCAGCATAAGTCGTGCGGCATTGGGCAAAACCTCATGGAATCGATCAAAGCCATGAGCGTGCAGAGCTGTCGCTCCTTTATGTTTGGCAAGGCCGATTGTTAACATCTTGATCAGGCCACTTTCATAATCTCCTTTAAAGTCAGCGTGAGGCTTGATTTTATTACAGATCACAATACCATCGGCTTCAAAGGCCAGACGGTCGCAGTAAAGGGGGGTACCATCCTCAAATCTGGCAACTTCCACCGTTGCCATTGATGAAAGAATTGGCATTCCAATGCTCTCTTCGGTGATCCCCACTCCTTCAAGGATTTGGACCTGTCCGGGTGCAGTTGCGCCTCCATGGCTACCCATGGCAGGAACAGTGAAGGGTTGAGCTCCCCAGGACTGTAACAAGACACCAATTCCATGAAGAATATCCACTAGCTCGGCAATTTCACGACTTCCTGCGGTTATGGCAATCCGTTTGCCAGCAAGGGCAGTTCCATCTATTTTTTCCATTTCAAAACGGATTGTTTGTTCAATATCCAGAACACGTTTTCTGGGGAAATGCTGCTCCACCTCAACCATGTGTGGAAAGTCGTAATTCAGACCACCTTCGAGCGTAATATTCGTCTGTTCAAGTCGCATCGTTGCTCCTTAAAAGAGTTTCACCATATGAAAATCGAAGGCAACACCAAGGACAGCCAGGGAACGAATGTGATCAGAAGCAAGGCGCCCACCGATGCGAGAAGGAAGGGCCAGATAGCCATTGTTATTTCCTCGATTGATGTCTTACCGATTTTGCAGGCGACGAACAAAGTTGGGCCCACAGGTGGCGTAGCCAGTCCTATAGCCAAGTTGACACACATGATGATGCCGAAATGTACGGGATGAATTCCGAGATTTGTAACTACCGGCAGCAGGATCGGCGCCAGAATGATACAGGCAGCTGAGATCTCCATGAAACAGCCAACGATCAGCAGAAGAACGTTGATCATCAGTAAGATGATGATCCTATTGTCAGATACTGACAGGAATAGGTTGGTCAAGGCAGCCGGGATATGATTCATTACCATAATAATAGAAAAGAACTTGGCAGTAGAAATAATTAATAATACTACCCCTGATACCACGCTAGCTTTGATACAGACGTCGGTAAGATCTGAAAATTTCAGAGTTTTTGTGCAAAAGCCCAGCAATAAACTATAAACAACTGCCACACAGGCAGATTCGGTGGCTGTGAAAACGCCACCCATGATTCCTCCGACGATAATCAGTGGCATCAGTAGGGCAGGCAAGGCATTGATGAAGGTACTTGCCAGTTTTTTTAAAGAATAGGACTCTTCTCGGCGGGGGAATTTATGTTTTATAGCCTGAAACCAAACCACAATGCCCATACAGAGTCCCATCAACACACCCGGAATGATACCAGCAATCAACAGGGAGGCGATGGAGGTATTCGCAGCGATCCCATAGACCACCAGAATAATGCTTGGCGGTACGATCGGGCCTATACACGAGGACGCGGCAGTTACAGCAGCACTGTACGCCGCAGGATAGCCCTCTTTTTTCATAGCCGGTATTAGAACCGTTCCCACCGCTGCAGTATCTGCAACCGCGGCTCCGGTAATGCCGGCAAAAAAGATACTTGTCCCTATGTTTACCTGCGCCAGCGCACCTGGCATACGGCCCAAAAGGACCATTGTGAAATCAATAAGGCGTCCTGAAATTCCTGTTCGGCTCATCAGTAGCCCGGCCAAAATAAAAAACGGAATAGCCAGTAGAGGAAAGGAATCCAGCCCTATAAACATATACTGAGGAAGGGCGTTTAAAGGGATAGTACCCTGGATCATCAGGGTTGAAAGAGAGGTGATTCCAATAACGAAGGCGATAGGAACTCCTAGCAGCAGAAGTGCCAAAAATATAATTGGGATGACCAGTGTCATGTATTTTCTCCCCTAAAGGAGACCGGGAAACATCTCCCGGTCTTTAGACTTTTTAGAACCGCTATTTTACGGCATCCAGCCACGCCTTGACGACATCTTCTCCAATCGTGGGAGCTTGGTTCTTGTAAACATCCGCAACCTTTTCCCGGAACCGGGAGATTTCTGCAGCGGATACATCGTTGATTGTCATATGTGGTTTCAGCTCTTCCAGAAGGGATGACTCGGCATTAATTGCTGCGGAACGTTGCCAGGCAGCTACCTCAGAGGACACTTCTTGCAGCAGCGTTTGGTATTCGCTAGGTAGTTTGTCGAAGAAACGTTTGTTGATGAAGTAAATGTTTGGATCATAAGTATGCCCGGTGAACGAGAGATAGTCTTGCACCTCGTAGAGTTTTCCGTTGTATATATTGGCAACTGGATTTTCCTGGGCTTCAACAACGTTCTGCTGAAGTGCTGAATAGAGCTCTGACCATGGAGTGGCGGTAGTCAGGCAACCGAGAGATTCGAAGGTTGCTATAAACACCGGATTTTGCATTAAGCGGATTTTTATGCCTTTGAGGTCTTCTGCTTTATAGATCGGGCGTACGTTATTGGTCACGTGTCGAATTCCGTTTTCCAAGTACGCAAGACCCACAAATCCGTGGGGTTCGAGGCGGCTCATTAAATCATTACCCAAAGGCCCGTCGAGGATCCCGTACCATTGATCCCTACTGGAGAAGAGGTAGGGAAGGTTCAGCACACCCATAGCTGGTTCGTATGCGACGATGGGGGCCGTGGCAGCATCAACCATTGTCTGTGTTCCAACTTTGACTGCTTCTAAGGCCTCCCTGCTTGTGCCCAGGACGCCCCCGTAGTGCACATCGACCTTGATGTTGCCTTTGGAACGTTCCTCTACCAGTTCCTTAAAACGATTGGCCGCTTCTGCCAAAGTATGGGGACGGGTGAAGGGTTCGTTGAAAACGATCTTGTAAGTTTTGTTTTTTGCGAATATATCGGATGTCGCAAAAGTTAAAACAAACGTGAAGAGTAAAGCGGTGAACAGGAAATGCCGTTTCATGTTTTTTCTCCTTATACTTGGTGTTTTGTTGAAACCGTTACAGCGTAACGGTTTCTTCCTGAACATTTTCATAACCTACAAAGATGACCTTGAGTTCCTGGAGGATCATCAGAATGGCTCCAGACGGTATGGCCAAATAAGGCCACATCATAGATATATTAAAGACTACTGGGGATCTCTGACTTCTAACATCTACGGCATGTACGATGCCCCACCAGACCAGAAAACCAAGAAATAGTAGGATGAGTAGATGCGACAGAATCGTAACGAGCTTCTTAACCCAACCGCTAAACCGTGAGGAGAGTAGCGTCATACCGATATGTGCACCCTGTCGGAAAGCGATGGCTGCAGACAAAAAGGCCAGCCAAACCATGGTATAGCTAGCCAACTGTTCAGCCCAAACCATGGGTATTTTCAGCACGTATCGGCAAATCACCTCCCACGTAATGATTGCGACCATTGTGGCCAATAGCAGAACCACACCTATTTTAGTGATTCTGTCCGTAACATCGGCCACATTAATAATTATCTGTTTCATAACTACTCCTTCAAACCTGCCTGGCCCGGCCTCGGTTCGGTGGATCCTTATCAGGTACAGAGGCCGCGTGACCTGGCAACCAAAATGGCGCCGTAGCCTGCCTTGTCTTTCATGATATCGCTATCTACAGTTATGAGATCTCCATTGAAATAGTCATCCTGGTGTATCAGAGTCTCAAATATTCCGGACATAATATTACTTCCTCCCATGATAACGGGCAGTTCCCGGCAGTCGCCCATGGCACTGCTATTTTTAACAACCAACAGGTCGGTGCTGACAATGGCTCCCGCAAGGAAGTTTGCTTTACCATTGAGCGAAGAGTCTGTGAATTGATCAAGTAGTCTGACCGTGAAGCAGGTTCGGGTCAGGCCATATTTGCGGGCGTATTCGGCACCACGCAGGGCCATCTCCGGGTCGAGGTTCTTGGCAAATGATTTTTCAAGGGAACTTGCAAGGATCGTATCTGTTGTGAGGACAGAAAGCAGTTCTCCTGCCAAGGTTGTCATACTACCAGTGATTCGGCTGCTCCGGTCGACCCGGACAAACTTGGAGTGGGAGCCGGGTAACACGAGCAAGGCAGGTCCAGAGATGTTAAGATGGTCAAGGAGGCCGATGGTTTCGACCTCCTCGCCACGCATGATGTCCATGGCCTCACAGTTTTCTACTGTGATTTCCTGTATGTTATTTTTTACCCCTGGTACAAACCAGATGGGTTGGTCCAGCACTTCCTTAATGGTTGCACTGACCATCTGTTCCGCAAGCTCTGCGACACCTGCAGGTGCGAAAACATGGGGAACTTCGAACAGCCCAACATTGGATGTAATCATCCCGGACGCTAAATACAGCTCTATATCATGATGAGTAAGATTGGCCTTGTTGAGAGCGAGGTCGATGGCGTCTTTGACCCCCTTTTTAAGCTTGTCCTTACTATCGGTAATACCAGTGTCTCGCACCCCGACTCCGACATGGGAGGAGGTGAGCACCTTCCCTTCCTGCCAGAGTTTGACCCGGGTGTTGGTGGTTCCCGTATCTATCGTTGCAATATACATGTTTGATCCCCAAAAAAAAACAATGAGTCCGCTTAGATCCGACCGAATTTTTCTAAGAGTTGTTTTACGCTCCATCCTTCTGCAATCATTTTTCTGGTTGCTTCCTCTTTTTCGGTCTGTTCCTTTGCCTTTTCGTACACTTCTTCAAAATCACCAGAAGGCACAACTGTTACTCCGATTTCATCGGCCACCACCAGGTCACCTGGGCGGACAATAACGCCGCCGCAAGAAATGGTGCCGTTGATTTCGATAGGTTCAGTCCGGCCTGAGTATGCAGAATGTGCGGCACGGGGGCAGACAACTTTTGAAGCAATAGGAAAATCCATCAATTTAGATTCATCCGTGTCACGGACCGAACCATCGACAATCGCTCCGACGATGCCGGCAGTTTTAGCGAGCCCTGACATGAGACCACCCCAGATTGAGGTCTCTGTCTCACCAAAAGCGTCAATCACAACAACGTCGCCTGGTTGAGCAATCTCGAAAATATCCAGGCAATCAACGATATCGCCTGCGGTAAGGCGCACGGTCAGGGCTGGGCCGATAAACGGTTTGTTGACGGTGCGAAATTTGATATCGCTCCGCATTACGTTATCCCGATCCTGAGCATCGGTCATAACACATGAAATGCTGAGAACGTCTATCATGGCTGTGAATTTAGCCATCATTTCAGTGTTTATTTCTGGGCGTGGATTGATAATTCTACTCATCTTTACATCTCCTTAAATTGGAAGGTAAGGTTTTTTTAATAATACGTAGTTGAGGAGCCTTAAGGAAACTCTTCAAATTCATGAAGATTTATTTCGTGGAGGCTTGAATCTTTTCAACAAATGTTCTGGCTTTTTCTTCGATTTCGGAAAAATGGCCTGCATTTGCCTCCCCACTATTCACAAGGTTACTCCCCAAGCCAACCCCGAACGCACCTGCTGCAAAAAACTGAGAAATGTTCTCTAAGTCGACTCCTCCCACTATAATTAAGGGTATTCCTTTAAGGGGCCCGCCAATGGCTTTTACGTACTCCGGACCAAAAGAACCGCCCGGGAACAATTTGACCATATCTCCACCCGCGTCGTGAGCTTGAACGATCTCTGTAGGGGTCAGTGCACCAGGTAGAGAGACCATGGCAAGTTTTTTGGTTGCCCGGATGACATCCTGATCGACGTTAGGGGAAACGATGAATTGAGCTCCTGCATCTGCAGCAAGTTGAACCTGGTCTACAGAGAGGACCGTCCCTGCACCAAGGCAAATCTCACTTGAAAGTGCGTCGCGGATACGTTTCAAACATTCCAGTGTTTCCTCAATCCCACGAGGGTCATCGTGATTGAAGGTAACTTCCAGAAGTTTTACTCCACCTCGGTATAAGGCCCTGGCAGTTTCAACAATCTGGTCTTTGTTTACACCTCGAAGAATAGCAAAGAGTTTTTCGGTGCGGATGAGGTCAGCCACTTCTGAATCAGGCTTACTCGTAATAGTTGACATAAGCTCGTTCTCTCTCTCAAGGTTTAACCAGGTTAGGGGGCGTCTCACCTAACAATACGGCTTTGGCGTTCTCGGCGGCAATGCGACGACACTCTTTGAGCGAGTCTTCAGACACATATGCAGAGTGCGGTGTAATTACGCAGTTATCAAGGCCAAAAAGCGGGTTATCATCAGGAGACCAATTGTCCAGTTTGGCTGGTTCCTCCTCAACGTCATCCAGACCGGCTGATGCGATCCACCCTTCGCTAAGAGCACGGTAAAGGGCAGCGTTGTCTACGACGGGTCCCCGTGAACAATTGATAAGTACGGCATCTTTTTTCATCGCTTTCAAGGCTGCTTCGTCAATGAGGTGATGTGTCTGCGGATTAGCAGGACACATTACATTTACCAGGTCAGATCTTTTGGTCAGTTCCTCACGGGTAACTTTTTGAACCCCACAGGAGTTCATATAACTGGATGAAACGTGAGGGTCGTAGGCGATAACCTTAAATCCAAAGATAGGAAGTTTGCGGGCGATATTTTGAGCAATACGGCCAAAACCGATCAAACCCCAGGTCAAGTCCCGAAAGCGTAATAACTTGCCGCCTGAGGAATTCCAATGCCACTCTCCTTGGCGAGTTGCTTTTGCCCACATGGGAATTCGCCTCAACATCATAAAGCCCATAGTGATATCGTGATCGGCTACCTCATCAAGGCAATAGTCCATGACGTTAGTTACTACCATACCGTGTTCATAAGCAGCTTTTACGTCAACAATATCCACCCCGATTCCGTATCGACAGATGGCTTTGCACTGCTTTAGTTTTTCAATGGTCCCACGGTAAATTTTTGCATACTGTTGAAGTATTATATCGGCGTCATGAGCTTGCTCGGCCAGTCCCTTGCCGCTCTTACATTGCAGTCCGATGACCTCTGCCCCAATCGGTTCCAGGACACTTTTCTCTACTTCGTTATCGGGGTAATCAAAATCGCTGATGTAAACTTTATATTTGGCCATGTTTGGTTCTCCTCTTTGTGTTCTGGGCTTTATGTCCATATGCACACTCTACATACACCGACCCTGCGAATAATCATCCATGAAGTAGATCTCCAAATTAGCATCTAAGATATCAGATGCTAATTTGCATTGCAAGAAAAAACAACAATGTTATATTGAATCGAAATATTCAAACGCAAGGACTTATTCATGAAACAACTTAAGCGCTCAAAATCATTAACAGAGATGGCTGTGGAAGGACTGCGCGAGGCAATTGTCACCGGGCAATTCAGGTTGGGAGAACCCCTTTCAGAAATCCAACTCGCGTCCTCAATTGGCACCAGTAAAACTCCGGTAAGAGAAGCTCTCAAACAGCTTCGAATTGAAGGCTTGGTAACTGTCGTTCCACAGTCTGGAACTTTTGTTTTCACTTTAAGCGCCATAGAAGTGGTCAAGATGTGCGAGTTGCGTTTTATTCTCGAAATGGCGGCTTTTAAGTTGGCCTACCAGCGCAACAGGGAGGAATTTACTATAGCTTTAAAATCCATCGTTGATAAGATGGCTACGGCACGCCTAGAGGGGGATATCCCTAAGTATTTGCGTCTGGATACCGAGTTTCATGAGCAACTGTTTGTTCACTGTGACAACCTCTATATCGCTGACGCGTATTCACTCATAGGTGGGAAAATAGCTGCTCTTCGAACCCATCTATCTACACTGCCTCAACATACCCAGTTGTCTTTTGAGGAGCACATTGCATTTGTAGATGCTCTTCACCAAAAGGACCTTGAGAAAGCTACAGTTATTCTTGAGAAACACATTGGCCGGAGCAAAGAAAGTTATGCTGAGAATATCGAAGATATTTCAATTGCTCACAGAGGTGGACTACAAAAAGACAGAAAATGAGAATGCGAAAAAGAATGCTGATCCGATATGAATATATGAGTTATTGCACATTATGCCAACTGCAGAATCATCAGCAATAATCTCAGCAGGTGGCATGATTACATACCCCCAAATACCTTGTTGTAGAATTCTACTGTTTTTTCGGGGTCTATTACAGATATCCAGAGCCAATGCAGACTTTCTGGCGCCATTTTCGCTACTGCATGATGACTAAGAGTTCCTCAACACATATCATACAAGGAGTATTTTCTGTTCTCACTGCAATTGTGAGTAATATCAGTAAGTAAACTTCTGAAATAGATGAATAATTATGACATACCCACATGAGCTCGGGCCTATCCGTCCTGTCGATGAAGCTGATAGTTTAATAATTAGAACAACCCGTGGATGTCCATGGAACAAGTGTGAGTTTTGTATTAACTACCAAAATACAAAATTTTCCATTCGCTCAATAGAAGATATCAAGGCAGATATTGAAAAAGCTGCCAACTATTTTCATCAACATCCTTTTACCACTTGTTTTCTCCAGGATGGTGATAGTTTGGCTATGAAAACTCCTGACTTGCTCGTTGTTTTAGAATATCTCAAAAAGCACTTTCCAAATCTGGAAAGAATCAGTAGTTATGGCCGCGCTCAGACCATGATCAGAAAGAGCAAACAGGAACTCCAGGAACTCTGCCAAGCAGGCTTAAATAAGCTCTACTGTGGCATGGAGTCCGGTTCAGATATTGTGCTGAGAAATATTCGTAAAGGTGCCAGAGCTTCTGATATTGTTACCTCAGCACAGGCTGCCAAAGAAGCAGGAATGGTGATTTCAGAGTTTATTATACTCGGCCTTGGAGGAAAGGACCATTGGGAAGAACATGCAACTGAAACTGCCGGAGTATTAAATAAGATTAACCCCGATCATATTCGGGTGTTAACAATTGGGATTAAACCGGGATCGGGCCTTGAACATAAGCTCAATAACGGCACGTTTCAGCTGCAGACAGAGAAAAATATAATTGAAGAGCAGAGATTGTTGATAGAGCTGCTGGATAATATTTCAAGCAGTTACGTGAATCATCATGCCGTAGACCTACTGACTGAGGCCCGAGGCCAGTTACCCTTTGAAAAACCCAAACTACTGGCAATCATGGATCGTTATTTAGCATTAAATGAAGCTGATATGCTTAATTTCACATTAGGAAGACGCCTTGGTAATTATCAGAGATTAGATGATTTGCTGGATTTAGAACGCTATGAAGCCGTCAATAAGCGACTCCATGAAGTTGAATCGCAATATCCGGGTCAAATTGAAACGATATTTCATTCTCTTCGATCACGTGTTGTATGAGGTCTATGGATACAATGAGGAGTTGAACAAGACTATAAACTAAAAACTCGAACAAAGAACTAAAAGAGTCGGGTTGTTCTTACAGATGATTATTGGAGAAAAATGCGACCGGATTGTGTCCGGTCTCGAAGTATTGATGATTAAACACCCTCTAACGGAGAGGTGTCTTTTTATTCAATCTACTTTGCCTGATTATTGACGTTATGAGGAAAAATACACCAAGGGCCAGGAAGGTCGCAGTAATCGGACGGCAAAGTACTGCAGACATAGAGCCATCTGAAATGATCAAAGCACGTCGTAGGTTAGCCTCGGCCATAGGCCCAAGGATCAAAGCGAGCAAGATCGGCGAAACTGGAAAACGGTAGCGTTGGAGAAAGAATCCAATCACTCCGAAACACAAGGCCAGCCATACGTCGAACAGGCTGTTTCTCATAGAATAGGAGCCGACAATTGACAACACAAATATAATCGGCAGCAGAATACCCTTCCTGACAGTAATCACCTTTGCAAAAAATCGAATACCGATTAAACCGACAATAAGCATGGCGACGTTGGCAATCATCATTGCTGCAAATACTGAATAGACCACGTCCATATGGTCTCTATACAGCAGGGGACCAGGTCGGAGGCCCTGGATAACGAAGGCACCGAGTAGAATCGCAGTGACAGCATCACCGGGTACGCCCAGAGATAGCATAGGGATCATTGCTCCACCTGTACAAGCATTGTTTGCTGATTCGGCAGCAGCCACACCTTCTATTGCACCGTTCCCAAATTTTTCCGGATGTTTAGATCTTCTCTTGGCTTCACTGTAGCCTACAAAAGCGGCAATGTCGCTGCCAGCACCTGGAATAGAACCAATGAAAGTTCCCAGGATGGCTGATTTGGAAAAATCCTTCCAGGTCCTCCGGATATCTGCCATTGAAGGAAACACACTGCTGATTTTACTTACGATTTGTTCTCTGGTTGCAAGTTCTTCTACTCCTTTTAATACCTCTGCAAAGGCGAATAAGCCAATCAAAATTGGAATAAATGCTGGGCCTTCCATCAGGTCGATTGAACCATAGGTAAAACGTGGATACCCGGATATCGGATCCATGCCGATGGTTGAAATCAGGAGACCAAGAAGTCCGGCTATAATCCCTTTCAGTATCGAATTGCCTGATACGGAAATGATAATTGACAAACCAAAGGTCGCCAGAGCAAAATATTCAGCAGCACTAAACTGGAGAGCGACCTTGGATATCTGGGGGGAGAGGAAAGTCATGATGAGAGCACCGGTAAAACCTCCAACGAAAGAAGAGACAACCGATACACTGAGTGCTCGACCAGCCTCACCGCGTTGGGCCAGAGGATAACCGTCCATTAGTGTTGCTGCAGCAGCTGGGGTTCCCGGTGTACCGATCAAAATCGCAGAGATAGATCCACCGTAAATGGCACCACTAAAAATACCCAACAACATACCCATGGCTTCGGCTATGGGGAGACCAAAGGTAAAAGGCACCAATAAGGCCACTCCCATTGTTGCCGTCAGTCCGGGTAAGGAACCGACCAGGATGCCCCCAGTTACCCCGAGAAAAATCATAAGTAGTGGTTTCCATTGCAGTATACTCAGGAATCCAGCAGCAAAGAGTTCAAAGTCCATACAGTCTCCCCATCGGCAAAGTAATATTCAGAAAAATCTTAAACACCAGAAAAACTGATCCGGTTGTAACGCAGGCAATGGTAATCATTTGGAGGTAACGCCTCTCTCTTAAAAGGAACATCAGAAAGAGGAGAAAAATGACGGAGGATGCGATAAAACCGAAAAAATCTAGAACAAAACAATAAAGGATCGTTGCAGAAAGTGATAGTCCTGCCCGCTGCAGACCAGGATCCTTGAGGTTCAAGTGGGCAGCCTTCATCGTTTTTTTCTGAGTAAAAGCAGTGATAAGAAGTAGAAGGCTGAAAAAACCAAGGCCAAAGGCAAGAAATTTTGGAAAGAAGGCGGGACCGACTTGGGTCATTTGATTTTCTGGAAAATTGCTGATTGAGTAAATGACAAAGATTGACAATGCCAAACCGATTAATCCAGCAATACTGTCAGCACGTTTCATAAAAGGTCCATTTTTCAGGATATGCCAGGGCAGGATGTGCTCCTACCCCGGCTGGTTGCTATTTGGTCAGGCCAAGAGTTTTCATGGTATTTTCAACGTTTACCGAGGAAATTTCCAGATCATTTTCCCAGTCTTCCGCGTTCAGGTATGCAAGACCTAGGCCTGAATCAGCTGCAAATTTTCTAAAGGCCTCGCTATCCATTCCCTGTTTGAACGCGTTCCGGAGAATTTTCTTTACATCTTCCGGGGTTGACTTGGGGACCGCCATCCCTCGCCAGGTGCCAAATGAGACATCAAAACCCGATTCCTTCATGGTGGGTACTTCGGGAAAGTTTGCGTTCCTCTCATCACTCATTACTGCAAGCATTTTTAGAGATCCGGCTTCAACCTGCCCTTGTACTTCGGCGGGGCTGACTGAAACCGCCTGGATGTGGTTACCGACCAATGCGGTAACTGCTGGAGCACCACCATCATAGGGGACAAATGATAGATCAACGCCTGCTTTATCTGCAAATATCCCACCTGCGATATGCCAAACACCCCCGGGGCCAGCATTGCCTACCTTGATTTCACCTGGATGGGCCTTAGCATATTCGACAAATTCCTCGATGGTGTTGTACGGGGCGTCTTTTGCAACAGTGATTGCGGCAGGATCCATATTAACACGCATCAACAGGTCTAAATTCTTGTAGGTGAATGGGACAAGGCCCTGGGGAGGAAGCGAGAGTATTTCAAAAGTCACCATTGAAACTGTATAGCCATCGGGCCGGGCATAGATTCCCGCCGCATGACCTACTGCACCACCGCCACCAGTTTTGTTAACAACCGTGATGGTTTTGCCGAGGAAAGGCTCTGTCTGCTTTGCTAGCCCGCGAAGAATTGTATCAGTTCCTCCTCCAGCAGACCAGGGACAGATTGCCGTTACATTCTTTTTTGGGAAATCTGCACTTCTAGCTTCATTGCAAAAAAACAAGCCCACTGAGAGAGCAATACTTAATATCCCAGTTAATATCGAGTCGGTTTTCATAATTTCTCCTGTTGATTTGAGGTGTGAATTGAAGAGGTCCCTATGCGGTATTTCCTATCCCTAAGGGTCTCTCGTTTAGAGTAGCGATGGATTGATCGGTTACAGTATGCTTTACCATTTATTGACCCAGCTCAGGGGGAGTTGTCCTGTTAAGACCCGTTTGACTTCTTCTGCAGCACGACGTTGTAGCTCAATGACAGAGTCTTTTGAGTACCAGGCCATATGGCCTGTCAAGATAATATTGTCGAGTCTTTTTAGCGGATAATTGGCATTGAGCGGCTCCGTCTCGAAAACATCCAGGCCTGCGCTTAAAATCCAACCCTCTTTTAATGCAACTTCCAGAGCAGCTTCATCAATGAGACCGCCCCGAGCGGTGTTAATGATGATAGCGGTGGATTTCATCGACTTAAGCGCTTTGGCATCAATTATGTTTTTCGTTTCCGGAGTCAGTGGGAGATTTAAAGAAATATAATCAGCCTGGCTCAATACTGTTTGTATATCAGCTGCTGTGGCTCCATTTTGTTTTAAGACGTTTTTGGAGACAAAAGGGTCATGCACTAATACTTGGGAAGGTAAAAAACCGTTCCATTTGCGATGAAAAGCCTGAGCTATATTGCCGTATCCTAAAAATCCTAGAACCTTACCTCTGGTACGGAAGATATTTTCATTAATGTCTGCATCCCATTTTCCTTGGCGTAGGAATTTGTCACGAGACAAGAGTTGGCGGATACATGCCAATAATAATCCAACACCGTGGTCGGCAACTTCTTCACTGCAATAGTCGGTCACATTGGTGACATAGATTTGCTTGGCACGGGCAGCCTCAAGATCGATATTGTCAACCCCAACGCCGTAACGAGCAATTATTTTACAGGTACCGGCTACCGCATCAATTACTTTGCTTGTGATAGGTGCTTCTCGTGTCAAAATTGCATCAGCACCCATTGCGGCTTCTATCACCAGTTCTTCTGTCCAACATTCTTCAGGGGCTAAAATTAAATCAGCACCAATCTCTGCCAAAAGTTGTTTTTCCAAATCATAGCTTTCGTACCCGATGTTTACGACTGATACCTTGTAATTTTTCATAGGAAATCCTCTTGTCTAAGTCTATAAACGAAATCATCTGTTACCTTGCAGTGTATCCTGACAAAGAAAATATACACGTAGGATAACATTCTCCTTATTCTTACTGGTACTGCAGTAGATTGGCAGGTTCAGGCTATTGTGGAACCCTTCAAACGGAAATTTGTAGTTTTGATGAGTAACCGTTATGCACGGATGTCAGTTTGCTCGTCATGGCCACGAAACAATCATTTTGTGTTTATCACTGGCTTTGGGTAGCAGCGAGTGAAGGTATAATAAGACATGCTAATTAAAAATTGTCAACAATAATGTGAATGAAAAATTGGCGTAGTAATTGGTGAACAAATTAGACAGAGTTAAATGATTTTCTTCTTAGGAAATAAAAATGAGGACTGATGTACAGCAAGGATCAGGATAATCGTTTGTTTTATAAACGGACGAGTTAAAGATGCAGGAATGGAAGTTTTTAGGTTTAAGGCAACTTAACAGTCATATAGTGTGAAGTTCGTGTGGGTTGAGCCGAAGCACGATTAATGA
>JAWSVG010000053.1:0-18832 GCA_033852035.1 Desulfocapsaceae bacterium | reverse complement strand
AAACATGCCAATTCCAGCAAGGCCATTTCGAGCAACTTGTTGTTTTAATAGCGTTTTTCACTGATCACGTTATTTGATGGAAAAAGGTACCCTTCCATCGCATGCCGTGATTAAAAAATAGCTGATTTGCATCATTTACCGTGGCTACTCACAGGTTGGTCGTCATTTTTATGGTTGAGGCCGATTAGCTCATCAATAAACTTTTCGCACAGATCAAGACATCAGGCTCGCGGTGGTAGTAAGCTAGCGCAAGTGTTTTGTAACGTCGACTATGTGGAAAAAATCTATTGACCTTAAGGGTGATGTTTTTCCCCTAACTCCTCATGAGAGAAGAATGATAATTAGTCAACATAAGAACTCTATTGCGAACCGTTTATTAAAGATTGTATTGTTCTTTGCTGAGCCAAATAGAAATCTTTTGAATAACTAATATGTTTTTCGCATAATTTATCAAGAGTTTTCAGGTCCTTCTGTTTTAAAGACTGAAGATAGATGCGGTGCTCTTTTACTATCTTTTCAAGTACCTGTGGTGATGACCAAGCTGAATATCGAATGACATGTAACCTGGTTCTCATGTCAACTATCAATTGGTATAACGTAGGGTTGTCAGCGAGTTTAAAAATATGGTCATGAAAATTCTTGTTATGGGAGATCATCTCCTGGATATCGTTTTCGCTAAAGGATTTTTCAAACTTTTTAGCGGTTTTTTCAAGTTTTGATAACTCAGATTTATTCAAATTGGGGAGTGCCTGGTGGATTGCCATCCGCTCTAAGTTGATTCGTATATAGAATATATCTTCAATTTCCTTAGCATTTAAATCTTTTACAATAGCTCCTTTATACGGAACTATTTCAAGCAATCCCTTTTCACAAAGCAATTTCAGTGCATCTCTAATCCAATATCGACTCGCTTTAAATTTTTCAGTCAGTTCTGCTTCAACCAGTCTTTGGCCTGGTCTGAAAAGGCCTGTCAGAATCTGATTTTCTAAAGTTTTTAGTAGGTTGTCGAATTCTTGTCTATTCTTTTTCATAGTGTGTACTTTGTACTAAATAAATAGGTTAGATGATGGATGTAGGGTTGAACCTTTCCATTTTGGTTAGTTGATTTTCAACATAAAACAATATCGCTGTATTATTTCCCCTTAAATACCTGAGTGTCCAAGTTAACGCCAATGTGATCAGTCTTTTCGAAGAATTGTGTTTATCGGCCGGAAAACTATGTGCACTCGAAGTAAAAAACAAGGGTTTCGTGAATTATTAAGATTTTCTTAATCTTTGATAGGCCCTAAGAAAGGGGTGCTAATTGTTTACAATAAAATTGACCAAAAGCCAATGGTTCTTTTTGATGTTGTTTGGCCATTTGGCACGCTATAAAAGAGATTGCTACAATTCTCATTGTTATTGTAGATGCGTGATAAACGAATGTGGATACGTGCGCAATCCGCTGATCAACTGACTACAGAACTATACATATGGTATGACGTGGCTTCTTAAAAAAACAACAACGCAGTAGATCGGTTTTTTAAGAAGCCATCACTGATGCTGAAATGTTTTTGTCTGACAAGACTCTTGGTATCAGAACTCTATTAGTTGTCTGAAATATCATTTATAAATAACAAAAGCTTCGTAAGTGTCAGTTATTAATAAGTATTAATGGAGTTTTGCCTTGATCCTGTTGTGTGTTTATCTCTGTTTTTCATTTAAATATTTTGCTTATAATAAAAACATCTTGACTATCTCTTGCAAATTGACAATAAAATTGTTAACAATAATGAAAAATCAAAGATGGCTCATGCAATTGGCAAGCTGTAGCTTCATAAGTAGGCATAACCAACTGTGAGTGTTTCTTTCGTCGAGGCAACAATGAAGCAATACATTGGAGATCAGTATGTCAAAAAAATTTAGTGTTCTACTTTATGAACGGATGCACCACGTAGGAACCGCACTGTTAGAAGAAAAATGTAATGTTTACTATGCAGAATCATTGAGTGAAAACTACCTGGCTGAAAAAGCAAAAGGTATGGATGCACTGATTATTCGGGCTAATGGTGCAATCACAAGAAGAATAATTGAGAGTAATCCTGATCTAAAGGTGATTGGGCGGCATGGAGTTGGGCTTGATGCAATAGACTTGCATGCTGCAAAAGATGCCGGGGTTATGGTTGTTAACACTCCAAGTGCAAATACTGAAAGTGTGGCGGAGCACTTTTTGGCTTTAACGCTCAGTCTCGCAAAAAAGATTCAAAGCGCAAACGCTGAGTTGCGGAAAGGGAACTGGCAGGCTCGCCATACCATTGTCCCTTTTGAATTAACCGGGAAAAAACTTGGCGTTTGTGGTTTCGGTAAAATTGGCCAACAAATTGCCCAGATGTGCCACAAAGGGTTGAATATGGAAATTCTATACCATGATGTGGTTGAATGGCCTGACGTTGAAAAGGAGTTATGTGCTCAAAAAACAGATATCGAACAATTATTCAAGGAATCCGACGTAGTGTCAATTAATCTGCCCTTGGTTGAAGGCACAAAACAGGTGGTTAATAAATCATTATTGCAGTTGATGAAACCGACGGCAATTCTGGTCAACATGGCAAGGGGTCCAATTTGGAACGAAAAAGATGTCTGTGAAGCTTTGGATGGGGAGTTGATTGCCGGCGTCGCCAGTGATGTCTTCGAGATTGAACCTGCCAGTTCGGGTAATCCTCTATTTTCACAGGATAATTTTATTGGGACACCTCACATGTCAGCCCATGCGGAAGAAGCAATGATCAGGATGAGCTTGGTCGCAGGTGACGTTTTGAAGGTACTCGAGGGACAACCTCCTGAGTTTCCAGTTATTTAGTGGCAATAAATTATCAATATACAGGAGAGTTGTTATGGCAGAAATCACGACTTTTAGTGAGGCTTGCAAGGGGATGGATGATTGTGGGATATGCGCCTTTATTTGCCCCAAAGATATTTTCCATCCATCAGGAAAAATGAATGAAGCAGGTTATATAGTTCCAGAACTACGAAATGAAGAAGACTGTATCGATTGCCTAAACTGCATGATGTACTGCCCGGATTTTGCAATAGTTGCAATAAAGGATAAAAAAATAGAAGAGGTACGCAATGGATAAGTCTCGTGTAAGAACAGGAGATCATTTCCAGATTGGAAATTGGGCTTGTACCGAAGGGGCAATTGCGGCTGGATGTAATTTTGCCGCTGGTTATCCAATTACTCCCGCAAGTGAAATAGCAAATTTACTATCCTCCCGTCTCCCACAGGTGGGTGGAACATTTCTGCAAACCGAAGATGAAATAAGTGCAGTGAGCGCTGCCATCGGTGCATCCTGGGCTGGATGTAAGGTGATGACAGCTACATCAGGTCCTGGCGTTAGTCTCATGCTGGAAAATATCGGTTTCGCTGTCGCCAGCGAGACCCCTTTGGTCATTGTAAACGTACAACGTTTTGGTCCGGCCACAGGTGTGCCTTCAGTTGGTTTGAGTGCAGATATGGTTCAAGCGGCAAGAGGATCACACGGTGACTATCAAATTATTGCCCTTGCTCCTGAAAGCCCGCAGGAAATGTTTTCACTTACGGTAAGAGCGTTTAACCTCGCGGAAAAATATAGAGTGCCTGTGTTTTTAATGGCTGATGGATTCATTGGTCATATGCGTGAGCAGGTGAAAATCCCTGAATCGGATACAATAGATATACAGAACAGAAAAATAGCAGAGCCCACCGAGACTGTACTTGAAAGACAGGATTTTCTCAGTGTAGATGTTGCTCCAATGCCTGTATTTGGCAAAGGGTTGAAGGCCCATGTTACCAGCTCCTGTCACGATCAACATGGGATGAGAAATCTCTCTGATCCACAAACCATGCACAATTATGTCATGACCCCGATTGAAAAGATAAAAAAGGGTAGAGATGATATCGTTGAGGTTTCATCGGAAGGATTGGATGATGCCAATATTGCAATTGTCTCCTATGGAACTGTTTCTCGTTGTGCAAGAGCAGCAGCACTTTTAGCAAGACAAGAGGGCATAAAGGTTGGAACTGTCAGATTGGTGACCTGCTGGCCGTTGCCAGATGAAGAAATTCGCCAGATTGCAGAAAAAGTAGACGCGATGATTGTCCTTGAAAACAATACAGGTCAGATGCTGCCATATATCAAAGCTGAGGCCGCCCATGCATGTGAAGTGAGTTTTCTGGGGCCTGAAATTTTGGGGCAAATACATGATCCGGAGTATGTTTTAAACAAAATTAAGGAGATCGCTCAATGAAACCTGTCGTGCATCCATTAAAGAAATACACTCGCAGTCACGTTAAGCGCACAACCACTTGTCCAGGTTGTGGTATCGGTATAATAGCCCAGGCGACACTTAGAGCAATAGACGAATTGGGGTTGGATATGGACGGTTTTGCATTTGTGTCAGGGATTGGTTGTTCAGCATGGACACCAAGTCCTCTTTTTAATGCAGATACGTTACACACAACCCATGGACGTCCAATAGCATTTGCAAATGGTGTTAAATTGGCCAACCCAGACAGTAACGTTATGGTCATCAGCGGGGACGGCGATTTGTCGGCAATAGGTGGAAATCACCTGATTCATGCTGCTCGTAGAAACCTCGACCTCACGGTCATAATGGTAAATAACGCTATTTACGGTATGACTGGTGGGCAGACAGCTCCCACTACTCCGAAGGGTTTGCGTACCATTACAAGTCCATACGGTACGATGGAGCATCCTTTTGATATTTCGCCAATGGTAGCCAGCGCAGGTGCTTCTTATGTCGCACGATGGACTACGTATCACGTGAGACAGCTGACTCGATCTATTAAAACTGGTTTGCAAAAGAAAGGTTTTGCCTTCATTGAGGCTGTAAGTCAGTGTCCCGTGCAGTTTGGTCGTGTAAGCAAGCTGGGAAAAGCTGCTGCAATGATGGAGAATTATAAGGTAAACAGCGTTAACATTCGAAACACCGAGGGGATGAGCGAGGAAGAGCTTGAAGGAAAATATATTGTAGGCGAATTTGCCAATATTGAAAAAGAAGAACTGTCCCAGCAGTGGCAAACTCTCAAATATAACATGGCGGAGGCAGTGTAATGGCGCAACTAGATTTAACTATAGCAGGGGTTGGGGGGCAAGGTTCTATTCTGGCAGGGGGGATTTTGGGGACTGCTGCGGTAAGCTTTGGTAATAAATATGCTACACAGACCCAGGCATATTCATCAGAGCTGAGAGGGGGATATGCTGCTACATGGGTTATTGTTTCTGATGATCCTGTTCTATTTCCCAGAGTAAAACAATCGGATGTTCTCGTAGCGCAAGCTCAAGATTCTATTGAGCGCTATTCTCAGTTCCTCAAGCCGGAAGGGTTGCTGATTATCGATTCAGATATGGTTAAAAACATTCCTGATTCGATAAAAAATATTTACAAGATTCCGGGCACCTCTATCGCTCGTCAAGAGATAAAAGTACCGATAACGGCGAATATTGTAATGCTGGGTGCGTTGTGTAAAGTAACCGGCATTCTGGAACGTAGCGCATTTGAGGAAGCGATTCTGGAGACTGTACCGAAAGGAAAAGAAGACGTGAACATGCGGGCCTTTGACCTGGGATTCAATATGATAACCAAGCTCAGTTAGATCTCATTTGGTGTTGCTGGCAGTTCTTTATTAGTGGTTGGGGGAAATGTTAGTGAGAAGTAGGGGATGGACCATTGCTGGTGGAAAACTTATGGAGCAAAACTATGAAGGTAATCGAAGTTACTGAGTTTGGGGAACCTGAGGTAATGCAGCTGGTAGAAAGGCCGACTCCTGAACCCTTCCACGGAGAAGTGGTTGTTCAGGTCAAGGCTATTGGTGTTAATCCTGTTGAAACGTATATTAGAGCTGGAACCTATCCCATGTTACCGGAGTTACCCTATACTCCAGGTGGCAATGTCGCTGGAACAATCGAAGCATGTGGACCTGATGTGGAGGATTGGATGATTGGTGACCGGGTTTATAGTGCGGCTACTCTGACCGGTGGTTATGGAGAGAAGGCTCTTTGCGCAACGACTCAAATTTTCAAGCTACCTGAAGAGTTAACTTTTTCACAAGGGGCGGCTCTCGGTGTACCAGCCGCTACGGCTTGGAGGGCGCTCTTTATTCGTGGAAGAGCCAAAGCTGGAGAGTGCGTTCTCGTGCATGGAGCAAGTGGCTCGGTTGGCCAGGCAGCAGTTCAGCTTGCCAGGGATGCTGGGATGATTGTGGTTGGCACTGCCGGGACTGATCAGGGTTGTGCACTGGTTGAAAAACATGGCGCCCAGGCAGTAAGTCATGCTCGGCAGGGGTATGAAGAAAAGCTTCTGGAGTTATCATCGGGAAAAGGATTTAACCTTATCCTGGAAATGCTCGCAAATAAAAATTTAGAAAGAGATCTGACTCTGCTCGCTCCACGCGGCAGGGTAATTGTAATTGGCAGCCGTGGATCGATTGAGATCGATCCACGGTTAACCATGGGGAAGGAAACCGAGATAAGAGGTCTTGCCCTTTTCAATGCCACTGAAGAAGAAACAGCACAAACCCATGACGGTCTAGCGATGGCGATACAAAAAGGTTCGTTGCTGCCCACCGTTAGTCGTGAAATGAGTTTGAGCGACGCTCCCCTTGCGCACCAACTGGTCATGAACGATGGGAATTGCGGGAAAATTGTTCTTGTAACTAATTCGTTGTAAATATTTTAGTACCTTACTCCGTAAAAGCTGTGACAAAAAACAAGAAAATACGGACTCGATTTTATATTAAATGGTTATAAGCACCCACAAGGTACTTACTTACCGTTTATCGGTGTTAGTTCTTTAGAGGGTGCCCATGGCGAAAAGAGATCCTGTTGTTTTGATAATTGGCAGCGGAATTGTAGGGTGTTTTGTCGCCCTCGAACTATCAAAAAGATATAAGAATATTTGCATACTGGAAAGACATTCTGAAAATAAAGTTACCTTAAACCAGTCATGGAACAACTCAGGTGTTCTACATTCGGGAATCAACTACGATAAAACCACCAGGCCCTTAAAGGCAGATCTCTGTGCAAAGGGTAACTCGTTGCTTTATGAATTTTGTCACCTGCATGGTGTGCCATATCAGCGTAATGGTAAGCTGATGGTGGCAACCGACCCGTCGCAAGAAAACGACTTGTTGGTTTATCTCAATAGAGCCAGGGAAAACAAAATTTCAGGAGTTGGGCTGTTGACCTCACAAGAGGTGAGAAGAAAAGAACCAAACATCAATGCAACAGCTGCTCTTTGGATCCCAAGCGCTGGAGTGCTGTCTCCTCAAGTTTTGATGACTGTATTGTTTAAAATTCTCCGCGATCGCGGAGTGCGTATAGTTTGGCAACAAGAGGTGCTAGGTATTGAACAAAAAGGTGACACGAAAGTGAGGGTTGAGGTGAAAACACCTCAAGGTAAAAACTCATATCTTGCTGATAGAATAATTAATGCAGGTGGTGTCCTTGCCGTAAATCTTGCTCAATCTATGGATCAGAATCTCGGTATTAAAACGGCACTTATACGAGGGGATTCGTATAAGTTTGTCAATAGGCCTGGTAATGAGCGCAGCTTGCAGGGTACAAGTATTTACCCTGTTCCTACGAAGGTTGTTACCAAGACGGGAACACACCATACTGTAGGGGTTCATCTAACGCCAATATACCGTTGCTTTGCCAATGGGAAATCAATTTTGGGCGAAGAGTACCTCATAGGGCCAAAGCTAACAGCGGTAGATTATGAGGACGATTTTCTTACTGAACTTCCACCACCTGAAGAATATCTGTCTCAATTAGATTTTTTCTCAGGATTAGTACCAAGCGATTTAACGTATTTTCACTGTTCAGTGCAAGCGCGTTTAGACGGCTACCATGATTTTCATATGAGTCGCGATAAATATATAGATAACGTCATCCATTTAATGGGAATAGATAGTCCTGGTTTGACCGCTGCACCTGCAATTGCACGACACGTTAGTGAAATCATTTCAAATATGGATGAGTAGTATTCCCTTAGAAAAAGTCAGAGAAACAAGAGTAGATTTTCCAATCCGCAGTTTGCCGTTGTTGCTTGTTGGAAACAGGGTAACCGTTCACCAGTACCCCCCCATTTTCGTCCGATCAGGCCTCCTGGCATAGCCAGCTATAGCCAGGAGACCAGCTTGAACGAACCTGGAGCACTGGACAAACGGTTACGGACTCCGGTTATGCAGTCTTTTGAAGGGGTTGGTAAACGGTTACGAAACAGGGATGTAGAGCAATGGTCATTAAAATGTTTTGCCTTAAAAATTTGTCAGTCACGTGGATCTCGTTTCAGTACAGGAAAAGATACTTATTGATTTGAAAGAAACTCGAAGCGCCATGAAACGCTCATCTGCCATCTAGCGTTTCTCCTTGGTCTGCCCGGACTACCATCTGGTCCGGGCAGGCATTTTAATTGGTTTGAGTCAATAAACGCATTTCGTCTAAGTCAACTTGAAGCTTTATAAATTTGATAAAGATATACTCTAAAAGATTTTGTTTTTGAACCAGGTGTTTTTCTTGTTGAAACAGTTACTTATCGAGTTCGTCGTTTTCGGTGAGACGTGGAAAAGAATAGTCGGGTTCAAAAAGCTTGACATAAAAATCCAAGAGTGTTAATCAAATTGTTAACAATACTGTTTTCCTTTTGGTTGAGTTAAATAAAATAATTAATGGAGATTGTAATATGACTGAACTCACTGAATTTCGTCTCACGACAAAGATTATTTGTAACCCAGGCAGCGCTTCAGCTATTGGTACCATCTCGAAGTCGCTGAATATGAGCAAAGTACTGATTGTAACTGACCGTGGAGTTGCTGGTTCAGGTGTTTTGGACTCAGTTTTACCGTTTTTGGAAACAGATGGTATTCAACATGTCATTTTTGAAGATATCGATCCAAATCCTACTATACAAAGCGTTGATAGTGCGGTTGAGTTATTTAAAAAAGAAAATTGTGACGGTGTGATTGCGCTTGGTGGTGGAAGTCCGATAGATGCCGGGAAGTGCATAAGCGCACTAATTCATAATCCTGGATCAGCGTTTGAGTACTTAGGTGTCGATTTATTGAAAAATGAAGCCGTTCCCTGCATCTGTGTTCCGACTACATCCGGTACCGGCGCGGAAATCACCGATGTCGCAATGTTGAGCGATTTGGAAAAAAAGATCAAGATGGGAATTCGAGCCAATCAAATAGCCCCTGCTGTGGCACTACTTGATCCAGAATTGACCTTATCGCTTCCTGCTGGTCCGACAAGAGATTCAGGTCTTGATGCACTGACCCATGCTATTGAATCTTTCATTAGCGTCAATTCCTGGCAGGTGACGGATGCATTGACAATTAAGGCTATCGAATTGATTGGTGACAACCTGAGATCTGCAGTCCACTATGGAAAGGATTCCAAATCTCGAGAGAATATGCTCTATGCGAGTCTTATTGCCGGTATGGGGTTTCATAATACCAAGTTATGCCTTGTTCATGCAATTACTGCCCCCCTTGGAGGGATGTACAACGTTCCCCATGGTGGAAGTAATGCAATAGTTCTGCCCCATGCTATGAAATTTCTGCTTCCAGGGGCACTGGAGAAGTTTGCTGAAATCGCAGTTGCTCTGGGGGAAAAAATTGAAGGTTTGTCACTTCGCGAAGCCGCAGAGAAAGCAGTGAGTGCTGTTGAGAAACTCTCTCAAGACGTAGGTCTACCTGACGGTCTTTCTGTTTATGGCGTTGAAGAAAGTAGTTTGCCAGAATTAGCTGAAACTATTTCCGGAATTTTTATGGTTCCTCTTTCACCCAGGGTTGCTAATAAAGAGGATATCTTGAAAATCTTACAAGAATCTCTTTGATTTTAGAGTGAACCTGGAAGAGAAGTTAACCCCGGTAAACGAGGAGTAAGCCGGGATAAGTGCCTTACTGATATATTTCTGTAGAAAACAAGAAATATATCAGTAAGGCACTAACACTCACGAAAATGAGAGGATTGATGAATATGGGCTATTGGGGAAGGATACTACGGGTTAATCTTTCGACCGGGGAAATTGGGGTTGATTGCCATGATGAAAAATTCTACAGGACGTATTTAGGCGGTCGAGGAATAATTGCCTACTACTTGCTGAAGGAGGTACCGGCAAAATGTGACCCTCTTGGCCCGGACAATGTCATGGTCTTTGCACCGAGCGTATTGACCGGAACGAGTTTACCGGGAGTGTCAAGGAACAGTATTGGGGCAAAATCTCCACTCACTGGCGGTTATGGTGAAGGCGAAGGCGGCGGAGATTGGGGTGTGAAATTGCGATGGGCAAAATATGATGCTCTCGTTGTAACGGGAGCATCGGATAAGCCTGTATATATCCACATTACTGAGAACGTGGTCTCGATCAGAGATGCCGCAGAACTTTGGGGCACTGAGCCATATGAATGTTCTGGAAAAATCATTGCAGATATAGATGATCCAAAAGCGTCTATGGCGATGATAGGTAAAGGTGGGGAGCAACATATTAGTTTTGCCTGTATCGCTTTAGGTACTCACAATTATGTCGGTAGAAGTGGTTTAGGTGCCGTCATGGGGTCAAAAAAACTCAAAGCGGTTGCCGTAAGTGGTGTTAGTCGTCCGGAAGTAGCGGACAAAGAAAAAATCCAGTCACTTTCCAAGAAGATGGTGGAAGGTTATAAAGCTGGAATGGAAACTATGACCGAGATGGGTACCGCAAGAGGTGTACCTGTGGTGAATGCAGCAGGTGGATTTCCAACTCGAAATTTCCAGGAAGGGAGTTTTGAAGGCTTTGAAAATATCAGCGGTCGTCGCATGACGGATACTATCTTAGTCGACAGAAAAACCTGTCTTGGTTGCCCGGTCAGGTGCAAGCGGGTTATAGAGGTAAAAGGTAAACAGTGTGAGGTGACAACCAATTATAGTGGGCCAGAATATGAGAGTATTTCTGGATTTGGCTCTAATTGCGGAATAGACAATTTAGAAGCTGTTGCCAAGGCCAACGAAATTTGCAATCAGTATGCCATTGACACTATTTCTGCAGCCGCAATGATTTCAGGTGCCTTGGAGTGTGCCTCTAAGAATCTGCTGCCCTCCGAGTTAACGGATGGACTGGATTTACAGTTCGGTTCAGTTGAAGGAATGCTGGAACTGTTGATTCAAATTTGTGAACAGAAAGGCCTTGGAAAAATATTGTCCAAGGGGCCTCAACAGGCTGTGGAGATCCTGGGCAAAGAAACAGAACCTTATTTTTTACACGTAAAGAACCAACCGTTGCCATTTCAGGAGCCACGCTGGAAAAAGGGTATGGGCCTTGGTTATGCTATCTCTCCAACTGGTGCAGAGCATATGGCCAACATCCATGATGTCTTATACGCGGCAGAGGAAGCACCAAGCTTTGCAGCGGCAAAGAACATGGGCATAATGGAAGCTCTTGATCCTTCGTCCCTCGGAGCCCCGAAAGCTCGACTATGGGCGTATATGGGGGTTAATAGATCCATCCATAACATTTTGTGCATTTGTTCCTTCATGCCGTACAACTTTGATCAGATTACTGAGGCAGTTCAAGCCGTAACGGGTTGGAATATCTCAAGTTGGGAGGTTATGAAGGTTTCGGAGCGGTGTTTTAATATGACACGTTGGTTTAATCTGAGAGAAGGTCTTACTTCAGAAGACGACATGTTACCGGAGCGATTCCATCAACCGCTGCAAAACGGTGCCCTGAAAGGTGAATTTATAGATAAAGACGCTTTCAGAGAGACGCTCGACCTGACATATAGCATGTTGGGCTGGGATGAGAAGACTGGTGTACCAAGTAAGGGCAAACTGCTCGAACTTGATCTGGGCTGGATGATTGAGAGGTGACGTAGGCTTTGATTCATATAGTGTAGAGTCGCTGAGGTGGGGGTGATTATGCTTACGGTTCATGTGAAATTGATCGGAATATTTGCACTGCTCTTAAATAATAGGAAAACGATGAGTTTGGACATTCAGGAAGGAACGAATGTCATTCAGTGCATTCGAAAAGCGGCTGATTTTGGCGAAGCTGAGTTACAAAGGGCTCTACTGGATAAGCGCGGGGAACTCAACGCTGAGATCGTGGTTCTGTTAAATAAGGCACTTATCCCCCCATCTGATTTAAGTCAGACAACTATGAGTAGTGGTGACATATTGACGCTAATTCCAATGGTTGCCGGGGGGTGACCTTTGAAAGAAGGGCATGACTAAGCGAATATTGACACGATTGACCAACTGAAAACTGTCAAAGTTTTAAAATGTAGAAATTAATGTGATCTGTGGTAATTCAGAATTTACTATTGGCCAGAAGATCAATAATTCTTTCAAAAAATATATTGATACAGATTCATGTAATACTCTTTGTAATACTTCAAGGTGTTGTCGACGAAAATGCATGGAAAGATTATGGAGTGTTCAATAAGCTAAGGGGCTTTTTAGAATGATCATTCAAGAAGATTATGCGAAAGCATATTTATCGAAATATGGGATATTTACGCCAAAGGGTTCCATAACCAGTACGCTTGCAGAGGTTATGGATGCCGCTGCGAAGCTCGATTTCAATGTTGTGGTTAAGGCAATAATTCCATCTGGAGGCAGGGGGAAAGCAGGAGGAGTCAGGGTTTGCAGAAATCAGGAGGAAGTTGAGACTTATGCAAAAGAACTTTTGGGAGGTACAATTCTTGGTCACACTGTCAGCAAAGTACTAGTTGAAGAGGCTGTCAATATTGAGGCTGAATTGTATGCTGCCGTTCATGTAGATAATGTCACCGGATTTACTAACATATTGTTTAACCCAAACGGTGGTGTTGATGTTGAGTCTAACTCTGATGAAATTAAAATTATCCAGGTGGAGCCTGGTGCAGATATTCCCGTTTTTCGTGTACGAACGATGTTGAATAGATGGGGAATCAAAGATGTCAATCTCGAAGAACTTGCGCATTTCCTTGCGACACTATGCAGAGCCTCTACTGATATTGACGCTACCTTGCTCGAAGTAAACCCACTAGCGGTTGTTGACAACGGTAGGCTTGCTGCGCTCGATTGCAAATGTGAAGTAGATGATAATGCCCTTATACGGCACAACGGTTTTAAAGAAATGCAAAGAGAGACTTTTTCAGAAAGAGAATTGAAAGCCTCTAAATTCGGCGTTTCATATGTGCCACTAGATGGCCAAATTGGAGTAATTACCAGTGGAGCAGGCCTTGGAATGGCATCAATGGATATGCTCAATGAGCGAGGATTACCTCCAGCAAATTTCCTGGATACCGGAGGGGGAATATCAGAAGACATGCTTTGCCAAGCGTTAAAGCTGGTCCTGGAACCACCGGAAGTCAAAGGGTGTTTAATAAACCTTTATGGCGGCATCAATAGAATGAAAGAAGCTGCTAATGGCATAGCTAAAGCATTGAAGGAAACGGGAGATCAGCGAGTAATTGTTGCAAAGATTTTAGGCAATCAGCAAGAAGAAGCCTGGGATATACTATCTGTAATTCCTCATGTACATGTTATCAAAGTATTTCAAACTGAAACTGCCGTAGATAAATTAGAAGAACTGTTGAGGTAACAATGGAAAGTATATTATTAGACACTGAAACACGTGCTGTTGTCCAGGGTATTACAGGTAAGGTGGGCAGAGCCCAGACTCACTGGATGGTAGAGGCAGGAGAATTGCTTGTTGCTGGTGTCACTCCGGGTAAAGGTGGCCAAGAGGTTGAAGGGTTGCCAGTGTATAATTCGGTTCAGGATGCTGTAAAGAATCAAGGTGTTAACACATCTGTTATTTTTGTGCCGCCCTTGGGCGTACAGGATGCTGTCAGTGAAGCTATCGATGCTGGCATTAAGCTGATCGTCATCGTAACTGAATATGTACCGGTAAGGGATACCATAGCAATCCGCCACAGAGCCCAATTAACAGGTACAAAGATTATTGGGCCCAATTGTCCAGGCTTGTTTGTACCAGGACTTGGGAAACTGGGCATTATGCCGGCCTCTATTTTTCAAAAAGGTAACATCGGAGTGATAGGAAGAAGCGCAACGTTATCATATGAAGTTATAGGTAATCTCACCGACGCTGGATTTGGCCAAACTGCGGCTGTCGGTGTTGGAGGAGATCCTGTTATTTGTACTGAGTTTAAAGATACGTTACCACATTTCGAAGACGATCCGGCCACAGAAGCAGTGGTTATGGTATGTGAAATTGGCGGTTCTGCTGAAGAACGGGCATGTGACTTTATCTCCACAATGAAAAAACCTGTTGTTGCACTGGTTTCAGGGAAATCACTTCCTCCGGGTAAACGCTTTGGGCATGCAGGAGCTATCGTCAGTGAAAGTGGTGGCAATGCTGAAAAGAAGATTGAGGCGCTGCAAAGGGCTGGGGTGAAAATTGCAGATAGCCCAGAACAAATCCCAGTAATACTGAGGCAATTGTTAAGAGGACAGGAAAGTGAATGAATATGATATTGTAGTTGTTGGCGGCGGAATAGTTGGGATATCAACCGCTTGGCAGCTTCAGAAAAAGCACACCGACGCTAAAATTCTTCTCATTGAGAAAGAAGATAGGATTGCGCAACATCAGACCGGGCATAACTCCGGTGTAATTCACGCCGGAGTGTATTATGAACCCGGCAGTTTAAAAGCTGATTTTTGCAAACGAGGCGCTACCCTGACCACCGAGTTTTGTGACGAGTATAATATTTCATATGAAAGGTGTGGCAAGATGTTGGTTGCTACCAATCAGATGGAATGTGATAGAATGAATGATTTAGAGGGCCGTTGCGAAAGAAATGGAATAACAACAGAACGAATTTCCAAGCAAGAACTGTCAAAACGCGAACCATCAATTACTGGTAGTGGCGCAATTTTTATACCTGCAACCGGCATTACAGATTACCAGAAAATTACCCAGCAGATGGCTGAGCTTTTTCAGGATATGGGGGGAAGCATTGTACTGGGTAAAGAAGTTAAGGCAATTACGGAAAACAGCAGGAGTGTCACTCTCCAGTTAAACAAAGGCAAAATAACTAGTAGCTATCTGCTTGCGTGTGCCGGGTTGCAAGCTGACAGGGTTGCGAAAATGATAGGAATAGATACAGACTTTAAAGTCATTCCTTTTCGCGGTGAATATTATCAATTACCACCTAAGCACGACAAAATTGTCAATCATCTTGTTTATCCTATCCCTGATCCTGATTTGCCTTTTCTTGGTGTCCACCTGACGAGAATGGTTGATGGCACTGTTACGGTTGGTCCAAACGCCGTACTTGGATATAAACGAGAGGGATATGGCAAAGTAAATTTTAGTCTGACTGATACGTTAGATATGTTCACCTTTCCTGGATTCTGGAAAGTGATTAAAGCAAATATCATATCAGGAATTGGAGAAACAGTTGATTCCTGGTACAAGCCAGGATATCTGAAGCGTGTTCAAAAGTACTGTCCTCAAATAACGATATCTGATTTGGCACCATATCCGGCAGGGATCCGTGCTCAGGCTGTTATGGGGGATGGCTCGTTGGTGCACGATTTTTTGTTTAGGGAAACAGAACGTTCCTTACATGTTTGTAATGCCCCATCTCCTGCTGGAACATCAGCAATGCCTATTGGCGAATATATCTGTACTACTATTGAGAAGAAATTCGATTTCTGAGAATGTGGAGGCCTATCAATATTTTGGTGTTTATTGAAAGGGTATTTGAAATAAAATCGACTTTCTCGGAGACAGTCTCTTTTTATTTGTGGTGACTGTTGTCTTTTAAAGATGGAGGTAGCTACATCCCTGGTAAAACATAAGCGTTATTCACTAATCGACAATAGAGAATAGTGATTTTCAACTACATAAGGTTTCTATTAAGCAACACTTTATAAATAGCTTAGTACGAGATATGACTTTCGATAAATTCTAGACAGCCAAATAGGGATAACCAGAAGAGTTTTTTTGTGAAGTGCATCGCTTGGCTAGGTGATCGACTATGAGAAAAAACAAACTTAAAAGACTTGAAGTAAATAGGGATTGGTGTAAAGGCTGCGGAATCTGCGTTAGCTTCTGCCCGAAAATGGTCTTGGAATTAGACCTCAAAGATGTGGCAGTTTCTGTCCGTCCGGACAACTGCATCTGTTGCAAATTATGCGAACTACGATGTCCCGATCTCGCGGTCGAGGTCCTCATAGAAGAGGAGGACAGCAATGAGTAATAACGATAATATACGATTTGTTCAAGGCAACGAAGCCTGTGTCGAAGGCGCCCTCTATGCCGGAGTGGAGTTTTTTGCCGGCTACCCGATAACCCCATCAACTGAGATTGCCGAGCACCTCTCGCGACGGCTCCCTGAGAGCGGTGGTAAATTCATCCAGATGGAGGACGAGATCGCTTCCATGTGCGCTATTGTCGGTGCCTCGCTCACCGGCAAGAAGGTGATGACCGCCACCAGCGGCCCCGGATTTTCCCTTAAGCAGGAAGCCATCGGTTACGCCTGTATGACGGAGATTCCCTGCGTGATTGCCAATGTGCAGCGGGGTGGACCATCGACCGGTAACCCGACCCATGTTAGCCAGGGGGACATCAATCAAGCACGGTGGGGCACCCATGGGGACCATTCCATCATCGCCCTCACTGCCTCCAACCACCAGGATGTGTTTTTAATGACGGTTGATGCCTTCAATATGGCCGAGACCTACCGGACACCTGTAGTGCTGCTTTTTGATGAGGCCGTCGGCCATATGCGGGAAAAGCTGGTGATCCCTGAAAAAGGAGAACTGGAGATTGTCGACCGTTTGCGGACCTCGCTGGGCAAGGGGGTAGATTATCATCCCTATCTGCCGCGGGAAGACGGACGGCTGCCGATGTCTGATTTTGGTGGTGAGCACAGATATAATGTTACCGGTCTGTTCCATGATATGTGGGGCTTTCCCTCCAATAATCCGAAAGTAGTCGAGGAACTGCTGAGGCATCTGGTTGACAAGATTGACAATAATGTTCATGCCATCACCCGTTATAAGGAACATTTTATGGAGGGAGCGGAGTATGTGCTGGTTTCCTACGGTTCTTCGGCAAGGTCGGCTATCCATCTGGCGAAAAGCAGGCGGGCAAAAGGCGAAAAGATCGGCGTTTTGGAGCTGCAATCCATCTGGCCTTTCCCGACGGAGTTGGTTCGGGAAAAATGTGCCGATGCCAAAGCTGTTCTTGTTGTGGAGATGAATATGGGGCAGGTGCTGGCACAGGTGAAGAGTGCTGTGAAAAAACCTGGTCGTGTATTTCTTGCAAATCGAATTGACGGTAAATTGATTACGCCTTCAGATATAAAAAGACTCCTGCGGGTTATCCAGGGAAGGGGAGTATGATATGGCTGTAAAAAACTATTTACGGGAGAGATTTTTTCCCCATATGTGGTGTCCGGGCTGTGGCCACGGCACTATTCTCAACTCACTCATCCGTGCTGTTGAGGAGCTGGAGTTGAACAAAAACGAGATTGTCATGACTTCCGGTATCGGCTGTTCGGCCCGGATCTCCGGCTATGTTGATTTTCACTCCTTGCATACCATGCATGGACGGGCTCTTGCCTGTGCAACCGGAGTAAAGCTCTCAAAACCGGAACTCAAGGTGCTGGTGCCCATGGGGGACGGCGACGCCCTTGCTATTGGGGGCAACCATTTTATCCATGCGGCAAGGCGTAATATTGATATCACCGCCATAGTGATGAACAATCGGATTTACGGTATGACTGGAGGTCAATTTTCTCCACTCTCGGGACCTGGCGTAAAAGCGAGCACTGCACCCTACCTGACCATCGATAGCAATTTTGATGTGGTGGAACTTGCTAAAGCTGCTGGTGCTACCTTTGTGGCCAGATCCACCGCATATCATGCCAAAGAGGCTACGGGGTATCTCAAAAAAGCCATTGAACATAAGGGCTTTTCTGTTGTGGAAATACTTTCACAATGTCCCACCCATTACGGCAGGAAAAATAAAGAGGGTGATGCCGTCAGTATGCTTGAATTGCATAAAACCAATACTGCATTACTGGGATCCAAAGTGCTGGAGAAAAATCCTTCGCTTACTCCCAGGGGTATCTTTGTTGAAAAGGATCGACCAGAATATTGTGCAGAATATGACAAGATTATCGATTACGCAATGAAGGAGGTTGTCTGATGAGTAGAGTTCGTATGGTATTCTCAGGCTCTGGTGGACAAGGTGTCATTACCGCGGCCATTATTCTGGCGGAGGCTGCGGTAATCCATGAGGGGATGAATGCGACCCAGTCCCAGAGTTATGGTGCAGCGGCAAGGGGTGGATCGACTCGCAGTGATATCATAATTTCAGAAAAAGAAATAGACTTTCCAGAGGTTACCCAGCCCAATGTTCTCGTTTGCCTAACCCAGGGTGCCTACAACAGCTACGCATCTGTTATTCGGCCCGGTGGGATACTTCTTACCGACAGTCGCTATGTTGAAACGATCAGAAAGATTGATGCCAAGCAGATCGAAATACCCATGTATGATAGTGTAATAGAAAAAATCGGCAAGCCAGTGGTCTTCAACATCTGCATGCTTGGAACACTCGTTAGTATTACAGAGGTTATTAAACCCAAATCTATATTAGCTGCAGTTGTTGCCAAAGTACCCAAGGATTTTATTGAATTAAATACCAAAGCATTTGAGCTTGGTATGGCACTTGGTGCAGATTCTAGTTGGTAAGCAAATCAGTACGCCGGAAAATATCAAATGATTTCCAGCGTACTGATGCAGATATCATTGTCGATTTAATTGGCTTAGTACCTCGATCTAGTATTCATATT
>JAWSVG010000052.1:0-55984 GCA_033852035.1 Desulfocapsaceae bacterium | reverse complement strand
ATAAGTTTCCACAATCTGGTCCACAGCCGGTTCCATGGGATCTTTGGTAGTGCCATAAACCGATAATATTCTTTCTTTCCGATAGAGAATCCAAATAAGGTTTGAAGTGCTCGAAGAAGATTGGACGTTCTAGATGAGGTAAATGGAAGAATGATTGCTAGCAGGGTATATACGAACCATGGCCCACGCTCCTCACTTTTTCGGGAATTGGTAAATTCTTCTTTGAGTTCACTGAGTAATGAATGTAGTGTGTGCATGCGAGGCCCTCGTTATGATTTGTTTTTTCACAACTACAATATACCATAACTTGGCCTCGCATTCACTGTTAACCTGCTGTTTTCATGACAAAAAACTATTTCTGACAATAAAATTTGAAAATATTATTATCAATAATATCAACTATTTATGCGACCGATTTTTTCACCAGCCTGTTGGGACAATAGGGTCTTCTTTCGGAAACAATTTTTCACGGCCTACGGCTGATTTTAAATCACTATCGTTAAAAAGCGGGAAACTTCAGTTGAGAACTTCTTTTCATATTATTTAATGGAATAACAGAATAACAATGAAATTAGACGATTTTCCTACGACAGACAAATTGATCATTCGATGGTTGTATGACCATATGCCTTTAAAGTTGTGGTGGACAATTGTGGGCTAATAATATCTGCCTTCATCTTAGGTTGAAGTTCTTTTAATAATAATTCCCAATTCCTCATTGACATCCTTGTTTAACTGGTAAATTTGGGTTTCATTACTTTTTTGATCTACAGTGTACCCATGTGAAATATCTCTTGATTCCTGCCAGTTAAGTGCGCATGTACTATAGACAGGTCATGTATATTGACATTGTGCCAAATCGAAAATCGCCTCCCGTTATTCTCCTTCGTGAATCTGTCCGCAAGGGGAAGAAAATTGTCAAACGAACTCTTGCCAACCTTTCTGGTCTTACTATTGACCAGGCTCAAGCCATTCGGAGGGTTCTGAAAGGTGAAACACTTGTTCAGCCAGAAGAACACTTTACTGTTTTAAGTTCTCGTTCCCATGGACATGCTGAGGCGGTATTACTAACCATCCGTCGACTCGGCCTAGATAAACTTATTTTCACAAGGCGTTGCGAAGAGCGGGATCTGGTCCTTGCTATGATAGCTTCTCGTATCATATGCCCACAGATCAAACTGGCTTTCACGCGGGATTTGGAAAATACAACACTTGCTGAATCTCTTGGGATTGAAGGGGCTAATGAAGATGATCTATATTCGGCAATGGACTGGCTCTATGAGCGCCAAGATGCGATTGAAAAACGGTTAGCAGCAAAGCACTTACAAGAAGGTGGCCGTGTACTCTATGACTTATCATCCAGCGATTTTGAAGGGCAAAAATGCCCATTGGCGGCAAGAGGTTATAGTTATGACCAGAAGAAAGGAAAGCTGCAGATTAACTATGGCCTGATGACCGATGACCGAGGATGCCCAGTGTCTATATCGGTCTTCCCAGGTAACACATCTGACCCTAAAACATTAATGCTTCAAGTCCAAAAGTTGCAAAAAAAATTCAATCTGAAGTCGATGATTTTAGTGGGAGATCGCGGCATGATCACTCAGAAGCAGATTGACGAAATTAAAGAATTGGAGGAGATCGAGTGGATCACTGCATTGAAGGCTGGATCGTTCCGTAAGCTGATAACTGATGATACAATTCAGCCGACGATGTTTGATAAACTCAATCTATTTGAATTTACACACCCTGATTTTCCGGCAGAAATGCTTGTTGCCTGTTACAACCCCGAACTTGCATATCGACGCAAACATAAACGGTTGGATTTACTGAAGGCAACAACCGAAGCACTTGAAAAGATACAGGGGATGATTGAACGAGGTTACCTCACCAATGTCGACAAGATCGGAGTGCGAGTAGGTCGGGTGATAAATAAATACAAAATGGCCAAGCATTTCAAGCTCGATATTACAGAGGATAAGGTCAGTTTTGAGATTGATGACGAGCAGATGAAGGAAGAGGCTGCGCTGGATGGCATTTATGTGATTCGTACTTCTTTGGAAGATTTATCTGCTGCAGATGCTGTACGTTATTACAAATCGCTCAGTCAGGTCGAGAGAGCGTTTCGCTCTATTAAAACCATGGATCTGGAAGTTCGACCCGTTAATCATCATTTAGAGCAGAGGGTTAGAACGCATCTTTTTCTTTGTATGCTTGCCTATTATGTCAAATGGCACATGATGGAAGCGTGGCGCCCACTATTGTTTGCAGATGAAGACCTACAAGCCAAACAGACAAGAGATCCTGTTGTACCGGTTAAACGCTCAGCCCAGGCTGAAACAAAAGTGCAGAGCAAGCTGCTGGTCGATGGATCGATAACGCATAGCTTTCAGTCACTCCTGCGAAACCTGGCAACGATTGTGCGAAACACTTGTCAAAGCAAAGATACAGAGGCGGGTATGGCTTCATTCATCATTGACACTCAGCTCACACAAAAGCAACAGGAGGCGTTTCAGTTACTGAAAAAAATATAAGTGTAGACAGGAGTGTGCTAATTGTTTTTTTGATATGTTGTACATATTACAGGATAAATATACCATTCAACCTTAGGAACTTCAGCTTAGGGTTTGATTGTTAAGACTCGGGAGACTAAAAAAGTATTTATGTTGTTGAATTTCATGGAAATTAGTATCTCCCTCAAGAGAATATAAGTGATGGGTTTCGCGAAGGAGGGAATCTATGAGGGGAACTGTCGGGTGAAAGAAAACACCATGTTGTAAAATGGTATCAAAGATTCAGATCAGAAGTCAAATCTATTTCATCCTTAATTTACCACAAAAGAAGTCGGAAAGGTGGAGGGACACGGGGGCAGGTGCTTATCAAAATATTGTTGATCAACATCGTGGTAATATTTGTATCGAGTCAGAGAAAGGAGAGTGACAGTTTTGATGTTTCGTTAGCTGAGTTCGGCTCTACAGAAATATGCAGCAGCACTTCTCAGTTGAGAGGGGACGTATTCAGACTCCTCATCAGTTCATGCATCTTATAGATGGTCCAGGTTGGTGGTTGGGGCAGAGATGTGACTGGCGTGTGACTCCAGGTCACAAAAGCAGTATCAATCCCTGCTGCTATTCCACTGTTGATGTCGTAATAGGCATCCCCAACGAACAGACTCTCTTCTTTTGAGGCATGAAGAAGTGAAAGCGCCCTTAAGACCGGGGCTGCGTCGGGTTTATGAGCTGTTGTATCTTCGGGTGTAACGATAGCTTCAAATAAATTGTTAACGCCGGTTGCATCAAGAATTATCTCCAGACTCGGTCGTCTTCTTGAGGTAACAATGGCCAGCTTTCGGTTGTTTTCCTTCAGGATCAACAGGGTCTCTTTTACCCCTGGAAAAAGGGTGACATTGTCTGCAAGTACCATATCCTGAAACCGCTGGTATTCAATCAATGCCTCATTAATATTGACGCTGCTACCTAACTGTTTGCTTAACATCGTGACAAGTGGTGCCCCAATGCCGGCAATGATTGAATCAACATCAAGACGTCTGCCAAGAAATGTTTTGGCGACATGTTGATAACATTGACAAATAAGGTCTACGGTATCAAAAAGTGTACCGTCTCCATCAAATAAATAATAATTATAATCACGCATGCTACGGTCCTGTTGTCTTGGTTGATCGTAATCAGTGGTGCCCACACCCTTGGTATCTAGGCAGCGCAGTAGAGCAAGCAGATTGGTTTGTGCCGTCAACAATTTAGCAAAACAAACCTAGCCCCATAAACGGGAAATAAGTCGGACTCTTTTCAGTACTCGCTCAACGGGTATAAGTACCTTGTAAATTGTTTGTTACCTCTGTCTGTTTTGAAGATTTAATGGACTTTTAACAGTTAATGGTCATTTCTCCTAGGTTTCTTATCTGTGCTTGGTAACACTTCGTCCTGGTTTTGTCATGGTCAGTCGAAAGAGTTTACTCAGAGGTTGTGGAAAGAGGGGAGGTATGTATTGTATTGACGAGAAGTACAATAACCTCTTCTAGGGGAAATCAAATAACTCTAGCTTGTTATCAACTCTTAGCTCGGAAATTTGATAAAGCAAAATTTGTACGGTGTTATGATGTTGCATGAATATATACGTTTTATAAAACGTTGTTGGCCGTTACTGCTTTTTGGCACGATTACGGTGTTCTGGGGGAATTTTGGTCAATCGTTTTTTGTGAGTTGGTATGGTACTAGCTTTCAAGAATCCTTAGGGCTATCAGCCACAAGCTATGGCTCGGCATACTCTGTAGCAACATTGGCAAGTGGTCTCCTGCTCATGTGGGTAGGTGCAGCTATAGACAAAGTGTCTTTACGCTGGTTTATTCTTTTTTGTGGGCTGGGACTGTTTACTGCCACCTTTGTGTTGTGGAAAACGACCAGTCTATGGGGGTTGATTGCAGGTCTATTTATGCTCAGATTCTTTGGTCAGGGGTTACTGCCACATACTGCCGTCACTACTATAACCCGGGATTTCTCCACTCATCGTGGAAAAGCAATCAGTGTTGCAAGTAGTGGTGTTCCAATTGGCGAAATACTCTTACCGTCTTTGGCTGTGTTTCTGATTGCGGTTTTTGGCTGGCAGAAGAGCTGGCTGGTGGTGGGATTATCGGTGCCTCTGATTTATTTGCCATTAGCTTTTTGGCTGCTTACCCTGAGTCGGGAGAAAAAATATGATGAAGATAGTTGCGCAGTTAGCAGGAACCCAACGCCGAAATTATCACAAGCCGGTTCCCGTAGGACCCTGCTTAAAGATCTTCGCTTCTGGCTGGTATTACCTACTATCCTGGCTGCTCCGTTTATTATAACGGGCATATTTATTCATCAGGGATTTTTGCTTCCAGAAATGGGATGGACTACAGGTCTTTTTGCCAGCTGTTTTATCTTTTATGGAAGTGCTCACTGGCTCTCTTCCTTGTATACTGGTGCGCTGGTCGATCGGTTCAGTGCAGTTCGGATATTGAGATTTTTCCCCCTGCCTATGCTATTGGGTTTATTGATAACGACTCTTGCTTCCGGTAACTGGGTGGCCTATACCCTTATGATCTTACTGGGTTCCTCCATTGGATCGAGCAGCCCAATCATAAACGGGTTGTGGGCAGAAGTGTATGGAACCAAGCACCTTGGGGCCATTCGCGCACTGATTTCGTCCTTGGCAGTAATCAGTACTTCAGTATCACCTGTTTTCTTTGGCCTTTTGATTGACAGGGGGATTTCGGGGAAGAGTCTATTTACGTGGCTTACACTCTATGTACTGGTCGCTTTTGTTTTATCCTTGTTCTCGTTCTCAGAAAAAAAGATCTGACAGGTCTATAAGGGGCTGGGTACTCTGCCACCCTCCCGTGAGAAATCAGGGCTGGGTGGAAGAGCCGTATTTTCTTTTTTTTGTTACAGTTTTTACGGAGTAAGGTACATAATACCCTTAAATCTTGAACCGTGACACCAGGTCAGTAGCTTTCTGCAATTTCCATAATTGTGTCGAGATTCACCGTGGACTCTTCCATGGCCGCAGATACAGAGTTCATGTTGTCGGAGACTTCTCAGCCATCACTTGAAGCTTCATAGGCAATTGCAGTTGTCTAGGAGGCTGTCCGAGAATGGCCTTTCGGAGTCTGTGTTTACCTGCCCAAACTCTTCGGAATTGTAAAAATAATGCTCGAAGATAGCGTAGACTTCGATATCACACATATGGCTGTGCTTATTTTGTGAAAATTTCTCGATTTTAACCAATAATCCTATTCTCGGACAAGCTCTTAGTCGAAGTATTTACGGGTTTATCAACCACGGATTGATAGAAAATAGACTTTTCAGGCGGAAAGTGGTAAATAGGCGCGAAGTGGTGATGTGTGTATTGGTATGATAGAAATCATATTTATGAAATAAATTCACTGTGGTGAAGATATATGGAACGACTATTGGTGATTGCAGTCTCAGCAGCCATCGGAACAGGTTTTTACTACTGGTTTGCACGGATGGTATCAAGAAAATCTATGCAGGATTATATTTCATCTCATCTGTGGCTGCTGCATCCTAATGCAATTTGCTACTGGCGAGCGGCAATGGCTATTTTCGCCTATTTTCTATATTTTAACTTCGATTACCAGTCTTTTGCAATTCTTTTGTTTACCTATGCTGCTATCCTTGACGGGGTTGATGGTGTCGTCGCAAGAGGTTGCAATCTTGGAACAAAGTGGGGGGAATGGCTTGACCCGATGTGTGACAAGCTCACCTACCTGCCACCAATGATCGGTTTTGCCTACCTGGGTATATTATCCCCAAAACTTATCTGGAGCCTTGTCGTGATAGAGTTTGCAGGGCAATTTTTTGCAAGACACATTCTCAAACTGCTTAAAACGTCCGGGGCCGCGAATAATTTTGGTAAAATTAAAGCCATTATCTGTTTTGGACTGGTCATCTATTGCGCACTGCTCGACCAGAATCCGCGGTTCATGAATATCGGTAACGAGGTGTTGGTGGCGTGTATCATTCTGTCCTCAGCCTCTGTTGTTTTTAAATTTATTCCCAATAGACTGTATGCGGATCTTCTGTCCACATTGAACTTTTTTTGTGGTATCGCTAGTCTGTATTACACCTATCACCATCGCTTTGCTCTGGCGATTGTAGTTATTATCGCTGGTCAATTGTTTGATCTGTTTGATGGCAGGATGGCAGAAAAGCATGGAGGAACAAAGTATGGGCCCTATCTTGATGATATTGCTGATTTTGTCAGTTTTGGCCTTGCTCCAGCTTTTGTTATTGTTACAACAGGTGGAAGTATGGCCTGGCTTTTTGGCAGCATATTTTTTATTGGAGTTGCATTCAGGTTGATCCGCTTTGTTACAGTTGATAAAAAAAGAACTGATCTTCCTGATGGGATTTTTAACGGACTCCCCAGTCCAGCTGGCGCATTGATAGTTTTGGGGGCAGCGCTGGTAGCTCCTCCATGGCTATTGTGGTCTGCTGCTACACTGTCCCTTGGTCTTATGGTGAGTCACATACGTTTTGCTCATTTTGGCAGGATCATCTTGAAGCAAATGCCTAAGCCGTTGTTTTTTCTGATAAGTGCTGCCATTGTTGTCACCATTGCCTTCATTTTGAAGACAAAAAATGTTGAGATGTTTGGTTACCTTATTCTTGGCTCAGTCTCCTTGTATATGATAGCCGGGAGAAAGATGAATATTGTGAGTGACGTGTAGAAGTAAAATTGTTCTGCACCACCGGAATACAGCCGGAGTCTGCGCTTATCTGGTTAAAATCGAGAAATTATCACGAAATAAGTACAGGCGTATGTCTGATATTGTCAGGGACGTTTTTTTTTATCCTTTTTATTAACGATAATGATTGAACCACGTAAATATATAATTGTTGCAGCTCTGGAGATTGAAACTCCAGGTCTGGAGCTTTTCGCGCCTGTTTTTTTTACCGGTGTTGGCAAAGTGAATGCTGCGATAAAGATGTGTGAGGCAATTTTGTTGTATCAGCCGGCATTGGTAATAAATTATGGCAGTGCCGGGACAGTAGGCAGCAATAGGGGATTGCTCAGGGTGGATACTTTTGTACAGTGGGATATCGATGTTCGTGGCTTAGGAATTCCTCGGGGGGTGACGCCTTATAGTGAAGAAAGCCTGCCCAAGGCTAAAGGTATTGTTCTTGCGTCTGGTGACACCTTCGTCACAAACTCCGCCCAACAGCTTACAGGGCTGGATATTGCTGTGGATATAATTGATATGGAGGCGTATGCCCTGTACAAGGCATGCGAACACCATAAGACGCCTTTTGTCTGCTATAAATATGTCACCGATGCTACAGATGCGAATGCCTCCACCGATTGGATGGAGAATGTCGCGAAAGGTTCAGCCTTATTCTCTCAACTCCTGGATGAACAGTATGGTCCTTCTCTGTTATTGTAATAAAAGCGTTCTCTCACTGTAAAAACACTCGCAACGTACGTGTCCAGCAGAGCCTTCATAAAGGCTGCGTCACCTATACAAGTTTCCAAGCTCTGACGCTGCTGCTCGGCTCAGTCGCTCAAGGGTTTCAGGTGAGTTAAAAAGTTTCTCACAGAGTTCACACTTTCGGTATGTCACAACGTCCCGGGTCTTCATGCCTGAAAAGGAAGCAATATTGGTGATGCCGATATTGCGAATGCAGTTGTAGAGTGGCAAAGTCTCGCTCTTGGTGAAGAGCTGGTCGATCGAATCCGTTTCGAGATTGCCCAGCAAAAAGACATTGGTGTTGTTAAAATGACTGCCGGCATCGCAGCAGGCATACATTGTTAAATCCGGGGCCAGATAAGGGTTCATCGCGCAGCGGTTATCCTGATAATCTGTGAAAATATTTTTCCTTTCAAAGATATCGGCCCGCCCGGCGTAGATGATTGGCTCTGCAAAGAATTTGAGTGAATGATCACGAAGGAATGTCTCGTAAGCATCGTCTTTTTTTGAGAAGTCGGTAACGAAAGAGACGAAGTAATCGACCCCAAAACTTTTGCATGCCTTTGCGGCATTCAATATATTAGCAGTTGGTACATTGTCCTGATGCCATCTGCTGTAACTGAGCCGCAGTTGGTTCAGCCCGCACTGTTGAAGTGCGCTGATCCGTCCATATGCCTCTTCCGGTGTTTTGGCCCAGTAACTGTTTGTGACAATTCTGCTGTAGATATTATATGTTGAGCAGAGATCGACCAGCTCCAGCATATCGTTGAAATAGATGAACGGTTCGCCCGCTGTGAAACTTATGCCGGTAACATGGGAGGCAGCCATTTCTGAAATGACAGACTTTGCCTTCTCCAGCTCCATCTTTTGGCTGATTGTTTTCTCTCCGGCGGCTACGCAGTGACTGCACCTGATGTTACACTTGGTCGAGTAACCAAAGGCAATTTTTCTCATGAACGTAGAATTGTGTTGTTTTAGAAATGCTGGACCTATTGCACCGCCTCAGCTTTTCTTTGTTTGGTTCGTTTATAAACGTGGTTCTCGGACCCTGCTCTGTTCCATAAATCGTCGAATAAGCCGATAAATATTTTAGCTGTCGTCACATCATCGTAGGAGGAGATAAGCTCAATGTTTTTCTTTTTCGCTGATTTTGTCCAATTAAACGAGCCGGTTACTGCTCTGGAGCTGTCAAAGATTGCAAACTTTGCATGCAACTTGCCCTGGGGCCATGTACGAATGTTTATACCATAGGCAGCCGCCAAGGCAACCTTGCTTTTCTTGGCTCCGGCCTCTTCCTGATCCACCACTAACTGTATACTTATTCCCCGGTCGTGGGCTTTCTTGAGGGCTGTCAGCAGACTCTTTTCTTCAAATTTATAGATAACTGCTTTGATTTGTTGGTTTGAACTTTCGATTAAAGTACGGGTTGTTTCTATCGGGTTTTCATAGAGACTGAGAGTAAAACCGGACTTTTCTGAAGCGTTCAGATGGATTGGCAGGAAGAACACTGCAAAAAGCAAACAGATCAGTGAGGACGGGAGCGCATTGAGTTTCTTTGTCAAGGGCATCATTTCAATATTCCTTTTTCTGCCTGTGCCTGTATAGCCGTAATTGCAACGGTATTTACTATATCTGTGACCAGACAGCCTCTGCTGAGATCGTTGACGGGCTTGTTGAGGCCCTGCATTATAGGGCCAATTGCCACGGCCTTTGCCGAGCGTTGCACTGCTTTATAGGTGTTGTTTCCTGTGTTGAGGTCAGGGAAAACAAATATTGTTGCTTTACCAGCCACCTGACTGTCCGGCATTTTAGTTTTCGCGACAGTCGCATCCACTGCAGCGTCATATTGGATTGGACCTTCCAGGAGTAAATCCGGTGCAAGCCTGTGCGCAATTTCCGTTGCTTTTTTGACCTTGTCCACCTCTTCTCCTCTACCTGAGGTTCCTGATGAATAGGAGAGCATAGCCACCAGTGGTTTTATGCCGAATAACTCGGCTGTTTTCGAAGATTCAATTGCGATCTCCGCCAGTTGCTCGGCGGTTGGCCGTGGATTCACAGCACAGTCCGCATAGGCGAGGACCCTGTCTTCCAGGCACATGAAAAACACAGAGGACATTATGGTACTGCCCGGTTTGGTCTTGACGAACTCAAGAGATGGGCGAACTGTATTCAAGGTAGAATGAACAGAACCGGAGACCATACCGTCCGCATGCCCTTTATAGACCATCATTGTGCCGAAATGATTCACTCCTGACATCACATCTTTGGCATTATCCGGAGTGATGCCTTTATGTTTACGCAAACGAAAGTAGGTTTCGTGGTACTCCTCAAAGTACTTGGATTGAGTCGGGTCAATAATTTTTACACCTTCAAGAGCAAGTCCCAGAGCCGATGTCTTTTTATGTATGATCTGTCTGTCACCCAGTAATATCACTTTAACGGCATCTCGGTGAATGAGGATTTCGGCTGCCTGCAGTATACGTTCTTCTTCTCCTTCCGGCAGCACGATGACCTGTTTGTGTGCCCTGGCTTTTTTGATAAGGCTGAACTCAAACATTTTGGGGGTTGTGAGCAGCATACTGTAGCCGACAATTTTTTTTCGTAATTCAGTACTGTCGACGTGGGACTCAAAAAGTCCCAGAGCAGAGGCTATTTTTAGCTTAGACTCCGGGGCGATGCTGGTATGAATAGTGTTTATGGTGGTTGCAGTTGTGAAGGTATCCTCTTCTACTTTGACAATTGGTATCAGATCCTCTAGGCCGTGGAGCAGGTTCTGTAGGAGGTTGTCAGGTTTCAGGTAACCTGTTAGGACTAGTCCTCCTATATTCGGCATATTACTTGAGCGAAAAGCTGCAAGGGTCCCAAGGATAATATCCAGACGGTCTATTGGTGTTATGACAAGGTTATCATTGGCCAGACGGGGCAAATAATTCCTCAGGTTCATTGCCGCAACCACAAAGCGGGATACCGAACGATTGAGTTGATTGTGGCCATAAAGAACATTGCCGTTCAGAGCCTTGACGATTTCAGCCATGGTCAGGCGATCCAGACTTTCCTCGTAGGGAATGGAATAAATGAGGCCCACTTTTTTCTGTAGCTTTTCCTTCAGTGCCTGTAGCATCTCTTCTTGGAGTTCTGCGGGTGTCCTGTTGACAATAATCGAAAGAATATTTGACCCTTTTTCGTCAAAAGATTCGATAGCAAACCGGCAGGATTTAACAACACCTTCGATTGAACCTTCGTGAGCATTGGCAACCAGCAGCACGGGGCTGCCAATGTTGTTGGCAATTTCGACATTAAGTTCAAATTCAAAGGCAGAAGAATCGCTCTGAAAGTCCGTCCCAAGGCAGAGAACAAAATCGTATTCGTTTTCCAGCGCCTTATACTTGTCCAACACTCCCTCGAGAAGTTTGTCATATTTTTTTTCTGAAACTAGGTTTTGCGCTTCATCAAAGGTATAAGCGTACATTTGATGGTATGGGATATCAAGCTTGTAATGTTTTGAAATCAACCTGATAATTGGATCAATCCCATCGTCTTGCCGTTGAATGTTGGCAATCGGTCTGAACAAAGCGACCCGAACCAGGTTTCGAACCAGAAACTCCATGACCCCCAGAGTGATCATTGATAGACCGCTCTGGGGTTCCAGGGCCGTTATATAAATATTCTTCGACATATGAGAGTGTCCTCATTGTTATGGTGAGATGTCAGGGAGGAACCACGCACTATGATACCACTATTTGCAGTAAAATCATAATAGTATAGGAGGCAAAAACTGTATTGAAACAGTATGATATGGGAAGAGGGGAGAGGCAGGGCTTGACAGGCCCCGCCAATGAGACGGGACACTAATTCTATTCTGAGTCTAGAGCTTAACTACGTTCTCTGCAGCAGGTCCTTTGGGTCCGTCAACTACGTCGAAACTTACCCGTTCACCTTCCTGAAGACTTTTAAATCCTTCTGCCTGAATTGCAGTGTGGTGAACGAAAACGTCTTTGCCTCCATCCTGCTCGATAAAACCAAATCCTTTAGAATCATTAAACCATTTCACAGTACCTTCAGCCATTGCAATTACTCCTTGTTCGTGTTGCGACGATGTCGCATAGTTGCGAGTTGATCCCGGTAAGAGACCACTGTAAAAGCTGAAGCCATGAACAACAGCCCAGCCATCCGGATAATTTCACACCTCACTTAGACATAAAAAACTGATATGAAAAATTACATGTAGACCCACTATGGAGCTACTATATGTTATGGTTGGTTCTTTCACAAGATAAAAAGTACGGGTTCTCTATTGTTTACGGGGCGTGGTCAGATCCATGATCTTACTTTCTCTTCTTTATATAATCGACAACCTTACTAACCGGGAGTTCATCACTCGACGGCCCGTTGCGGATGAAAAAGCTCTCACCTTTTGGGTGTTTGAGAAAAGCTGGTTCAGGTGAACGTTTGCAGCTTACTACACCAATCTGTTTGTTTTCGATGGTGACGATTGCAAAGTTGATATATGTAGAGAGCTCAGCTCCAATGTGGGCAGCAATCAGGTTTTTGAAGTGCAGTTGACACTTGTCTTCATTTTCAAAACCATCAGGTTCAAGACCCTTGATAGAGCCGTCGTCGGCAACACCTAGGAGTAGGGTTCCGCTGTTTGTGTTGAGAAAGGCAGCGACACCTTTTAGCCAGGCGACTTCAATCTCCTTGCCATTCTTGCCTGTGTGCAGGTTTTTTCGCATGGTCGATTTAAACTCGACGCTACTGCTTTCGCCGGAATCGATGACCCGTTGTATACTCCCTAAGGGGTCTTGAGGGTCGAACTGGATTGCTGTGGGCGATGCTGTGGAGCGACTGTATCGGTATACCATCCAGAATGTTAATCCGGAACAACCAATAATACTGGACAATCCAATGAACCAAATGTTGAATCGCCGGTCGTTTATATCGCTGGTAATGTCATCTTCAGGAACCATTACACCCATCCAGGTATCTGCCCTTCCTGCATCAAGGGGCTGGAAACCACACCACCATTTTTGGTTGTCGTGGTTTATGTTGACAACATTGTCAGTTTCCAGGCTGCGGCCTGACCATGCTGAGTGAGCTTTCTGGATGAGTTGACTCTGTATGGCTGTAAACGACCGGAAATCGGGTCCCGAACCTGGAGATTGAGGAACATAGAGCTTTGCATCGCTACGGAAAATGATTATCTGGCTGTTTGTGCTGGGGGCCAGTTTAATCACTTTCCTAAACAGATCGTCCAGGAGAATGTCAAAGGCGATGACAATTTTTGCGTCAGATTTCTTCTTTTGGTAGGAAGCAGATGTGGTTATACCGATATTTCCAGAGCTGTAGAAGGTATAGGGCTCGGTCCAGAAGACCCCAGTGCCGGGTAGAGCTGGCGCAAACCATGGCCGATTCCGAGGGTCGTAGTCCGTTGCAATTGTTTCCCTGGAGAGGCGTTCATGCTCCTGGTCCCATATCTGTACTATTGATTTACGAGGTGAGGTGCCTGCCTTAATTTCACTTGTTCTGAGGAATCCGCTGTCAAGACTGAGGTGGTAACTGTTCCCATCCATATCGGCGACAGATATACCATAAAGCACATTCTCTCTGTCAATGAGAGGGAAGAAAAGATTGTTAATCGCCTTGGAGTCAGAGAGATTGAGTAACCCGGATTTCCCCCAGTCGGTAACAAGTTTCAGGGTGGTTTCTGTAGCCTCTGTCATAGATCGAAACTCTTCCACCGCCTTGCTTGTTGCGTGCTCAATGTATTGTCTTGATATGTCCTTGTGCGCCTGTGATGAGAAATAAGCAACAGAACCAATGATGGCAGCTGTAAAAATCAGTATGATAAGAATACTATGTCCGACAAAATGATGCGTTCTGATACGAGATTTACTCACGTGCTCTCCTGGTGTTTTCTATCCTGCTTCTTTGCCATGGTGTTGAAAATGAAATGTAGACAGCTACTACTACTCTTCTAAGTGAACAGAAAAATGTCAAAATTACAGAGAGGTGGCCCACTTGATTCACGCAAGTGTACCCAAATTACTACCCCTGTGCAATCGTTTCCACAAAATGGGGAACCTGAACCAGTGGGAATAATCATGAGAAGTGCCTGATTGAAGGATTATGGGAATCTCAACTGTACTTTGAAGACTGTGGACGTCATGATAATGGTACAAGCCTCTAGTCAAGGGGGAAGCGAGGCTCACCACATAAAAAAACAATGTGTGAAGAGAAAAGCGTGCTGAAGAGTAGGCAGGAACAAGTATGAGTTGCGAGACTGATTATTTCACTCACGCTGTTGGCAGTTTGCAGGTATTGAGGAAATTCCTCATGGTGTCAATGTCTTTGAGGCGACCATATACGGTTATTACATCTCCAGCTTGAACTGTAGTGTGGCCACGAGGAATGATAATTTTGCCACCCCTTTTGATGGAGACCATGTTGACTGTGTCGGGGAGAGAAAGGTCTTTGACCATTGCACTGTTGCAGGAGTGTTCTTCTTTGAGGACAAACTCAACGTAACCATTTTCTTTTTGCTCCCTGAGATCAACCTGGTGCTCAACGATCCGCCCTCTCTGTTTACGGACTATACCGACGTCATATGCTCGTAGGATGTCGCTCCTGCTGATGATGCCGCAAAGCGTGCCAGAGCCGTCTCTTGAGACCACAGGCAGTCTGGCAAGGTCACGGGGCGACATTTTCTGTATAGCCACCCAGATGGGTTCATCGGGGAAGACCGTTATAGGATCTTCAACGGCGATGTCTTTAATTTTCAAGTTTCTGGAACTGAAATTCTCATCAGACTGGGCTCTATGAACGTCCTGCAGGGTAATAATACCGGATAGCTTGTTGTTATCTTTAAGGACAGGAAAACCAAGAATATTGGTCTCCTGGAACAGGGCCATGGCTTCGGAGAAGGATGCCTCCTGGTGAATTGTGACCGGTTTGCTCTTCATAACCTCGCTGACTTTCACTCCCTGCATAATATCCATGTCACGGCCTTCTGAGAAACGTACACCACGTTTGGCGAGTTTCATGGTGTAGATGGATTCATGGTGCAGCCATTGAGAGAAGTAGCTGGCTGTCACGCCGGCGACCATAAGCGGCAGAATCAAATCGTAGTCATTGCTCATTTCAAAAACGATGAGTAGTGCTGTGAGGGGCGCTCTTGCCGTCGCTGAGAAAACAGCGGCCATGCCTACCAGAGCAAAGGCACCGGTATTGCCTTGTATTGCAGGGAACCAGTAACTGAAGAGATGTCCCATCGCTCCACCGAGCATGGCACCGATAAAAAGGGAGGGCGCAAATACCCCGCCTGAATTTCCGGAGCCGAGGGTAAACGATGTGGCGAGCGGTTTTAGAAATATCAGAAGTACCAGGATCCAGAGTTCAGCATTGCCCTGGATAGCTGCCTCGATAAATGGAAATCCTGAGCCATACATATGGGGTATCGGTGTGTCGAGTCCCGGGCCATGGGCCCCAGAGCCTGCCGGGAAGCTGAGGTGTGGTAAATGCATAAACGCTAGACCGAGGACACCAAGAAGGAGACCCCCGATAGCCGGTTTAAAAATTTGCGGAAATTTCCAGTTGTCAAAGATGTCTTCCGAAAAATTGAGCATCCGGATAAACATAATGCCGACAAGTGCAGCAACCAGCCCGAGGATCAGGTACAAGATGATTTCGTATGGGCTATTGAGGCTGTATGTTGGCACTTGAAAGGCAAATTTATCTCCTATAATAGAGCGACTGACAACAGAGGCCGATACGGCAGCGATGACAACATTACCGAAAGCACGCATCTGTAATCCGCACATAAGGACTTCAATCGCAAAGACCACTCCGGCGATTGGAGCATTGAACGTAGCAGCGATACCGGCAGCCGCTCCACAGGCAACGAGGGTACGAATTCGCTCATCAGAGAGGCGTAGAACCTGGCCAATGGACGAACCCAGTGCCGAACCAACCTGAATAATCGGTCCTTCACGACCTGCAGAACCACCTGTACCAATGCAGAGTGCTGAGGCTGCTATTTTAGCGGCCGCAACTCTGGCCCGTATGCGTCCTCCACGAAGGATCAGGGCCTGCATGACCTCGGGCACACCATGCCCTTTGGCTTCCTGAGCAAAGAGAATGAGTGGTCCTACCAGTAAGCCTCCGAGAACAGGGACTACGAGGTAAATCCATTTTCCCAGAAAAGGCACCATCGCTGAGACTGAGCCATATGAAAAATCCTGTATGGCAAATATGAGTTTTACGAAAAAAACAGAAGCAAGGCCCGTACTCGCTCCGACTACTACGGAGAGGATAAGTAAAAGAAGTCCTTCTGGGGGGGCGAATCGATCAAGGTACCAGCTGATGGTAGGCCGTTTCGGAGTCATTTGTGGGTCCGCTGTAAAAAATGCTGTTTAAGATTGTTGTGGTGCGATGACCACAACTGATATCTTAACCGTTGCAACAATAATTTGTTTGTCGTTCAACGACGAGTTCACAAACACCCCAGACTACAGTTTTCATGGTAGAGATACAACAACTTTTTTTCTGTTGCAGGGCCTTTCTACTGATATTTTTCAAAGCTTTGGTAACAAAGCAGATTCGGTGGAATTGTCAATCCCGAGGGGGAGCAACTAACAGAGAAAAATGGAGTTCATGAACAGGTGAGTTTCTGCAATGATTGTAAGGGATGCAACGTCTTGTTTTGAAATGATAGTTCATTTCTTCTCTACTTTGCGTCTGCAAAGATTGAGGTAGTACTCTTTCAGCCATATGAAACGGGTGGGCGGTTGGTGGAGATATGACTTTCTACTGTGGGTTTCGGTTACTGGTTGTAGTTTTGTAACGTATAGTTAAAACGAAGATTGGCAGAAAAAGAAGGCTGTGACTGTTTAACCACACCCTTCAGGAAAGAAAACTCTGAATGCAGTTACAACTGCAGGGCCTTTCGTGCTTCCTGCCGAAAAAGCATGTCGATGACAACCAGTGCAGCCATACTCTCGACAATAGGGACGGCGCGGGGTACGACACATGGGTCGTGCCGGCCTTTTGCTTCAAGAATAGCCTCTGTGCCGGTAAAATCTACCGTTTTTTGAGGCAGGGAAATCGTTGCAGGTGGCTTAAAAGCTATACGAAGAGTAATCGGTTCACCATTCGATATACCGCCCTGAATACCACCGGAATTGTTGGTGGTTGTTCCGAGTTTACCTCCTTTGAGGACAAAAGGGTCGTTGTGTTTCGAGCCCCTTTGCTTTGCACCGTTAAACCCTGAACCGAGCTCAAATCCCTTGGTTGCAGGTATTGCGAGCATAGCCTGTGCAAGTTTCGCCTCGAGTTTTTCAAAGGTAGGTTCTCCAAGCCCCACAGGGAGATTGCGAACTACGCAGGACACAACGCCCCCAATGGAATCACCAATTTCTTTCAGTTCTGTCACCAGTTGTGCCATCTTTTTTGCAGCATCATGGTCGGGGCAGCGAATAATGGTGCTGTCAACTTCGTTGCGGCTGATTGTATCGCTGTTAATTCCGACGGCATCAATTTCTCCGACACTGCTTACCCAGGCAACAATTTCAATATTGAACTTTTCTCTGAGAATTTTGGCAGCAATTTCACCAGAAGCCACTGTGCCGATGGTCTCTCTCGCGCTCGAGCGTCCACCGCCCGAAGATGCACGGATACCGTATTTCATCTGATAGGTATAGTCGGCATGAGATGGGCGGGGGATGTCCACCATGTTGCCGTAGTCTTTGGGGCGGTGGTCTTTGTTGGCGACCTGCAGGGCGATCGGGGTGCCAAGGGTCTTACCATTTTCGGTTCCTGACAGGATGACAACCTGATCTGCTTCCTGTCTGTCAGTGGAGAGCGCGCTTTGCCCCGGGCGCCTTCTATCCAACTGAGGCTGGATATCGGCCTCGGTGAGGTTGAGGCCAGCGGGACAGCCGTCGATTACTACCCCGACTGCTTTGCAATGTGATTCTCCAGAAGTGCTAATACGAAAAAGTGTACCGAAACTACTCGACATGGGAACTTCTCCTCTCTGTTATTGTGCTACTCCTCTCTGGTTGAAGGTGTGAATAATCTTCCTGGGGAGTAATGGATCGTTTGCGTTTCTTCAGATTTTCTACAATGAGCATGAATGTGTTTTTGTCAAAGACTGTTTGGGACAGATTTTCGAACAGCCTTTTAGGATCCACCTGCTATTTGATTGGAAGCGGACAGCGCTGCAATTTGCAAGGCCTCAGAGTAGGTGGGGTAGTTAAATATGTTATCGATGAAGATGTCTATCTTGGCATTATGGAGGAGAGCCATTTGGGCGATATGAACGACCTCGGTGGCACCTCCTCCAATAATGTGGACTCCCAAAATTTCTCTGGTATCCCGATGGACAATCATCTTGAGCATTCCCTCCGATTCTCCTGAAATCTGGCCCCGGGGAAGTTCATGATACATACACCGGCCTATTACGATTTTGTACTCTCTCTCCAGGGCCTCTTCTTCCGTTATACCCACGAAAGAAATCTCTGGAATGGTATATATGCCAAAAGGGAATATAGTGGGAAATGATCCTATATTGGTTTTTAGAGCATTGAGGGCGGCCAGTCTGCCCTGGATAATGGATGTTGCCGCGAGGCTCGGCCAACCTATCACGTCACCAACCGCGAATATATTCGGGGTCGAGGTCTGATAGAGTTCATTTACTTCAATATAGTGATATGTGTTGAGTTTAATACCAACCTTGCTGAGATCAAGGCTTGCCGTGTTGGCTTCGCGGCCAAGGGCAAAAAAGAGACACTCGGCAGTGTATACCTGTTTGTTTTCCAGACGTACCTGTGCTCCTCCATCACATTTTTCAATCTTAAATTCTCCGCACCTGTTTATGTAGCTAATATTGCCCTTGGGAAAATTGCTTTGCAACTGTTCGCTGAGCTCATGATCAAGGAATTTTAATAACCGCTCTCCTTTGTCAAGAAGAGTGACCTCTACTCCAAGGGCTGCAAAGATCGTTGCATACTCAGAGCCTATAACCCCTCCTCCAAGGATGATGAGGCTTTTGGGGATATTTTTAATGTTCAGAACAGAGGTGGAGTCTACGATAGTTTCATGATCAAAGGGGATGTCGTCAGGATTCCTCGGATGGGAGCCTGTTGCGATGATAATGCGGTCTCCATAAACTATGGTCTCCTTACCCTTTTCCAGTGTATCGACTGCGATGGTGTTAGCATCGACAAAACGACCGTTACCACGGATAATTTCTATCCCATTTCTCTTCAGCTGGCTATTAATGATGGAATGTTCTTCCTGTCTCACGTTGTGCAGCCGCTGCTTTAATTTTGACATGGAAATTTCGGCATCGTGGGTGGAGCAGTAATCCTCCTCAAAAACCTTCCTTTTAAGGTGGCCGGTAAGATGGAGGACCGCTTCTCTAAGGGTTTTGCTGGGGAAGGTCCCCGTGTTGACACATACTCCTCCAAGGGAACCTTCTTTTTCAAGAACGAGAACAGCTTTGTTGGCTTTGGCAGCAGTCATGGCAGCTGTCAAGCCGGCAGGGCCGGTGCCAATGATTATGAAGTCATATTTTAGTTTTGTCATGGCAGCACACTGTAAGGGAATAAGGTTAAGGGAATGAGGTGGTAATGTACCTATTCTGCTAGAAGCTGAAAACTGTATGGTTCGGAAGAATCAGAGGTTGTGCCAGTTGTTTACGTATGACCTAACCCCGATAAACGGGAAATAAGTCGGGACTCTTTTCAGTACTCGCTCGACGGGTATAAGCACTTTCACAAAACAATTTCTAAGGTACTAGACCTTGCAAAACTCAGTTATGAAGTGTAGTCGTTCCAGAGGGAATTGTAACCAGACATTTTGTCCTGCATGATATTTCAAGCGTTTGCTCAGGACGGTAAATGTTTGTCCGCCTGTGACGACATTTATCCTGGAGGTTGAACCCTCAAAGCGGATATCCAGAATTTTAGCCGGAATACCGCCTTGCAGTTCAGCCGGAGAAAGGATGATATCTTCAGGTCTGATACTGGCAAAACATCGCTTACAGTCTTTCAGATTTATCTGACAGCTGAGATACTTGCTTGCAAAACAGTTGTTCTTAATTGCACCGGCGATAAGATTATCACATCCAAAAAATGAGGCAACCTCTCTATCTACCGGTCTGTTGAAAAGCTCTTCAGGACTACCGGTTTGACGCACGGTGCCCCCCAGAAGAAGGCAAACTCGATGGCTGATGCTGAGAGCCTCTACCTGGTCGTGGGTGACAAAGAGCATTGTGGTTCCTGTCTGCCTCTGAACCTCCTGGATCAGTTCTCGCATCCGCAGTCGCAGTTCTGCATCAAGGTTACTGAACGGTTCATCAAGAAGTAGTATAGACGGTTCCAGCACAAGACCGCGAGCAAGGGCAACCCTCTGCTGCTGGCCGCCTGATAACTGGTGGACCTTCCTGTCTTTCAGGCCTTGAAGGCCTGTGAGTGCAAGTATGCTCTTGACCCTCTGTTCCGTTTCATTTCTTCCGACTCTGGACATCTTTAGACCAAAACCAATGTTGTCTCCGACATCAAGAAAAGGAAAGAGCAGAGGCTGCTGGAAAATCAACACGGCATCACGCTTTTCTGCCGGTATTTTTGTAACATCTATTCCGTTTATGAAAATAGTGCCTGATTTTGGTGGGATCAGGCCTGCAATTGTTTTAAGCAGTGTCGTTTTCCCGACTCCGCTGGGTCCCAGCAGGGAGAAGAGCTCACCATCACCGACGTCTAAAGAGAGCTTTTCTATGATGGGTTTGCCACCGTAGCTGATAGTTATTTCCTGCAACTGGAGGCTACCCATTATCTGATCCCCCTGTTTCCATGGCGTCCCAGATTATGTGCACTGTACATGAGTACGATGAAGACCGGAAAGATGAATATAAGGCTGACTGCGGCGGCCACTGGTCTGTCCCCGCTCAGCATGAGAGAAAAGAGCAGGATCGGTAAGGTGAGTATCTTACCTCCTCCAATAATGAGGGTACCCAGATACTGTGACCAGGAGAGCAGGAACGAGAAGAGAGCCGCTATAATTATTCCCGGCCGTATTAAAGGAAACACAATCTGAAAAAGAATGGTGAGGGCCGAGGCTCCAAGTGAACGTGCCTGGTCTTCGAAGTCAGGGTCGTAATCGGTAAAAACCCCCATGATAACGAAAATAGTATAGGGAAGACAAAAGGTCAGGTGAATTAGTACAATACCAGGAAATGTCTCTGCAAAGGAGAGTTTTATAAACCAGAAATGCAGCCCCATAGAGACAGTGAGGGGGGGGACGATGAGTGGCAGCGTGAATATGATCACCACCAGTTTCTTACCGGGAAAGTCGTAGAGCCCTAAAGCTCTCCCTGCAGGAATACCGAAAATGAGCGAAACCATGGTGGTGGTAAAAGCGAGAATCGCACTATTTAACAAACCGGAAAAGATCTGACTACCAGCGGTGTCAAAGATATACTTCCATGCCCGAAGCCCCATGTCCTGGGGCAGGAGTGCGGGGTAAAACCACCTTTCACTAAAAGACCAGAGTGCAAGGGGGATAAAAGGTAAGGCTATGCTCAGGAGTATAGAGCAAGTCAGGAGCCATCTCGCAAGTTTCATGACAGCGGGCTCCGTTTCCTGCCAAGATTGATTATCAGTTGTGAGAGCAGAATAGATGCTATGACTATTCCTGCTATTATCAGGCCGGTAGCAATACCTTCCGGTCGGGCGGTTAAATCTACATCGCTGAATTTTTTGTAAGCTTGTACTGGCAGGAGTACAGGGTAGGTTCGGCCAAGCAGATAGGGCACTTCAAAAGAGCCGAAAGTGAAGGCGAAGACGATAAGACAGGCGGCTCCAAGGCTTGGCGATATAAACGGAAGTACAATATACCTGAAGCGCTGAGAAGCAGAGCTGCCAAGGGTGGCCCCCACCTCAATGAGTTCCGATCCCATATTTTTCAAGACAGATAGAAGCATAAAAGTGATGAATGGAACCTCTTTCCATACATACACAGTCAGAATAGATATGCTCAACTGATCGTTCACCAGCAAAGGAAACGAGGAAGACGAGGATATGATTCCCAAAAAAGAGCAAAGTCTTGACAAAAAGCCAGACGGTGAGAGTAAAAGAAGTATTGAAACGGCGATAACCAGGTGTGGGGCAGCAAGTGGTATCTGCAGGGCAAAGGAAAGAATGCGACTCTGGTCGGCCCAGCGCATGAGTGCCAGGGCGAGCAGCACGCTGATACAGGCTGCAATACAGGTCGAAGTTATTGAAATATAGAAGGTGAGCGCAAGACTGGTGCCAAAGTCCGGATCATGGAAGACATTGTGAAAATGTTTGAAATCAATAGCGGTTGTGTCACTTTGGGCGAGGTGTCCCAAGGCTTGCCACAGAGCAAGTAGCAAGCCCCCCCCAAATAGAACGAGGATAAGGAGTAGTGCCGGGCCAAGAAGTGCAAACAGCTCCAGGGTTGACCTGGATCTTCGTCCTCGATCATCAAAGGAGACCGAACTGTATTTGTCCAGCATCATCTACCTTTAAGCACGTGTTCCTCCCAGCCTTGTTCAAGCATCAGCAGGATTTTGCTTGGCAGCTCGGGAAGTTGATGGCTTTGCAGTTCCATGTCTGAGAGAGTAGCCGGCCCGGCAGGTCGTTCTCTAAAGCGCTTCTGCCATTCAGCAGGAAGTCTTTCTATGTTTATTACAGGGAAATCTCCCCATGCTTCTGGGGCGGCCTTTTGGAGTTGTGCCTTGGGGGAGAGAAGAAAATTTGCGACCACCATCGCAGCAGCCTTATCTTTTGCGTTATAAGGTATTGCAACAAAATGGGTGTTAGCTATGGTGCCTTCATCAAAAACATAGGTTCGGGTGGTAGTAGGGAAGATTCCACTCAATATGTTTTGTGAAGCTTCTCCCTGGGAGTAAGAGAAGGAGAAATCAATTTCGCCATCCGCAAAAAGGTTGTTCATTGTTACAGGGGAATCAGGATAGGTCTCTCCTTGACGCCACAATGAAGTCTTGAGTTCTTTAAAAACTTCGTACGTTTTAGCAGCACTCATTTGCAGTTTTTCTTCATTGTTGTTGTTTTGCCAGTTGTCCATCTTGTCAGCAGCATGATAGAATATCTGACGCATAAAAACTGAGCCTGTAAAGTCAGGTGGCGCGGGATAGGTAAAGCGGTGGGGGTTGTTTTTTATCCACTCGAGAAGAGTGGCGATTGTTTTTGGTGGCTGCGGAGTCCTGACCGTATCATAGATCATGACCATCTGGGCGCTGCCCCAAGGGGATTCCATACCCTCAACCGGAGTACCGAAGTCGCTGCTTACGGTGGGGTTTGACCAGTCCACATATTGTTGGTTTGGTAGTTTTTCAGCGAATGGGCCATAGAGCAGCTGAGCCTGTTTACAGGTTCGAAAGTTTTCCCCGTTGATCCACATCAGATCAACGCTGCCTCCACTGTCTTTTCCGGCCTGTTTTTCGATAATCAGTTTGCTGATGACTTCACCAATGTCATTAACCGGGACTTGACGAAGGGTTATGTCATACCTGCTTTTCAGTTCTTTTTGTAAAAAACCATTGATGTAGGTATTAACGGCAGGGGAGCCTCCCCACATGTACCAGTCTACTGTCTGGCCTCGTGCTGCACGAACAATGTCGTCCCAGGCCTGGTCTTCTTTGGCCTGGGCTGTGCGATAAGAGAGAGTAGCACCTAGCAGGAAGAGCATTAACAGGCTGATTGTTTTTAATAAAGCGTGTGTCTGAACCATAGAGAAGCTCCGCACAGTTGAAGTAGTGGCCGACCGAAAACCTCCAATTTTCCCATTTTCTTCGTTGACCTCAAATTATAATCCTCAGGTAAGCGAGGTAGGAGACTCCGAAATACGTAATGTGTTTTTTCGGTTAACACCGGTAAACGGTAAGTAAGTACCTTGTGGGTGCTTATAATCATTTAGTATAAGATCGAATTTCTGTTTTCTTGTTTTTTATTACAGCTTTTACGGAGTAAGGTACTAAAGTTATCGCTCGGCTCGAACTTGAGAAAAATTGCAGTTTTTTGTTCAGACACGAAGTAGTACATTGGTACAGATAATAGTTTTCTTTTATCTGTTGGAATTGACGGGGGAAATACCAGAAATAGGCTGGTGTAAGGCGATACGTATGAATTACATTGGTTTGACGGGCAAGATTGTCACACGGTTTCTACCGTTATCTTTTGACTGATACAATGCCCTGTCAATCGTGTCTATCAGGTCCTGTTTGGTTATTTCAGACGTTGTCGGAACATATACTGTTCCACCACAGCTTATAGTTACCTGAACCGGAGCCACCTTGATCATCGTAGTTATCGACTCAACGCAGCTTCTAAGTCGCTCTGCGTACTTCTTCAGCCCTGCTGTATCAGTTTCCGGGAGGATGACGACAAATTCTTCCCCTCCATATCTGGCTATGATATCATTTGGGCGCATACTCTTTTTGATCTCTTGAGCCATATTTGTCAGCACTTGATCTCCAGCGGGGTGCCCAAAGGTATCGTTTACCTGTTTAAAATGGTCAATGTCAAAGAGGACCAGAGCAAAAGATCGCTTGTAACGTCTGGCTCGTTTAAGCTCCCTGGTGAGGCTTTCCTGAAAATAGCGATGGTTGTAGAGACCAGTCAAGCCGTCGAGGAAGGCGAGTTGCTCGAGCTGAGAGTTTGCGTGCCGCAGCTTGTTGGCAAACCGCTCTGATTTCTCTTTTGATTCTTTGAGCTCCAGTACCAGTTGCTCGTAGGACATATTAAGTCTGCCAAGTTCATCGTTTGCCTCTTGAAGCATTTGAGAGTAGGGCTTCATTTCACCGGGATCCAGCTCAAAAACCTGCAACATTTCAACTGTTTTTTCGGCAACCTCGTCAAGAAGGTCTCTGGTCTTGTCAGGGGAGATATCGAAAAAATGTTCCATTTTCTCTTGCAGTAATCGAGCCTTGCGAGAGCATTCCCGACCATTATAAATAGAGGCGAGGAGGTTGGCAATATGGAGAATAGTCGCAATTTTGCTGTGTTTTTTAGGTGCCTTTTGCGGCTCATGATGGTAACGCAGGGGCATCGTAATCGACTCAGGGAGGTGCCAGCTTTTAAGCAGAATTGCTCCGAGGTGTTGGTGGTCAAATTTGAATCGCTTCTGCTCTGATTTTATGACGCCTGTGTCGGGGTGTTCTGTGCTGTTTTTCAGGAAAGCCGCATATTCATTGCCGAGGCTGAGGTACATGGTGAGAATACCAATATCCTGGAGGAGTGCTGTCACGAAGATGTCATCATCCCGGATCTTCAATAGTTCTGTTACAAGTTTAGCTGCAACGGCAGTGGTGACAGAACGTCGCCAGAAATAGTTGAAGTTGAATTGCGCCTGCTGCTCTCCTCGAAGTTCATTTGCTATTACAAAAGAGAGGGCAATGTTTGTAATAACATTGGTTCCCAACACAGCAAATGCGCGACTGATATTGGATACCTTGTTGGGCAGTGAATAAAATGCAGAATTGGCGACGCGGAGCATCTTCCCCGTCAGTGCCGGATCAGCTGAAATGATTTTTTCAAGATCTTGAAGGCTGGACTCTTTGTTTTGAACGTTGTTCAGTATCTGGACGGCAACAGTGGGTGCTGAAGGCAGGTTAATTTGGGCCGCTATAAGTTCTTGTATCTTTGTAGAAGCTATGTCTGTGGCCATTATTTGTCCGTTTTAATGGTAACTACTCAGTCGTTACTTATTTTCCCAATTTCGGTGTATCGCCTATGACCTCTCTTTTGAATATTAGACGTACGCCTGCGATCAGAGTCATCGCACTTCTTTATTTTGATCGAAGTTCAAACTCTTTAAGGTACCCTTTGGTTGTTTCCAAACCACAGTGTACTTTTCTTATGCTCAGATTATTCCTTTATAGGAATGAATCAGACCACAAAGAACATACGGGAGTGTACAGATCAGCTACCTGAAATTTTTTAATGTCCTTAATCATAGCTTTGCTGATACAGTTTGTAAATCTTTTCAACATTTTTTTTGTGGTTTACTGTGAAACGGGCAGCCTGTAATCGATACATATCTCTGGGGATCACTAAGGTGGCAGGCACGAGCTGAGCTTGTAGAGGACTACAGGTAATACATGGCTGAATTCCCCATGGTCAGCAGTGATTTGTGCAAGTCTTTTCTGAATTCGCGTCGATCCCATATCCCCTGAATATGTCCGCGTTGGAAGGCATTTTCGGCGGCATGGTAGTCTGGTGGGATATCCATGCCTGTGGCTTCCTTGATTGCTTGCCGTCCGGCGAAACCAATTCTGCTTGATCGTATTGCGAACTGATATGGAGAGCAACCAAGAAAAGAGGCAACTGGTCCGGCATAGGAGTTGTTGTCGTAGACAACCAGGTAGAGGCCGCCTGATTCTATATATTCTCGTACAGCCATAGTACATTTCGGCATCTGGGTCAAGGCGAGGGAGCCTTCCTGGATACGAAGTCCTCCCGTTGTGTGGACATATGCGAGAAGTGGCATTCTTTTCTTTTGAGCAAGAACACAAGCCTGGACAAACTTTTCTCCCTCAGCAGTGCCCACGGTACCATTGTGAAAATCAGAGTAAAGCATGGCGACGATGATTTTGATACCGTTTACTCCGGCATGAAAAGTCATAAGTCCTGCGCGTCTGCCCGTCTTGATTTTTGATTGTCCTAATCTTTTGGAAAAACCGGTGTAGTGCAGAGGGTTTCCCGCCGAGATATCGGTATTAAACTGGGTGATTGAACCACGATCGAAGATGTTTTCCATGTACCATTGATATTCGAGCGGGAAGTGATGACCGCAGGTATCACAGACCCCTGCAAAATCGCCATATAAATCAGGGATCCACAGATCTTTGCAGCCATATGTAACGAAATTCGGGCAGCTGACCGTTCTGTCCTGATTTGCCAGAGGGCTGGTGAACGTGTCGGTTAGTTCAAGAGGATCAAATTGTTTTGATTTTCGGGTATCCGGGTTTTGACTGCCGGTGTAGGTAATAAGCCGTTGGGGCTTTTTAGCTGTTTTTCGCCCCCGGAATCCGATCAAGGCGCCGATTGGCTCAGTCAGGCGTTTGAGTATAACTGCACTCTCTGTTGACACACTTGTTATAATTTTTGTTACCTGCCGTTGAGGGCTTTTAAAATCACCAAGGCGAAGGCGGTGAGCGGCCTTTTCTGTTTTCTGTATACCGAGGTTGCCGCTACCTTCTTCTTTTTCTGCAGTACCTTTAAAGCTGTTTACACCCATTGCCCGGTATTTTTTTGAACGTAGGGTAAGCATTCTTGCCGTTTCATCTGTGTTGAGATCCCAGGCGATTACGAGCTGAGATGTTTTCTGGGTGGCTGTGCTTTTTTTAAGGCGTCGTTCATGGGGGCGGAAAGCATTGAAATTTTTGGTAGAGAGGACCACCTTATTTGTAGCCCGCACCATCTCAGATCGGATTTTTGCAAAAAATTGCAGATCATCACTTTTGGCTCCAAGTGGTGGTTCAGAAATAATTCGGTCAATGGTTTGATTGTGTAAATTATCTTCTGCAGTAAGCCTGAGCCTTTCGGCACAGACTTCGATAAGCTCCTCCGGGACGTTCCCATTTTGGGATATTTTGCCTTCAATTGCGGCAGCACGTTCCGGAGAGATGACCGAATAGTACCCATGGGAACACATGATTTTGTAATCTGAAAGACCGATTGCCTCGGCTCCTTCCGAATCTCCTTCAGATATCATAGAGACCATTGGTACTTTGAGTTTGGTCATGGTGTAGATGTTTCTGGCAATCTGTTGTGCAGCTCCGGTCCCCTCCTCAACCGGGTATGAGCCGGGTGTAAATATATAGAGATGAATGGGAGTACCTTCTGTTTCGGCAACTTTCATGTAGCGTCGTGCTTTTTCATTACCCTGCGGTTTGCACAAACCCCGATTTTCTGACTCTTCAACCTGTTGTATGTCATGGCCGATTACCATGACACACGACACCTGCGGTGTAGTATCTTCCCACCTGGTTATGGTCGCTTTTGCGCAGATCATTGCAGGTTCGACACTGGCCTCTCCTCTTCCACCAAGCTCGGTGTAGTCATCGTAGACATTCTCAAGAATTTCTCTGAGACTAAAGCGCTGGGGGGCGCGCGCGATTCGTACCCGCTCTATTGGAGTGAGGTGTTCTTCTGCTTGTCTCTCAAGAAACGTAAGAGATTCCTTGAGTTTTCTTACTTTGAGCGACAACTGTTCCCCTGTCTGATCAATAACAGCGATCTTACACTGGTCGCATGTCTGTTTCAGTCTGTCCAGGTCTCCCCAGTTAGAATAGTTCTTTACCCGTCGGAGATAGGCAATGCGTTCTTCAATTGTAAGGAGGGTTTTCTGCAGTTCTTTCATAATCAGAAGGATAAAGCATGCACCACGCTGTTTTTAAGATACTCGAGATTGGTAATCAATGGATTGCCCTTGATGTTTTTACCGGCAATAGTGGTCTCCGTTAAGAATTGTACTGCTTTTTCTTTGGCGTCTGCCATGGTTTCTCCCCAGACAATTGCCAGGGCAAGGTTTGGATCGAACTCACTGGGAATCGTATATGGTATATCTGTCGGGACCTGGGAATAGGTGATTGACCAGGGGTGATCAGGATAATTGAATTCTGTGATTGTTCCGACCCAGGGGGTGAAGTCACGGTGACTATTCTCGGCAACGATTCGGAGTTCTATAGCTGCCCCTGTGGTTCTGATGGACCTTTGTTTGTATCCGAGTTTTTCTCCAAGAGCCAGCCGTATCTGTTCTCTGATAAGATCTGGATGCTCATTGTCTATAAGACAGATACAACCGGAAAGGGCTGTTCCCACTTGTACTCGCGGGTTCACTTCGATAAGGTAGATTTCTCCTGATCCGGAGACGAGCCACTCCCAGGTCCCGATACTGTCATATTTAACGTATTCAGCAAGTTGCAGGGAGTAATGGATAATCTGGTCGAGTGCTTCTTTCTCGTTAAAACTATAGCTGCAGCATGATCTGTCGAAACCGGGTGCTGACTCTACTCTTTTCTGCCTTCCTGTGGACTGGATAGTAGCGTTTCTGGTATGAAAATGGACACGCTCGTTATGTCGTGAGCAGACAACTTGCAGTTCGATAAGGTGGCACTCTTTCAAACACCGCTCAATGAGCAGGCGGCCGTCTCCAAATTGTCGTTTGGCGTAATTTTCCAGGCGACGATAGATCCGCCTAAATTGAGAGAGGTCGCTGACTTCTTCTATCCCGAGACCACCCCCGCCAACCGCGGCTTTGATCAGGATGGACGGGGTGTCGATTGCCTTACCCTGAGGAACCTTAAAGAGCTGGGTTGCAATCTTTTCTGCCTCTATCTCGTTGTAGATTGGAGCTTTACTGCCAGCTAGAGTTGGGATTCCCAGTTTACCGGCGAGCCGTTTTGCGTTTATCTTGTCACCAAGGTCTCTGATCACTTTCCAGTTCGGCCCGATGAAAGTCAATGATCGGTCACGAGTGGTCGCACGCCTTGCGAAACGGAAATCTTCGGATAAGAAACCATAGCCAGGGTGGATCGCTGAACAACCAGTATGGTCGGCTACCGCAAAAATATCATTGACCTCTGTGTAACTGCTTATTCTCCATGCATTTTGTTCGGGGCCGTTCGTGATGTTTTGCCGAACATGCTCCGATTCCCTGTCGGCAGCAGTGTATACAACGACATAGTCAATATTCAAATCCCTGCAGGCACTCATGATCCGGATGGCAATTTCGCCCCGATCTGCTATGAGAATCTTCCCTTCCAATGTGTTCCTCGTGAGAGTAGGTAATAGTAGCGGGCCTCGATATAGGCCAAAATGTCTCATCTTTAGACTGACACACGAACTAACTTGGATATACAGTCGATGTCACTATAGACAGCCGACACAGATTCGAAAAGTAAAAAGATACCTCTTTCCATATCTCATGAAGGGCGTCGCAGTACTGAAGCATCTGCTTGGGAGCAGCCGAAAACGCATTGACAACGGATCTCCTCTTTGGCAGCCGGGGGTGCATAACAAATAGCGGAGGACGATTGATTTTTCTGATTGTAGTGTTATTAGTAGCAAGAATTCATTTCTAGCTTTTTTATGAATAGATGTTGTATCTGTACATATGCCTCTTTTGAGGAGGTCCGGAAGAGCTTTGCCTATTATGGGCATCTCGATACCCATATAATTGCCGGTTGGTTAAGGCATGATATATGAAATGACTCGTGACATAAACGACCAACCTGCCTCCTGGTTGGCATAATTTTCAACGAAATGGATAATAATAAGACGACTGAAGATAAGGATTCTGAGCAGGAGCAGGGAATATTCAAAAGATTGTCCTCTTTTTTAAACTTTAATAAACCAGGTACCAAAAAAGAGCTCGAGCATGAGATCCATGAGCTGTTGGAGGAAGGTGAAGAGCATGGACTGATCTCTCCTCTCGAGGAGAAGATGATCAGCTCAATCCTTGAGTTCCGTGAAACATTTGCTTCAGAAATAATGACTCCGGCAGCTGAGGTGACCTCGTTTAGTGAAGCTTCTCCTATGTCTGAGCTGATTGACATGGTCATTGAGAGTGGTTTTACTCGGATTCCGGTTTATCGGGACAATCCTGACAAGGTTATTGGCGCAATCCATGCGAAAGATCTCTTGCAGATATGCTCACGTCCACAGTCCGAACCTGTTCAACTGGAACATTACCTTCGACCTGTTTATCTGATTTCTGAGTCAAAACCTATTGTCGACTTGTTGAGGGAGTTTCAAAAGCGAAAGCTACATATGGCCATAGTCGTCGATGAATTTGGCACAGTACGCGGTCTGATTACTCTTGAAGACATTCTTGAAGAGATTGTAGGTGAAATAGACGACGAATATGATGATGAAGAGGATGGGATTGAGACGATCGATGAACGTACAATTCAGGTGCATGGTCGGGTTGATATTGAACTCATCGAAGAACACTTCGATGTTGAACTTCCCGAAGGGCCATATGAATCAGCAGGGGGCTTTGTCATTCATACACTCGGTCGTCTCGCCACCGCTGGTGACATTGTTGATGCCGATACCATTCGCTTTGAGGTCGTCAATGCTTCTGACCGACATATAAACATGATTAAAATCAGTAGACTGGATCAGGAAAAACAAGACTAACACCAGTAAGTGGTAAGTAAGTACCTTGTGAGTGCTTATAACCGTATGGTATAAATTCGAATCCGTATTTTCTCGGAGTCTGCGCTTACCTGTTTTTTAGGGCAGCTTTTACGGAGTAAGGTACTAATGTTGTTTCTTCGAAAGTGTTCTCTCCTTTTTCCCGTTCTCTCTGGTCTGCTGCTTTGGGGTGCTTTTCCCGGCGGTGGCGATCTCTGGCCAATGTTGTTTGTTGCTCTGATCCCTTTGTTGTGCAGTGCACACTTGTCTCACCAGAGTCTCAGGCGCACAGCGCTGCATGGCCTGATATTCGGGCTGGTTCATTTTCTTTTACTGCTCTATTGGATCGTCATTGTTCTCGAAACTTTCGGTGGTCTCCCCTGGCTTGCTGCCTCCCTTGTCCTCTGTCTGTTGTCAATCTATCTGGGGGCATACTTTGCTCTGTATGCTATAGCCGCAAGGTATATATTGCGTGGTTTTACGCCCCTCTTGTCCCTGTGGACTCTGCCGGCACTCTGGGTCGGTCTTGATTGGTTGCGTGGTTATTTGTTCACGGGTTTCCCGTGGATGGATATAGGCTATGCTCTGTATAAACACACCCTGCTTATCCAGATTGCTGATCTTGCGGGACACCACGGCATTACTTTTGTCGTAGTTTTTGTCAATGTTCTCCTTTATTTGATACTACAGAAGAAAAGGACTTCTTCTTGCTATGCAGGACTCCTGCTTTCTGCCCTTGTACTTCTTGGTTCATCGGGGTTGTACTCATCGGAAAGGTTGTTCGAGGTACAGTTGAAGTTGAATGAAAGGAGTTTGCAAAAGATTACTCTTGGCATCGTCCAAGGTAATGTAAACCAGAGTCTCAAGTGGTCTGAATCCCAGCAACAGGCCACTGTCGAAAACTACAGCGGCTTGACCAAGTCGCTGTTTACATACGATAAACCATCTATGGTGATCTGGCCCGAGACGGCCTTGCCCTTTTACCCTCAGTCGAATAACCATATGCTGTCCTTGCAGAAGATGGTGGTAGAGCAAGGCTTTTCTCTTTTGACGGGGGCTCCGTGGTATGAAATTATTGACCCCAAGGCAAAAAAGGTGCAGTTTTTTAACAGTGCTTTTTTGCTGAAAGCTGATGGCAGTTATGGTGGAAGATACTCAAAAACACATTTGGTTCCTTTTGGTGAATATGTGCCGTTGAAAAAGTTTTTACCCTTTATTGCTCCTCTTGTTGTGTCAGTGGGGGATTTTAGCACTGGTAAAATTGAACGCACCATCGATCTGGAAGTTGCAAGAGTGGGGGTACTTATCTGTTTTGAATCTGTCTTTCCCGATCTATCGAGGCAATGGGTTCTGGCTGGGGCAAACGTCCTGGTTAATCTGACAAATGACGCATGGTACGGCTGGTCGAGTGCACCGCAGCAAAGCCTGGCCATGACCGTCCTTCGTGCTGTTGAAACCAGACGGAGCCTTGCCCGTTCCGCTAATACCGGTATCTCGGCTTTTATCAGTCCTGCAGGGAGTGTCATACAGAGCTCAGACCTTTTTGTACCATGGGCTGCCGTCAATGAAATGGTACTGTGTGAAGAACAGACAGTATGGGTACGTTTTGGCTACCTCTTTGGGCCGCTATGTGTAGTGATTGGTTTTGTAGCTGGCGGTATTGCCTGGCTACTGAGGGAGCGCTGATCAGCAGTTCACTGAATTGCTGGAATCTGGTATACTGGGATCTTGTTGTTTTCAGAGTTGAGCCTGCGGGCTATCTCTCTGGTATTGATTAATATTTTAATACGTTAAGGTAAAATTATGGCTATTGAAACCGGGGCCGCGGTATCTAAACAAAAACTTGTTGATGTGAAATCTCGATTACTCGCGCTGAAGGAGCATCTTTGACTTAGCTGTTAAAAAAGATAAACTTGAGGCCCTTGAGCGACAGACGCTTGCTCCCGGTTTCTGGGATGACACCGAGAAAGCACAGGTAATCCAAAAAGAACACGGTCAGTTGCAGGACACCATTAAAGGGTGGGAGGATAAATGGGCTGATCTTCAGGAAACTGGAGAGTTCCTTGAGATGGTAATTGAGGAAAAGGATGCCGATCTAGAGTTAGAGATAGCTGAAAAGATAGTGGGCATGGAAAAGGCGCTTGCCCTTGATGAGCTGGAGTGTATGTTTAGTGGCGAGCATGATAGCAGCAATGCTATTGTTGCTATCCATGCTGGCGCTGGTGGCACCGAGGCCCAGGACTGGGTCGAAATTCTCATGCGTATGTATTTGAGATGGGCTGAGGTTCGAGGATTGAAAACTTCAATTCTGGACTATCTGGCAGGAGATGAGGCCGGTACCAAAAGTGTTACCCTCATGGTGAGGGGAAGGTATTCCTATGGTTATCTTCGCTCAGAGCTTGGTATCCACCGTTTGGTTCGTATATCCCCCTTTGATGCTAGCGGCCGTCGTCATACATCCTTTGCCTCGGTGATGGTTATGCCGGAGCTTGATGATTCCATTGAAGTGGATATAGACGAAAAAGATTTACGCATCGACACCTATCGCTCCAGTGGTGCAGGCGGGCAGCATGTTAATAAAACTGATTCTGCCATTCGTATCACTCATCTACCGTCGGGGATTGTGACTCAGTGCCAGAATGAACGTTCTCAGCATCGTAACAAAGAAACAGCGATGAAGATGTTGGCCGCCCAATTATACGAAGAGGAGAAACAAAAGCAGGCCGCCCAGCAGGAAGGCCTTTCGGGTGATAAGAAGGGGATCTCCTGGGGAAGTCAAATCCGTTCGTATGTGCTGCAGCCGTACAGGTTGATAAAAGATCATCGTACTGACCATGAGACAGGAAATGTCGATGCCGTGCTTGATGGAAATCTTGACCCGTTTATCAAGTCGTTTCTACTTTGGTCTAAATAAGATGCAGTAATGTAATGGTGACTGGTGAAAAGTGCTGGCCCCTACCGGGTACAGCACTTGCCCTAGGAGCTTGTCCGAGAATAAGCATTTATTTTTAAATTGAGGGTTTTCGGAAAAATAAGCACAGCCATATAGATAATATTGCGAGCATTATTTTTATGGAAACAACGAAGAGTTGGGGGGGAATGCATTCTCGGACAAGCTCCTAGTTGCTGAGGATGTCAGCTAATGGAGTATAGTCAAGGTCAAAGGCCTGGGCTACAGCTTTGTAAGTAACCTGGCCTGCAACGATATTTGCTCCAAGGGCGATTTCTTCATTCTCCTGGCAGGCTTTTTTCCAGCCTTTGTTGGCAATCTCAACGGCGTATGGAAGGGTTGCATTGGTAAGCGCCAGGGTTGAGGTTTTAGCGACCGCTCCAGGCATGTTGGCAACGCAGTAGTGCACAACACCATCGATGGTATAGACTGGTTCGTCGTGGGTCGTTGCTTTAGACGTTTCAAAGCACCCGCCCTGATCGATGGCCACGTCGACCATTACAGCACCATCCTTCATCCCCTTGAGCATATCTCGGGTAACAAGCTTAGGGGCCTTGGCGCCGGTGATCAATACGGCACCAATGACCAGATCAGCCTTTGCCAGCAACTCTCTTAGTTTCGGACCGCTGCTCATTACAGGAAAACAGTTGCTTGGCATAACTTCCCGCAGATAGCGGAGGCGGTCAAGATTTGTGTCAAGCATATAGACTTTGGCCCCGAGACCGCAGGCCATGAAAGCGGCATTAATCCCGACTATTCCACCACCAATGATTACCACGGTTCCCGGTTCGACTCCAGGTACGCCACCTAGGAGAATACCTCTGCCACCCTTGGTCATCTGCAGGTAATTGGCCCCTTCCTGGGCAGCCATTCTGCCAGCCACTTCACTCATCGGTGTGAGGAGCGGCAGGGAGCCATCCTTTTTCTGGATAGTTTCATAAGCAATGTTGACGGATCCTGCCTCGACCAGCGCTTTTGTGAGTTTTTCTTCTGCTGCCAGGTGGAGGTAGGTGAAGACGATTTGGTTTTTACGGATAAGGTCATATTCCTGAGGCTGGGGTTCTTTGACGTGCATGACCATGTCGGCACCATTAAAAATTTCTTTTGGGGTTCCCACAATGGTTGCACCGGCTTGTACGTATTCACTGTCGGCAAAACCACTGCCTACACCTGCATCTTTCTCAACGAGAACCTGGTGTTTGTTCTGGTTCATTACTTCGACTCCCGCGGGCGTCATACATACTCTGTTTTCTGCAATCTTAATTTCTTTGAGAATTCCGACGATCATGATTTTGCTCCTATGTTGTTTTCAGTATAAATGATTCGCCACCTTCTCTGCCTCATAGTGAGTGTGTATAGGCTGGCGGGGAATTGCAATTTTGAACCTGTTGTTAAAGGATATAGGGTATTTTCAGGTTATATCCTTTGTAGACTATAAAACTTTCAACCGTCTGTACATCTTCAATGGTTGCTACCTGTTCAGTAATAAATTCAAGTAAACTGTAGCTCTGATCCAGCAACACCTGCAGGATTATGTCATACCTGCCGGTGACTATCCCTGCTGAGACAACACCTTTCAGTTTACTGAACGCTTCCGCTTTTTCCTTAAGGGCCATGCTTTTTAGTTTAATGCCTAAATAGAGCAGGTTATGCCCTGACAGATCATCTATGCTGACATTGCCTGAAAATTTCAGAATGCCCTCATCAATCAGTTTGTTTACTCTGCTGCGAATTGTGTTTTCTGTGAGTGACAGTGCATCGGCAATCAATTTATATGACTTTCTTCCATCTTTGAGGTGCCGGAGAATTTCAATATTCGTTTCGTCTATGTCCATGGCATATTTCTTTGGTGATCCAAGATCACTGTTTGTTTTTGATAATAGTAAGTATTATACGGTTAAAGTTGAGAAAAAGTCAAATAAAATGCATTGTTTTTGTGAAAACCTCAAATGGTTTCGAGAGAGACGATGGTGTGGTGCGCTTGACGCGTGTCAGGTTGTGGGAATGACTAAAAATAACGAGATAAGACAGTTACCGGATTTGAGAGGGATAGGGGAAGAAAAGGTATACAACCACTCACTGAGTGGGAGGCAAAAACGGCGTGTAAAGCGGGTCGCCAACGAGGACCATCTGCCAGGACAAGAAAGGCAGTGAGATGAGGTACGATTCTCCCAGATTCATGTATCTCTCTGTCAATGCACCAAAAAATAGCTCTGGCAAAGGGAAACCCTGGACATAGGGCTCATGCACGGGGCCTATGGTCGCGGCTGCACCATGTTTAAGCATTTGGATACACCAGCCCTGGCTGGTTTCACTTCTCAAGGTTGCGCACTCACTGCTGGCAATATGATATCCAACAGCCCCTTTTGTCCATTCAAAACTGTCTATGTATTTGCCTAGAGAATACCAGCCTGAATACAGGGCTGCGTTGGGGCAGCTGCCGGGGGCAAAAAGTGTGTTATTGGAGTCCAGTTTAACCTTTATTTTACTCTTAACAGCTTTTGCGGCCTTATGGAGTGACGCATCATAAAGAGCGTAACCTTTGAGGCCGGTTTTTTCAGGAAATGGCCAGCGAGCATCAAAATAGGCAGTACCTTCCAAACCCTTTTTTTCGGTTGAAGCAGCATCATCAATAATGCGGTAGACCAATTCAGGGCTGGGTCCGTCGAGTCGGCAGACCAGCATAACATCGTCTTTTGACAACAGGTCTTTACGATTTTGAAACCCGATGAAATATGGATTTTCGATCCAGCCTGAGAGGGGGTAGTCGGGGGCCTTTGCCAAGGCAAGTTCCGAGTCAACAGCCGCCCGTTTGTTGGTGCCAAGTATGCGTTTGAGTTGTTCGCGCAGTTCCCTTAACTGGGCACCATTGCTTGTTTGTCCATCTGTTTTTGTGAGCAGCTTCTGCTGTTCTTCTTTTAGCCTCTGCAGCAATTCTTTATCAGTCCAATTAAGCGCCGGGGGGCGTACTTTAAGAGGTACTCCGTAAATAAGGACAATGGCATAGATTTTTTCGTCCTGCAACTGCCTTAGTTTCTTAAGAAGAGGTACCCTGAGCTTATTTTCATATTCCTCACGGTCCATTACCTCTTTATAGGTGAGTGAGGTCAGAAGCAGGTGGTTCTCCGGTATGTTTCTGAGGGCCATGTAGTACTTTGCTATCTCTTCTGATTCGGGTACCTGTCTGTTGGCAATAACAAGGATCTCATTGGCGGAGGCACCACAACACGGTTCAGTTAGAAATCCGCATAGGACAAGGAGTGCCAGAATTATAGAGCGTGCGAAAAGGAGCACAGGAATCAAGGTTGCCTCTGTTAAAAGAGTGAAGAGAAGAGGGGGGCTGTACATTGGTTCAGGTAAACCTAACGTATTCTTTTTTCTTTATCTAGAAAGTTTCTGGATTATGAGGTAAAAAGTGGCTACTTTGGCAGTGACCTATTGAGAGTTTTGTACGTTTAGTTGAAAAAACTGATTTGGAGTTATCATGAAGAAAATAATCGTCGGTGTGGTGCTGATCCTTGTTGTCGCCGGTATAGGGACACCATTTGTCACCGGACTGATAATGGAGAAAATGATCAAGCAGTCATACGGTGATATTAATAAAATATATACTGACACCGGTTCCGGCATCTCTATTGAAATCCTGCAATATGACAGAGGGTTTTCTGCATCGACCATCCAGTGGAAGGTAAGAATCCGAGGGATGGAACCTGTCGATGGTGTCGAGGGGATTACCTTTGTTGATCAGGTTAAACATGGGTACACGAGTGTCGTCTCTACAACGATCCTTACGGAAAATAAATGGTACTCTGATTTTGTAGACGAGCAGCTTGGAGGAAAAGACCCTCTTCAAATAACGACAGAATATAAACTTTCCAGGGCCATTGAGTCCACCATAGTCGTCGAGAGATTTTCTGTTGAAGTGGAAGGGAACGTACTGGATGTCGGAGCTGGAAAACTTGTCACTGACTGTCGTGATTCATTGAAACGATTTGAATCTAAAGGGACCTGGGAAGGGATCTCCAGCCCTGATGTATTCAAAGTCGAAGGGGTTTCCATGGAATATAATCTGGAGATGATTTCAACATACATCTGGGATGGTGTCTTCTCTCTGGCTCTGAAGAGTGCTCAATTCCCTCTTCAGGGAGACCATGCTGAAATTGTCAATTTCAGCAGTGATTACGTACTAGATTATGATCCCAATGTCGATCAGTTGTCCATTAGTTCGGGGATTGGTGCCGACAGTATTGAGGCCGGAACAGACAAGGTGGAAAATGCTTTTGTTCGTCTAGGCGTAAACAACATGGATAGGCTCGGCTATGGAGAATTTATTCAACTGTATGCCAAGATTATCAACGAGACAGTAGACGGTATCACCGCAGCCGGCGATAATCCAGAAGAGCTACAAGCGGTAGTCACAGAGCGGATGGCAGCCGCACAATTTCAGGTCATCACTTCCATGGAGAAAATCATGAAGAAGGGAATCGAGATTTTTGTATCCGATTTACGAGTTCAGCTCCCCTCAGGTGATGTGAAGGGTGATCTGCTTGTAGCATTGAAAAAAGATATGACAATCGCGCAATTCATTCCTCTTATTGGGCAGCCGGATCTGGTTCTTGATATCTTTTCCTTACAGTCTAACATGAGTTTTCCGGCAGAACTGGCGGGTGAGAGTCAAATGCTTCTGGCACCACTCTACCCGGGAATGCAGACAGGCCTCTTTGAGAAAAAGGCAGAGTATCTGGTGCACAAGGGAGAAACAAAAGACGGAAAGCTGTTTATTAACGGGCAGGAGGTGCTTTTTCACTAACCCAAATATTTCACGTCTCTTCTGGTTCAATAATCGAGGCACCCATGGTGTCGCTGTGCATGTGAGAACTGCAGCAGCTGCACATGGTGCCGCCGCTTTCGTGGCACATGCCGGTCAGACCGTGGCTGGTTCTGTTTTGCCGTCTTTTGCAGTAGCTGATGAGGACCGCTGTGACAAGTATCAAGCCAAAAGAGAGAGAGAGGTAGAGGATATAAGTAACCATGTATTTACCGTAAGCATTGTAGGCAATTTAGCCAAAATCATCAAAATGGATATTCTCGCTTTCGACTCCCAGGTCATCAAGCATTTCAAAAATGGCCTTGTTCATCATGGGTGGTCCGCAGAGATAATAGTTAACATCTTCAGGAGCGGGGTGTTTACTCAGGTATTCATCGAACAGCACTAAGTGGATGAATCCGGTCGCTCCTGTCCAGTTGTCTTCCGGCAGAGGGTCTGACAAGGCCAGGTGGACGGAGAAATTATCGTGTTTTTCTGCAAGTTCCTCAAATTCTTCAGTATAGAAAACTTCTTTAAGACTGCGACCACCATACCAGTAGGATACTTTTCGTTTGGTTTGTTTTGCTTTAAAGAGATCAAAAATATGGCTGCGAAGAGGTGCCATTCCGGCACCTCCACCAACAAGGATAACTTCAGAGTCACTTGCATCCATGGAAAACTCACCGAATGGACCTGCTATAGTGACATCGTCCCCCGGTTGGAGGTTGAAGACATAGGAGGATACCTGACCAGGCGGTAGTGTATCCTTGCCTGGAGGAGGGCTGGCAATCCGCACATTCAGCTTGATAATCCCTCTCTCTCCTGGGTAGTTGGCCATGGAATATGCCCTGGTCACAGCCGTGTGGACATGGGACTTATACTGAAACATTTTAAATTTTGTCCAGTCCGAGAGGAACCTTTCGTCAATTTCAAAGTTCTGGTATTCCAGATTATGGGCTGGCACTTCAATTTGGATATATCCTCCAGCTTTAAAGTCGACCTCTTCACCTTCGGGAAGACCTATTACCAGTTCTTTGATGAACGTGGCGACGTTGTTATTGGAGATGACCGTACACTGCCATTTTTTTGCATCCAGCATTTCAGCTGGCACTTCAAGCTGCATATCTCTTTTTACTGCAACCTGGCAGGAAAGACGCATTCCGTGTTTGGCATCACGGTTGTTTATCTGGCCTTTTTCTGTTGGCAGGATAGAACCACCTCCCTCTGTAACAATACAACGGCACTGGCCGCAGCTTCCACCACCGCCGCAGGCCGAGGACAGGATGATGCCCTGATCGGACAGCGTGGTCAGCAGTTTTCCTCCAGGCTGTGCCTGGAATTCAGTATTGTCATTGATCTTGATGGTTATTTCGCCACTTGGCAGAAGTGTTCTCTTGGCGACAACAATTATGGTGACCAGTAGAAGCTGGATTGCCAGAAAACAGATCACCCCATAATATATTTCAGTCATTGTCCGGTTCCCTTATTTGTACAACCTAACCCCGATAAACGGGAAATAAGTCGGGACTCTTTTCAGTACTCGCTCGACGGGTATAAGTACCTTATAAATTTTGCAATTGACTCGTTTGAAGATGGCTGGGTAAAAATATGCAGCGAATTACATCTCCATTCCGGCAAGGCCCATGAATGCAATGGCCATGAGTCCGGCACTGATAAAAGTCAAACCAAGTCCTCTGAGTCCGGCCGGAGCGTCAGCGTACTCAAGGCGCTCCCTGATTCCCGCGAGACAGACTACCGCCAGAAAAAAACCGGCACCCGAGCCGAAGCCATAGGCCACAGATTCCCCGAAGGAGTAGTCCCTTTCAACCATGAACAACGTTCCGCCAAAAATGGCACAGTTCACAGTAAGAAGAGGCAGGAAGATCCCCAGGGTGTTGTAGAGAGCAGGGATGAATCGGTCGAGAACCATCTCAAGAATCTGAACCACTGCAGCGATGATAGCTATATAGGTGAGCAGTCCCAGAAAACTCAGGTCCAGATCCGGTTGACCAGCCCATGCCAGGGCTCCCGGCTTAAGCAGGTAGGTGAGGATCAAGTTGTTGATAGGAACGGTGATCACCTGGATGAATAAAACAGCAGCACCGAGACCGATTGCAGTCTTTACCTGTTTTGAGATCGCCAGGAAAGTACACATGCCAAGAAAGAAGCTCAGAGGCAGATTTTCAAGGAAAATCGAGCGGATGATTATATCAAGATAGTGTTCCATTATTCTTTCTCCTGTTGGCTTGGATCGATGCTTCTAAGAAGCCAAATCAAGAGGGCTATGAGGAAGAAGGCACTTGCCGGCAATACCAAAAGGCCGTTTCGAAGATACCAGCCACCATTGGTGGTGAGTGGCAGGATCTCGATACCGAAAAGGCTTCCGGAGCCAAAGAGTTCTCGAACAAAGGCTACCGACATGAGAATGAATCCATAACCGAGGCCGTTGCCCAGCCCATCAATAAAACTGGGGATTGGTGGGTTGGACATGGCAAAACCTTCAGCCCGCCCCATGACGATGCAGTTGGTGATGATCAGGCCCACATAGATGGAAAGTTGTTTGGACAGCTCGAAGTAAAACGCTTTCAGGATCTGGTCAACAAGGATTACCAGGGTCGCAATGACAATGATCTGCAGCCCGATCCGCACGCTCGAGGGAATATGGTAGCGTACTATGCTGATGGTGAGGCTTGAAAATGCCACGACAAGGGTTACACAAATTGACATAACCAGGGCTGTAGTCATCTGTCCCGTGACTGCGAGAGCGGAGCAGATGCCAAGCACGAGAAGAGCGATGGGGTTACGTTTAAATATGGAGCGTGAAAGGAGCTCTGTTTTCGTTTCAGCCATGAGGGTTATCCTTCTGTAAATTGGCAAAGAATGGTTTGTAGCCATGGTCTCCAAACCAGAATTCCATGAGACCTTCGACACCATTGGTGGTAAGGGTTGCACCTGAAAGACCGTCGATCTGGTACACTTGCTCATCGTCGGCACTGCCGCCTTTGACTATCTGCAGGCCCACTTCTCCACTGTCGTTGTAGATTTTTTTTCCTTTCCAACCGTCCTGCCATTTCTGGTTCTCAATTTCTCCACCAAGACCCGGAGTCTCTCCATGTTGATAAAATGAGACGCCGCGAATGGTGGTCAGATCACCGTCAAGGGCAACATAAGCGTACATCGTAGACCAGAGCCCCTTACCACGAACCGGTAGAATTATCTGCTGGATCTGGTCTCTATCTTTTACCAGGTAGACCAGCGAGTATTTTTCAAGGTAACGGAGTTTGGCAATGTCCTTGTCTTTTGCAAGCGGCCGGCCATCATCTTTTGAGAGCGCCGCTTTGAGCTGGTCATAGGATTCCGGCTGGATAGAACCGTCAGTTACATAATCGCCGGTTTCAAGTTCTACCACCCTGGTCTCAATTGGCGCGAAGAGCTCTTCAACACTCTTGTCTATATTGTAGATACCTGCCGCATAGAGAATGTGTTTTTTTCTGTCGAGGACCTTGTTTGCCTCTTGCAGAGGGCGAAGGCCAACCGCTGCGCCAGCAACCAGTGCCGAGCAGACAAAGGCCAGGACAAGAACGGAATAAAAAGGTTTGGCAGCGTTTTCAGCCATGACGTAACATCCTTCTTTTTATATTAGCCTGGACAACAAAGTAGTCAAAAAGCGGGGCAAAGACATTGCCCAGGAGGATTGCCAGCATTATGCCTTCCGGGTAAGCCGGATTCGCAACCCTGATCATAATAGCCAGGACGCCGATCAGCAGGCCATAGAGCCATTGTCCAATATGGGTGTGAGCCGCAGTAACGGGGTCTGTGGCCATGAAGACCAGACCGAAAGCGAAACCGCCCAAGACGAGATGCCAGTGCGGCGGGATTGCATAAAGAGGGTTCACTTCGCTTCCGACGAAGTAATAGTATGAGGCACAGAGGAGCCCGCCCAGGAGCGTTGAGGCTATAACTCGCCAGGGTGCTATTTTTGTTATCAATAAAATAAAAGCTCCGAACAGGCAGGCCAGGGCGGATGTTTCTCCCATGGAGCCGGGTATGGTTCCAAGAAAGCTTTGAACCCAGGTGACGTCAATTGATTCCATAACCTTACCAGGCAGGGCGCTGCCGGCCTGACCGATGGCTGTGGCGCCAGTGACACCGTCCACAGCAGTCCAGATGGCATCGCCGGTCATTTGTGCTGGATAGGCAAAGTAAATAAAGGCGCGGGAAACTAGGGCGGGGTTCATGAAGTTACGACCGACTCCACCGAACACCTCTTTTGCGAAGATCAGGCCAAAACTAACACCGGTAGCCACCTGCCAGAGCGGGATCGTCGGTGGAAGAGTGAGCGTGAAAAGGAGCCCGGTAACCAGGAAGGCTTCCGAGAACTCATGACCTCTGATCAGATTAAAAACAGCTTCCCAGAAAGACCCCACCAGCATGGTAACAATATAAACCGGGAGAAAATAGAGTGAACCGTGGAGGAAATTGGATGAAAGGCTTGCTGGATTGCAGCCCACCAGCGCCATAATGGATCCTCTCCATCCTTCCGGACTAACAAGACCCATAGCCTGAAGGGCGAGATTTGCCTGGTACCCTGTATTCCACATTGCCATAAGTGTGCAGGGCAAAAGAGCGATCAGGACTGTGGTCATGATGCGCTTCAGGTCTATTGAATCCCGGACATGGGGTGCGATCTTCGTGGTCTGATTGCATCCGAATAAAAAAGAGTCGAAGGCTTCATAGAGAGGATACCATTTTGCAAGAGGAGCACCTTTTTCGAAATATTGCCCTGCCTCTTTCATGACTTTACTTAAAGATTTCATCTGTAAACTGTCACCTGGGTTTGTGTGTTATTACGAAGCATTTTGTGCACGATATCGGCATGTATTGGGGCAGGGCTTAGTCGCCGCGTTCAATTGCTCCAAGTACATTCCTCAGCACTGGACCAAATTCATTTTTACCTGGGCAGACAAAGCCGCACAGTCCGAGGTCATCTTCAATGAGCTCCAGGCAGCCAAGATCCTTAGACTTATCCGTGTCACCAACGGAAAGAGATTTTAACAAAGAGGTGGCTATGATGTCCAGAGGCATAACCTCGTCATATGTACCGAGTGGGTAAATGGCCCTTTTCCCTCCCCAAATGGCGGTGTTCATTTTGTAGCGTAATCCTTTCAGGTAGGTGGAGGCAAATACAGGCTTTGTTGAAAAACGATCTCTGCCGGGGAGCAGCCAGTTGAAAAAGGAGCGGCCACTGGAGTCTTCAATCACGGAAATTTGGTCGTGGAATCGTCCTAAGAAGGTATAATTGCCCTGTGATGTCCGCCCACTGAGCAACGAGCCAGAGATGGTTCGTAACTCTTCGAGGGAAAGTTCCCGACGGCAAAAGTTAGGAATCGAAGCTCCAATCCTCGTTTTAACAAGAGATGGTTTTATGACGCCGGGACCGGCGAGAGCTATAGTTCTCTCCGTAAGGAGCTGCCCTGAAGAAAAGAGGTGTCCTATGGCAATGACGTCCTGGTAGCCGATGTGCCAGACAGTCTTATCTTCGTGCACAGGATCAATGAAATGAATATGTGTTGAGGGCAGCCCGGATGGATGAGGTCCCTGGAATGAATAATAATTGAGACCGTCAACCTCTTCAAAAGGTTCCAGTACTGTTGAGCCGGTACAGTAATGAATTGGCACAGGCAGCATGGATCGTAAAATTCTGAGGCCGAGCTGATAGCTGTCCTGGTATTCATTTATGATGACATGAGGGGCTGCGGCAAGCGGTGCCGTATCAATTGCTGTAACAAAGAGGGATGATGGCTCAGAATGTATAGCTGGAGCTGTGCCGTATGGGCGGGTCCGAAACGACACCCATAGACCGGACTTTACTAATAACTCGCGAATGGACTTCGGCTCAAGTTCCTGGGGGCGAGTCGTCGGTTCGCAGAAGGTGAGACCGTCTTCACCGTCAAGTGTGATGGTAAGAGATTCGAATGTACGCTTTTCACCGCGGTTAATGCCGGTAACGGTACCACAACCGGGAGAGGTAATAGTTACCCCGGCATTTTTTTTGTCTGTGAAGAGTGGCTGTCCTGTGATGACTTTATCTCCAGGATTGACCAGCATAGTGGGTTTCAGACCTATATAGTCATCGCCAATAACGGCTACCTGACCGACTGTATTGCCCGATCTTATTTTTTGTTCAGGTTTACCTGATACTGGGATGTCGAGACCTTTTTTTATCTGGATTGTCTTCATGTCAGCTGAAAAAACCTGTAGAATTAAATTCGTTGAGATTCTTGTCGACCATATAGGCCTCACAGCCTTCCTGTGACTCAATGAGCTCAAGTGCGCTGTCAGTACCAAGTACCATTGTCGCTGTCGCCAGACCATCTGCCAAAGCAACATTTGGTGCAGTGACCGTACAGCTGGATAGCTCTGAAGGGGAAAATCCACTTCGGGGGTCAATTATGTGGTGATGCAGAAAATCTGTCGAGAAGTGCTGCATATAATCGCCGGAAGTAGCCACGGCTTTATTACTGACTTCGATGGTCACCAGTTTTGTGCTCTTTTGTGGTCTCGGGTTGCGTATACCTATCCGCCATGGATGCCGGCCTTCTTTGTTACCAGAGACCATAAGGTCACCCCCAGCCTCGACGTAGATATTGGCAAAACCGAGGTTCCTGAGTTTTGCTGCACCTTGATCGACAATATAGCCCTTACCGATACCATCTAAAGAGATGGCCATACTCGGTTGAGAAAGCCGAATGGTACCACCTTTCAATTGCAGGTTTTCGTAGTTCACGACACCCTGGGCAGCCTCACGCTGAGCTGGGGCTGGATTGGTATTTGGAACCAGTCCTCCTTCATAGAGCCGAAGAAGAGGAAGGATTGTCACGTCGAAGGCTCCGGAACTTGTGCGACTGATATCCTGGGCGAGACTGAGGACCTCTATAAGGTCCTGGCTTGGATTCTCAAGAAAGCCTGTAGAGTTGAGGGTTGAAAGTTCACTTCCCGGCAGGTGTCTGCTGAACCTTCCCTCCAGTTCTTTCATGGTTCCAATAGTTTTGTTCAGCGCCTCTTCACAGAGATCGCGATCAGGGCCATATAGGGTCAGGTTCAGGACAGTTCCCATAATAGGTTGGCTTCTCTGGGCCATTTGCATGGAGGGCTGTTGTCCTAACAAGCCATACTTCCAGCAGGCGGCAGTGGCTCCAGTGAAGGCAATGATCTTAAGAAAACCACGGCGGCTGAATTTACTGGTGTCAGGTGTGTTTATCTTCATAGTACAATCCTGCGAGGAGGTTTTAATCAAGTTTTAGTACATAGTCTGTCGCTCGTTCTGTCAAGGCTGAAAGGACGACCTTTGGGCCTTGTCGGGGGGGGAGCCGCCCCTGTATGTGACAGACGCCGGATAGTGAAAACTCTATGAATAAGATGCTGAATATTATTATAAACAGAAACATTTTTCGTGGCAAATGTAAATACTTAAGAAAAAGGTGTTGATGGCTCCAGCTTGTCTCAAAAAGGCAGGTCCTTTGTTACAGCAGGAGAGAAAAACTATGACAAAATGATAAAATATTACTACTTCATGCTGACAGGGTATCATGATTGCAAACAGGAAAACAGAGTAAAATTTTGTGAGGGGGAGTGCAGGTGATGGAAAATCAATTTCTGTATGAAGAAACAGGACTTCTCTACCTGGGAAAGGAGCTTGATATACAAAGTGGTGCTTCAACCCAGCAACCTCTTTTGTTTAAGAATAAGAATATGACAACCCATGGGGTGATCATCGGCATGACCGGAAGTGGAAAGACCGGATTGGGAATAGGCCTGATTGAAGAGGCCATTATGGATAATGTCCCTTCAATTATTATCGATCCCAAAGGTGATATGGGTAATCTTCTGCTTACTTTCCCGAATTGTGCACCCAGTGACTTTCTGCCCTGGGTTGATCTTGCAGAGGCGTCGAGGAAGAAGGTGAGCGTCGAGCAGTATGCTGAACAGACAGCCCGTTTGTGGAAAGATGGGCTTCACTCCTGGGGGCAGGGGACGGATCGTATAGCTGCACTGAAAAAAAAGACGGATATGACTATTTAAAACCGGGATCTTCTTCAGGTGTCCCGGTTTCTGTGCTCAGTAGTTTCCGGGCGCTGGCCGGGGATGTCTTGCGAGATATAGATACACTTAACGATCTGGTGAGTTCTACAACCACGAGTTTACTTGCCTTGGTTGATGTGCAGGGCGATCCGCTGAAGAGTCGTGAGCATATCTTGCTCAGCTCCCTCTTTCTTCATTTCTGGCGAGCAGGGAAAGATTTGAGCATTGAGGCCCTGATTGGCCATATTGTCAGTCCTCCTTTTGAAAAGGTTGGTATTTTTTCACTAGATATCTTTTATCCACAGGCTCAGCGCATGCAACTCGCACTGAGCCTCAATAACATATTGGCCAGCCCGCGTTTCAGTAGTTGGATGCAAGGAGAGTCGCTTGATATCCAGCGGCTTCTGTATACTGAAAATGGTACACCGAGAACCGCTATTTTCTCCATTTCTCATCTGACAGAGACGGAGCGAATGTTTTTTGTCACTATGCTTCTGAATCAGTTTATTGGTTGGATGCGCAGACAGCAGGGAGCCACATCTTTAAAAGCGCTGCTGTACATGGACGAAATTTTCGGCTACTTCCCTCCCACAGCCAACCCACCATCTAAAAAACCTATGCTGCTCCTGCTGAAGCAAGCCAGAGCCTTTGGTGTAGGGGTGGTGCTTGCGACCCAAAACCCCGTCGATCTTGACTACAAGGGCTTATCTAATATTGGTACATGGTTTGTCGGCAGGCTGCAGACAAGGCAGGACCAGGAAAAGGTCGTCGATGCCATTGTCGGGTCGAGTAACGGGCGTCTTGATACAGGACATGTGAAAAATCTTCTTTCTGCCATGAAAGGTCGTCAGTTTCTGCTTAATTCAGTACACCTTGATGCACCAATACTGTTTGAAACCCGCTGGGCAATGTCCTATCTCAAGGGGCCAATTTCCAAAAGTGATATCAAAAAGCTTATGGAAGAGAAGCGACATGTTGCGCAGGTTGCCGCGGAGCAGTTGGACGAGACTTCCAACGTAAACCCGCAGAGAAGCAAATCAGAGGCGAGGAAGAGACCCATCGTGTCCGGGGCAATTGAGCAGAGGTATCAGTTGCAGGATGTATTGAGCGATAGTATAGATTTCGAACCTTACCTGGGGGCAACTGCCTCCGTCCGTTTTTTTAATGCCAAGCGAAATATTGATATTGTGGCAGAGACCAGTCTCCGGCTTTATCTGGATGAGTCGTTTGCCAGACTCGACTGGGGCGAGGCTGAAAAAATGCTGTATAAGCTGGATGACTGCAATCTCGATCCACCTGATAACTGTGCTTTTCGTCCGCTACCCGTGAAATTTTCAGTGTTGAAAGACTTTCGAGGGATGAGTAAGCGATTTTCAGATTTTCTGTATCAGAATAAACGCCTTGAGCTTTTCAAAGTAACAGGGACACGTTTTGAATCGGTAGTTGGCGAAAGCCTTGGTGATTTTAAAGTTCGTTACAATGATCAGCTGCGTGAACAAAAAGAAGAAGCTATTGGGAAATTAAAAAAGAAATATCAAATACGCCAGGATCGGCTGGAGCGGCAGCTGGACAGGACGACTGATAAACTCGACAAGGAGAAAACCGACGTGAGGGTTAAGACCACGGATTCTATTATCTCCTTTGGCGCCGCCGTTGTTGGCGCTCTTTTGGGCAGAAAAATACTATCTTCAGGCAATGTAAGTAAGGCTGCTATCGGGATGCGCAGTATCGGTCGTGTTGTAAAAGAAAAAAGCGATGTGAAGAGGGCGTGGTGGATATTGTGCAGGCTATTGATGATCTGCATGCTGAGATGGGTGAGAATGTTCTCCACCTTGCAGGCACATTTGGTATCGACACCTATGACGTTGAGACCTTTTCCATCAAGCCAAGACGTTCAGATATCTTTGATCTCAGGATGGTGTTGCTGTGGGAAATGGTAGCCTGATTTTTTTGAGAGGACAATTTTACAAACACCGGTAAACGGTAAGTACCTTGTGGGTGCTTATAACCATATAATATAAAATCGAATCCGTATTTTCTTGTTTTTTATCACAGCCTTTACGGAGTAAGGTACTAAACAATTACATAAATAGGTTTCTATTTGTACTAAAATATGATGTAGTTAACTCTGAGGTATATAGGCTCGGCAGCCCTTTCCCTCTAAGGGTTTCTGGGGAATTGATAATAATGATATCAGAGGATTTGTCATGGCAAGAGATCACAGCCCCAGCAGGACGTACTACGATATTTCGAAACGTTACCCTGAAGTTATTTCAGCTTTAGAAAATCTCGGGACAACAATAAGGGGCCTGGGCCCTCTGGATGAGAAAACCGGCCACCTTATTCAGTTGGCAGCCGCAGCAGCTGCCAAGTCTGAGGGCTCTGTCCATTCTCATACCCGCAGGGCCAAGAAAGCGGGAGCAACGCGGGAAGAGATCTATCACACCCTCTTGCTTCTCATTTCCACCATCGGTTTTCCGCAGGCAATGGCCGCCATATCATGGTGTCGTGACATCTTAGAAGGCGAGGGCGGAGAGTAGTTGTGGTCATGTTGTACTTGCAGGGTGTGGGAGAATCTTTACGCCATACCCTGCTTTCCTACTTACATCCCTTTGTAAACGTTCTTTCTTTTACCCCAACGGCAATGAATATGCTGCCTGGTCTGAGGGGAAGTCCTGGTAACATAGCTTCAATGCATGTGTACCTGTCGTCTGGTGATTTTGTTAGGCTTACTTGACAATATGCCACGTGGTGGTATATACTCTTCAGATACTAGCCAGCACACACAGTCAAAAGTCGAAAATAGTAGCGCAAACCAACTCTATACTTATTGAGATGTTGCAACCTGAGACGATTTTTTCAATCGAATAATATGATTGTTTTGCTAAAGAGTACTTTTGAAGTACGGCTCAATCATCTTGAGTTTTCTTTTAGCACCTTATAAATAATTTTGTGAAGCTATTTATACCCGTCGAGCGAGTACTGAAAAGAGTCCCGACTTATTTCCCGTTTATCGGGGTTAGGTGTATTACAAGAGTCTTCCGAACTGTTTAGTACCTTACTCCGTAAAAGCTGTAACAAAAAACAGGTAAGCGCAGACTCCGAGAAAATACAGATTCGGTTTTATATTTCACGGTTATAAGCACTCACAAGGTACTCACTTACCGTTCACCGGTGTTAGTTGTCGTGTAGCTGCCTTTTGCCTGATGTCTAATCATTCGTTAGGAAAAAAAAAGACAACCAACTGGCTGAAAGCAATCAGCTCTCCAAAGTGGTTACCGCGGCAAGGCAAAGGTTGTTTTAGAACACGAAAGATCTGACCCCTTTATTGTATTCACCACCTATTTCACCTGCTCCCATTCAAATTTGGATATATTTTTCTCATCTGAGTTGAAATCAATACCTATCAGATAAATGCTTTTTCCATCAGCCAGGTATTTCTGCTGGTAATCTTTTTCTTTAATCTGCGGCAGGGCATTACCGTTGCCATCGACCTTGAATTCAAGGATATAGATATTGTCTGCCAACTTGATTGTCAGGTCAATCCTTCCCTGGCTGGTAACATCTTCGGCGGAGATGTCCAGTCCCAGACTGGCCAGGTAGGCATAGATTACGCTTGCAAAATAGCCTTCATAGCTACTGATGGTATTGTTGACATAATTATTATAAGGGATGGAAGCAAAAAGTGATGACAGGGTTGCCCCCAGGGATTTAACGTCACCATTTTCGAATATTGTGTAGAGTTGGTCCTGGTACCGTCCTTTGGTTGTAACCTGATCTGTTAGAAAATCTATCAGGATATCATTGAAAGAAAGCTGAACTTCTTTATTTGGAACAGCAAGGAGGTATTCGTAACCGCCCCGTTTTTTTTCCCGGATTTGCCGGATACTCAAATAACCAGCCTGAAATAGGATTGGTTCAAGTTTGATGTTTTCAATGTCAAAGCTGTCTATCAAGCTGCTAGTTACCCAAAGGTCAGCGAGTTGCGGAAGAAAATAGTTGTGCTTTTGAATAAGTTTTATGAGAAATGTGGGAGTACCGGTTGCAAACCAGTAGTTTCTGAATTCAAAATCATTATCAATGAATAGCAGGATATCAAACGGGTTGTACACAGGTTCGCCAAGAAAATTAAAGCCATTATACCACTCTCCAACCCTTGCCATATCAGCATTGTTGAGATGATCAGCAAACACAGTTTCCAGATCGGTCTGCGTATACCCGCAAATAGTCGAGTAGCGTTTGTCAAGGGTGATATCCTTGAGATTATTCAACCCGCTGAAAATTGATACCTTGGCAAATTTACTTACCCCGGTTAAAAAGGCGAATTTGATAAACTCGTCACTGTCTTTGATGGTAGCGTAGAGGTCTTTTAGTATTTCCCTGGCCTCTTTGGCCATTTCCACCTGGTCAAGGTTATCAAGGATGAGTTTATCGTATTCATCCACCAGAATGACGACTTTATGCTGGTATTTTTCAAAAGATTTTTCAATTAATTCCTGAAAACAGCCACCAATATCTTCGGTTCTTTCGCAGGTAACCCCCAGCCGCTTCTGGTTTGACCGTAGAATATTGCAAATGTCCTGCTTCATGTCGGCAACATTTCTGGCAACACCGGCAAAGCTCATTTTTATAACCGGATATTGTATGTTCCAGTCCCAGCGATCATAGGCAGCCAGTCCGATAAACAGTTCCTTGTTTCCTTCAAACAGGGCCTGCAGGGTGGAGATAAAAAGACTTTTACCAAACCGCCTGGGTCGAGACAGGAAATAGTAAGTGCCGTCCTCTATGAGTTCTATCGCAATACCGGTTTTGTCGACATACAGATAGTTGTCTTCTCGTATTGTGCGGAATGTCTGGATGCCAATTGGAAGTTTTTTCATGATTATTATAAAAAAGAAAAAGGAAGCTACGATCCCGTTTTAGGGTCTGCTCTTGGCTTTTACTTAGTTTTGCGGTGATTTGTTCCAGATACTTTTGTAATGTTCTGTCTTTCCAGGCTTTAATTCTCTCAACCACACTGCCGACTGTGCTGTACTTACTGATCGAAAAATGTTGCTCGACAACGACAAGCATTTCACGGGAGCGCAAGCAAACAAGGTATATTGCCACATCTCGCGGTAAATTTTCTATGCCGTGTTTCGAGATGGCAAGAGTCTCTTTTCTCACTTTAAAATGTTCGCAAACAATTGCAACGATATAATCTGCCGTCGGAGCAAGATCCTGAGATCTTGGGATCTCATCTTGGTAGCTCAAAGATGCGGATGCAGGGTCAGAAGGGGGGCAAGTCTTTCGTTGTTTTGAGCTTGCTGATGTGATAAACAATAAGGCATGGTGAGACCTTTAAGAATACCATACCCCAAAGCTTGGTACCATGTGATGAATCGTGGAAGGAGAGGTGAAAATGTTTTTTCGGGTAAAACAGACTTCAAGATATTTCTAAGGTATTTATACCCGTCGAGCGAGTACTGAAAAGAGTCCCGACTTATTTCCCGTTTATCGGGGTTAGGTGTACTACAAGAGTCTTCCGAGCTGTTTGGTTGTCGTGTGGCTGCCTTTTGCCTGATGTCTAATCATATCACATTCTGCTGCAAACGCCGCTGGGGGATCTTTCTCGCGTGATGCGGCATATCAATGGAGTATATACTCAACGGTATAACAGGCGTCACAAAGTGGATGGTCAATTATTTCGGGGTCGCTACAAAAATGTACTAGTTGAGAAAGGTAGTCACCTTGTCGAGCTTCTACGTTATATTCACAGAAATCCAGCTCGGGCTCTCATTTGTCAATCCGTTAGTGACTATCCCTGGAGCAGTCACCATGTTTATGTGTCAATGACTCAAAAATCGGAATGGTTATATACGGATTTGCTGCTAAGAATATTTTTCAGAAACTTTCGGCAAGGCAATCAGTGAATACAGAAAATTTGTTTAGTAAGAAAAATCTACCATCTATTTTGGGAACCCGTAATTTTATCGAATGGATCAAAGCAAAATATTACCAGAAAAAGAAACATGACGAGGTGCCTCAATCGAAAGATCTTGCGCCGACAATTATTGAAACAAAAAATGCCGTTAGCCGTTGTTACAAGATTGATATGAAAGAATTAGAGAAGGCTAAACGAGGATAGGAGAACGAACCACGCAATGTGGCAATATACCTTTCCAGAAAGCATAGTGGCTTGTCTTTAGAGGAGATCGGCAAAGAATTTGGATGTATAAAATACAGTACCGTGAGTAATGTCGTTAGGAAAATAGACAACCGACTGGCTGAAAGCAATCAGCTCTCCAAGGTGGTTACCTCGGCAAGGCAAAGGTTGTTTTGGAACAACGAAAGATCTGACCCCTTTGTGGCCCCTTTATATTTCCATACGATCACTTGGAGATGGTACCTACCGACATTCAGCCAACTCAACAAAATACTTCCTCTCGAAATTGTCTATAAAGGAAACAACGCCACTGTTGTTCGACTCTCTGAGGCACCTTTGACAAAGGAGTAGGCACTATTAGGTGGTTCATCCGAGCTTTGAACACTTTCTTTTGTGAAAACTTTTATCTTTTTTCCGCTCTTTTAAGAGTGGCAGATTTTAAAAGAGGAAGTTTAGTACCTTACTCCGTAAAAGCTGTCACTCNNGTACCCCCTCGGAGTCTATCGCTTACCTGAGGGGTGTGAAAAACAAAAAAATACGGATTCTACATTATATCATATGGTTATAAGCACTCACAAGGTGCCTGTTTACCGCATACCGGTGTTAGGTTTCAATTGTGGATAAAAAAACAATTAAAACGTTATTGGGTTCTATCAGTTTGTTAGTCCTGATAGGCTGTATTTTATATGCAAACACTCTTAACGTACCATTTCATTTTGATGATAAAAATAATATACAAAATCCATCTCTGAGGATAGAAGTTCTTAATACAGAGCAAATTAAGAAAAGTATATTTGAGAGCACATTAAAATCTAGGCCAATAAGCAACTTGAGCTTTGCAATTAATTATTTTGTAGGGGGGGACAGAGTACAAGGCTACCATTTAGTTAATATCGGTATTCATCTATGCACTGGAATTTTTCTCTATTTGCTGCTTCGTTTAACATTAGATCTGACAATCAATAAAAAGAAGTACCCCAATGGCTCAGCTATTGCTCTGATGACTGCTCTTCTTTGGATGGCTCACCCTTTAGGGACTCAATCAGTTACATATATTGTACAGCGGATGAACAGCCTGGCATCGATGTTTTTCGTGCTCTCCATGCTCCTGTATGCAATAGGTAGAAAGCACCAAGTTTGGCTGAAGGAAACGAACACCTCTGGTGCTTCGTGGGGTTGGTTTGGAATGTCAGGCCTTTCTAGCATATTGGCCCTTGGTTCAAAAGAAATTTCTGCCACTATTCCATTTTTTATATTCCTCTATGAGTGGTATTTTTTTCAAGATCTCCGTTGGGAATGGTTAAAAAAGAAGTTGTATTGGTTGGTAGGTGGTTTTCTTATTATTGCCAGTATTGCTTGTGCCTATACTAATGGCCAAATAATTGACCGTATTTTCAATAGTTGTGGTGGACGTGATTTTACTATGCTCGAAAGGGTGCTTACTCAATTTAGGGTTGTCGTTCACTATATTACGTTGGTGTTCTATCCAAATCCCAATAGACTAGTGCTTGATTATGATTTTCCTGTTTCTACCTCTTTATTTTCTCCTTTGACAACACTCTATTCTCTTGTGGCGCTTGTGGTGCTTGTGGCTCTTTCGGTATTAATAGCTCGTCGAGAGCGGCTTGTTTCCTTTTGTATCTTTTGGTTCTTCGGTAACCTGGTAATTGAGTCTTCGGTTATTTGTTTGGAACTCGTTTTCGAACATAGAACCTACTTACCTTCTATGTTTCTAATATTGCTGTTTGTAGGATTGGTTTATCGGATTGGAAAGAATACTTTTGCCATTTCTATACTATTGCTTTTTTTAACCTCTGTTATTGGATATTGGACAATTGAACGCAATAAAATATGGCAGACTTCGACCGCACTTTGGTCAGATTCAATATCTAAGTACCCTAACAAGGCGCGATCACACCACAATTTAGCTCTTGCTTTGATACAATCAGATGAGTTGGAAAGTGCGGAAAGTGAATTGTTACGTGCACTAGAGATTGACCCTACAGCCGAAATTATTTACCAGAATTTAGCGATACTGCGATTAAAACAAAGGAAAGATACAGAGGCCGAAGCTTACTTACACCAGGCTCTTAATCTTAACCCTGATTATGCAGAAGCTAGAATTAATCTAGGTGGGATTTTGAGAAAAAGGGGGTTGTATAAAGAAGCGGCCGAGCAGTTTATTCAAGTTTTGAACAAGAACCCAGATGATCCTGTCATCAATAAAAACTATGGGAATGCAATATTGCGTAGTGGCCAGCCGGCTGATGCACTGCCATATTTAGAAAAATCACTATTATATTCTCCCGAAGATATTGAGGTTCTTTTAGATAAAGGTGAGATTTTGTCTCTTCTTGGTCGTTCCGAGGAGGCAATAGGGGCTTATCGAAAGATTCTTGATATAGACAAGAATCAGGAATCGGCACACTATCATATTGCTATTCTACTTAAAATGACAAATTTGAAGCAAGAGGCTCTTTCTCATTATGGAGAAGCCGATCGATTAATGCGGTGCCCTGTTGCCCTGAAATATGACTATGGCAATCTGCTCTTTATGGTTGGTGATCTACCTGATGCTGAAAAAATATATAAAGATTTTCTTACTGTAATACCTACAGTGGCTATGACATACAACAATTTAGGACTGGTCCTAATTAATCAGGGAAGGTTGATAGAGGCCATAACACAATTTCAGGCTGCTCTTAATATTGCTCCACATTTTCAACCGGCGGCTGATAATCTGAGAATTGCTTCTGAAGAGTTGAGGTTAAAGAAAAAAAATGAATGATTTCAAAAATAAGCGGTCATAAACAACTCATACAGAGTTCGTTGTTGAGTACCTAATAAA
>JAWSVG010000051.1:18576-19330 GCA_033852035.1 Desulfocapsaceae bacterium | reverse complement strand
TGACTTTTTTGATGACCTCTTTCAGCGTATCATTAGTGTTCTTCCATTTGAGCATGGCTTCCAGTCTTAGTTCCAGGGTCTTCAACCGCCGCTGAAAAACCAGTTCACTCAACTCATCACGCGCCGCCTGGAGTTTCTCGCCAGCTCTGATGATCTGCCGCAGCTTCCGGTAGAATTTCATAATGGAACGGTATTGGGGAAACGCATCAATGAAGGCGCGTATTTTGCGGAATATGTGAGCCATGCAAGTTTGCCGGTCACAGACAATCTTCGTGTAGGTGTGCCAGCCGTCGACGATCAGGATGCCTAAGAAAACCTCACCCAGGAGTCGCCGAACAACTGGTCCCCCGCGTGTCTTGTCGGGCCAATAATAGGCACTGCGCTCGTTGGCGAATATCCATAGCCACCACAACTTGCCCTTGACCCGCCAGCCGGTCTCGTCGGCCCAGATCTTCGTCCCCTGTTTGACGTCATTTAGTATCTGCTCATAAACCGGCTGCAATATGCCACTCAGCCGGATCATAATCCTCGAGATACGGGCAGTCGACAATCTCAGGGTTTTGAAGTTGATGAAAAGATCTCTGATCTTCGGGAAGGAGAGCGCGCACATCACCCACAAATAGGCCATCTCTATCATGGCGTTCAAGCCGATGTCTGATCCCGGCAGGGCCTTTTCTGATGTTGCCGAGACCATTTTCTTGCATTGATCGCACCACTTGGATTCCGTTACCTCTTTGAAGATGGTGGTCTTCTC
>JAWSVG010000051.1:1462-18530 GCA_033852035.1 Desulfocapsaceae bacterium | reverse complement strand
CGGTATTGCTGGACTTTCAGTCTGCGATCTCAAACCCACCTACTTCTAGTAGGTGGTTGTTTAGTTTTGTATCAAGTCTGGCTGAGTTTATACTTTTTCATTTTTCTTACCACCGATGGCTGACTGATACCAAGTTTGGCGGCCATGTCCCGTGTGGTACGGCATTGGCTTATTGCCTGTTGTAGAAGTTGCTTTTCGATATTTTCGAGTCGGCCTGGGAGGGTTAAGGAGGTATCACTCACGCTGTTCAATTGTCTATTTGCGGAAGTGTGATCAGATTTTTCTTCCATAGTACTAACCTGTACAAACTCATCGATTTGGTTTGTCTCGCTCATGACCACTGCGTTTTCAATTATGTTCCGCAGTTCCCTGATGTTTCCGGGAAGGGGGTGAGAGTGGAGAAATCGTATTGCTCTGGGACTAATTGTTTTGTTGCAATTATATTTAGTGTTGAATTCACCAAGACAAGAGCGTACCAGACCGGAGATATCCTCACTTCTTTTACGTAAGGGAGGGATTTCGATGATAAAGCTGCTGAGTCTGTAGTAGAGATCTTCCCGAAAGAGTTTCTTTTTTACTAGGCTTACAAGGTTTTGATTGGTTGCCGCAACTGTTGAACAAGTTACCTTGATTGATTCTGTACCTCCTATACGTCTGATTTCATGATTGTCTAGATATTTAAGGAGTTTGGCCTGTAAGGTTATCGGCATGTCGCCGATTTCGTCTAAAAACAGTGTTCCCCCTTGAGCGAGCTCAAAAAGACCGACTTTGCCTTTGTCGCTGGCACCGGTGAAGGCTCCTTTTTCGTATCCAAAAAGCTCTGCTTCGAGCAGACTTTCCGGTAGTGCTGCACAGTTAATTTCGACGAACGGCTTTTTGCGCCTACCACTGTTTTTGTGAATCAGTTTTGTCAATAAACCCTTGCCAGTACCAGATTCACCAAGCACAAGGATATTGGAGGCCCCTATATGTGAGAGTTTCAGAGACATTTGCAGAAGCTGGCGCATTTTACTGCTCTCCGCAATTATAGATTTGCGTTCAAGTTCCAAGAGGGATAGCTCTGAAAGCTCTTCTTTGTATTTTTCCTTTACCTTCTGACTCTGTTCAAATTCTCTGCGAAGTGTGTTCAGCTCGGTCATATCCCTTTCGTTGATAACGATCAGGACAATGTTACCGTGTTCATCGATGGATGGAGTTCCGGTTGAGAGCAGAAAACGTTTTGTCTTGGTGATGTACTGCATCACTGTTTCTCTCTGTTTGCTTGCCATCACTTTAGTGGTAACGGATTGGTCAAATACCTTGTTTACCAGAAGATCGTTAATATTATTGCCGATAACATCTGGTGCCTTAATGCCGTTAAGAGTCTCTGATGCTTTGTTTATATTGATTATTATACCTTCGCCATCACAAACCCATATTCCATCCGAAGAAGAGTGGAAAATTGTTTCGAGCTGCCGGTTGAGCGACTGGTAAGACTGAGATTTCTGGGCAGATTCTTCAAACATCTGTAATTCCTGAAAATTACAGACAGCACCAAGCAGTTTTCCTTCTTTGATGATGGGAGTGATGTTGGCGATAAGGTCTGCTTTTTTGCCGTGGACCCGGTAGCCTAGAATCGCTTCACCTGTCTGCAGGCACTTCTGGACAGGATTACCAGTAAGTGGGAGAGTATGAAGAATGTCTTTGCCAAGATGACTTCTCGCATTGAGCTTGAGCACTGCTTCAGCATTGCTGTTAATCTGGGTGATAATACCATCCAGATCTGTGGCAATGACACCATTGCTAGTGTATTGGAAAATGTCTTCGAAATCAATATTGTTGTTCACTTACATCTCCATGGGCTGTTTTTGCAAAGGTAGTGTAACATTCTTTCTGTAAATTTTATTTAGGCCTTGTAGAAAGCAGGTCACTGATTAAACTTTCGGGCCCAAATTATTCACAATAAACCGAAAGAAAAAAACAATGACCTGCAACATAGAGAATAACCAATTTGACTCAGCAATGGAACTGTTGATCGCTAATGGAATTAATGGAATTAATGGAATTGCCGATGCCGTTTCCATACTGTGTGTTTTCGGTAAGCCTGCCATGACCCCACACTCTACATTTATTACAGTTGTTGTCTTTTAAGAATTTTATGGAGGACGACAAATGGAACATCTTACACTAACTGAAGTTAAAACGAGGTTTCGCGAGTGGCGTAGAAAAAAGAAGCACCGCGAACCAATCCCCAAAGAGTTGTGGGAGTCAGCTGTATTGCCCACAGAGAAACACTCCATCCACAAAGTGTCAAAAACATTGGGTCCGAGCTACGCAACCCTTAAGAAACGAGTAGGCAACGGCCAGCCAGGTCGCTCTGCCCCACCACGGGACGCCCATAGCCGAGGTAATGATATGTTTTAACCAAGTGGTTGAACGTCTTTTCATACTCAGCGTGCTTGCGAGTGTTGACTACTTTTACAGGCTGAATATCCGACAATCCGCATGATACCGGACTCTGGTCTGTTTCGACAATCTCAATTGTGGGCAGTCTTCCGGGGCCAGGTCTTTGACGCGGTGGTAACTTTATTAAAGAACGAGTTTCAAGCTTGCGAAGAAGTTCACGGCAGGCCATATCTTTAATTTGACCGTCAGGACGTTTCCAGCACCAACGAACACATAGCTCACGGGATAAACGGGATCTATTCCATGATGGCTGTTCACGCAATAGCATCCGGATTTCATCCACATCTGCTTGTGACAGAAAACGCCCCTGTATTTTTAACGCTAGTTCATGGCCGTAGATAGTATTCGAGCATTTTGATTGAGTTCAGCTTTTTTTGTTACAGGGGCTCATTAACTCAATCTCTCTCACTTTTTCATATTGCACCCATTGTGGATAGCATTAATTTTGATTTCTAGTTTCTACTTAAGCTGACAACTAACCTGTAGGTTGTCGCCCCGATCTTGTCTGGAACCATCTCAGACGGCCATCAAGTCTAAAGGTGTTGAGGTATTATGGCGCCAAAGAACCAGAGACTCACAGGAAGCACCTTTACAATCCACTTGCAAACTCGACTTGATAATGCCAGTCCAAATTCCTACCTGAAGGTTACAAGAACTTGATATGTTAGCATTCAAGTTCTTGTTTTAAATGGTGGAATTCTTTTTCATAATTCTTATTCACAGCAGTTCTGGCGTTGGATCCACAAAGGCTCTATAGGGCGATTCTATTGCTTGCAAAGTTACCATTGGAACAACCTATTGGATTATCCAGCCCTTCCATGTTACCTACTCAAAACACTTTGTTTGTCAATTATATTGGCTAGGTGCAAACATCTCATGGGATGTTGTTTCTGGTCGACTAATATTAATGATACTAGCGAGGAAACAAACATGACAAAACTATTCAGATTGATGTTGGCAGCCCTCTTTCTGGTCACTTGTGCAACCTTCACACATGCTGGCGATCTTGACTCCTTCAAAGGGCAGGGCGGTGCACTTAAGATTGCAGGTGGTACTGCCCACATTCCGGTTATGAAAGTGGCCGCGAAAATGATAATTGAGGCGCATCCAGACATACGTATAACCATCGCCGGTGGAGGTTCTGGTGTGGGAATTAAACAGGTTGGCGAAGGTTTGATCGACATAGGAAACGCTGGTCGAAAGGCAACAGACAAGGAGATCAGTAACTACGGGCTGGTCATGCACAAGTGGGCTATTGATGGTGTTGGGGCGGTTGTCAACCCCCAAAACCCTGTTACCGAGTTAACCACAGAACAGCTGCAGGGCATCTTTTCCGGCAAGATCGCGAATTGGAAAGAGCTTGGCGGAGAAGATCGCGCAATTAATCTTTATGACCGTGACGCCGCGAGCGGTACTCGATCAGTTTTCTGGAAGAAGGGTTTGAAAAAAGCTGATGTTTCTCCTAAAGCCAACGTTGTACCTTCCAATGGTGCCATGAAAACCGCGATCTCTGGTGATCCCTACTCCATAGGTTTTGTATCTGTGGGTCATATTGATGACTCCGTTGCACCAGTGACTCTTGATGGAGTTGCTCCCACTCTCGATAATGTCAAGAACGGCTCTTTTGCTGTCGCTCGTGGACTCTACTCGATTACAAAGGGTGATGCACAGGGATTGGCAAAACTGTTCATCGATTTTCTCTTCAGCCCCACTGGCCAGGAGTTAGTGAAGGCCAAGGGCTTTGTTGCAGTAAAATAATACTAAGTTTTCTGGATTTGATTTTTCGTGATAAACGCCGTTAAGAGTTTTGAACATTTTTGTCGGGCCATGGCGATGGGAAGCGGCTTGCTGCTCATCGCCATTTTGTTTATGATGGCCTTCCTCGGTTGGCCATTGATAGAGAGTGGTCGTTTCATTGCTCTTTTCTCTACAGAGTGGAATCCTCAAGGGAAGAGCTACGGTATCCTGCCTATGGTTATGGGCAGCTTACGGATTACTCTGCTTGCCCTGTTTTTCAGCCTACCGATGAGCATAAGCGCTGCATGTCTGACAGAGTTACTGGCTCCTCGCTCTTTACGTCGACTGCTCCTTATAGCTATTCGTTTTATGGCCGGAATACCTACCGTTGTATACGGGTTCGTAGCCATCTTTCTGTTAGTACCTCTGATGCGTGAATACTTTATTCAAGGTTCTGGCTTTTCCATCATCACCGCCTCACTGGTTCTGGCAGTGCTAATAGCACCGACAATGATCATATTCTTTGTAAACGGTATGCAGAGCGTGCCTCGTCCCTACTGCGCTGCAGTTGACAGTCTGGGTGCCAGGCCTATGCAGAAGTTTGTCTATTTACTGCTGCCACAAGCTTACCCAACCTTCCTTGTTGGTATCGTCCTTGGGCTTGGACGTGCAATGGGTGACACCTTGATCAGCCTGATGCTCGCTGGCAACAGCGTGGCCATGCCGGAATCCATTGCCGAGTCTGGTCGCACCCTTACTGCTCACATTGCTCTGGTGATTGCCGCCGATTTTTCTTCCATGGAGTTCACCACGATTTTTGTCTGTGGGCTGACCCTCACCTTGTTTGCTATTTGTCTTATCCTCTCCATCCGTCTGCTCGACCACTTCGGGTCTGGCCGTGTCATACAGGTTGAGAATCCTAGGAGACCCGGCCATGAATAGGATTATGGAGCGTGGTCTTGTTCTGTTCTGCTGGATATTTGGTCTACTCCCGCTGCTTATTTTATTGACAGTAATCGTTTACCTGCTAATACGTGGTGGCAATGCGCTTGGTCTTGAACTGATTTTCGGGAAAGTGCCAGTGCTGGATGCCCTGTTCGGTCACCGCCAGGTCTTTGACGGTCTACTCCCTGCATTAACGGGTACCGGCCTGCTGGTCATACTTTCCCTTGTTTTAGCGATTATTCCCGGTATTTGTGGCGGTATCTACCTGGCGGAGTACAGCTCTCCCGGTGAGGGGCGTATGCTGGGGCTACTATTTGATATCATCGCCGGATTACCTTCTATTGTCATTGGGCTTGCAGGTTTTGCATTGACAATTATTCTCCATCGGCATTATCCCGGTCGTTTAGGGCCATGTTTGCTGCTCTCGGCAATGGCGCTGGCGTTTCTGATTGTTCCTTATCTGGTAAGGACTACCGAGGCAAGTCTCCGCTCCATTCCGCTTGATCTACGTCTCACTGGTCCTGCACTTGGTGCCAGCAAGTTGCAGAACATTGTGTTTGTACTCTTGCCCGCCCGGATGAACGATCTTATTGGAGGCATAATACTGGCAATAGGACGTGCCGCAGAGGATACGGCAGTTATTATGCTCACAGGTGCAGTGGCCTCCGCAGGGATGGTGCGCTCTGTTTTGGAACAGTATGAAGCACTACCATTTTATATTTATTATATCTCATCGCAGTACAGTGATGCGGCGGAGCTCCAGAGCGGTTTCGGAGCGGCTATTCTCCTTTTCGCACTCTGCGGTCTACTCTTTCTGCTTGCCATTCTATTGGAACATGGGTTTTCTAGACGCTTAAAGAGATAAAGAAGAAAGGATTTTAATCAGCTATGTCACAAGGCAGGACTGCAATATCTACAGAAAGGCTTAGTTTCTATTACGGCGGAATGACCATCCTCAAGGAGATCGACCTGGATCTACCGGCCGGGAAGATTATTGCCATTACGGGTCCATCTGGCACTGGTAAGTCAACACTGCTATCCATTTTCAATCGACTCTGGGAAGAGGCTGGTCCTGGTCGGCTGGAAGGACAGGTAAATTTGTCTCTAGATGGGAAAATGGTGAATGTCTACCAGGATAATTACCCCTTGGACAGGCTGCGCCGCAAGGTGGGCATGGTCTTTCAAACCCCTAATCCGCTGCCCATGAGTATCGCTAAAAATCTTGCCTTCCCGTTGCGGCTTATGAATATCCAGGACAAGCACCTGGTCACATCAATGAGCGAGGAGATGTTGCATAAAGTTCACCTCCTAGACGAGGTAGGTGATCGGCTGCAGTCTGACGCCACTCAGCTTTCAGGGGGGCAGCAACAGCGATTATGCATTGCACGCAGTCTAATGCTAAAGCCCGAGATCCTGCTACTCGATGAACCTACCTCTTCACTTGACCATCAAGCCTGCCTGCGTATCGAGAAATTGCTCAAAGAGCTGCGTGGTTCCACTACCATCCTTTTGGTTTCGCATTACCAAGATCAAGTGCAGCGAATCGCTGACACCTGTTACGAACTGCGTAACTGTCAACTCTTTAGACGGTCTTGAGCTACCTTTTGGCTTTTATTGGAGGCGGCCACTCACAGGGAAAAACTCCAAAAACATTAAGATTTACACCAAACCCAATAGACAAAAAGGGCTTGAAAGTAGCAGTTTGGATCAAATTAACATTGCCAATACAAGCCTCTGTCGTTGCAAAAAAGTGTGTTTCGGAAAAATCACAGTAGAAACCTCAAATTGCTGTGATTAAGCCGTATAATAAGGTTTTAGAATGGCAATCTTAGCTGATATAGTTAGTAACCGATAAAGTCATGGAATCGTTCATGCAATTTGACTCACTTTTTGCGTCGTTCGAACACCTGACCTGTGATTTTTTGCCAGTAATCGGTTTCCTGGTCTCCCATCCCGGCCAAGTCGGGATATTGCCTAGCCGCCTTGAGATCGAATTGCCAGGCAGGAAATGGAAGGCCTCCGACCAGGCGATTAAAAATGTAGGCCTGGAGCAGTAGAAATGCAACAGCCACTGGCAGTGCAACTATCTGCATCAGGCTGTCGAAATAGCCCATGGCGGCAATCAGCGTAGTTGCTGCAGCCGGTGGATGGGCGCAATTGAAGAGGATCATGGCCAGGCTGGTGATTCCCATGGCCAGGGAGAGGGCGAAGATACGAGGCCAGTTCAGATCCTCACTGCTGTGCAGACCAGCCTCAGGGTAGAGCAGGGCGAACAGATGCAGCATGGCAAGGCCGATTAACATTCCTAAATTATGGGAAAGAAAAACCGTTCTGGGTGCGGCAGCCTTTGACAGGGGTGTTCTAAAAAGGATAAAGGCTGACGGCCCCAAAGGAGGGAATAGAAGTGGGAGCTTGGCCAAAAAAGCTGCGGTGGCAATGATAGCCATTGCGGTCAGCCCTTCCAGGAACACGAAGATTCTTACTGCCAGTATTGAATGTTTGCTGTCCTTGAGCAGGTAGCCGAGTTGCATCCTGGTAGAGAAAGCAACCAACCGATAGAGCACGCCGGTCTGGGGGGATGGTTTTTTCATGGAGCGGTTGGCCTGTTTCCTGGCAATGGCCTTGAATTTGTCCTCTTTATCCATTATTGACCTTATTTTGGCGAATCTCCAGGTTCTCGCGTAACAGGTCAAGTACTACCTGGCCATGATCAGGGGCAAGGTCAAAGAGGCTGCAGATTTCGATATATTCTCCACCTACCTCCTCCTGTATCTCCAGCAGCCGTTCAGCCGATAGACCAAACGATTCCAGCGTTGTGTCAATGAATAGCTTTGTACGACCAGTGTCGGATCGACGGCAACTCGGCAGTAGGGCAGCAGTGATCACTGGCAGAGCAATAGTCTCCTCCAGTTCCAGCTCCCGTAGTTGTTCACGATCCGTGTTGTGCAGGCCCACAAAGCAGACCAGCTCAACAGGAAAGTTCCAGTTCTGGAGTATCCAGGCCCCGGCCTGGGCATGGTCCCACTTGAAACTCTGCCGTTCTCTCTCCGATAGCCTGCCGGGTGAATTCTGCCATTGCTCTACAATTGGTTCATAGTACTCACCCCAGCAGGAGAGCAGTACCGGCAAGGCGATATCTGCAAGTAGCATGGCGGTAAACGCCTCCTCTCGCTCGGCCTTGCAGTGGACGTCAGCCAGTGATCGTGAAAACAGTGCCTTAACAAGAGAATCTGACCAGAAATCCTTTACCTGAAACAGGTCACCCGGCGGTTGTGGCATAGACTCCTTCATGGCAAAAGAGAGCACCAGCGGTTTGATGTTTTTCAACCCAAGGATGGTAACACCGTGCTTAATACTGTTTACCTTATGGGGAAGGGAGAAGTATGAGGAGTTGACCGTACTGAGCACCTTGTGGGCCACCTCGGGGATGGCAGTGATCATGTCGCTGAGTTTTGGCAGGTCCGGCTCGTCATTGCTTATTTCGATCACAAGCCTTGAAATAGCAGCAGGTAGGGGAGGAATCTCCGTATTCTCAAAAATCTTATCGAAGTTACCGCCGGCAATGGCAGAATGGCGCCGGATCTTGTCAATAAATTTAAGCACTTCCTCTCCATGTTTTTGGGGCAATGAGGTCTGTTGATTGGAGCAAAAAAAAACATTTTTTAATGCTCACATTTGTTGTAACCATGGTATCCTTTTTCGTATCGGACCTGCAAGATTTTCTTCGCTTACTGGAAGTGAAATATGCAAAGTAAGCTGCCGACATTGTCGGCTTGCCAATAGTACCACAAAGCCGTACTGCACTCTTAGTGCTTAATTGCCATCATGATTGGATTCTTGTGGACGCGGCTTAGTTCAGACACTCTGAATTGAGTAACTTTAGCCAGATACGGATCGTGTTTAGCCAGAAATGCTGGACGCATCGTCACTTTGTTGCCCGGTATTTCCACCAAAATTCCTTTTTCGATGAGGCTTTGAATCGTTGGTTTTTGGAGGTCTACCTTCACACCAGCAATTGCATAGTCGATGATGACATCGACTACGATGTCCTTTTCAACTTCAGGCAACTGCATAAACGCAGGATGGAATTTAACAATCCCGCTTGGTATATTTTCCGTGAATGGCAGCGCTAGGAACACCTCTTGCGGGATACCCTCTTGGATCAGTTGTGGATAATTTGCAAAGCTGAACATGGAGTAAAAATTGGGTGGTCCCACAAGGACACAACCGCAACCTCCAATGCCGTTCTTTATGAGGGATAAGCCTGTTTTGATAAGCTTACTGCCGATCCCCTGTCCCTGAAATTCAGGCAATACCGAAACCGGACCTAAGCCGTACCAATCAATGGTTCCGTCGGATATACTCACAGGTGAGCAGGTAATATGCCCTATTACCTGCTCGTTGATGACAGCCACTAAAGAAACCGTTAGGGCGTTGTCATTTCTTAGCTCGTCTATGATCAGATGTTCTGTCTGTTGGCTTTGTGGATAATCTTCAAACGCAGCAATAGTTGTTTCGGAGATTGCATCGTGATCATCTTTATTTTCGTGTCTAATTTTCATGATCTGGATTTTCTGGCTCAACGCCTAACAGAAGCTATTTAAGAGCCATGGCCACAATTACCCTATGAGTACCAAGCCGTAACGCGAACTTGTAAGAACGGCAGAATCATTGTTCGTTTTCAACCAGCCAGCATTTTTGAGAAGATGGTTCATGTTGATTCCATACCCTGACACCGATGGTCGTGAAAGGTCAGGATGTCGACAATTACCATCACCATTCAAAACGTTGCAGTAGACGTGTTCAGAGCATTGAATACTTTTACAAGAGCCACCTGCAAATGCAGTTGATTGAACTAGTCCTTTCTCATGGGCGGCTTGCTCAACTTCAATAACAATAAAATGTAGCAGCTTGCTTATTTCTTTGCGGTTATCGGAGTACATTAGCTCTTGCGGGACCTCAATTTTTATGAGAATCGCTTGAGATGTTTTATGTATGTATTTCTTTAACCAATCCGGTCCTTTCACATGTGGTGGACATGTTGGAGATGAACTATAATTCGGACATTTTGTTTCTCGACAAAGATCTGCTATTTGATTATCAATTTGAATGTTTTTAACATCAATTATTGTTACGGCACTACTTCCAAGGTCCATTGCTAGCTCTAAAAGCTCATCAATTGAATCTTTTGAGTCGTTCGTCTCCGTCCCTAGCGTTTTTTTATCAGGAATTTTAACCGAGGGGGTAGGATTAAAAATCATTGTTCCGCATTGAGTACAGCGACGTTTAATTTCATCTGACCAGATCTCAACGATACCATTACACTGAGGGCAATCAAATTCGTTTGGGAAGGTTGATAGCGTCTCGTCCATGCCGGGGCATTTCAATGTGTCATTTAATCCCATTTGGTAGAGTCCTTTACGAAGATTGATCTGAACTATGTACCATTGACAGTCGTTCCAACATTATCGCAAATCCGTTTCCGAGTGTATAAAGACCATCCATACCCATGTTGGACTCTGCGGTATCATCAAAAAACAGTTTAAGCGATGATTCCATACCGTCTTCAGGTTGCCAGTAGCATATGAGCATCGGGACAAAAGGTAGTGGGTAGAGAATAACGGCAACATCAGATTCATATTGGTCAACCACTTCCTCGGCCTTAAACATGTCTACCAGATCAGAAAAAAGATCCGGATATTTGTCTGCGGTAGCTTTAAGTATGTTTTCACACTGCTGCCCGAAAAGTCGATACCAGTCTTGACCGCTTGGCAGTTCACGAAGTGGGACCCAATTGTGGTTTAGAGACAATCCTTTTGAGTAGATCAGGTAGTTAAGAACCGATTTGAGAATCCAGCCGTTTACATGGATGTCTGTAGTTACTTTGCTTCGTTGGTCAATGCTGAAACGTTTGCCAAAGATGGGAATGGTTATAATACCGTCTTCGTATTCGGCCTTTACCCTTTTTGCTGTCTCCTCCAGATCAAGCGAAAGAAGCCTTGTTTGGAGTTTCTTGATAACGGCATAGAATTCCTCCTCAATAGGGTTGACGCCTGTATTCTTTCCACCAAATTGTTGTAACTTATCCTGGGGGACATAAGGACAAGCAGACAATCCCAATTTACCGGTGAACACGGCTCCTGCAAATGCAAGGCAAGTACTCTGACCGCATTCTTTGCAATTGGTTTTAGGGAGGATCTGGTATATTTCCATAGCGTTATTGAAGTTTTTTCCCATCTAGTAACCTCTTATATAATTTTATTCAAAACAATGATTTATTGAGATTCCATATGATCAAGCGACGGCCCCATTTTTTTTAGTAGCTCTAGTGTGTCGATAATTTCTCTATCAGACAGAAAAGACATCAAGCCTGTGCATGATTTGTTAAAAGACTGAAGACAATCTTTCCAGATTTCAATGCCTTTAGCTGTCTCTACGAGTATAGTAGAGCGTCGATCTACAGGGGCAACCGCCACACTAATTAATTCTTTATCCTGCAAGGTCTTTACAATCTTCGAAACATTGGACTTCTCAAAGAGGAGCCTGCTGCATAACTCTTTTTGGCTAAGGGGTCCTTTCAAGATTATTTCATTAATTACAACAAATTGGTTTGTATTTAGGGCGAATTGTTGGCAGACCTGACCCAACTTTCTTTGTAGAAACAAACCATTTTTTATCAATGTCATAACAAGCTGTGCTTCAGTCTTTTTATTCTTTTGTATTTTTTCCTGTTCTTCTGTATCCATTTTCCCACCAAGATAGTTTCCATTTCAACTAATACATGTTAATAGTTTCCATGTCAACTATATTTTTACGATTTACGATTGGTCGTAACGAAGACAAGGAAAAAGTAAGGTGGAGCGGTGTCCAGGGAAAGGCAAATTAGAATTCAAAGACGGGTATTAAAGGAGAATGCAAATGAAAAGATAAAGAAGAGCACATTCGGATAAGTTTACGGCATAAGTTGCACTTGAGGCGATAAACGTAATCAAGACACTCTGAATTGGCAACAGAACATAAGATCCATCCCAACCAGATTTCGGTATGGAAGACGCGATTACAGATGAACGCTTCAGAGCTTTTCACCCGTGGCAAAAAAAGCAGTGAGCCTGCCGCGATCCACCCGGAAAAATTGGGTGGATCGGAGTCCTGAGCGTTCTATCAGGCGGCAATGATTTTTTTCTCAAAATGAAAATGGCTGCCGGTATAGTCACTCAGATGAGCGAGGGTTCTCCCCACAGCATCTTTTGAAGAGCCGGAGTTCATTTGTCTGTAGAGTTCATTGATTAAATTAGCAAGTTTCTTTGCTGGCTATCTATGGAATCAACTCCCACCGACAATGAGTCGGACCATTGAAGCAAAACTCGATTATTCTAGGTTCGGAGGACTCCCTTTTTTTTCACCGATTCGCCAAGATCGAATTGACTTGTCTCGCGACTGATATTCTCTGCTATTTCTTTAAGCTCTGTCGAGCTTTTCTGTAGTTGCAGACTCCCTTCTTTGGTCTCTCTCGACACCTGGCTAACATCGGCAATGTCTCTTGCAATCTCACTGGCCACAGCCGAAGCCTGAGTCACATTTTCGTTGACCTCACTGATACCGTTTGCAGCGTCATTGACATTATGGGACATGTCGTCGGCCGTAACAGACTGTTCTTCAGCAGCTGCGGCGATGGTGGAGACAAGGTCGTTAACATCGCTTATAACCTTGCTGATTTCTGAAATCTCGACAATTGTTTCATCGGTAGAAGACTGGATGGATTCAATTTTCGATTTAATTTCCCCGGTAGCATTTGCTGTCTGTTTTGCAAGTTCCTTGATTTCATTGGCAACCACGGCAAATCCCTTGCCTGCATCCCCCGCCCGAGCTGCTTCGATGGTAGCATTGAGAGCCAGGAGGTTTGTTTGTTCAGAAATTTCAGTGATCACTTCAGTAACTTTGCTGATTTCTTTAGCAGCAATGCCAAGCTGATTGACCTTTTCAGAGGAACCTTTCGCATAGTTTACTGCGTCTTCGGTCATGGAACTGGCCTTTGTAGTATTCTGGGCAATTTCCAGCACTGCAGCGGTCATCTCTCCCATTGCAGTGGCCACTACATTGACGTTCTGGGCAGTCTGCTCACTGGCCATAGTCACCGTGCCCATATTAGCGCTCATTTCCTCGGTTGCGGCGGCAACGGCATCTGCTTTAGACGCAGACTGTTCTGCTCCGCCAGTCATATTCTCAGCTTCCAAAGCAAGTTCGGTGGAAGTGGATTGCAGCGTCCTGCCTTCTTCAACAATAGTACCGATCATCCGACGAAGTTTGTCACTCATCTCCTGCAAAACTGCGTGAAGACTGCCGGGCGCACTGCCAGCTGTGCTGCTTGTTGTAAGATTCCCGTCAGCGATATTTTTGGCAAGCTGCACCATGGCCTCCGGCTCACCGCCAAGCAATTTGAGGATGGAACTGGCGTTGAGTAGCAGTACACCTAAAACAAGGATTAAACCGAGCACTGAACCGATAATAAACAGATTTCGCGTTCGACTACTCAAGCCGTTGCTCATAGTAGTTATTTCATCCACGGTGCTGGTGGATTTCTGGGTGATTCCCTGCTGAATAGTATTGACAACAGTCTGTAGTTCACTGTTGATCGTTGTCGATTCCTTGCCAAGAACAACACCAATAAGAGCAGAGTTTTTTTCAACCAGATTATCAAACCGATCGTTCATTTCTGCGGCTTGCTGCTTTGCTTCTGTCATATCCATGGCAAGGGTCACACTGCCAATGGTCTCTCCATCGGATTTGATATCCTGGGATAGAACCGAAACGCTGGGGTCACTCTCCCCTGCCTGAATAATTTTAGCAATATCTGGTCTCCCCTTGGGGAGATAGGATTTAAGCTTCTCGTTTTTTCGATTAAGAAAGCGGGTCAGTGGCTTTTTGTCTTTGTCCAGGTAAAAGAGAAAAACAATATCCTTGTTTTGGTGAATATTGCGGACATAACTATTTAACATCGAGAAATCTCTACTAATCACAGGATTCACTGCGGATATGGTAATCAGCTGTATCAGGTTATCACTATTCTGTCGACGAGAGGCCCCCATATTGGCCTGCACCGATTTGGCGGTTTGCTGTAAAGTCTCGGATGATGCTTTTTCTATCCGGTTAGAAACTTCCTCCTGCATTCGTTGCAGGTTGTTATCAAGTTGCTGTGACAACTCTTCAAGGTTATCTCCAATCGAAGATTCGATATCGGCAAAGGATATCCCAACCTGTTTATTGAGGGCATTATTGCTACTCCTTTGCGTAACCACAGTAAAGGCGATGGAACTGATGATCATGACCATAAGGGCAAGAAAAACTGGAATGACCAGTTTCGCCCGAAAATTGTTGCGCAGCAATGATTGTAGCACGATAATCCCTGTAAATAGAAATAATATATTAAATAGTTAGGCAACAGTCACATCGAATGAAGCGCTAACACGCAGTAATCGATGTGTTTGATTAGGATCGAGACAAGCTATTTGGCGTATGCACCTACCTGTAGTGATTGCTGTAGGGCTTCAACCCCTGAGTAGTCGAGTGGAGCGGTCCAGCCAATGATCTTTGCAGCTTTAGCTGCTTTATCTTCGGTCTTGATTTCCTTGAGTGCTGCCACTACCTTTGCTGCCAGGCCATCATCAGTGGCAGCAACCTTGCCCAGCGGCCACTCGGGATAGAGTTGAGTTGAACAGACAAATGGGAAATCAGCAGACTCTTTTTTGCCAATAATCTTGAAATCTTCCATGGCGATAGCACCTGCGGCAACCATTCGCTCCAGAGTGTCAGTGCGTACCGTGCCCGCTTCTACCTGCTCGTTCTGCACTGCAAAGACTACGTTATCATGCTTTCCGGAGAACTCCAATGAAGCAAAGTCTTTGAAGGGATCGATTCCGGCATCGGCAAATTCCTTATAAGCCATCTGCCAGCCACCAAAAGATGATTTTTTTACGGCTGCAAATTTTTTTTCCTTCAAATCGGCAAAGGAGCTGATTGTATCGTTATAGGCACTGGTAATAACCACACCACCAAAAGATTTGAGAGCTTTGCCCTGACGGGAGTTGATCATGGTAGCAATGGGAACAGCACCATACTTTACCTTCGCGGTAATAAACATAGAGGAGTTGACTAAGAAGAAATCCACCTCACCAGCTTCGATTGCGGGAAACACTTTATCAAAACTGAGTGGGATAATCTCAACAGGTTGTCCAATCTTTGCCGTGAGAAACTCACCGGTGGCCGACCATTTTTTCAAGGCCTTGACAGGTCCGTTCTTGGCAAGAACACCAATTTTCACTTCTGCTCCAGCCTGACAAACGTAGCCGAGCATCAAAAGAGTAATAATTGCAGTAAAAAGTATCTTGTTTCGCATCAGTAACTCCATAGTATTTTATTTGGAAGGCTGATTGTTATATGCTCACAAAAAAAGTTTCTCACAATTTATCAAGGGATGTCAAATAATATTGTTACTAATTGTATTATCGTCGTCGCCAAATTTAGAAAATTTACACTAAACCAAAAAATGAAAACGAAAATAGCGCAAGATCGGCTGATTAGCGGGATGTGTTACGGGTAAGGCAAGTTTTCCAGCGAAGTACAATCAAAGACTAACACAATTAGCTGATTTCACAGGTCAATACTGATAAAACAAATTCCCGGTGGTCGAGTATTTGAGGTCATTAATATTGCCACATCGAAGGTTTGAAATTGTGGTTCAGAGCCAACCGAAAGGTTACGACTGTCTACAAGTTTTAACATGTTCCCCGAGTATTGGATTTTCATGTAATATTCCAAGTACTAAGTCACCTCCATCGTTTGATGATTACCTATGGGCACCTCTTCAGTTTAGCCACTTTCCCTATAGTTTCTCGCCAAATTACAAATTACACTTATCCACCAATTATGTGTTAATCTATTGAAAATTAGATTTTGAGTATAGAAGTTAGTGAAAATTGAAGACGTTTATCGATACATGACAGAAGTCAATAAGTATAACGTTATGGAATACATCCACTTGAATTGTATTGTTATTTCATATCTAAAATAATATTTCCGAAATGAATGCCACACAGTCAAGTCTTCAGAATATTTTAACAAAAAATATTGTTCTCGTCGCGATGGTCTCCCTCAGCCTGGGGAGCCTGGTGTGGATGCTAGGTGAATATGCCTCCTTCAAAGCTAACTCTGAGTTATTACGTGAAAATTATATTCAAGAGCAACGAAAGCTTCTCAAAACTGAGATAAACAATGTCGTAAATTACATCCATTACAAGATGGACCAAACCGAAATACGGTTAAAAGACAGTATTCAAGAACAAACAGAAAATGCTTACAGCATCGCTACAAACATTTATCAGCAAAACAAGAGAAGCAAGTCTTCTAGTGAAATAAAAAAGATGATAAAAGATGCCCTCAGGCCTGTGCGTTTCAGTGCGGGGAGAGGTTATTATTTCGCATTTGATCTACATGGTGTTGAAGAACTCGTCGTTAATAAACCAGAGCTGGAAGGGACTAATATGCTTTCCGTTCAGGATGGAGATGGTGAATTCATTACTAAAGACACGATTGCCATAGCGAAAAAGAAGGGTCAAGGCTTTTACCACTACCTATGGTCCAAACCTTCCACAGAAGGGAATAGACATCCAAAAATTGCTTACGTCAAATTATTCGAACCACTGGGTTGGGTATTGGGAACCGGAGAGTATCTTGATGATGTCAAAGAGGAAATTCAAGAAGAAGTGCTAAAAAGAATTACTACCCTCCGTTTCGGTGGGGAAGGATATTTTTTCGGAAGCACTTATCACGGGCAACCACTCTTTTCAAACGGAAAAATTACTAGGGGAGGGAACAGCATACTAGATCTTACCGATCCACGTGGTGTAAAAATTATTCAGAAACAGCAGCAAGTCGTTAAGAATAA
>JAWSVG010000051.1:0-1428 GCA_033852035.1 Desulfocapsaceae bacterium | reverse complement strand
ATGGATTGTAGGAGCTGGCATATACATGGACTCTATAGAAAGTATAATTGCCAATAACAAGGCCCACATCAAGGCTAATCTTACAAAAAAACTTCTGGTAAGCTTACTTGTCCTGCTGATATTGATTACCTTTATCTTTTTCTGGGCTAGACGCATCTCAAATAAAATTAAAGCTAGCATTAAGATTTTTTCGGATTTCTTCAGAGATGCCGCGTCAAATTCAGTAGAAATTAATAGCTTAGATTTATATTTTGTTGAATTCAGAGATATTGCAAATTTCGCTAATAAAATGTTGCAGGTCCGTAAAAAAGAAGACGAGGAAAAGAAGGCACTCGAATCCAAGTTAGAGCAGGCACATAAAATGGAATCGATCGGTTTAATGGCTGGTGGAGTAGCTCATGACCTAAATAATATCCTTTCAGGAATTGTAGGCTATCCTCAATTATTATTGATGAAATTGCCCAAAAACAGTGAGCTGAGGAAGCCAATTGAAGCAATTGAGGATTCTGGTAATAGAGCTGTACTTATTATAGAAGATCTTTTAACTGTAGCTAGAGGTGTGGCACATATAAAAGAAGATTGTAACCTCACTTCTATTATCCAAGAGTATCTGGAGTCCCCAGAGTTCAAAAAACTTCATTCGTTATATCCTGGTATTTCATTTAGCCAACAACTCGAAGCCTCAAAATCCTGGATTTATTGTTCACCTGTCCATGTGAAAAAATGCCTTATGAACTTGGTAACTAATGCCGCAGAGGCCGTCCCAAGTGGAGGAACAGTCGTTATCTCAACCAGCAATCGAAACCTTGAAAAAAATGTAGGTGTCGGGAGTGACCGGGAAAACGATATTGGGCAGATATTTCTTAGTGTTCAGGACTCAGGTGCAGGTATTTCAGATAATGATTTGAAACATGTTTTTGACCCTTTCTACAGTAAAAAAGCATTAGGTAAAAGCGGTACAGGGCTGGGGCTAACAATAGTGTGGAATACTATGAAGGATCATGAAGGGAAGGTCACCGTTGAGAATACTGATGCCGGAACATGTTTTCATCTTTGCTTTCCATTAAAAGAAGAACAAAAAGCCCACCAACAAATTACTGAAGACAGTGAACTCCTCTATGGTCAAAAAGAACATATTCTGGTCGTTGATGATGAACCACAGTTGTGTGATTTGTCCTGCAAAATGCTTCTAAAAATGGGATATGTAGTTGATAGTGTTACTTCTGGCGAAGAAGCAATAGCCTTCCTAAAAGAAACCCCTGTTGATCTAATTGTGTTGGATATGTTAATGGAGCCAGGAATGAATGGGGCTCAAACATATGAAGAAGTAGTTAAGTTGTACCCGGGGCAAAAGGCTATCATCGCCAGTGGCTTTTCTGAAAGTGCTAATGTAAAGAAAGCTCTCAAACTCGGAGCATCCCAATTCAT
>JAWSVG010000050.1:18866-48079 GCA_033852035.1 Desulfocapsaceae bacterium | reverse complement strand
GTCAACTTGTGTCTTGTCACGGAAGGTATCACAAGTACTTTCAAAGACATACAGTCAATATTGCTGATAAGGCTTTCCTGTATCTGAAAGGCCTTTTTTAGGCGGACAAGAAGAATCTCGAACGTATTGAAGAGAGAATTCCTGGCGTCAATTATGACCCTCTGCAATTCTACATTCAACGGGTGTCCCGTCCCAGCCTGAGACACCCGTGTGATAGTTTCAGGAGGCGGAGATTGCAACTGTCAGTTGGTAAGAAATAAATAGTGTAGCGCTTACTCATCATTCCCTAATCAAACAGTAAACATGTTCATAATCCGTGAACTTAAAGCTAGCACCTTCGCTGGTGTAATCTTTAAGTCGGAGTTCTGATAACGGAGAACACCTTGCATACCTGCCACTATAACTTGCAATTAGCTTAACTCAACATTTTACGAACGTTTATTAAACTCCTCTGAAAGGTTCCTCTTTCTTGAATTCTCTTGTCGTGTTCTCCCTGAATCCAGAGTTTTTACTCAGTTTCAATCAGCTCTGGAGATTCACTGGACTAAACCGCATTCCGTCTCCAGTTCCAAGCAATTCTTAATACTTTTTCATTGTCCTGAGTTCCCGTAAAGAGGACGTTTCTCTCTTGCTGTAAAAAAAATAAGAGTGATCACTAACTGCTTGCCTGGACTGTAGAAGGTGGGTATGGTGGGACATTTTTGTTGCCAAAAATAATCAAAAAATCTTATTACCTGTATGGAGGAAAAATGAGCACCGGAAAGATCAGTAAACGCATTATTAGTTTCATGGAAAAAAGAGAAGTGAGTATTGATCTTCTTGCTAAAGAAACAGGCCTTGATAAAGAATTCATTGAGTCTATGCTGGCCGAAAATATATATCCTCCTCTTGGACCATTGATGAAAATTGCAAGAACACTTGGGGTCCGGCTCGGAACCTTCCTCGATGACCAGGATAGCACAGATCCGTATGTGGTTCGAAGAGCAGATAGAAAAGCACAGTTCAGTGTTCTGGCGGAGAAAAATAAGCCAGCTGCTCTTAATTTTTTCTCGCTGGGAATGGGGAAAACTGATCGGCATATGGAACCATTTTTTATTGAGATTATGCCTCAGTCGGCGTGCAAAAAGGAGCTTTCTTCCCATGAGGGTGAGGAGTGGATAGTGGTGGTTAAAGGAGTTGTAGAGATCATTTATGGTAAAGAAACCTACGTTCTCGAAGAAGGCGATAGTGTGTACTATAACTCCATAGTTCCTCATTATGTGAGTTGTGTTGGCGATGAAAAGGCCCAGATTCACGCAGTTATCTACATACCTGAATAGTCCGTGGGGGAGTTATGGAAACGATCAAACCGCTAATAAATTTAACCCTGGGCCAAATTCTTGATCAGACGGTAAGCAAATTTCCGAATAATGACGCCGTTGTCTATGTCGACCGGGATTATCGGCTAACCTATTCTGAGTTTGCTCTTGCTGTGGATGAAATGGCCAAGGGACTAATGGCACTTGGCATTCAGAAGGGCGAGAAAGTGGCAATATGGGCGACTAATATACCTTTCTGGGTCACCATGCAGTTCGCAACGGCCAAGATTGGTGCTGTACTGCTGACCGTTAACACCAATTACAAAAGTGCAGAGCTGGAGTATCTGTTAATCCAGTCGGAAACGGAGAATTTGTTCCTGATCGACGGCTATCAGGACACCGACTACGTCAACACTGTTTATGAACTGGTCCCCGAGTTGAAAAATGTTGAACGGGGACGCTTGTCTGTGGAAAAATTTCCACATCTGAAAAGGGTGGGGTTTCTGGGGCAGGAAAAGCATAGAGGCATGTACAGCATCCCTGAGATCAATGCCCTGGCGGTAATGGTAAGTGATGATGAGTATCATAAAAGGCAAGCTTCACTGGATTGTCACGATGTTGTCAATATGCAGTACACCTCGGGGACAACAGGCTTTCCAAAAGGCGTCATGCTCAGTCATCATAACATCGGAAACAATGGATTCTTCATCGGAGATAACCAGCACTTTACCGAGAAAGACAGAGTGTGTCTCCCTGTGCCGCTCTTTCATTGCTTTGGCTGTGTCCTGGGGGTCCTTGCTGCTGTGAATCATGGAACCTGTATGGTTATTCTGGAAGGTTTTGATCCTCTTCTGACCATGGCTTCCGTTGAGCAGGAAAAATGCACGGCACTCTATGGCGTTCCAACCATGTTTATTGCCCTGCTGGATCATCCTCTGTTTTCAAAGTTTGATTTTTCATCTCTCAGGACCGGGATTATGGCTGGTTCCAATTGTCCTGTACCTGTTATGGAGCAGGTGATTGCAAAGATGAATATGAAAGATATTACAATCTGTTATGGCTTGACAGAAGCGTCTCCTGTCATGGCTTATACCCGGATTGGTGATGAGTTCAGGCTGCGGGTGGAGACTGTGGGCCGATCACTTCCTCATATGGAGGTAAAAATAATCGATCTTGAAAGTGGTGAGACTCTTCCCTCCGGCAGCCAGGGCGAGGTGTGTTGCCGGGGCTATAATATCATGAAAGGGTACTATAGTAATTTTGAAGCCACCAAAGAGGCAATCACTGAAGACGGCTGGTTGCACTCCGGGGATCTTGGTATTATGGATGAGCAGGGCAACCTATCAATCACTGGTCGATATAAGGACATGATTATACGGGGGGGAGAGAATATCTACCCCAGAGAGATCGAAGAATTTCTCTATCGAATGGATGATATCAAAGATATCCAGGTAGCAGCTGTTCCCAGCAAGAAGTATGGTGAGGAGGTGGGGGCTTTTATTGTGTTGAAAGACGGTGTGGATGTTGAGGAAAGCGATATCAAAGATTTTTGCAGGGGCAAAATTGCAAGATTTAAGATCCCTAAATATGTTCAGTTTGTTGCAGGGTACCCCATGACAGCAAGTGGCAAAATTCAAAAGTTTAAGCTGACAGAGATGTCAGAAGAAATATGGCCGGACCGGATATAGGTCAGGATTTGACGTTCTTATCACTTACAAGCTACAATCTGGTTTGTAAGTGATACAAGAATTCTAACAGTACAGATCTAAAAATACAGATAGATATGCAGAAGCTCTTTGATTTTTTTAAAGAAAATGACCACTTCGCCCGTAAGTGCGGGATAGTCCTGGTGGAGATGGAAGCGGGCAGGGCAAAAGCTGAAATGAAAATCCAGCCTTTTCATTTGAATGGGGCAAAGGTTGTTCATGGGGGAGCTATTTTTACTCTCGCAGATTTTGTTTTTGCGGTAGCTGTCAACAGTCGCGGTAAGTTGGCTCTGGCTATTAATGCTTCTGTATCTTTTGTAAATCCGGCCACAGAAGGCACTCTTATTGCTGAGGCAAGAGAAATTTCTGTCAATAGGAAGCTGGCCAACTATGAGGTTACGGTAAAAAATGAGAAGGGGTTGTTGATCAGCCAGTTTCAGGGTACTGCCTATCGTAAAAATGGACCACCTTTACAGAGCTGACTTTGAAGAATGCCCGTTTACTGAGATTGAATCTGTCTTTGGAAAGGTAAGGTCAAATTCTGAATAAAAAAGGCAGTTTAGAGGGCGTAGTAAGTACTGTTTGTGTGGCGCATACATAATCTGATGTTAATTGTGCCGTAAAGTATGAGCATAGACTGTATGTTATTGTCTTCAATTTAATATAAAGTGGACAGGAATCATCACTGTTGACTGTACTCGCTCGAGCTTTCTGGTTCCGGGACGAAAACGCCAGGTCGATACTGCTCGTAATGCTGATTTATCAAGAATTGTGAAACCACAACTTTCTGCAATCCTCACCGTGGCAACCTCGCCTGTTTTTAAGATGTCAACCGAGAGGATGACAATGCCTTCCCAGCCTCGTTTTCTGGCCAAGATCGGATATCCCGGTTTGGGGTTATATTGGTAAAGCGGCTGAGCCTCTACGACTGAAGACGAGGGCGCTGCTTTAGATACGGAGTGTTGAGAATTCGACGTGGTATTACTCGTAGAGATCGCCGTATCATTGTGAGTGGGGATTTTTCCGGGCGGTTGTATACTGTTTTGAGGCTTTGCTTGAGCATTGTTTTCTTTAACATGCTTTTTTTTAGCCCGTGGTGTAATTGCACAGATTTCTATTGGCTCCGGTGGGTGGTCCCGATTTATTTTCTCTACGACCTGCTTTATCTCTTTAGATGGAAGAGCTTGCTGCTGAGCGGATGGTTGTTCGTTAACTGTTTCGAGAGGTGGGCCGACCATAGCCTTTGGCCCTATCTGTATAGCATCCTGGTTTACACTACTCTCGGTCTTTTTTCTATTCTGGTTGAGGGTAACTGAAACTGAGGTATCACTGATCAGGACAGGTGGAGAAGAATTGCTGAAAACCAGATTCAGTTGAAAGATGTACGAGTGGCACATAAGTGCCAAAGCAAAAGAGATGATGAGTCTTACCATCTTTTTCTAGTCTCTGGCCTTGTTAGCCTGCAGAGATATTTCATCGATTCCGCCGATTTTTATCTGGTCCAAAACCTGAAAAAGTTGTTGATAGGAAACTGATTCTTCGGCAAAAACAAGTGCTTGCCCCTTTTTATTGATACTGGCCATTTGTTGTAGCTCCAAGCCGAGACGTTCAACCCCCACTGGCGTCTCATTAATCAAAACCAGTAACCCATCGCTCTGTGTGCCAGCACGTTTCACGGAAATGGAGAGTATTTCATCTTTGCTTACCTGGGCACTTGATGACTCCGGTAGATCAAGCTCAAGTCCTCTGTGAACCGCCATGGAAAGCATGGCGTATATGAAAAAAATCAACAACAGAAATACGATGTCGATGAGTGGCAGCATTTCAACCCGCGGCTGTTTGAGCACTCTTCTTTTGAGTCTCATTGCCGAGTTTCCTTCCCATCTTTGAGTTTTTCGAATACAACTTCCAGGCTGGTTGCATATTTCTCTATAACGTGAATTGCCCAGTTTATACGCGTATTATAAAAATTGTAGGGAATGAGTGCTACAATAGAGATAATGAGGCCGCCTGCAGTTGTCAGTAAAGCCTGAGCTATACCTGCGGTAACCAGTTTCGGGTCGGCAATACCTTCAGAACCAAGCATATTAAACGAACTGATTATACCAAGAACGGTACCAAGAATACCGAGAAGTGGGGCCACTGTGACCATCGTGTCTAGCACTGACATATAGCGCTGCATCCGCTGAAGGAGCATTTCTGTTTCTGCCTCCATGGCCCGTGCCATGTCAAAATCCTTATGCAGGATGCCAACAATGAGAATACGTATCACATGGTCTCGGGATGTGGCTGTTTTTTTCCGTATCTGAGACCAGTCTCCCGATTCCGCAAGGGTGAGGATCTGGTCCATAAGTTTTCGGTTTCTGTGTCTTTCGAGCGACAGCCAGAAAAATGCTCGTTCTATAATCACTGTGGTAACAATAAGAGAGCAGATGACAAGAGGCCACATGACCGGGCCGCCGTTGACAATTATTTGGTAGATAGAATGATACATTATTTGTAGGCCTCCTGTTTGGCCACTTCTGTTGTTTATTGATCCAACTACTCATCTTGCCCTATCTTGACGATCTGAGGATAGATAAGGGGCAAAATTATGTTCATGGCCTGGACGAAGGTAGCCGGTGATGGGCTACATACAATATTGGGATCAACTACATGGATTCGGTGGTCCTGTGTTGCTTTGATCACCATTATTTTTTGCCACTTTCTTCGTTCATCAGCTGCTATTCCTGTTTCTGATCCCATTATACCGATGAGGATCACATCGGGGTTGATGGCAATAATCCGTTCATATCCGACCTGACCGGAAGGAGTATCGCCCATACCGTTTTCTGCAAGGATGAGTTCTATAAAATCGCTGGTAAAAGAATCTCTGCCACTTACATAAAGGGGTGTGGCCCCAATCTGCATAATTACTTTCTGAGCAGGTAGTCCAAGACCGGCTATTTTCTTGACCATGGTCGCAACCTGTTTGTGTAATTTAGCCGTAATCGACTTGGCTGTCTCTTCCAGACTAAGCAAGCTACCTAGCTGCTCAAATTGAGCGCAGCTTGATTGAAACGAGGTGGGTTGTTTGAAGCGCACCACTTTAAGTCCGACTTTACGTAAGATATCCACCTGTGAAGCGCGGGTTAAATCTGTGGCCAGGATCAAATCTGGTTGAAGATCGATAATCTTTTCAACTGAAATATGCATTACAGAACCTATTTTTTCGGTATCTTTCGCAGCTTCTGGCCGAACGCAGTATCTTGTTGTGCCAACCAACCGATCTCCTGCACCAAGTAGATAGACATTCTCTGTATTTATAGGTCCAAGGGATATGATTCTCTGGGGTAGATTATCTGTATCTGCTGTGCAAATAGTAATCAGGCCACATAGTGACAGAACAATGGATAGAAAAATGTAAATTAGGAAAAATGATCCACACTTATGCTTTCTTTTTATTTGCATTGTACTCACTAATAGTAGCCTGATAATTCAACTGCCCTGCGTAGTCGGTCAAGGTAGAACCCCACTACTTCCGGATAGAACTCCAGACCTTTAAAATATTCTTTGTCCTTATGCATAGTGGTGCTGTAGCTCACAGAAAATCCTAAGAGTTCCAGCTCGGTTTTCCAACTCTCTTCCACACCCATGAGATCATCCTGAACATGGACACCAGCTAAAAACAAAACAATAAGGTGGCAGTGTTCATGAGAGCTCTCATCATTACAGATCCTGTGCCTCCAAGCCTGAAATCAATGCGCCAAAAGCCTTACGGAGCACAACAGGAAGGGATTCATCTTCGATGATTATCTGATCAACTTCTTTACCTGCAAGTTGTTCTGCTAACCATACGCACCAACCATCAAAACTTGTTAAATCCTTTACAAGATTACGCTCATAATCGTCACTGATTGATAGAGCAGCTTCAACAAAAGAGCTGTAGACTGGGTCGAGCATCAGTCTTTCAAGTTGTAATGCTGTTTCTGGAGTACCGTAGTTCTTACCAATTTTTCTTACACTGGTCTTCCTCTCTTTTAACCGCTGAAATATCGTTCGCTTTTCAGTGAAACCATTTTGCATATGAACCGCTTTTCGTACTCCATTGTATACAGCTCGGGCAATGAGTTCACCCATCTTGGTGTGGCCGCCACTTGCATCAATGGGGATGCCGGAACCTTCAACCACAAGGACATTGTCGGTACCGGTACCGGTGGCCGGGTTTATCGTGCTGGAGTACGAGGAGCGGATATCCATGTCCTGCATGGCTGCGGATTTTGCCTCAGTGGCACTGATTATAGCCCGGGTCATGGCCCGAGGAGAGAGCTGCATATTGCTCAAAACCATAATGTTTATGGTGCCTGGCTTCGTGTTCTTATTGAGATGATCCGGTTCATAGTAGGCCCCTGTGTCATGGGCCATGCGTACTGCATTTCCTGCAACCCCTGCGGTAATAAGGGCGGTGACCTCCATCTCTTTAAAGCTCTTTTTAACAATAGCCAGGTTGTCCATGTCTGCTCCTGTAAAAAGAAATGAGGTAGATTCAGGAGATAGGCCAAGGATATTGAGGTTATGACTTTTAAATTTCTCAAGACCGTCTATATGGTCGAGACCCCATGCAGGTGGAGGAAAGTAGTGATTACCAACCTGAAGGATATTGTCCCGCTGACCTTCAAGTGTAGAAATCACAGTCATCGGTTTATTGAATTCAATCCGCACACTTTTATTTCTAAAATCACGGATATCTGTTTTCATAATCTCAGCAACCTTTACATAGTCAAGATCAAGAGAGATGGGACTTCTCTCAACAATCTCCTCTGGGAGGACTTGTTTTTCAGGATTACTGAATTCGTCATGGTAGATACTTGCAGCAAGCCAGGCAACAAAATAGCCGGTGTGGGTAGCTGCCCTGCAGGTAAGATCACATGGGAAGAAATAGTAGTTTTTATTTTGAACAGCTTTGACATCACGCCATCCGGGTTGATCAATAAATTCAAGTATTTCCCTGTCCCCTCCACAGCCGTAAAGAAACTGTGGATCGAACTCCTGCCATTCGGCGAGAGTCACAGGTACTACAGCTCCTTTTTTACCAAAGGAAGGCGGGATTGCGCCGGCAGCCCGGATATATTCGTTTTGAAAGGAGTCTTCACCCGGTGTCATAACAGATGTACGTCCCATAAGTCGCATGACTCTCTGTTTGTTTTCAGCTGTGATTCCTTCAGTCTTTTTGTCAATGAGATCCAGAAGGCGGTTCTCTTCATTAATTATTTCTCCTGCTGCTTCCTTTTTATCAAAAACATCGGCAAGTAACCTGAGGTGTGAGATGCTGTCAGTCAACGTTTTTGAAGAGAGATTGATAAGAACCATTTTGCCACGGAACTGTTCCAGTTTGTCACGGTGCAAATCTGCATAGAATATGACGTCAGGTCCCAGAGCTGCGACACGGTCCACATCGGGGCTGAAAAATCCACCGATTACGTTTTTCCCAGCAGATTCTGGAGGGAGGACAGAGTGATGGGTGAGGCCTATAATCTTATCTTCTACACCTAGACGCAAGAGCATTTCTGTTACTGTCGGAACAAGCGACACAACATGGGACGGTTGCTTGCTAAGGGTAATCTCTGCCCCAGTTGAGTCGGTAAAAGTAAAAGGAAAGTCTGCAGAAATGCAGGGGAAAGGCTGCACAAATAAAAGAATGAGTAAAAGCACTACAGCTATTTTTTTCATTTTGTTTCCCATGAAATGTTTGCAATTGGACGGCATTATAAGTGCTTAGTTGGTGTCTGGGACGTAAATAAAGGAGCCATCGGCAAGTTTGTATGCAATCCCAAGTCTATGCCCTTTGCCGGCAGTTTCCTCACGGGTGACAGTCATTGCATCCACCTTGTTGCTTTGTGTTTGGTTATGGTCACATCTGAATCCTCTTTGAGTAGATCGTCCAGATGGTATGCACCAAAAAGACCCGGCCGAGATCAAATAGGTTGGCTACCCCGTTAAGGGGATTGTTGTCAAAAAAGCCCTCATTATTGTGTGGATTGCGATTAAAATATTTCACGGTTTGGGTTTTGTAGAGTTGGAATTTGAACTAAGGAGTTCCGCCGCAAGTTCGATGTTTTTAATGTCATCTTCAACCCATCTACGCTGGACTGTGAAGAAACAATAACTGACAAGGCTTGTCCCCATTGGAATGAGTGTACCTATTAGGCCAAGGCCAGGTCCTATCCGCACCAGAATTTTTAAGTTGTCCAGCGACTTCCATAGCCTGGGCTCGGTCTCTCTGAGCAGATTTACAGTGGCCGCTTCCTGTTGCTCATGGTTCTGGAGTTGTGTCAGCTTTTTTATAAAGTTACGAACTGGTAACGAGAACCCACTGAGTGAGGTTGACTGGATTTCAGTAACTGGATCTGAAGGAGGTGAAAGCCGTTTGCGTTGCAGCCAGCTGCCAAAAAAAGAACCGGTATATATAAGCAACCTGATTGTTGCAGATGAGAGTACGAGGAGTACAGGAAGCAGCAGAGATGAGCTAATAAGATATATAAACGACGTTAAGAGTGCGGTTATTTTCACATTGGCCTCCGGTAACTGCGGATAATGCCGTCTGTTAAGCTTGCAGCAAGAAGAATTACGAAAAATTTCCATCCATCTGGACTGGTGAGCTCTTTACCACTACTGAGTCGGTAGATACGCTCAATTTCCGAAAAATGGGGAACGATAATAACGGTGAGAAGAAAATAAAGGGCCGCCACAGCCAAATAATGTGGCCAGCCTCTACGTTTCTCAAACAGATACGAGAGTCTGGCCCCGCTCTTTTCCGTAAAGATGCCTACGGTGAAGGCAAGGCCAAGAAGGAGTGATTTAAGTTCCATTATATTTATGCGAAAGAACCCACCCCTGGTACACTTGAAAATAAGCCGGGATAAGTGCCTTGTTGGTTATTAAAAATTTTCAATTTCAATCGACTCTCCAGCTTTTTGGTTTTTTATTAAAGGTCTACAGGAGTAAGCTACTAATCCTTTAGTAGTCCCAGCGAAGACTGAGGAAGAAACTGATACCCGGCATGGGATACCCTTTAACAAAAGCGTAATCTTTATCGAAGAGGTTTTGGATCTCACCCCGAACAGTAAAATCGCCGTATTGTTCGTTTTCGATAAATTTCCAGGCTGCTGTAAGATCAGCAACGGTAGCGGTACCCAGCTCGTACTCCGGTGCTGGGTAGATACCGGATTCCCAGTCCTGGACTGTCTGGTTACCATAATAAGCAAGGTTGAAGCGACAGAAAGTGCCGTTGCCGTTGCTGGTTACGAGACCTGTGGAAAGGCTGGTGTCACCAACATATAAGAGATCTTCACCTGTTTCCTCATCTTCATATTCGGTGAGAAAAGTGGCATTGATATATGGCCGTAATTCCCACTGCCAGTTCAGAGGCTGACCTAGGTCGTAGCTTGCTTCCAGTTCAAAGCCCGCAACCGTTGCATCGCCAATATTGTCCCAGCTTTGACTACCGTTTGGCAGGTAGGTGGTGACAATTTTGTCCTCGAATTTTGTGTAGAAATACGTCAATGAGGTGTCAAGAGAGTTCCAGGCGTAATCAATACCCCCTTCATAGGTATTGCTTTTTTCTGGGTCGAGGTTAGAGTTCCCCACGATTTGTTGGCCATAACTAACTGTATTAATAGCAAGTTGGTCGGCAGACGGCATCATAAAACCCTGGGCATATTGCCCACGAAGCTTCAGATTTTCAGTTGGTAGCCAGGCAAGGCCGATTTTTGGGGTGAGCCTTGACTGCTCTTCCGTTCGCCCTGTTGGTTCGTTGACCTCGACCTCAAACCAGTCATAGCGGAGACCGAGATTCGTAATAAGACTGTTATTGAAGTAGGAACCCTTGCCCAGAAGAAAGAAGGCCGGGTTGCTATACGATGTGTCCTCTGGGGAATAGGTGTTGTCAATGTCGTAGTCGATCCAGTCAAACCCTGCTGTAAGAGTGTGATTTTCAAGTTTTTGACTGTATTGTGCCTGGGCGCCCATCTGATCAGTGTCGTTTTCTGACGGGATACCGGTATCCCAGCCATCAGGGTTCGACAGTATTGGACTTAGCCACTTGTTTTTATCTTTTCCAAAGAAAAAACGGGCCATCCACTGACCGTTCTTGTCAGTGGTCGAACCGGTGTATTTTGTATCAAGGGAATAGTTACTTTTATCTGAATAATCGTCCAGGTCCGGATTGCTGAAATATCCTGAACTTCCAGCACCATCGACTTTAAATCCGGTAAATATAAGACCGACTCTGTGATTTTCTGAAAATGAATAACCGCCATGCAGGCTGGTACTGATTTGATCGTCGATTCCGGTGTTTTCGTAGGTGTCACCGCTACCAGTGTCATAGTCTCCAATATTGTAGTAGCTTACCGTTCCAGCGAAATCAAATCCATTGTTTAAGGCAGTACCTCCAATCGTTCCTTCAGCTCGGTCAAAGGTGCCGTAGCCACCTTCAACAAACAGTGAGTTTTTAGTACCGGTTTTGGTGATGACGTTGATAACGCCACCGATTCCTGCAGAACCATACTGAACAGCTCCAGGACCTCTGATAACTTCTACCCGTGCAATGTTTTTTGTTTGAATTTTTGCAGCATTTCCTGTGCCGGCTCTACGGCCATCGAGAAGTATCAGTACTTTACCCTGTAGATCGTTTCCGTGTGTATCTGTGCGAAATCCACGTACACCAATGGAAGTCAATGCTCCTGGATATTTTTGTATGTGGCCAAGACCTAACTCTGTGAGGAGCTCAGCCAGGTCACGGCTGGGAGATTGTTCAATTGTTTCTTGTGAGATAACGGTCAGGTTGGAAGTTACTGCACGCCTCTTTTCTTCGATTCTACTTTCGGTGATGACCACTTCATCCATTACAGTAGGTTGGGTAGTTGTCTCCTGACTCAACGCACTTGTGCCAGCAGTAAAGAGTGGTACAAACAGTATGACTCCAAGGTAATAACTCTTTTTCATGGTTCTCTCTCCTCTCTTTGGTCCGAGGAGGCAAAAAAATCCCCAGACCAATATTACTTGATCCGGGGATGCCCTGACTTATCCACAGAATGCATGCACGAACCCTTCTGCCACGGGGGTTTATGCAATTCTAATTCAGGCAGGTCTTCTGACTCTCCTCCCCTGGCAACGGCCTTCCCACTTAAAGCAGTGACACACAAGGTCGCTAGGGTTTCCATCTTCTCTCTGCGAGAAAACGAAGAGGATTACAGCGGCGGGCCCATCCCGGAATCACACCGGGTTCCCTTTTCATCCACAAATGTGGAACCTGAATTTTTGTATTTCGTATCTTTTAGTTCAATGGTCTTTTAAAAATGGCTTAGTGGTCCTCCCAAGTGATCGACCCAGATATCAACAAATTGATCGTACTCTGCTGTTCCTTTGAGTACAGGAACACATTCAATACCTGTTTTGCTGATAATAGATTTCCAGGAATCATCCTCGTCGCCAGCCATATCATTCTTTGCATGGTCACCTGCAACCGACATAAATGGCATCAGGTATGCTTTCTTCACATTGTTTTTCTTCATCATGGCCTGGACAGTATCAAGTTCAGGATAGCCTTCTACGGTACCGACATATACATTGGGATCTTTCAATTGCAGCTGGAACATCAAGGCACTGTAAAAAGCATTTGCTGGGTGATGTGTACCATGTCCCATTAGGACAACAGCCTCTTCTTTTTTTCGCTCACTAGGAATAGTCGCTAGAATCGCATCAACTACACGCTCCATGTCTTTCTGGGTTGACATCAGGGGGTATCCCAGGATAACACTTTCAAAACTACCCATCATTTGGAAAGATCCGACGACTCTGCGCAGATCGTGGTACTCTGCTCCACCGATGGTGTGCAGTGATTGAACCGCGACGTGGGTAAAATCCTCATCAACCAATTTTGCAAGTGCCACCTCTGCTGAATCCAATTGCTTACCCTGAGCAGCAAGTTTGTTGCGGATAATATGGGAGGTATAGGCCCACTTCACAGGTATATCCGGATAGGTTTCTTTGACTTTTTTGTCGATATTCTCAAATGATACCTGCGCACTCTCTTCACTTGAGCCAAAAGCTACCAACAGAATAGCTTTCTTCTGTTCTTTGCTTTCACCGTGATGAGACGCTACTGCCACTCCAGCCAACATGCTCAAAAAGACCACAGATGCAACAACAATGGAATTTAACTTTCTCATGTTCCTTACTCCTTTTCACCTTGCAGGGTCCGAAAAACAAAAAAATCCCCGGACCAATTAAAATTGATCCGGGGATGCCCTGTTCTTTCCTCGTCTCGTTATCAGTTGCCCTTGTCCACGGGGAAACTGCAGCTTTAATCAGGCAGGTCTTCTGACTCCCGGTTCATTCTACTCACTGCGCCTTCCCAATATTACTATCAGTGGCATTTCGCAGTTTTTGTCCCCGGTTACAGCGGCGGGCCCGTTCCGGATTTGTACCGGATTCCCTTTTATTCCACTCTCGTGGACCTGATTATTGTTTGGAACTATTATAAATAATTCTCTAACCGTCAATGATTTTTTTCCCTTTAACGTAAACATAAATGAATAAATACTCAGAGGTGTCTGTTTTTGTTGTTTTTGGTTAGGCAAGGGGTAGAAGAGATTCTATTAAAGAATTTAGTGAAATACTTTCTTGACAATAAAGCCATATGTGGATATTGTGCATATGTGCAATATAGAAGTGCTGAGATATGGTCAGATCTTTTGTAGTTTCAGCCAATATGGTGAAAATCTATGGAGAAAAACATGTGGAAAATACTCAAGGCGTTGAACAATAATTTAACAAGTATGATTCCTCTTTTTCTTATTTCCGGATTTATCTGCGGAATTACGCTTGAAGATGGTGTCGTAATGCAGCTGAAATCAATGATACTTCCGCTGACTTTTTTAATGGTGTATCCGATGATGGTTACGCTGAATATCCAGCATTTAAAGAAAGGACTTGACCTGAAACTTCAGGGGACGACTCAGTGTATCAACTTTTGCCTCATTCCCTTTGCAGCTTTTTTTCTGGGTAAGCTCTTTTTCACCGACCAGCCCTACATGGCTCTGGGATTGCTGCTGGCCTCTTTATTGCCTACGAGTGGCATGACGATTTCATGGACAGGGTTTGCCAGGGGGAATATGGGCGCGGCTATTAATATGACGGTTGTCGGCCTTACCCTTGGTTCCCTGCTGACCCCATTTTATATAAACGGATTGTTGGGTGCAGCAGTTGAGGTGGAGCTGAATAAGGTAGTTCAGCAAATAGCTATCATTGTTTTTTTGCCAATGCTCATGGGACAGATAACACGCATTGTACTTCTCAAGCGGTACTCTGCTGCTGAATTCAAGAAAACAGTCGCTCCCAAATTCCCGCCGGTTTCAACTATAGGAGTACTGGGTATTGTTTTTGTGGCAATGGCGCTCAAGGCAAGGGGAATCATGGCAGAACCTGGTATTTTGATAACTATCTTCATCCCCTTGTTAATCCTTTATGCTTTGAATTTTACTATCTCAACTCTTATCGGGAAACTGTTCTTCAATCGTGGCGATGCCATCGCCCTTGTTTACGGAACAGTGATGAGAAATCTTTCAATCGCGCTTGCTGTCGCGATCAATGCTTTTGGTGAGGCGGGGGCCCATGCTGCGCTGGTAATAGCCTTGGCTTATATTATTCAGGTGCAGTCAGCGGCCTGGTATGTAAAACTCACTGATACCGTGTTTGGCTCAGAAACGACAGGAGGCCCTGAGGCTGTTTCCAAATTGTAGCCGCCAGCTTTTTAGGAAATCTCAATATGAAGCCTGGCGGAGATAAAGTATAATAAGAGTATCCAACAGTACCAGTGGCCGGCTCGGGCAAGTATGGTCTGAAGAGGCTTGACCGGGGATTGTTTAACAGGCGTGTTCCATTAGAAGGAGCTGCGTATGGTAAGATCACTGTCGGGAGGAGAAGCCGAAGCGTTTCAACTTTTTCAGCATCGCAACAGGCTTTTGACAGCAATCAGGTCACATATCCTGAGTCCTCTGGAGAGTCAGAGCCGATCATTCGTTTTTCATCAGTGTTGTATGACTTTCAAAGACGCTCTTGGCTGTGGCTCGGTCTGGGCGGGGGCTATTGACAGAGACCGGAAGTGTTTGATTCTGCCGGCATCCACTTCTTCTTCCGAGCCTTCGGCAGTTCAGCACCACATATCAAATTATCTTACCCAACAATTCAGTTTAGACCTTGCCGGACTTCAGCCACTCTGCCTTAGATTGAAGACAAAAGACCTTGATGAGTTCGTTATTGGAGACAACCACTGTGATATTTTACCTGTTCGCTCCAAGAATCAAATGTATGGGTTTATTGTCATACACTACTCGGGAAAAACCCCGATCTCTGAACTGAAACAAGAATTTGTCACCCATGTCATTGATGATATCGCCCAGGCATTACTCTCCCAGGACACCGACCTTAAGCTCAAGAGCGAGCGAGATTTTAACAAAGAAATAGTTGACACTATCCAGGCCCTGATGGTGACTATAAGGCCCTGCGGTACGATAGTATCTTTTAACGAAAGAGCTGAAAAGGTCACAGGTTACAGTGAACAGGAGGTACATGAAAAATACTGGGTTGATGTTCTTATCACCCCCCAAAAAAGACGGGAAATTCAGCGAGTTTTTTCAAATACCTTGAAGGGAACAGAGGTAAATATCAATTTTGGGGCACCACTACTGACCAAAGACGGCAGAGAGCGCTCTATACGCTGGCATGGATCCATCCGGCATAATATCGAAAAAGGCCAGCTCGGGCTTGTCATGCTGGGGATTGATGAAACTGAAAACCTCATGGCAGATCAACAGCTTAATATGTTCACGGCCAGGTGGAAAAAGATATTCATTGCCATCCAGGATCCTGTTCTGGTGGTCTCCAGCAGTAATATCATCATTGAAGCCAATCCGGCGGCCTGCGCCGCTGCCAAAAAGCGCCGTGAGGATGTGGTCGGTAAAACCGTGTGCAATATTCTGCACGGGGGGGGACACGGTACTCAGAATAGATGCCCTTTAGAGCAGCTTATAGGCTATCAAAAGAGTCAGATAACTGAAACGGAGTTACACGGCCTTCATGGCAGGTTTATGTTGACAGTGACACCGATACTTGAAGAAAATGGAGAGATAAATACCACCCTCTTTGTCGCCAGGAATCTTACCGAAGAAGAGGTTGTCAGGGTAGAGGCGGTCAGGGCTGCTCATTTGGCTGCGATTGGAGAACTGGCATCGGGGGTTGCCCACGAAATCAATAATCCGATTAACGGCATAATCAACTATGCACAAATCATCCTGGATGACCCCGAAGATCCTGAAGCGGCTGAAAACCTGGGCAACATCATAAGTGAGAGTAAACGCGTTGCTGCTATTGTCTCAAATCTGCTTGACTTCGCTCGACGCAGAGACGATGTCCTCACGCCTTCTCCAGTGGAAAAAATAGTCTCAAACAGTCTGCAGCTGGTTGACCATCTTTTGAAAAAAGATGGAATTGACTGCTCAGTTACTATCGCTGAAAATCTTCCCCATTTGATATGCAATGAACAACAGTTACAGCAGGTTGTTCTCAACATGATCAGCAACGCCAGGTACGCCCTGAATAAGAAATTCCTTCACTCCTCTACAGACAAAAAGCTGGAAATAAAAGTGGGGTTATACACAGAGAAAGGAATGGCCGGGATACGACTGACGTTCATTGACAATGGTGTAGGTATTCAGCCTGAAATTCGAGATCGACTGTTTGATCCTTTTTTCTCAACGAAACCGAAAGGTGAGGGTACTGGGCTGGGGCTCAGCATCAGCCATGGTCTGATCAAAGATCATGGAGGAAATATTAGAGTGCAGAGTACCGTTGGCGAATGGACGAGGTTTACAATAGAGTTGCCAGTGAAGTCAGAACAGGAGGTTGAATGAAAAAGCTGTCGGCAGGGATACTCATAACAGGTGAATTTATGGTGTTCACCACCATATCAGTATTTTGGTATAGCCAAGCAGACCATGGAATGGAAGTCAGCCTGGTAATAAGGTTCAGCCTGTTGATAACACTATTTTTGCTTATTGTACTCTTGACGGTGGTCCATGCTATGAATCGTCAGGAAGGTAGTATCATCAGCCTGCAGGATTCTTTATCGCTTAAAGATAGTGAATACCAAAATATTCAGGCCCAGTTCGATGAGGCCATTGAGAAGCGAACCTTTGAACTTCAGATGGTGAATGGCACTCTCAACAGGGAAATTGCCGAACGAATTCAGGTGGAGGAAGAGATTCGGGAGTTGCAAAAGCAATTAAGGCTCATTCTCGATTCGGCAGGAGAGGGAATTCTCGGGTTAAACAGTCAGGGGAAGGTTATATTCATTAATCAGGCGGCTTCTCTTATGCTTGGTTGGGAAACCGACGATCTCCTTGGCAACACTCATCATGAATTGATTCATCACACCCATCCAGATGGCACACCACATCCGGTTGAAAAATGTCCCATCTACATGGCGTATAGGGATGGAAAGGTACACTACAAGACCGGAGACATTTTCTGGTGTAAGAACGGTACACATTTTCCTGTCGAGTACGTGAGTACTCCGATTAACGATAGAGGGATACTCACCGGGGCAGTTGTGGTTTTTCGGGATATGAACACTTATAGCTGAAACACTGAATTGAGGGAGCCACTATGGTTGAAGCAACATTCCAGAAGACAGCCATCCTGATTGTTGATGATGAAGTCAGTTTAAGAAATACTTTCAGTATATTCCTTAGGCGGGAAGGGTATGAAACGGTCATGGCTGTTGCTTCTTTTGAGGAGGCAGTGAGTGCAGTTTTTTCCCGGATGTTTGATCTCATCATTTGCGATATTGTCTTGGAGAATCAATCGGGTATCGTGTTGCTGGAAAGGTTCAGAGAACTCGGAGTTGTCTGTCCGGTGGTGATGGTAACAGGCTACCCGCAGATTGAAACGGCCGCAGATGCCGTTCGACTTGGAGCGTATGATTACTTGGCCAAACCGGTTGAAAAAGATGCGCTTCTCAAAACAGCCCGCCTGGCCATCCAGCAATACCGCCTGGAACAGGGAAAAAGAGAAGCGGAACTCGCTCAAAAGCGAGATCGTCTTTTTCTGGAAACGATATTCAAGAGTGTTTCTGACTGCATCATTTCGGTAAACCGGGAACTGTCGATCATCAAAGTCAACAGAGCTGCAGAATTACTGTTTCGTCACCTTCGTCCCTGTCTGCAGGAAGGTGGAAATATACGTACATGTAGTCACAGCCCTGGTTTATCTCAACTGGTTGATAATGTGACGGAAGTTCTGGCGACAGGGGTGGGTATTGTTGACCACCGTGTGGAATGCAGACTAGGGAGCAAAAATAAAGTGCTGAGTATCTGTATTTCCCCACTGGACAACGGTATGGGAGATCAAACCGGTGCGGTTCTTGTTATCAGAGATATGACCTACAAAGAGCAGCTTACGCATGGCCGAACACACTTTCACAAGATGATTGGAGCCAGTTCCGTCATGCAAAATGTTTTCATGATGATTGAAAATATCGGTAAGGTGGATACCTCCGTCCTGATAACAGGGGCCAGTGGTACAGGCAAAGAGCTGGTTGTGCATGCCCTGCATCAGGAAAGTTCTCGAAGAAGCAAACCATTAATCATGGTCGATTGTACTGCGATACAGGACAATCTTCTCGAGAGCGAATTATTCGGTCACAGGAAAGGTGCTTTTACCGGAGCTGAAGAAAACAGAAAGGGGAGAATCCTTCAGGCCGAGGGAGGAACCCTGTTTCTTGATGAGATAGGTGATATCTCCATGACTATGCAGCTTCGTCTGCTACGTTTTTTGCAGGAAAAGACCTTCTATCCGCTTGGTGGTGACCGGGAAATAAAAGTTGATGTCAGAGTCGTTGCCGCAACGAACGTTCATCTCAAAAAAAAAGTGAGAAGCGGCAGCTTTCGGGAAGATCTCTATTTTCGCCTTCTTACTATCGATATTGATCTGCCGTCTTTGTGTTCCCGGCATGGAGATATTTCTCTTCTCGCAGACCACTTTATTCACTATTTTTCTGAAAAATTAGGCAAAAGCATCACAGGTATCTCTGAACAGGCAATGACCCTGCTCTCTCAATATCAGTGGCCGGGAAATGTACGCCAACTGGAACACACAATTGAACGGGCATGTGTACTTTGCCCTGGTACGACTATCTCTGCCAGCTGTTTGCCGGAAGAAATCGCCCTGAAAACACAACTCACCAAAAACCAGTTCTCCCTTGCTATGGATCACAATGGTGGGGCGACTAAAAAACTGTCTCGCCAATACACTCTCTCTGAACGGGAACTACAGACCATCGAACGTATAATCGAAGCGCTAAAAATGGCTGGCGGCAATAAAGCGAAGGCTGCCCGTATCCTTAAAGTGGATCGTTCGACTCTCTATCGTAAAATGCGTGAGCTGCATATTGATAGAGACATGTTCACTATGTAACACTACTCCACAGAACTGTTGCCACACATTTGTTGTAAATCCCATGGTTCTGTAGCAACTCTCTTGTTATTCACCTGGAGCACATTCACCCTGGTCCAATTTCACTGTGCTGCGCACATCAGACAATGTGCGGTAATGCTGGAGTGTTGACTGGTGTTTTTTGGGTAGATCCGAGCCGGGGGCATACTGGCACAGCGTATGCTACTAGAATATTGACCAGGATAGGCCGGTTTGGATTTGTTTGAATGTGCAGGAGGGTATTCTTGTGACAGCTTCCAAAATACATTTTTCAAATATACCATTTTCGAGTGAAGCTGCGTGTGTATCCTACCTGTTTCGAAAGCGCTGGCCGGACGGATTTCTCTGTCCATTTTGCAATGTACTCCAAAAAGAAACAGCTCCAGCTTATGTCGTGGTGTGCAGGTATTGTCGAAAACAAACTTCGATTACGGCACATACTTTGATGCATGGGAGTAAAAAAAGTCTGGCTTCCTGGATGCGGGTTGCCTGGCAATTCTGCCTGCAGGATGATGGCATGAGTGCAAAGGAACTCCAGCGACTTATGGAACTGTCCTGCTATCAGACAGCCTGGAGCTGGTTGCAAAAAATCAGATGTGGTGCTGCTCTGGCAGAATCGGATCCATGCCGTGGTATCGTCCTTTGCGACCTTGCTCCTCTACCAGTTACAGCATCTTCTAAACGTATGATTCCTGATATTTGCATGATCATGGAACTGGATCACTCGCATGGTAGGGAGCCCCGAGTTCGACTTGCGTCACTGGCTTCTTCTGTACCCCCAGCAATCACCGCAGTAGTCAATAATCTGCTGGACAAGAATTCAACCTTACTCATACAAGACCGGGAATGGCTGACACTTGACTGCCATATCACCCCTGACCTTCAGGGACAGCCGACAGGCGAACAGCTGAAACGCGGGCAATTGTTTTTGCAGGCAACTGTTTCCTGGCTGAATAGCTTGTATCGAGGGGCCATTGATCCCTGGCACTTGCAGGCCTATCTGGATGAATTCTGTTTTCGCCATAACACAAGCTCCTGGCCTGATAAATTGAGTGTCCTGGATCATCTCCTGAATGGCCTGTTATCCTCCTCCGTCAAACATGATGATGCAAAACGGAAAGTGATTCGAGGAGGATGGTCATGAAAAACAGGGTTCAGGCAGGTTTACTGGTACTATTTCTCACTCTTCTTGGTGTACTCGGTTATAACGCCTGGCTCCTGGAGACGACACCACCGGAGCGTCTCTATACCGAGTTTCTTTCAGAGGTTGAAAATAAACACGTTGCCTCTGTCCACCTTCGAGGAGGGGAGATCCTGGTTAAAGACAGGACCGGCATACAATTCAGAACCTATTCTCCTGATATCCAGGCCCTTATACCGCTGTTGCTCACAAACGAAGTGATTATCAGCGCAGAAGAACCGGCCTCCTTTTTCCATCAACTTTTACTCATACTCTTTCTGTTGATGGTTGCGGTGGGTCTCTGGTTAGTTTTTGCAAACCGCTCGTTTCGGAGGGGCAGTATGTGGAAAGACCAACGTTTTCAAGTAAAAAACGGAGTGGATGAAAAGAAAACGTTCGCTGATGTGGCAGGTATCGACGAAGTGCGTGAAGAAGTAATCGAGATTGTAGATTTTTTAAAAAACTATGACAAATACAACATGCTTGGTGGTCGTATCCCTAAAGGAGTTCTGCTGCAAGGACCTCCTGGTACCGGCAAGACTCTTCTTGCCAGGGCAATAGCCGGGGAAGCCCTGGTTCCCTTCTATCTCATTGGTGGGTCGGACTTTGTGGAGATGTTTGCAGGGGTTGGTGCATCACGGGTAAGGGAGCTGTTCGGGCTCGCCAAGAAGACTGCCCCCTGCATTGTCTTTATAGATGAAATTGACGCAATCGGTGGCAGGAGGGGTGGTGGAACAAACAGTGGGTCTCACGAAGAACGGGAACAGACGCTCAATGCACTGCTGGTAGAGATGGATGGTTTTTCAAGTGAAGAGACAGTCATTGTTATTGGGGCAACGAACCGGCCTGATATTCTTGACCCCGCACTTTTACGACCAGGCAGATTTGACCGGCAATTGATAGTTTCCCTTCCCAACCTCCACGGCAGGGTGAAAATCCTTGAAGTTCACACCCGGCAGGTAACTGTTTCAAAGGCCCTTAATTTGACGGCAATTGCTCAGGGTATTCCTGGTTTTAGTGGTGCAGACATCGCCAACCTCGTTAATGAGGCAGCACTCACTGCCGCCAGGAAGAAGAAGCAGGCGGTGGAAATGAATGATTTTGAGGACGCTAAGGACAAAATCCTGATGGGGCTTGAACGAAGAAATTCAGCGGTCAATGAGCAGGAGCGGCGAGTGATTGCTTATCATGAAGCTGGTCACGCAATCACTGCCCGGCTTTTGCCGGAAACGGATGAACTGCACAAGATCACGATTATACCTCGGGGTATGGCACTCGGTCTTACACAGCAGGTACCCTTTGAGGAACGATATACCTATTCGCTGGTTTATCTGCTTAATCGGATCAAGGTACTGCTGGGGGGGAGAATTGCGGAAAAAATAGTTTTTAATCAACTTTCTACAGGTGCTGCAAATGACCTTGTTGCCGCCACTGACATTGCCAATCGGCTGGTCTGTGAATGGGGTATGAGCTACAGTCTCGGTTCAACCGTATATCATCGTAAACAGCAGCAAATGCTCGGGAGCGTTGAGATAAGAGGAAACTATAGCGAGGCTACAGCTCGAGAAATTGACCTTGAGGTGCGACGAATTATTGACGACTGCTACACCGAAACAGAGAAACTTCTGCGCAGTCACAATGGGCTTATCCATGATCTCACAGAAGTACTACTGATAAACGAAACCGTGGATGCGGAAGAAATGGAGATTGTCATGCAGTGCTACCTGGATTCCCAAAAAAAGAACAGCGGCAGTAAAAAGTAACAAGCCTTGGAGTCGAAGTCGGCTTCAACAGGCGATAAAAGAGGAGGAATGGGCATGAAGTTGTGGAGCACGTACATATTGATTTTTGGCCTGCCTCTGTGGACTATGGTGTCCAGCGCATATGCCGGAGCCATTGATGTGGATATCCCTGAAAACATTTTCATTGATTATATGGTGGAGCTCTATGAAGGGGTCACTCTCGATCATGCAATGCATGCGGATTTGTTCGATTGTGGTTCGTGTCATCATCATACAACTGGTGCACGTTCGCTCAATGACTTCTGCGCGCATTGTCATGCTGATTCGCCTGCCTCAGATGATGTTTCTTGCTCCTCCTGCCATGAAAAGAACACTGGAGCTTTTCACTGTTTACCTGCTGGTGAAACAGCCTCTGTGTATCACATTGATAAGCCGGGTCTCAAAGGAGCTCTGCATCTGCAATGTCTTGGCTGTCACCGGGATGAGGGTGGGCCGACCGGCTGCCAGGAATGCCATGCCTTCACTTCTAAAGGGCGAAAACGCTTTGCCCTGGAAGATTTACCCAGAAAAAATTGATGGAGATCGCCATGGCAGAAAATACAAGCCGAAGAACAATTCTGAAAAGCAGTTTGGCCGCTACTATGGCAACGTTGTTTTTTCATGTCAAACCCGGAACTGCGCATCAGGTAAAAAAGTATCCGGACAGCCTTGGTGTGTTGGTGGACCTGACCCGCTGTGTTGGTTGCAGAAGTTGTGAGGCTGCCTGTAATGCGGAGCAGGGTCTCCCGAAACCGGACAAGCCGTTCACGGATGACTCTGTTTTTGCCCAGAGGCACCACGGTCAGAAACGCCGGACAGATGAGACTTGTTATACGGTTGTGAACCGCTACAACCCTCCTGGTATCGAGCATCCACTTTACAGGAAAGTTCAATGTAATCACTGCCAGGAACCAGCCTGTCTTTCGTCCTGTTTCGTTAATGCGTACACCAAAACTCCAGAAGGAGCAGTCATCTATAACCCCGATGTCTGCGTGGGCTGCAGGACCTGTATGGTTGCCTGTCCTTTTTATATCCCAACCTTCAAGTACTCAAGCGCTTTCGCGCCTCGCATTCTAAAATGCGTCTTCTGTTATGAAACCAGGTTGAAAAAAGGGCAGCCCCCGGCTTGTGTGGAGGCCTGTCCCCAGCAGGCTTTAACATTTGGCAAACGTGACAACCTCATAAAAATAGGAAGAAGAAGGATCGATGAGAAAAAGGGCAGGTATGTGCACCATATATATGGTGAATATGAAGTGGGTGGTACATCATGGCTCTATCTTTCAAGTGTTCCTTTTGAGGAGGTCGGTATGAATACAGATCTTCCACATCAGCCGATACTGGATTCCGTTAAAAACTTTCTCGGTATTGTTCCCATGGTCCTCACTATCTGGCCCGCACTTTTTGCTGGTTTTCACCTCCTGGCTAGCCGCAAGGAATACGCCGGTAGTACCCAAGATTATCATGACAAAGAGGAGTCGCAATGAGAACGCTTACCTCTGAAAATATCCATTTACCAATCCATGGATCATTACAACCCGATGGCTCATTGTGGAGCCTGGGTAAAAAACTCCTGCTTGGCCTCACTCTTAGCCAATATTGCAAACAAGTATGCCGCAACCCCGTCAACTGGGCTCTTCTGGTCATCTTGGGGATTGGCCTTCCCCTGCTTATCCAGCGGTACATGTTCGGCCTTGGTGCAGTGACCCACGGTTCAAATGATTATCCGTGGGGCCTGTTTCTTGGCTTTGGCTTATTTGGCATGGTGCCTTTGTCAGCATCGGGATTTCTGCTTGGCACGACGGTGTCACTTTTTGGTCGTGAGGATTTTCATCCTATTGAGCGTCTCGCACTCCTCAATGGCTTACTGGGGTATTTCTTTGCGGTTGTTTATCTGGAGGTAGACTTAGGTATGCCATGGCGTCTAGCGTATCCTATGGTCGTTTCTTTTGGTCCGGCAGCAGTTCTTTTTCTGGTGGCCTGGCATGTCGCTACCTATCTCTCCGTACAGGTGGCTGAAGTTCTCCCTGCATTTTTTGAATGGATTGGCAGGCCAAACCTGAAACTGTACATAAAACGGATGAGCCTGGGACTTACCATTGCCGGAATAATACTCTCTACTCTGCACCAGGGGGCTTTGGGGGCACTTTTTACCTATGCTCCCACTAAGCTGCACCCTTTGTGGTTATCCATTGAGTTTCAATGGATTCATTTTCTCTGCTCAGCAGTTTTTGGCGGATTGGCGATGGTGATTGTCAGTTCGACCCTTATTATTAGGTTTATACCGTGGCGTTGTGGAAGAGCGTTTACAAATAGCCTGGATTATATAACCATAGGCCTTGCTAAAGGGGCGTCCTACGCAATGGTCACCTATCTGGCAATAAAACTCGTTGCAGTGGCACACGACAATGAGTGGGAACTGCTTCTCACCGGTTGGGGGTTCTATTATCTTGCGGAGCTGGGCTTAGGGGTGGTTCTGCCAATGATGATATTTGCCAAGGGAGTTCATGATGAGTCTGTGGGTGCCGTCCGGTTTGCTGCCTTCATTACAATCATCGGGGTTGTCTGGAACCGTTTGAATACAGCTCTTTATTGTTTTAACTACCAGTTATACCAGGAGGTTCCTCACTGGAAAGAGCTGTGGCTGACAGTCACTTTGTACGCTCTTTATTTCATGATGTACCGTTTTATCGTTTATCGCCTTCCCATTGTATTTAACTGGGGAGAAAGCGCATCTTCCGAGAAAGAGTGTTTTCCTGATTACAGCCAGGGAGCAGGTTGAAGCAATGCTGGCTGGCTGCTTGAGTATCTATCGCAGCCTATCTAGCAGAATATACAACAAAAACGTAGATGTGTGGCAGCATCTGTGTTCTCCCAATGCAACAGATTTGATCTCCCCTTGGCTTTTCTTCTTTCCTGTTACCCAGGGGTATATTTAAAGTTCACATATAAGTGGTGTAATAACAGCACCATAAATTGTTTTTGTGAGATCAGATATTATACCGACTTTGTTACTGTAAAGACATTTTCTGGCATGGCTAATGCAGTTCTAAAGGAAAGGTGTGGCGACCAGGTCACCCCTACTCATTAATGATATGGAGGATGCCATGAGAAGTCCTATTATTATCAAAGAAAAAGTGGACGTAGATATCGCTGATGAAACAATGGGTTTCATGGCTAAAGTTGTCGGTGTTTTAAGTGCTGTTATTGGGATCTGGGGTTTTACCTGCTTGCTGGCGGGACTTATAAGCGCTGGTCCTGTTCAGCTTTTACGAGGTTATATTTTTGCCATTACAGGTCTGTAAATTGTTTAGAGTGTCTAGCTATCAGTTTTTTGTGGAGATCTGCTGCGACCGCCAGAGGACTGACGAATCTGGAGTGAATGAAGGAGGAAAGTATGAAAACTAAAAATATCAACGTACTGTTAATGGCAACCGGATGTCTTTTTGGTTTATGGGCGCTTGCTGCACTGACAGGAGGCCTCCATAGGGTTAATTGGCAGGTGACGGAACTTGTGAGGCAATGGCTTGTCGCCAGCGGTATGGTTAAGCCAATACACACTCTGGTAGATTTTTACAGCCATATCAAAGGTATCGAGTATATAATCTGTGTTATATTCTTTGTCGCCTTCCCAATTTTCTATAGATATGTTGAAAGACCAAAACGGTATATCACTATGTCAATCGGATTAAAAACGACTAACAAATCCAACTCTTAATTGTGGTGCCGACCGAGTGGAAAAATTGTGCTGTATGCGGACACAAATTGAGGAGATGAAAATGCGACAGGAAGATGAAAGCGGAACCAATGCAACGTATAGGAAAAGTAGTGAGAAGACCAATGGTACCTGTACCCGTAATCAGAGTGGTACTACTGGAAGGGGGAAAGGACAAGGCGGAGGGAGAGGCAGGCGGGACGGGAGTGGGGGCGGAAAAGGACGAGGCGGTGGTGGCTTGATTTACTAAGGGGGGTATCAGCTGGTACAGGATGGACATGCTCATTCTAATTCGCAGTGGATTGAACGGGCGTACCGACTACATGGAGGAGGTGGCTTTTCTTTGTTTTCTTCCATAATTCTTTAATTATCACCATGACCGGGTCTTCGTGGCTTTCGTATTGCCTGCAAATATATTTACAGCACGAATCCAGCAACTCGTTGTTGCCATTGTATATTCCAAATTCTTTTCTGATCGTTTTAGCCATAGCTGCATAAAGTGATAAATCCAGGTCACTTTCAGAAAGATTAGCAACTACCACTTTATCTCTGAGTGATAGATCGTCATATAACATCTCCACGACTTGTCCTACCGTGTATGGCAGTTGGCGCGGCATCGGTGTATCTAATGGTTGAAACATCATTTCTTTACTCCATGAATAATCTACTTGACTTCAATCGCTAGGTTGCGTTCAAACCGTAAAAAGACATTGCCACTGCTGAATCATCCTCTAGATTTATTCATCAAACGTCTGACCCTCTTGATGCGCTTAACTCTGTCGATTTCATTTCTTTTATCTTGCTTAATTGTTTGACGTTCTTCCCTTATTAAAATTGCAAACCACCAACTCAATGCGGCAGCAAGCAGGCTTATCAGTATAATTGTGTCACTATCCATATATATATCCTCTCACTTCTAGCGTTTTTCTGTTTACATAGGTTCTGAATGGAACTGCCAATTGATTCTGTCAAAAGGTCTCCAAAATCTGACTACAGCCAGACAACTCAATTATAGTAAATGAGACTGTAGGACCATTCGCATACGTATTAGATGACCTGCAACTTGCATGCCTAAGAGAATAATTGTTATATCATCAGCCTGTTGGATGATTCAGACTTCTGCTTGTAATGTGTGCGATGTTACAATTTTGTGGGAATGCGACATGTGTTTGGGCTTGAATTACAAAAATGGAAGGAAAGGCCGCCTGTGGGGTGCAGTCCGAAACGAAGATTTTTCTCAATTATTAGATGAATTGTTTGCAGCTGGCCAGGTTTGCCTCAACTGCAGGGTCAGGCCATCCCGCTGAACCTTTCCTTTACATGTTTGTAAATACGCAGGTCTGTTTCAACCAGGGGAAGGAATATTTTCTGAAGATCTGGCAGGTTGTCATCATAAAGTTTTCCAACAATTGACGCATTGCATATCACCTGGGAAGGGGGATGAGGAAGAGAATAGAGGTTATGGATATATTGTATGAAGGCGTCATATTTTTCAGTCAAGCCGATATATTTGAACAGTTCTATATTGGCAAGGGCATTGGGCAGGTCAGCACTGGTAACAACTTCAGGTCGGTAGTCGAGAAAATATCTGGTCTGGCAGTTATCGAAGAAATCTCGTTCAAAACCCGTCAGCTCAGAAACAAACTTCTCTACTTTTTGTAAACTTGAAAAATCTATTCCATCGATCTTTCTCGCCAGTCCTTGTATGGCAGGATTGTGCTGTTGAAAAAATACACTTTCTCTGTCCCTGGCAATCCCCTTTAACCAGTTTAAATGAGAGTGTAAATTTCTGAAGGGGGTTCTGATGATTGAATAACAGTCATACGCTTTTACTGAAAAGAATTGTTTTAATTTCCCAACAGGAAGATGACCGGAAAGGTAGTTTTTTTCAACGGCAAACTCTTTATAACGCTGTTGGGGCAGACCTTCGATATGGAATGCGGCTTTATCACCTGGGTAATATAACCGCATCATAGCGTTAAAAGAAGTGCCTGCCGTTTTGGGGATATGCATAAATAATATGGGCGGCATCTCTTGATGATGTCGTACATGGAGCCTTTTCGTCGACAGGCGCTTAAAGGGCCTTGAGCTGGAGTTGAGGTAGATATCAAGTGTTTCACACTCGGTGATATCAACATCACTCGGAAAATCAAAATCAAATCCACACAAGCCGGTTGGATGAACGCGCTTTAACTCAACATCTTTTCTATGCCTTTTGGCATACGTTTCACCAAGGGTTCGTCCCCCTGACTTGAAGGTGATTTTGACGGGTTTTTTAGTCTGCAACCGGTTCATACACCAACCAGCAATATATCGACTGTTGAAAGCATCTATTGAATATCTGGTGAAATAAGCCATGGCTGCCTAATAAAGTTCAAGATCATAAAAAGCCATCTTCCAACAGGCAGGAGACAGCATATACGTACACATCTCAGAAACAGTACAAGGGAATAATGGAGGAATTATGGAGGAATTAAGGAAGATTCAGAATAATAGTAACGAACAATTTATGAAGGGAGTAGCTGCCCGATGGCAACGCAAAGTACACTTGATTCACGTCAACCAGTAAAATGGATTTTCCATCAGCGAAGAGTTTGAAATTCGCGTGAATGCCATCCTGATCTTCATCTTTATCCGCCCAGATGATGAGATATCCCTTCCCCTCAATGGATACATCGGGAAATGTCCATTGGGTAAGATCCGTACCGTCGTTCGTTAGATATTCACCCCCTGCGTACTCTTTTCAGGAAGGAGGCCATTTTGCAAAACGATTATTGATAGTGGTTTCTGAAAGTTGGATCATAGATTCTGTACATCGATTATCTTTGAAAACCGTTTCTATAGCAATTTAAAATCTGAGCAGGGTGTCCGGAAAGCATTTGAAAAATTGACTGAGGTAGGGTGTCGCTTCTTATACGTCCTTTCGTCCAAGATTGTCATTGACACTGGGGAAAACGGCATCTATTCTTCTGTGCGGCATCATGTTTTATTTCGTAAGAGAAAATC
>JAWSVG010000050.1:0-18833 GCA_033852035.1 Desulfocapsaceae bacterium | reverse complement strand
CCGCTTTAAGAAATTATCACATCTGTGATGCTCTTCTCCCTTGGTTTGCAATTGTTGGAACAGACTCATATCCGGTTTTCTCGGGATATTTTCATGGCATCAGCTTTTCGGCTGTTGATAGCTCCCGCCCTTGCCTGTCCGGTGGCGATCCCGTTTGGTTTGAGTCGCGTAGAGTATGCTTCGGGAGTTTTGCAAGCCGGGATGCCAACGGCGATTATAGCTGCGATCATTGCAAAAGAGCACAATATTGCGCCACATTTTGTCACAACAGTGGTACTTTTTACAATTCTCGCCAGCCTGGTAACATTGCCATTGTTAATGACTTTTTATAGCAAGTTGGAGCCCTATCTTTCCTTAAAAAACAAAATACCACTTTTAGCAACTTAGGCATTTGGGTTATTGTCTTTTTTTCCTCAATGAAGATATGTCAGGTGCTCAAATTTAAAACAGACACTACTCGAAGTGTTTTAAGAATATCAGCGGTTGGGACATCGTCTGTCACAAAGACTTGACCGACCTCCACAGGAAGTACCAGGCGAAGTGATTGTGCTGATCTTTTTTTATCCCGGTTCATAGCTTGAAGTATGGATTCAGGGGGAAGATTTGCCGGTATACGGTTTGGTAAACCCACTTTATGTAAGACGAGATCGATACGGTCTTTGAGTTGAATGCTGCAATAGCCTAGTTTTGCAGATAGATCAGCCGCCGCGACAAGCCCCATAGCCACAGCTTCTCCGTGCCGCACAGTACGTTCACTCACTTTTTCAATGGCATGAGCAAAGGTATGGCCAAGATTCAGATGAGATCTGATACCTTGATCATAGGGGTCTTTCTGGATAAAGGATATTTTCACTTGAATGGCTTGAGCTACGAGAGTCTGGATTTCAGAAGATGACGAATGGTGAGGGGCTTTATGAGGAGGCCAGTTTCCCTGTTCAATTTTTTCTAACAGGTCGGTGTCTGCAAGCAAACCGTGCTTAATGACTTCGGCCATACCTGAGAGCAATTCTTCTGGAGGAAGAGTGGATAGCGTTGCCACATCTGCAATAACTATAGATGGTTGTTTGAAACTCCCTATGAGATTTTTGCCTTGTGGTAAATCGATACTATTTTTGCCGCCGATGCTGGTATCAGCCATGGCCAGCAAACTGGTGGGACATTGCACCAGATTGACTCCACGCATAAATGTGGCCGCAACAAAACCAGCAATATCACCAACGACACTCCCTCCCAGCGCTACAATTGTACCAAACCTATCAAAGCCTATATTTAAAAGTTGATCATAGATTGACTGAACAGTAGTCAGGGTTTTGTTTGGATTCTCTGTTGGGATTGTGATGACATGATCGACAGACCCGCAACTATCCGCGTACAATTTTCCGACAACGGTGTCAGTGATTACAACCAGCATGCCGTCGGTTCCAGCCAGTTGTCGGGTAAAAGGTAAAATCCCATTTCCAACTATGAATTCATATGGTTGTGCAGGGTTGTCGATAGCAAATTGTTTGGGACTTCTCTGGATGAACTCAAGTAAATTTTCTGTGACATCTGTTGGTTGTTTGTCGTCGGTCGCTAATTTCAGAAATCGCTGGTAGCCTCTTTTTCTTTCTTGTAAAAGTTCAACGATTTGTTCACTTGGATTAGGTACGTCCAGCAAGGGCCTCCGATTCTCTTTGTCATGTTCCAACCGTGACAGTATTTCCTGTGGTGTGGCGACCAGGCAAAAAACTCTTCCTTTCCTGCTCAATGCAGCGACGTTGGCAGGGTCGAGCATAAAACGCCCTCCCGTTGAAATTATCAGCCCCTCTTTTTCGCCTAGCTCTTGTGCTATATCCGCTTCCATCTGCCGAAAGGCCGGCTCGCCTAAACTGGTGAAAATTTCTGGGATAGTAAGACCTTGGCGAGATTCTATCAACTGATCTGTATCTACAAAATCGCGGTTCAGTTTTTTAGCCAGCAACTTACCTACAGTTGTTTTGCCAGTTCCCATAAAACCAGTCAATATTATATTCTTATTGTCGTGCTTATGCATAATTTCGATTTGGAAAAAGTGTTGGGTGCAATTTATATCTCTTAATAAAGTGAAAAAACGTGAATTACGGTAGTATATGTTACCGAACATAACATAATTCTATCTGACCATCTGGAAAGCATTAGTTAAGTAGCCGCGATTGAATTGCCATAGAATGAATCAAGAGAGCGGTGGTTATTTATGATGGAGTCGTAAAAATCCCGATTTCCTCTGTTGGACCCCAAGGGCAATACCTTCTGACCTTCTTAGTATTACCACTTTTGTGTATTTGAAGCAATCTGAAGAGACATCTGGAGAGACTAGAGGAAAGCCGATTATGTTTCTTGGGCTGTTGCCCAAAGCCAATGGAGCAAGTGTGCTGAAATCCGGATTACTGGACAGTCTGTCCCGATATGTTGACAGTCTTGAGTGCTTAAATGGAAGTGACAGATCATTTTTGATGCCAAGAGCCTCAAAAAAAATGACTAGCACCAATGCCACAATTACCAGTGTCTACCTCGTTTATAATTGTTGAGCACTCTCCATATTTTGATTTGGCATGATTTGTGCATATTTCTCGTAGAAAACACTAGGCGAAAATTGAGAACCGTGAGTGTTGTCTAAAATCGGGAAGATCAATTGGTATTAGTATGTGTATGAGTTCTATGTCGTTGGTCGTTCCTTACTGCGAAAACCATTTACATGGGAGACTGTATGATGAAAAAGATTGTTATTATTTCGAGTTGCTTACTATTGGCACTTTGTACTTCAATGGTGGCTGCAAATGATTTTCCCAGTAAAAATTTGCAGGGAATTATTATGTGGGGTGCAGGTGGTGCAACCGATAACGTTGCCCGCGCACTTGTCCCCAATGTCGAGCCGTTCCTCGGCAAACAGCTTGTAATGGTCAACAAACCAGGTGGCACTGGTGCTATTGCAACTCAATATGTTGCCAGCAGGCCATCCGACGGGTACACCCTCCTTTTTGGTGCAGAAAATCCCCAAGTTTATCGAATTCTTGGGCTGTCTAAATTGGATTATAAAGATTTTTACCCAGTCAGTATCCTGGGCCACGGCGTCTGTGTCATTGTTGCCAGGAAGGATTCACCTTGGAATACCTTCAAAGAGCTTGTTGAAGATGCGCAAAAAAATCCTGGAAAAATCAAGATGGGCTCTACCGGCCCCGGTGGACTGCCCTACACAGTTGGAGCAATGACCAAAAATATCATTGGCTTAGATGTCACATCGGTTCCTTTCTCCGGTGAGGGTCCAGGTGTAACTGCACTGCAGGGCGGTCATATTGATTTCATGCCGGCAGGTCTTACTGCTGTACGCGAGCAAATTCGGGCAGGAAGGGTCAAGGCACTTGCTGTATTGACCACAGAACCAATACCGGGCATGGAGAGTATTCCACCAATAACCCAGGACTTTCCAGGATTTAATGACTATCTGCCATGGGGACCCTTCTACGGCGTTTTCGCTAAAAAAGATATTTCAGCAGATGTTAAAGCCAAATTGTCCGAAGCCTTCACCAAAGGAGCTGCCCAGGAAAAATTCCAATCATTTCTCAAGGATTTTGGTGCAGTACCGATGAACATCACTGGCAAGGAGGCTGACGATTTTCTAAAAAAATGGCAGTCTGTTACCAATTGGATGTATGAATATGCCGGTGCAGCAAAAGTTTCTCCGGCAGAGTTGGGAATACCCAAGCCTTAATTATTTCAGCACCTTTCACCTGAGCCCCGGAACTTTTCCGGGGCCATCCCACCTAAAATAACTGCAGCATGTTAACATGTGGTAACTATTTCCTTCCCTGGTCGTAAAGATGAAAAAAGCTGGTAACCGTCTACAGAGGCTGTGAGGATGAAAAATGAAGAATGATAGAAAATTAGAAGCGGGTGAGACAGCATTTACCTGGATTATGACGATTTTTTCCATCTTTGTATTGGTATTGGCATACCGGATCTCCGGATTATCTTCAGTGAGTTCTCCAGGGGCTTTTCCCATGTTGGCAGCGATCATCATGTGTGGAAGCATGGTTACTCTTCTTCTCGGAAATCGGAAGGCAGTCAAACCGGATTCCAATGGGCTGATAGATGAACTTCGCATGGCAGCACAGGATATTTTCCATCCTGTTTTTCTTGTTTATACCGCTGTCATAATCCTCTATATGATCCTTCTGCAGCCCCTTCATTTTATACCAAGTTCCTTCTTCTTTCTGCTTGGCTCTATAATTCTTTTAAAAGGATCCACTCCAGTCAAATCGCTTATCATCAGTGCTGTCCTTTTGGTCTGCATTTACGTAGTTTTTCATTACCTGTTCCGGGTAGTTCTTCCTTGAATGTGAGGCGATATTATGAGCGAATCAGAGTTTTCCTATTTTTTCCTGGCCTTCTCCGATCCCTATCTGCTGGTGTTGACAGTTGCCGGAACCTTTGCAGGAATTTATATCGGAGCGATTCCTGGTCTTTCCGTTACCATGGCAGTTTCCATTCTTATCTCCTTTACTTTTTCATGGGAGGTAAACAACGCTCTGGCGCTGATGATCGGTGTCTTCTGTGGTGGCGTCTACGGTGGTTCCCGCTCGGCAATATTACTCAACATCCCAGGAGCTCCTTCATCAATTGCCACCAGTTTTGATGGTTTCCCTCTTGCAAAACTTGGTGAAGCAGGGAAAGCCATTGGTGTCAGTACAGTGATATCGGTGGTAGGAGGCCTTATCGGTGTGGCAGTTTTGGCCCTGGCAGCTCCTGTGGTTGCAGAATTTGCCCTGACTTTTGCATCTCGAGACTATCTACTCCTCGCTTTTATCGGTTTACTTCTGGTAGGAAGTTTGTCAGGAAAGTCGATGGCCAAAGGAGTTTTTGCAGGCGCCCTCGGGGTCACTTTCGGTATGGTTGGAATGGATCCTCTGACGGCCGAGGGACGATTCACCTTTGGTACCGTCGCTCTTTTAGGTGGAATCCATTATGTTATAGCTATGATAGGCCTTTTTGGTGTTTCTGAAGCATTATTTCAACTGCGAATGCTCAAGGTAAAACCGGTTAAACAGGACGTTTCCAAAATACTTCCCTCCTGGAAGGTGATTCTCAAATATTTACCCCTCTCCATTCGTACCTCGACTATAGGTGTTATTATCGGGGCATTACCAGGTACCGGTGGAGACATCGCTGCGCTCATGGCCTATGACCATGCCAAACGTACCGTCAAAAATCCATCTCGCCCTTTTGGGGAAGGTGCATATGAGGGACTGATTGCCCCGGAATCTGCCAACAATGCCGCTATTGGAGGTTCTTTTATTCCCATGTTGACTCTTGGTATTCCAGGAGATGCGGTAACGGCAGTGATGATTGGCGCACTTTATATCCACGGCCTGAAACCAGGACCGATGTTGATGGTAGAGACCCCACACCTTTTTTGGCTGATTGTCGGGCTCCTGTTGCTGGCTAATGTGTTTACCTTAATTCTGGGACTGACAGGGATTCGTATTTTCGCAAAATTTATGGAACTGAAGAAGGGTATCCTCATCCCAATCATCATCGTCCTCTCAGTGATTGGCACCTATACTATCCAGAACAGTATAACTGATGTTTACTGGATGCTCGGTTTTGGCATTTTTGGCTATATTTTTAAGATGTACGGTTTTCAGGTTGCCCCTATTATTCTTGGTATCATCCTCGGTCCTTTGATGGATATGTCCTACCGTCGTGCAATGATGTCGGTACAAAACGATATCCCCGCTTTTTTTCTTAGCCTGGTTACGAACCCACTTACTCTCGTTCTTACACTGGCAACAATACTCATGTTAGTCAGCCAGATACCCATTTGGGCAAAGGCAAAAAAAACGCTGTTCAGAACAGCTGAAAATCCACCCAAGTGAGGCCGAAAAGCTGGTGGCTGGCAACACCCCCTTGTGACTTCAACTCTTGCAGTAATTCCGCAGGATCCACTGGTGGTTCAGCTCAAATATTTCTGCAAAGTCATTCGGGGGCAGGGAAGACCAAAGATCAATAGTGAGGATGGTTTACGCACGCTAGCAGCTGATGCTCAAATGAGCAATTGTCGGGCATGATATCTGTTTTTATCTCAAAGGAGTAGTGGTAATGGGTTGAATCTTTACTTTGAACTTTTTCCATGATAGTGTCCAGAAAATGGGAATCAAGGGGTGGGTGTCCCGAAAAAGGTACAATCGCGCTTATTATGAAACAAAACAAGCAGGAATATAAGCCGAAGAACAATAATATCTTGGTTGTCGACGACAACCCTCAGAATTTAGCGCTTCTTCAGGATATACTTGGCCAGTTGGGGTACATCGTTCGCCCTGCTATTACTGGAAACCTCGCCCTTTTGTCTGCCCTGAGTAAAGTACCTGATCTTATCCTTCTTGATATTCGGCTACCTGATATAGATGGCTATGAGGTCTGCAGGAAATTGAAAGCAGGCGAGAAAACAGCTGATGTTCCGGTGATTTTTATAAGTGCTCTTGATGATCCTATTGACAAAATAAGAGCTTTCACTGAAGGGGGGATAGACTACATCACCAAACCATTTCAGGCTGAAGAGGTCGTGGCCAGAATTCGTACCCATTTATCTCTGAGATACACCCAACTTGAGCTCAGAGAACGTAACAACCAATTGAGTGAAGAAATCGCTAGCCGACTGCAGGCACAACAACAGCTTCAGGAGGCACATAATCTACTGGAAAGCCGAGTCCAGAGGCGAACTAAGGAATTGGCTCAGGCTGTCCAGGCTCTTGAGCTTGAAGTTGATGAACGTAAACAGACAGAAGCTGCACTCAGAGAAAGTGAAGAACGCTACCGGGTGGCCATCGAGAATGAATCAGCTGGAATCGTCATTGTTGATGCGGGTATTATCCGCTTCTTCAATACTCGCTTTATGAGGATTTTTGGCTGCCAGAAGAAAGAGGATATCCTCAACAAGTCATTGCTTAGTTTTTTCCATCCTGAAGATGTTGCTGAATTCAAGGCACTATTAGACTTACCGCCCAGAGGGGACCGGGACGATAACCCTGCAGTCGAGCTCCGTGGAGTTTCACGCAGTAAACACCCAGTTTGGTTGGAGGTCCTTGCTGCAGCAACAACCTATCAGAGCAGGGATGTTTCGTTGATATACCTAAGGGATATTACCGCCAGGAAAAAGGCTTTTGAGGAGCGAACACTTCTTGCGACTGCGGTAGAACAGGCCGCAGAGTCGATCATGATTACCGACAATCAGGCCCGCATTCTTTATGTCAATCCCTTCTTTGAGAACTTGACCGGTTACCGGAGGGAAGAAGTTGCTGGACAAACTCCAAGGTTTCTGCAGAGCGGTGTCCATGATGTCGCATTATATCGGCAGCTTCGTCATACTCTAGAGTCCGGAAAGGACTGGCGGGGACGGATTACTAACAGATGTAAAAATGGCTCACTGATTGATGAGGATGTGGTCATTTCGCCGGTATTAGATGCCATGGGGAAGATCTCATACTACATTGCGGTAAAGCGAGATGTAACCCAAACCTTAATGATGGAACGGCGGCTGCAGCAGGCCCAAAAAATGGAAGCTGTTGGTACTCTTGCAGGTGGAATATCTCATGATTTCAATAATATACTCGGGGCAATTATGGGCTGCGCCGAGATAGCGATGGCCGAATTGCCAAAAGGCAACAGGGTCCAGGCCGATCTGAAAAGGGTTTTGAGTGCCGGCCAGCGAGCACGTCAGCTTGTGCAGCAGATTTTGACCTTTAGCAGGCAGTCGGAAAATCACAGCCGGCCCCTGCAAATCCAACCCATAATAAAAGAGACGGTAAAATTCCTCCGTGCTTCACTGCCAGCTACTGTAGAGATTAAGGCTCATCTGACCAAGACAGATTGGTTGGTGATGGCAGATCCGGTGCAGATTCAGCAGATTCTACTTAATCTCTCTGTCAATGCAGCCCATGCCATCGGAATTGCAGGAGGTCTTCTTGATATCCACCTTACTCCGAAAACAATAACGAAAATCGACGCTGAATCAATTGGTGGGATTCATCCAGGAGATTTTTTGCAGCTCTCGGTTCGTGATACCGGTCATGGTATGAGCCGGGTGATACTTGATCGAATTTTTGATCCGTTTTTCACAACCAAAGCTGTTGGCGAAGGCACCGGTCTTGGCTTGTCGGTAGTGCATGGTATCATAACCGATCTTGGCGGAAGGCTGCTTGTAGAAAGCGAGGCGGGACAGGGGACAATTTTTCACATCTATCTTGCGCGGGATATAAGAACTGAGATTGACACAGAACCACCCCCCGCACTTCATCTCAGCGACCATGGGGAAAAGGTGTTGGTCGTAGATGACGAAATCTATCTGGCCGACACAATGAAGCGAACCCTGCTGCAACTGGGGTACCAGCCTGAGGTTTACACAAGTAGTGGTCTTGCACTGGAGCGATTTGCGGAGCACGCTTCTGATTATGATATTATTGTCACCGATCAGACCATGCCTGAAATAAATGGAGCGGAATTGGTCGGAGAAATGAGAAAGATACGCCAAGACATTCCGGTTATTCTGTGTACCGGCTATAGCGAAAGTATTGCTGCCGTTGCGCCATCTCTTGGTATCCATACCATTCTTTACAAGCCGGTTCTCCAGTGGCAACTAGCTAAAGCGATGCATGATGCCTTGAAATCCGTGAATGGTCCATAGAGGAGGATGTAGTCGTGGTTGAGACACGAATTTTAATAATAGATGACGATGAGGATATGTCGTATACCCTCAGTCGAATGATAGAACAGACGGGTTTTTTGTCGCGAAACGCCTATTCTCTTCGTGAGGGACTGGAGGTATTGAAAAGCGAATCATTTGACGTGGTATTTCTTGACGTCAATCTGCCCGATGGCAGCGGTCTTGACCTGATTCCCAAAATCAAACAGTTAGTCGATCCTCCTGAGATTATAATCTTTACCGCGTATGGTGATCCCGAGGGTGCTGCCGTGGCGCTTGGCAATAATGCCTGGGATTATATTTCCAAGCCTGCACGGATGGATGAAATTCGCCTGCCTATGGTAAGGGCTTTGGAGTATCGACAGCAAAAGCGAAAAAAACTGCCACTGACCGTCAAGCGCAATGGCATCATTGGTAACAGCCAACAGTTGACAGCCTGTATTGAATCTTTGGCTGTGGCAGTGAATAGTACGGCTAATATCCTCATCTGTGGTGAAACCGGGACAGGCAAGGAACTGTTTGCCCATGCCATTCATGAAAATAGTGACCGGGCGGATAAACCTTTTGTAGTCGTTGACTGTGCTGCTTTGCCCGACACCTTAGTGGAAAGTATTCTTTTTGGTCACATAAAGGGTGCCTTTACTGGGGCCGAAAACCACAGCCTCGGCCTTGTCGGACAGGCCGATGGTGGAACTCTTTTTCTTGATGAGCTTGGGGAATTACCAGCTGAAATGCAGAAAGCATTCTTACGGGTTATCCAGGAGCGCCGCTACCGACCGGTGGGGGCGAGTCATCAGCAAACCAGCGATTTTCGTTTAGTGGCTGCTACTAATCGAAACCTTGATTCCATGGTGCGGGATGGTCACTTCAGGAAAGATCTCCTGCACCGTGTCCGCACCTTTGTCATTAATTTACCACCCCTTCGTGAGCGTGAAGGAGATATTCGCGAACTGGTTCACTTTCAGCTTTCGCGAATTTGTGAACGATATGGCATAGGTACCAAGGGTTTGGCCCCTGAGGTTCTTGATCTCTTATCAGTATATGACTGGCCCGGCAATGTGAGAGAATTATTCAATACCTTGGAAGTTGCCATATCAGCATCATTTCAGGAACAGACTATTTATCACTATCATCTGCCTACACAGCTCAAAGTTAAGATCAAGGCCGAGACCTTCAAGACAAAACCCCGTAACGAAGTTGTCACTGAACGTCCGAGAGCGGCAAATGAAATCCTTGCTCAACTACCGACAATGGAGGAGGTGGTTGATGCGGCAAAGCTTGATTATTTACGAAAAGTGCTGGCGGCAACCGGGGGCAATGTATCTGAGGCTTGTCGGATATCTGGTCTGTCAAGAACAACCTTTTACAATCATTTAAACCGCTACAATTTTCCCTTACGACAAAAAACTTCCGCCTGAGAGACACCTGGGGATGCATTATGCGCTGTTATGTTAAGATAATACGGTGGCTGTCGCCTGGAAGATGGCGATTCTGTTTGATACCACTACTGATCGGTGCTTTGCTCCTCTGTTGTATGGAGAACGTGTCTGCAGAGCCTCATAAAACAGTCATTCTCAAAGTGGCAACTGATAAGGAAAAAGAAGGGGGGGCTTTAGTGGAATTAACCATAGCAGCCTTTGCACGTGTTGGCTACGGCGTCGAAATTCACTATCTGCCATGGAAACGAGCTCTTGAAAAAAGTCTCGCCGGGGATGTTGACATGGTGTTGGGGGCGTATTTCACCAAAGAGCGCGAGTTGCTGCTGGCCTATTCAGAGCCGATTGGTAAATTGGAACTCTGCCTGGTCAAGCGCCGTGAGGATGATATCCAGTTCATTTCTCTAAAGGCTCTTGAACCGTATAGAATTGGACTTATTCGAGGTGCCACAGTGAGTCCGGAATTCGACCTTGCCACCCGCACCTATCTAAATATTGAGTATGTCTCTCGCCTTGAATATAATATCCGGAAACTTTTTAATCGCAGAATAGATCTCTTTGTCGACAAGAAATTCATGGTGCAGAAGATCTTGCGCGAAAAATATCAAGATTCTATTGATAAACTGGAAATACTCTCGCCCCCTCTGCAATCATTCGCATTTTACAACGCCTTTCCTCGGCGCCGAGAAGCCCATTTACACTACCTCAGCGCATTTAATATGGGCCTTGCTCAACTCCGATCCGATGGCACCATGGTTGACATCTTCAGGCGACATAATCTGGAACAACTCCCCGATCCCTCACTAGCCCCTCCTCTATGAAAATACCACTCATTCATCACCTGCAGAAAAGCCATAGCCGCCGCGTTGGTAAACCTCGTAAACCCTGCAAGTCCACCCGGTCTCTGTCTCGGGATCTGGTCTTTGGTTTATTGGCAGGGTTTCTGGTAGTTACCCTGCTTGTCAATGGTCTAAATCTGTGGTTTCAGGTTCGAAGTATCGATAGGGAAACCACTCGGAAAGCAGAGGAATATCTGGCGTATTTGACGAGAAGCCTTCGTGTCCCCTTATGGGATATGGCAGACGATTCAGTCCACGAGATCAGTGATTCTTTTTTTACCAACGACCTCGTTGCATCTCTCAGGGTTTTGGACAGTAAAGGTAATCTTATTTTTGAAGGCAACAAGGCGACCGAGAAAACCATACTCAGCGAAACACAGCAGATTTTTAGCGGATCTGAAAACATCGGTAGTGTTGAGCTGTCCCTCAGCAGCAGATACTATCAGGAGGGACTGCATCGACTGGTCATCGTCAATCTCCTGTCTATGGTTCTTATCATGGTTATGTTGGGTGGAGTGGCAACCCTTCTGCTCCGCTTTCTCCTTAACCGTCCTCTCGAAAATCTCATTGAACTGATCGATCAGATTGCCGAGGGAGACTATAACACTTTCCACCGGCAACACCGACAAAAGGAAATCAATACTATCTTAAAACGTTTCAACACCATGGCCTCAAAAATTAAAAAAAGAGAGCAAGCTCTCCAGGTCATGAACCAGCGACTTGAAAGTGAGGTTAATGAACGTAAGCTGGCCGAGGCTGCGGTTATCGAGAGTGAAGCCCGGTATCGTGCGCTTTTTGAGATGGCCCCAGCAGGGATTGGTCTGTCAACATGGGATGGGGAAATTATCGAATTCAACCAGCGACTTATAGAGCTCCTCGGTCTAGACGTTGAAACGTTGAAAAATTATCCCCTCGACAAGGTCTATAAAGAGGCCAATGAACGTTCGAGGATTCTTACAATCATTCGTAAGGAAGGGAAGTTACTTGAGCATGAGACAGAAATACGAAGAGGAAAAAACCAGTATTTCATGGCAAATCAAAATATCGTCCCTGTGGTTGTCGGCGCCCAGGAGGCTCTTCTGCACATTACTACTGACGTAACCGATCGTCGCAGGGCCGAACAACGAGTCTTGCGCTTAAATGAAGAACTGGAGGAACGTGTTGCACATCGAACGAAACAATTACAACAGGCCAAGGAGGCTGCAGAACTTGCGAATACAACAAAAACCGTTTTTTTAGCTAACATGAGTCATGAATTACGCACCCCATTGAATGCTATCATTGGTACGGCCCAGCTTATGAGCAGAAATCTGCACTCAGAGGGAAAACAACATGAACGCTTAGCGGTAATTAGTGACAGCGGTAATCATTTGCTTGCACTTATTAACGACATCTTGGACATGTCAAAAATTGAAGCGGGCCGAACTGAACTGCAGATAGAAACCATGGACCTGCGCCAAATGTTCAGCTCGATTATCGCCATGGTCGAAGGTCGCAGTCAGAGTAAACAGCTTCTTTTTCGTTTTTCACAATCTGAAGGAGTCCCGCAGTTCATTGAATCTGATGTTCGCAGGCTCCGTCAGATACTGATAAACCTTCTGGATAATGCTACAAAATATACCTCGGAGGGGCAGATAAGTCTCCTGGTTGATTTTGAGCCGAATGGTTCTACGGGGACCCTTATTTGTAAAGTAGAGGATACCGGTATCGGTATGGATGAAGAGACCGCAACGCAGATCTTTGAGGCCTTTTTTACAACGAGTAACCACCACTCAGGGGAAAGGGGGACCGGCCTTGGCCTTTCAATTTGCAAAAAATTCGCTGGGATGCTTGGTGGGGATATTGAGGTAGTGAGCAGGCTGGGGATTGGTTCCTGTTTTACGGTCCGGATAATTGCCCCAACCGTCGTTAGAATGGTTGCAGAAGATCTCCCTCCAGTGATAAGTCTGGCAGCGGAGCAGCCCGTCCCCCGAATTCTTGTGGTTGAGGACGATCCAACGAGTCGCAGCGTATTAGCGGAACTTTTGACAGAGGTTGGCTTTAGCGTAAGGACTGCAAATAATGGCGCTGAGGCTATTGAAGAACAGCAGCGTTGGCAAGCGCAACTTATTTTTATGGATATTCATATGCCGATAGTAGATGGTTTGGCTGCGATCCATACGATCAGAGCTCAGACGGGTAGCATCCAGCCAATTATCATTGCTCTGACCGCCCATGCATTCGTGGAGGATCAGGCCAGTATTCTCGAATCGGGGGGCGACGGACTGATCTGCAAACCTTTTAACGAGCAGGAAATATTCAGTACTGTCGCTAAACATCTTGGAGTGACCTATAGATACGTTCTGGAAAACCCCGAGAAGCGATCGCAATTGAATCTGGCCTCCGCTGTAAAACAACTCTCACCGGAGCAGGCATTTGCTCTGTACCAGGCAGTTATTGCTCTTGATGTGAGTGAGACTGAACGGGTTATTGAGAAAATAGCACAAGATGACGAAGCGATCGCTGACCCTATCAAGAAGATAGTCAAATCTTATCAGTATGATATACTTCTTACTCTTCTTGATAGGGTCAGCCACTAAATAGGAGGCTGTCGGAGAATAGTCTTTTACCCAAACTCTTTGTTATTTTCAAAAAACAATGCTCGCAGATAGCGTAGACTTCGATATTAAACATGTGGCTGTGCTTGTTTTTTGAAAATGCCTTGATTTTGACCAGATAAGCGGAGACTTCGAAAGTCCTAATGGCAGACCATGTTCTAGGCAATACGGGTCAGCGAGCTGTAAGTCGATGATAATAGCTCAGGTGTCTTTCAATTGCCTTCGTCAGGCGATTGCTGTCATGTTTTAGAGCAGCATCTAAAATAGCCTGATGTTCGTCAATAATGTCCTGGCCACGAAATCCGTTGGTTTTTAGGTCAACCATCACATATTGTCGAAATTGATCAAAGATCCTCCTGTGATAGACACAATGCAAAGTGGAACCACAGGCGGCAACAAGAGCCTCATGGAATTCCCAGTCGCATTGGTGCCAGGTTTTGTAATGATCCCCTTCAGCTTCACACATTTTTTCTTCAATATAGGACAGTTTGTGGTAGGCAGCAATGAGAGTGCTTTCCCACTCGATGCCTCCCTTGGTCATGGAGTGGATTGCGCCATCATTTTCAAGCAAAATTCTCAGCCGCGTCAAATCATTTAAACGGGAGGAGGATGTTTCTGCGACTCTAAACCCTTTCTGGTCTTCAAAATCAACCAGATCTTCCGTAGCTAAACGTGCAAGGCTCTCGCGGATGACGTTGACCCCCATGCCGTATCTTTCCTTGAGTGTCTCTATCTTTAGTTTGCTGCCCGGGGCAAAATGACCGGCTAATATATCCGCTTTGAGGGTGTTGTAGAGATTGTTACTGCTTTTGCGTATCATAGTAGACTGTGGCCTGAGATTTTCTTTTAACCCTTCGGATTGATGGAGCCGAGTGTTATGTTGATTGCTGTGGTCAAACGCCTATTCCAAAGGGAATTTTTCCAGGAATAGTGGTTCAATTATTTGTGCATCAGCAGTTACTCCAGTAAAATGCTTGAATGCATCAAGCCCCTGATACAAAAAGAGCTGGAAACCAGATAATGTGTTTATTCCTCGCTTACGGCACTGGTCGAGAAACGCAGTGTTTTCAGGGGTGTAGACAGCATCAAAAGCCCAACGCTGGGATGTAAACCCATCAAGAGGAAATGGGTTTCCGGGGTATTGGAACATGCCAAGAGGGGTCGCATTGATAAGGCCATCGGCCTGTTGCATCTCCCCTACTACATCTTGCTCAGCAAGTATTCTGACATGTACCCCACGAGTTTTCAAGAGCTGTTCCAAACCATGAGCAGATTCTTTAACTTTATCATAGATCATGAGCTCATCGACACCCAACTGTTGTAAGCCAAATGCAATAGCTACACCAACGCCGCCGGCCCCAAGCATGACTACCTTACCGGGTTTACAGTCCTCACCGAATTGACGGGTATATGCTTTGCAAAAACCTGAGTAGTCGGTGTTGTCAGCTTGAAGTGTATCGCCATCCAGGAGTACTGTGTTAACAGATGTCAACCCGTCAGGAAAATGATCGAACGTTGTTACATGCTCAAATGCTCGTTTCTTGTACGGGTGAGTAACATTTACCCCTCTAAAACCCTCTCTGCGACAACGTTCCAGCTCCTTGAGAATAGAGACTGGTTCTGGTTTATCTGCCAGGTCCATGAGGCGGTAATTGATATTGATATTGTATAGTTCACCTAGTAGTTCGTGCAGGGCCTTTACCCTGCTGCGGCCGATCTGATTGCCTAATAGTCCTAATTGCAAAATTTGAGACATTCCAATACCTCTTTTAGTAACCGAGCAAGCGGGGAAGACCTATTACCGTTATCGGCACAAATGTTAAAATAACCAATACGATTAATTCTACCAAAAAGAGTGGCATTATTTGTCTGGAGAGACGGCCTAATCCAACATTGGCAACTGAATCTGCGACAAATAGACACAATCCCATGGGTGGCGTGATTAAACCGATCATAAGATTAAAAACTACGAGGATGCCGAAATGAGTCGGGTCAACCCCCATGGTTACAGCAATGGGATGCAGGATTGGCACGAGAACGAGCATGGCTGCAATCCCCTCGAGGAACAGCCCGACGAAGAGGAAGAGCACCATTGTCGAGACCAGGAACATCCATTTAGCGGTCATGAAAGTGAGCGCAAAATCGGTGATCATATTGGGGATACGATTGTAGGTGAGCAACCAGTTTGCAGCTGCTACAGCTGAAATGACGATCATAATCACCGAGCTATCCCGCATGGAAGTTGCAAAAATTTCGGGAAGGTCAGTGACTTTCAGTTCGCGGAAAATAAACAAGCCGACAATCAGGGCATAGGCTACAGCAAAGCTCGCCGCTTCAGTTGGTGTGGCGACACCGAGCAAAATAGCACCTACAACAAATATTGGCATAAGTAGCGGTATGATGCCTTGTACTAGAACACTTCTTTTAGAGGCCTTATCAGTTTTCTGTTCGGGGATTTCATAATGGCCAGCAAAGGTCATCACGTAAATGGAGAGAAAAATTGCCAGTAATATTCCAGGAACAACCCCCGCAAGAAACAGAGCAGGAACCGAAACACCTGTAACGGTCAAGGCATAAATGATGACAGGGATGCTTGGAGGAATAATGGGACCAATGACCGAAGATGCAGCAGTAAGTGCAGCGGCAAAGTCGCGGGGATATCCTTTTTTTTCCATTTCCGGAATAAATACCCGTCCGATTGCTGATGTGTCAGCCACTGCCGACCCCGATAGGCCTGCAAAAATTACAGAAGCCCAAATGTTTACCAGGGCCAGGCCTGCCCGCCACCGTCCTACCAAAATACTGGCAAATGCAATAATTCTTGTAGTGATCCCAGATTTATTCATCAGCTCACCGGCCAGGATAAATAAGGGAATAGCGAGTAGCGGGTAAGAATTCATCCCTCCGAACATCTGAGTTGCCACTATTCGTATATTGTAGGGAAAGTCCCCAGTTGCCATGAAGTAGAGGAGTGCAGCAACAATGGAAAAAGCAACGGGTACACCAAAAATAAGAAAGCCTAGTAGGATTGCGAAAACCATATCATTACACCTCTATCTCAATTGTTGCAGGCGCCTTTGCTTTTGACAGACGCATCAGGAATCTGAGTGACGCAGCTATTGTCAGCATGGCTCCACCTAAAATCATTGCCGACTGGTATGGATAAAAATGTCCTATCCATATCATATCCTCCCAACCTGTTATGGCCTTCAGTTCCTTGGCTAGACTGATGAGGCCTGAGGCTTCTAAGCCACCTCTTTTTAAAACAAATAAGTAACCCGAATAGGTGAGCAGGCCACCTGTGGCGATCACAATTATATCGACCAACAGGTACAGTTTGTGGGTAAGTGATTCCGGTAAAAAACCAACCAGTAGGGTGAATCGTATGTGGCGATCTTGCATATAGGCCCACGCAACACCACACAAAAGTCCATAAATAGCTATAAAAACAGGAAGTTGTTCTCCCCATTCGTAGGATTTACCAACAGTGTAACGACGAACGGAATTAATAAAGACAATTAAAAAGACTATGAGCATTGAGAGAGATGCCCCGCCAGCGGCAATGCGGGAGTAATAACGTGATATATTAAGAACAATGCGATGCATAAGTCCCTCCCTCTTTGCAGACTGAATCTCAAAGAGATATGTAACTGGTTTATATAGATACGAGGTAACCAGACAAGCTCCTAGATGAAAAACCTGTCTGGGTGTTTTGCAGCGCGTTGTTTATTTGCTTGCCTCTGCTACTGCAGCGTCTAGTTTTTCAATCCATACGGCATCGTCACCGAGTTCTTCGGTCAGCCATTTTTTTACAGCAGGTTGAGCCAGTTTCTTGAACTGAGCCATTTCAGCTGCTGTAGGGGAGTGAACGGTCATACCCTCGGCAACTACTTTGGTAACACCATCTGCGGTATTGAATTGCTGGATGGCGCGACCCATTGTACCTGCAATCCGCGCTGCTTTTTTAATGATGGCCTGGTCGTTTTCAGGTAGAGACTGCAGGAATTCATCATTAATGAGAATAAAGTCAGCTCCATAGACATGACCATCAAGAACCATGTATTTTTGAAGCTTATGAAGGTTGTTATTGTAAATAGTTCCTACGGGGTTCTCTTGACCATCAACTACGCCTGTTGCCAGGGCATTTGGCAACTCAGACCAGGCGATTGGTGTAGGTTCTCCACCAAGGCCTTTAACCATTTCGACATAAAGAGGTATCGGCTGAACCCTGAATTTTAATCCCTTCATATCCGCAGGGGATTTGATCTCACGAACGTTATTGGTGAAATTTCTAAACCCTGTCTCTGCATAGGCAAGAGTCCTCAGGCCGGTTTTTTCCAGACAAAAATCCGCCAGTTCTTTACCAAAAGAACCGTCTAAAACATCCCAGGCTATAGTTGGTGATGAAAATGTATATGGAATATTAAGTACATCGACTGGCTTGCAAATTTTTGCCATGGCACCTGAAACAATAGCCATCTGGGTCGTACCTTCTTGAGCTTGCTGAATTAGTTCAGACTCGTTTCCGAGAGATTTTGCAGGGAACAATTCGACCTTGATCTCTGTCTCACCTTCCACGATTTTTTTAAAAATGATTCCGACTGCTCCTTTCTTCGAAGTTTGCCATTCTGCAGGGTCAACGTGTCCTAATTTAATCGTAGGGCTCGCAATAGCCGTCGACGAAAATGTAGCTATCGCTCCGGCAACACCCAATGCTAAAATTGATCGAATCATATTTTCCTCCTTGTTGTTTGGCGGATTCAGAGAATCCAGGTTAGCCGCTATCCTTCTATTGCCAATACATCAACATCATTCAAAAGATAAAATATCACCTATTTTGCAAAATGTCACTTAATTTCTCAAGGTATCACCGTTTTATTTTCGACCAAAAATTTTGACAAGAAAAGCGGGCTAGTCTCTTTGCCATATCTCCAATGTTGGATAAAGTCGTTTCAATTTCATTCGGGCATCTTCGGTCTGTCTAATAGTTTATGCGAAATACTTTTTACATAGCCCAACTCCACAACCTGATCCGCAAGTAAGCATAGCGACCATTGCACTTGGCCTTCTGGGCAATCACTGCAACTGAGTGCAACAAGGCGGGATGCGAAATCACCATCGCCCTTATGCTTCTTATATACCCTTTCTCCCTTACGACCATTGAGTGAGAGCAATATTCATACCTCCATCAATAAACCGCTGCGTTCGCCCGATGAATCTTCATTGTACTGACCTTCAACGCGTTGAA
>JAWSVG010000138.1:0-2316 GCA_033852035.1 Desulfocapsaceae bacterium | reverse complement strand
ACAGGGCGTATACGTAACAAGTCCAGTTTTTTCATTTAAATTAGTCGGTTACACCTCTGCCTTTTCCTCTCGTTTTGCTCATAAGTCAAGCATTTTCAAACCAAGGTAGTCTCGTTAATGATCAGTCCCGAGAATGGGCTGCAACTGTACGCTCGTCGGAGGGACTGATCATTAACGGGGCGGATCATTCCCCCGTACCACTTGTTTATTGAACCCACATTTCTCCATTACCAGCGAGACAGCTTTAAAATAATCCCGCTGGGCCTTAACATTCGCCAGTTTGCAATACCTCATGGTTGTTTTGATCCTTGTATGGCCAAGTAAATCCTGGATTGTGACCAAGTCTGCATCAGCATTGAGTAACTGGGTTGCCATCGTATGCCGTAGTTGGTGACAGGATACCGCGATTCCGGCTTGTTTGGAATAATACTCAATACGTTTTTGAATACCACGTACGGATATCGGCTTACCTTTGTAACACCCTTTTTCAACAAGAAAGACTCTTTGCTCTTTTGTCACAACTCTTTCCCGCAAATAAGATGCTAAAGCGTTACCAGCATCATTGCTAATATATACCACTCTGTCTTTTGCCCCTTTACCAGATCTGACCATGATTTGACTGCGGCGATAATCGATGGCATCAAGGCTGAGATTAGCAACTTCTTCAACTCTCAGTCCACTGCGCAGCATTAGCATGAATATGGCCTTATCTCTTGATTTCGTTACAGCTTTAAAGAAAATATCCACATCATCATCACGTAAATGTCTAGGGAGTGGCTTGGAGAGCCGAAGGGACATACCTTTGATTGCAGGATTTTCTATCATGATATTCTCCTCCTGTTGCAGATAATGATAAAATCTCCGAATTACAATCAAGTGTCCATTGATTGTTTGTGCGGCCAACTGCTTTTCGAGCATATAGTCAATATACGATTTCACTTCTGCAGAGCTTACCAATTCAACGGGCACGGTGATCCAGACAAGAAATCGCTGCAATCTATGCAGGTAATTTCTAACTGTGTGAGCAGAGTAGTTCTTTCTCTTCAAATACTGCCTGTAATTGAGAATTGACTCGGTTAGATTCACGATGTCCCCCTTTTTCTATAATAGCAATTGCTTTGAAATATTCAGCTTCTCTTGTCACATTTGATAGCTTTGCGTATCGCAAGGTCATATCAATTAACTTATGACCAAGCAGCTGCTGCAGCACCTCCAACCGTAATCCCGCGTTAAGCATGGTCGTTGCGAATGTGTGCCGCAGGCTGTGCAGGGTATATCCTTTGCCCCGCAAATTTGCTTTTGTTAGAAGATCCCTCATGACTTTCCAGGCAGATACATAGCTGATATTCTCTCGTGCAGGGCTGTAGAAGAGGTACTCTTTTTGTTCATTTCTCAGTTGCAACCACTCAACCAGTGCTGCTTCAGCATCGTTACTGAAATAGACGACTCGTCCTTCGAAATTCTTTTCCCCGATGTAGAGTAAGATTTTCTTTTCCGGCAAAATAATGTCTGTCACTTTAACGTTGAGCAATTCGCCGATTCGCATCCCTGTCCTTAATAAAAGTAAGATCATTGCACGGTCTCGTACTTTGATTATCGCTGCCAGTAAAGAATCTATATCTTCTTCAGGAATCCCTCTGGGCAGAACTTCTGGTTGTTTGATAAGGATCTTTTTCTCTAAAAGTTCCATTGGGAGAAGATCCCGTTCAATCATAAACCTGATGAACGCATAGATCACTCTTAAGCGACCAATAATTGTATTGATTTTCATTCCACGATTTTGGTCATGTTCAATGTAATCAATGATATTACCATTCGACAACGTAAGGATATTCGATCCTGTGTTTTCGAGGAACTTGTAAAAAAATAGTATGATTTCACCAGAGGCCCTGATGGTATGTACGGATTGATTTATACGATATTTCATTAGAAGGTACTCAATTGCTATATCCGCTCCAGGGTGCTCGGTCTCCATAAGACGGTATGAAAAACGATCGAGTACATGACGTCTTTTATTTGTTATCACCAAGGATTGAGGCCTTGGCACGGGATGGGGGAATCCAGGATGAGGCGGTTTCGTCTTGGATTTCAGGATAGCAACTTTGTGTCTTTGCAGTACGGTGCTACTTTCCATGTAGGAAGGGGAATTGTTACGTATACTTTCTTGTCCGATCATTTTGTCTCCTTGTCTTTTGTTGAAAAAACAGGACATTAATGACCGAATATAACATTCTTTCGGTTTTAGTTTTTGTTACGTATAAACAGGAATGAGGTCAATTTTTAGTTTTGCTTAAATGGTTAATATTGCCAATAGTA
>JAWSVG010000137.1:0-8119 GCA_033852035.1 Desulfocapsaceae bacterium | reverse complement strand
AAAATCCGTAACGTGGGGCCAGCGCTGTAAGCGGGGACAACGACTGTTGACATACCACTGCTTTCTATTTTGAGCGGGAAGGTGCAGTCCGAGAGAGATCCGTAAGTCAGAAGACCTGCCTGGGAGATAAAGACTTTCTTGTCCGTAATAAGTCCGTGTCGCGGTGTTCAACCGAGACACGGACTTTTTTTATGCCCGCTCGACAGGATCATCAAAATGGAGATGTATTGTTATGAAAACGCAGATTGAACTCGCCAGAGAAGGAATTATTACCAAACAGATTGAGGCCGTCGCAAAAGATGAGGATTATCCTTCAGAGGTTATACGACAATGTGTTGCGGACGGTACCATTGTCATCCCCTGTAACCCGAATCGGCCCAATCAAAAAATTTGCGGGATAGGTAAAGGGTTGCGGACAAAAGTCAATGCATCCATTGGTACTTCTTCTGATATTTCAGATGTGGATCTGGAAATTCGTAAGGCACGGGTGGCTGAGGAAGAAAAAGCAGACACCCTGATGGAGCTGTCAACAGGAGGGGATCTTGATGCAATTCGTCAAGCAGTTATAGGAGGCACAGATCTCCCCGTTGGAAACGTGCCTCTGTATCAGGCTTTTGCAGAGACCAGCAGGAAATACCACAACCCCAATAAACTTGATCCTGAGTATTTATTTGAACTCATCGAGCGACAACTTGCGGACGGTATGTCCTTTATGGCAATCCACTGCGGAATAAACCAGTTTTCTGTGGAGCGTCTGCGAAATCAAGGCTTTCGATATGGTGGGCTCGTCTCAAAAGGCGGGACTTTTATGGTTTCGTGGATGGAGTATAACAAGCGCGAGAATCCTCTGTATGAACAGTTTGACCGGGTTTGTGCTTTGATGAAAAAATACGATGCGGTTCTCTCACTTGGAAACGGCATACGAGCTGGTGCCATTCATGATAGCCATGATCGTGCACAAATGGCCGAGATGATAATTAATTGTGAACTGGCAGAACTGGGACGCAATATGGGCTGTCAAATGATGGTGGAAGGGCCGGGCCATGTACCTCTTGACGAAATTAGCGGTAATATTATGCTTGAAAAAGCCATGAGTGGAGGAGCTCCTTACTATGTTCTTGGCCCCCTCCCTGCTGATACTGGCGCGGGTTATGATCATATTACTGCTGCAATCGGTGCAGCACAGTCAGCGTGGCATGGTGCAGATCTCATTTGTTACATTACCCCGGCCGAACACCTTGCCTTGCCAAACGAGGATGACGTTCGTGAAGGCGTGCGCGCAACACGGTTGGCAGCACGGATTGGAGATATTGCGAAATATCCTGAAAAAAGAGATGTTGAGAAGAGAGCAGCCCTTGCACGAAGAGACAGCGCGTTTGATGAGTATTTTAAATTATCAATGTTTCCTGAAAAAATGACCGAAGTCCGCAAAAGCCGGATGCCCGAGAACGAATCCACCTGCACTATGTGTGGGGACTTTTGTGCAATGGAGCGAGGTTACGAACTCTTTAAAGATGATATGCGAGGGGATAAGTGTCGCAAGAAAGAAGAGATTGTGATCGCAGAGTAATTGCAACCGGCAGTCTTTATAAAGCTGCGGCAAACAGAGTACGGGTATATTCCTGCGCGGGAGAATCAAAAACCTCCTGCGCAGGTCCTGCCTCGATTATTTTGCCATGATGCATGACGGCAATGTAATCTGAGAGGGCCCGAATGACACGTAGGTCATGGGAAATAAACATGTAGGTCATGTTGTGCTTTTTCTGAAGGTTTAGCAACAGTTCAATAATCTGCCCTTGAATGGTCACGTCAAGTGCAGATGTCGGTTCATCCAGGATAAGAAATTTGGGTTTAAGCACAATGGCCCTGGCGATAGCGATGCGTTGTCGCTGTCCTCCTGAAAACTCATGGGGGAAACGGGAGGTCATTTCCTCTGTGAGACCAACTTCATTAAGAACTTGCAGTATACGTTCCAACCGTTGTTCCTTGCTGAGGTTCGGATAGTGTACTTCCAAACCTTCGTCGATTATCTCTTTGACAGTGAGCCGGGGGGAGAGGGAGGAAAAAGGATCTTGAAAGACGATTTGAATATCGCTCCTTAATGGCCGTAGTTGCCTGTTGGTCATACCCTGGATATCCTGATTATCAAAAAGAATAGTCCCCTTGCTTTTGACAAGTTTTAAAATAGCCATACCAAGGCTGGTTTTACCTGAACCAGACTCCCCTACAATACCCCAGGTTGTTCCTTGGCGAACGGTAAGATTCACTCCGTTTACGGCTGTAATACTCTTTTTTTCACGTTTGAAAGGGTGCACCCATTTACCGGGAAGTGTAAACTCGCAATTGAGGTTTTCGGTTTGCAGGAGTAAACGGCCGGGGCGGGATGTAGCCTTATGACTCGTGGGTATGGCTGAGAGTAATTGTTTGGTATAGGCGTCGGCCGGTCGCGCAAATATTTTTTCAGTCGGGCCGCTTTCTACGATGCGGCCGTGCTGCATGATGTACAAAGTATCAGCTTGTTTTTTCACCATCTCAAGATCGTGGGTAATAAGCAGGACGGTCATCTTGTATTCCTGCTGAATATCCTTTATCAGAGCAAGAATTTGGGCCTGGATAGTTACGTCCAAAGCTGTGGTGGGCTCGTCAGCAATAAGGAGTGTAGGCTTACAGGCAAGGGCCATGGCAATCATCACCCTCTGGCGCTGGCCTCCGGATAATTGATGGGGATAAGAACGCATGCGGGCGGTTGGGTCATCTATGCCGGTTCGTTCGAGTAGTCGGACAGCTTCTTTTTCGGCCGCTTGTTTTGACATGTTTTTATGGGTTATAAGCGGTTCGATCACTTGACTGCCAATACGATAGACAGGGTTGAGGGAGGTCATGGGCTCTTGAAAAATTATGCCTATACTATTGCCGCGATATGAGCGCATCTCGCTTGAGCTGAGTTTATACAGATCTTTTCCCTTGAAAAGAATCTTTCCCTCAACCGTAATGTTGCTGGTTTTTTCTAAGAGACGAAGAATTGAGAAAGCTGTAACCGACTTGCCGGAGCCAGACTCTCCAACCAATGCAGCAGTTTCTCCATGCTGAATAGAGAGTGATATGTCGTACAGAACCTGTTCCTTATAGTAGTGACCCGTCTGATCAAGACTATTAAACCAGAGGTTGAGGTTTTGAATTTCTAAAAACATGGGAACAGGGAAGTCCTTTTCATATAATATGTAGTGGAACGACGAAGAATCAATCGATAGAGCGTATCGTAGTTGATCTTTACGGATTTGGTAAGTAGATTCATCCGTATTCTGAACATACTATTTTCACCACAACAAAGAAAAAATAAAAATGGCAAAACTAGTTAAAGCAGCAAAGAAAAGTGGGCTTTTTTCAAAAGTATTGACGAAACTGACATCAAAGAATTCAGGTGCTGAGCTTCCCGTTAAGGATGAGCCGTACCCGATTATAACAAACGAGATGATACTCCCTGTTGATCAGGAAATACGTTTAAAGGACGCTGTTAAAATGTATAAGCAGCATATGGTGAACATCGGCTTCCTCGAAAGATCCGAGCTGGACGATTTTGTAAGAAGTTTTAAGGAAGAATGTATTGAGCACGAACAGCAGTTAAGGGATGAGACCAACTGGGCAAAAGATACCCTGGCTGAAGCGAAAGCTGCTGCAAAACCTGAGAGCAAAAAAATAAAGAAACAGATGGCCAGGAGTCAAGATGAAGACGAGAAGGATGATCTGCTCCAGGAACTTGCGGAAGTAGAGGAGGAAGCTCAAGGAGCAAAAGAGGAGTATGAACGACTCGCAGCGGAAAGGACTCTTTTTAAAAGAGATAAGCGGACATTTCTCGTCAATTATATAAATTCAGAAGTACACGGACAGGATTGGCGGGGCATCTAGTAGGAGGATAAACTGGCTGGGGCGGCAGGATTCGAACCTACGCATGCCAGGATCAAAACCTGGTGCCTTACCGCTTGGCGACGCCCCAACTCATTGGACGGGTAAAGAGTAGATGATCATTACTGCTCACCACCTCCTAACCACTCTGCAGGCTGATAACCGTGATATCAGTGCAGTGAGGGTGATCTTATATTAAAAATGTTTCAAGCTGTCAAGAAAAAATCAACGAATGACAATTCCTGCATAACCAACTACTTGTTTGGCGTCCCCAGAAACATAGCCTGAGTCTGTATAATCAACGAGGTCAGCTCTCGTGGCACCCAAGAGCCTGGCCGTCAAAAGGGTAATCACAACGGGAATCACTCCGCACATGGAAATACCATTGCTGAAAACTGTGTTGTACAGTTCCTGCGGCTTAAGATTTTGCACGTCCTGAAGGGCGAGGCTGTCTTTTTTCGTAGCGGCTTCTCTTGATTCGTAGTGGCTCATGTCGCTTGAGGCAACGATAAGTATATCTTTCTCCAAGGCCTGAATAGCATCAGCAAGGGCTGTCGCTACTTCTTCACATTGTGAGAAGGTGATTTGTGAAACGACCAAGGGGACAATTTTGAGGTTGTTCTGCAGCTTCTGGAGAAAAGGGATTTGTACTTCAAGAGAGTGTTCGGGGTTATGGGCAATTTCGTCAATGGTAATCTCAGCGGTACCTTGTTCAACCAGGAGCGCTGCCATCTCCTGGTCAACGGGTACCTCGCCGAAGGGCATTTCCCAGGATTGAGCTGACAAGGCAACTCGCGCTCCACGACCATGATGGTTGGGGCCGATGATAACAACCGTTTCCGGAACTGTTACCCTGCTGAGTGTTTTGGAGGCAAGTTCGCCGGAGTAAATATATCCGGCATGGGGAGAGACCACTGCAAGAGCAGTCTCTTTCTGCACTGTCCCTGCTTTGGCAAAGAGTCCATCAACTGTCTCGGCCAGCTCTATAGGGGAGCCTGGGTAAAAACGACCTGCAACCACTGGTGTTCTCATGACCTGCTACCTCCATATCTAAAGGCTAAAGGGTAATTATCAGCCTTTCTTAACAGACCAGGTGGTGCCTTCCTGTCCGTCTTTGAGGACAATATTTTTTGCCAGAAGTTCATCACGTATCTCATCGCCTCTGGCCCAGTTCTTAGCGACACGACATTGATAGCGCTCGGCTATAAGCTGCTCGATGGCAACTTCATCAATGTCGAGATCAGCTGCCAGCTTCTCCTTTTGATTTGTTAGAAAGGAGGTAGCATCAGAGCGTAAGAGTCCCATTATGTCAGCAAGCTTTTTTAGGGTTTCTACAGCCTTTTTCAAAAGCAGGATATCGCCTTTAGCGGGGGAGGCTGGAAGGAGTTCATGAACACGGTTGATTACTTTCACCGTGTCAAAGAAGATGCCTTGAGCCTGTGCAGTGTTGAAGTCGTTGTCCATGGCTTGTTGAAAACGGTTTTCCATAGATTTGATTTTCTGGATATCCTTGTCTGAAATCACTGTGTCAGCGTCAGCACTAAAAGATTCAGGATTGAGATCATCAATGGTGGCTACGCATGTATACAGCCTCTCAAGACCAGTGGTGGCGTCCTGCATTGCTGTTTCTGAAAAATCGAGAGGATTTCTGTACTGGGTTGAGAAAATAAAAAAGCGCAGTATCTCTGGATGGTAATGGTCAAGAATGTCTCGTATGGTCAGAAAGTTGCCGAGAGATTTGGACATTTTTTCATCTCGGATGGTAACAAATCCATGGTGAATCCACATTTTGACGAACTGTTTGTCATTTGCACCTTCACTCTGGGCAATCTCGTTTTCATGATGGGGAAAAATGAGATCCTGGCCGCCTCCATGGATATCAAATGTTTCGCCTAGATATTTTTTGGACATGGCAGAACATTCGATATGCCATCCTGGCCTGCCAGGTCCCCAGGGGCTGTCCCAAGTCGGTTCTCCGGGTTTGGAGGCCTTCCAGAGCACAAAATCCATGGGGTTTTTTTTCTGTTCGTTGACAGAAACTCGTGCCCCTGCGCGCATGTCATCGATATTTCGTTTGGAGAGTTTCCCATATTCAGGAAAGCTGTCGACGATGTAATAGACATCCCCTCCGGAAGGATAGGCCTTTCCTTTGGCAATGAGCTCTACTATGAGATCTGTCATCTCTTTGATATGCTCAGTCGCCTTGGGTTCAATATCAGGACGATCTATGCCAAGCCCATCCATATCCTGGTAAAATTCATCAATAAACCTGTTGGCCAGCTCTTCTGCAGTGGTGTTCTGTTCTTGGGCTCGGGCTATGATCTTGTCGTCTATATCAGTAAAATTTCGGACGTAGGTGACCTTGTTACCTTTATATCTCAGGTAACGAACGATCATATCAAAAGCCAGAGCAGAGCGTGCGTGACCGATGTGGCAGAAATCATAGGAAGTAATGCCGCAAACGTAGAGTTTGATATGATTGGGTTCAAGCGGCTGGAGGGGTTCTTTTTTACCTGACAGGGTGTTGTGAATTCGAATAGTCATTATCAATGTAACTGTTTATGGACAGTTTGGGGTTCTTGTATTAAGTACATCGCGGGTGAGCTCCTTGGTCTCAGCTCAAATACCATAATATTAATGAGAGGAAAAGACAATAATGAGCCCGGAAGATAGTGAAAAACGAAGCTGGAAGGAAACTTTTGATTCCTGGCGACACCCCAGGGCTATTGCTATGCTTTTTCTGGGATTTTCTGCCGGAGTTCCAATTCTTCTGATTTTTTCCACACTTTCTGTATGGCTCCGCGAGGCAGGGGTAGCCAGATCGGCTGTTACTTTTTTTAGCTGGGCTGCACTTGGTTATGGTTTTAAATTTCTCTGGGCTCCCCTTCTTGATATGCTGCCACTGCCCTGGCTCACAGATAGAATGGGGAGACGACGGGCCTGGATCCTGGTGGCACAACTCCTCATCATTCTTTCTATTTTATGGATGGCGTCGGTGAACCCGGCAGATAATCTGCAAAATCTTACCATTATGGCTATGGCCGCTGTTATGCTGGGTTTTTCATCTGCTACCCAGGACATTGTCATAGATGCCTATCGCATTGAGTCCGCCAGGAAGGAATTGCAGGCCCTGCTCGCTTCAATGTACATTGCAGGTTATCGTATAGGCATGCTGGCTGCAGGTGCCGGCTCGCTCTTTCTTGCTGATCTGCTCGGAACTGATACCGGCCACTATGATTACTCAGCCTGGAAAGTAACGTACTACGCCATGGCGGCGATTATGTGTGTCGGCGTGGCGACTACCTTTTGTATTGCAGAGCCCGAAAGCAGCAAGAACCTCCGACAGTATACATACAAAGTCGCTGATTATGCACGTTTTCTTGTACTCTTTTTATGCGTTATGGCGACCTTTGCTTTGACCTTCTTTTACTCTGGCCCTTTATTTGTCGGCCTGGATGATTTTGTTTCATTTACCTCGATTTTTGAAGGGACCCTGGGCGGTTTTTTTCATGAACTGCTGCGATTTGGTCTTGCGATTGTATGTGCAGTCGTGGTCGCCAGAGCCATTGTCCTCACAGGCCTCGTTGACCAGAAGATGGTTCAACTCACCTACTGGGCACCGATTAAAGAGTTCTTCTCCCGGTACAGTATGAAGTCAGCCATACTTCTGCTGGTTCTCATTGGTTTTTACCGTGTCTCTGACATTGTCCTGGGTGTTGTCTCAAATGTCTTTTACGTGGATATGGGGTTTAGCAAAAGTGTGATCGCGGGTGTCACAAAATCATTTGGGCTTGGTATGACGCTTGCCGGCGGTTTTGTAGGTGGAATGCTAACCATGCGATATGGGGTTAATAAAGTACTCTTTTTAGGAGCTTTGCTTTCGTCTGTTACCAATCTGTTCTTTATGTTGCTCGCCCAGCTTGGTGCAAATGTTTCCATGCTGACACTCGTGATAGCCGCAGACAATCTGAGTGCAGGGATTGCCACAACCGCATTTGTGGCCTTTTTATCCAGCCTTACCAATATATCTTTTACTGCGATGCAGTACGCTATTTTTAGTTCTCTGATGATACTCTTTCCAAAACTCATTGGTGGTTATTCGGGAACAGTGGTATCGGCCTTTGGTTACGATACCTTCTTTTTGGTTACCGCAATTATGGGGATTCCCGTCCTGATTTTAGTCTATCTTTCGAGAAATCTGGTGGACAACAACTAG
>JAWSVG010000136.1:0-8471 GCA_033852035.1 Desulfocapsaceae bacterium | reverse complement strand
TTCATCCTGCTGTTGCAAATCACATCTTGCCTGGCTCTTTGGTCGAACATTATCTCGAAACTATCAAGCCCTCCCCAATCGCAATTCTCAGCTGTCTCGTAGTACTAACAACAGGAAAAATGATGGAACAGTAATTTCCCGCAAAAGTTGGGGACTGTTCCTTTTCTCCCACCCCTATAAACTGGCCCTTGTAGAAAAAACGAGCAAATCTTCACAAGGAAGAGCTCATAATTCCGACAGGAGCCACACAATGAACAAAAATAGCCAGTCCCGGCTACAAACATGGGCGCAACTTCGCTTTTCCATCATTGGAGGTTTGCTGGCTAGTCCTCCGGAGCCAGGAGAACTCGGCAAGCAACTCAAACAACTTGCAGGTAGGCGGTATCAGCATCCATGTAAAGATGAACTTGTTACCTTTGGTTCTTCCACCATTGAACGTTGGTATTATAAAGCGTTGAATGGAAACGATCCCGTGGGAGATCTGGACAGGAAACCTCGCGCTGATCTCGGTAAAAAGACAGCTCTTTCTGAGCAGATGCTGCTTGAACTCGGAAAGCAGTATTGTAACTTTCCTCATTGGAGCTATCAGCTCCATACCGACAATCTTCTTGCCTTGATCGAGGAGAAGCCGGAACTGGGTAATTGCCCTTCATATGCCAGTGTCCGCAGACGCATGAAAGAGAGGGGGTGGTATAAGAAAAAATCTCCACGTAACAAGACCCACGGTCAGCAAAAAGCAGAGAGACACCTTGAACAAATGGAAGTAAGAAGCTACGAGGCTTCGCATGTACATGGTCTTTGGCACCTGGATTTCCACAAAGGAAAACTACGGGTGGCTGATAATAACGGGGACTGGCACACTCCCATAGCACTATGTATACTTGATGATTGCTCCCGATTGTGTTGCCATATCCAATGGTATTATCAGGAGACAGCGGAAGTCTTGCAACATGGTCTGTTACAGGCATTTATGAAAAGAGGTTTACCTCGCAGTTTGATGCCAGATAATGGCGCAGCCATGATTTGCCGTGAAACCATGAACGGGCTGTCGGGATTGAGTATAAAGCATGATCGAACGTTGCCGTACAGCCCTTATCAGAATGGGAAACAGGAGTCTTTCTGGGAACAGCTGGAAGGGAGGTTGATGTCCATGCTGGTAAGGGTTGAACCATTGACTCTTGAAACACTGAACTACACCACACAGGCCTGGTCGGAGATGGAGTACAACCGTAAACGTCATCTTGAAATTAACTGTACGCCGGTGGATAAATTACTCGAAGGTCCCGACGCTTCACGTCCAACTCCTGACAGTGAGAAGATGACCTTCGCTTTTACCATTCAAGAAAGCCGTGTCCAGCGAAAAAGTGACGGTACTCTGCAAATCAAGGGAGTTCAAGCTATGGAGGCAGCAGCCAATGAACAATAAACGACTCCTTGCCCTGTTTGGTCTGAAATGGAACCCGTTTCTTCCAAGTATTCCAGTACAGTCTCTATGGCCAGCACCGGGAATAGATACGTTCCTCTTCCAAATCGAAAATTTGGTTATGGATGGAGGCCTCGGAGTCTACGCTTACCGGCACTCATGGGTGGAGAACCAGGACTTGGTAAATCAAAGAACTTGCAATATCTCGCCCACAATCTTGAACGACTAGAAAACGTGGTTGTCGGTGTTATGGAAAGACCGCAATCGAGTCTTGCCGATTTCTACCGTGAAATGGGCGATCTGTTTGGTGTAAACCTTACTCCTTCCAACAGATATGGTGGCTTTAAAGCGCTTCGGGAACGCTGGCGACAATATATCAAATCCACTTTGTTCAGACCGATTCTTCTGATAGATGAAGCGCAGGAAATGATGACCAGCAACCTCAACGAATTGCGTCTACTGGGGAGTGCTCAGTTTGACTCTGAGTGTCTACTGACCGTTATTCTTTGCGGAGACCTCACTCTTCCAGAGCGCTTTCGCAGTAATGAACTTCTTGCTCTTGGCAGTCGCATCAGATTCAGACGGATGCTTTCACCTTACGACAAAAAAGAACTCAGAACCTATCTGGAATATTGTCTTGTGCAAGCTGGTGCACCGCAGTTGATGAACTAACCCAGCTTGACGAACAACTCTTTCTGGAGCTCTATTCACCAACACCACAGAAAAAACAATCACGTTAAAACGCAAAAGTTATTCCTGTTATTACAGGATAAAGAGGTCTGGTGAAACGGAAGCGGGCTCTGCTGAGGAGCAACCTGCCAAGGGATAGCCAGATGGGAGCGACGGATTAGAAATAATCGTCCGGGGAGTCTTCGGACTCCCCACCTTTTTCTAAGGCCGAGCTTTCCCCATGCCTTTAAAAACCTACAAACCTGAGATGTAGCCGAAAGGTGTTGGGTCTTTCACACTGTGCAAACATCATATAACCTGAAAAGGTGTCCATCAATTATCGAGAATCAGCTCAACGGGGTCCCCAAAGGGGGAAAAAGGGGACAGACCCCATTTACTATTCTAAGGATACTCGTTACACCGTTTTTTTCCAAAATAGCTTATTGCTTCTGTTTTGCTCCCGGACATTGTTTCAACTTGGTTGACTTTAAATGACAATTCCTGCGTGCAGTTCATTAACATTTTCCGTAATTCTTCAGGCCTCTGATAACTCATCATTATTCCAAAACCAGATTCAAAGATTTTGCCTGTAGGACTGCAAAATTCAACTACATGAAGAAGCCCATCTTGTTTTAATAGCCGGTATGCTTCAGAAATGATTTCTACTTTTTCCTTATTATCTAGAACACAAGTCAAAACAGCACAGAGAATAACAGCTGTGTAGGTGTGGTCAGGATACTCCAAGCGAATATCTGTATTTTGAAACAGAGGTAAATAGGGGAAATTATTATTCCCCCTATTTATCATTTCTAATGAGGTATCACACCCGGTGATGTTTTTGTAACCAAGTGCATGAAGACGATTGCAAACTCGCCCATAACCGCATCCATAATCAAGAATGGGGGCTTCGGGAGTTACCCATTTTTTGAAGTCGTCTAGGTTGATCTCAAGGTTAAAATCTACTTTCGTTGCAACAGTATCCCAAGATTCCAGTGTCATCACCCACCGCTTTGTAATAGTTCATGTTGAATGGTTGATACTGCTTTCATTTCTGGTGTTTCATATGTTTGGGTTCAAAATATCACAGATTTGAGCATATCGGAGTATGTACGAAAACAACTAAATTCAAGTTTTTCCGTTTTCACACAGTTAGATAGGCTGGAAATTCTTAAAAAGGATTTCGCCAAAATATTTATTTACACTGCATCTGGGGATGCCAGATGGCACTATTATTTTTGATCTTCACACTCATTATTAATCTTTGTTAATTGTGCTTTACCCCCATCATGGTCAGCTAAAACAATACGTGGAAAATTGAGAATTCCCTTTTCCCTATCTTGAATAAACGATTTCGTATAGACATTGCCTCTGAATCATTGAAAAATTCCAAATAGAGAATTTCTTGGTCTTGACCAGGTCCTAATGTTGGTATCCTGATTTCACCCACTTTGCTGATATAATCGACACGCTTCCTGATGTTAAAAAGTCAGAATCATACAAAAGACATACAGTTTCAGCAGTACGGGAACCTTCATTACGTATGAGAAACTTGAAAGGGGCACATCGCTGGTCGTTACTTTGTTTGAAATCGGCAACAACAACGACTTTCGGACCGAAGTACCAGTCAAGAAAAATCGGACTACTAAACAATGCTACCGATATGGAAATCACAAGTGAAAACGTTGTGATGGGCTCCTTCTTAATTACTTCTTTAAAGTTCATAGAGTCTCCTCTGTGAATTTCAGAGTTTATTGGAAATTCATAGAATATTTCCATATCGAATGAATACCTACATCAAACCAACTAAGTAGGTAATGTTTGAGTTAGGTACTGGATTGCCTGTCAAAGGCAAAATCATCATCCCCATCCGAATTAATTCCAAGAGAAAAAGAATCGACAGTTTACTTATTGTCAGAGTAAACTTGCTGTAGGGCATAAAAAGAAACGATTTGTTTTAACATGATCAATATATCCAGGCGATGAAGTTTGATATGATGTTAAATCAATAAATGGTTATTATGCCATTGCTTTTTGATAATCCTATGATATATCAATATTGTTTTCAATACCACAATGTGCCAAGAAAATAGAGTCGAGATTCGAATTTTTCCCAGGTACGTCTGTTCATGTTAACAAAATATTGTCAGGCATCACGGAAGCTTCCTAACTGACAACATAGTTCTTTATTGCGAAGCCAATCACTACGAAAGTACTATCTGGCATTGAGGCTTGAGAAAATGGAGTATTATTACATCAAAACAATGCCACATCACGTATTACTTGCCTAACAGGCAAGATTCGAAATTGCACAACATAGGATTTTCATTGACAACCTCTAATCTCGGATTGTTTTTTTGTGTTTAGGAATTGGGAAGAGCGTAATTCTCTAGAAACAGGAAACTTATTAAGGTGGAGAACTACTCCTCCTTTTTGAGATTTATTCTGGCAATCTGAACAGTTGACTCAAGGCTGATATAAAAAGAACTATCATTCAAAATGGCCCATGAAATGGAGTGATTCTGTGATGAGGCATAGTTGAAGAGATACAGGAATCTCAGACTTTCTACCAAAATCCTAAATTTTATCAAATCAAACGCATGATTCATCATGTTGTGGCATGTTTTGTACAACGATAAATTTCACAAGCACTGTCAAGTTAAATTTTCCTTGACAGCAGTACCCAGGGCCTCAATTGAATACGGTTTTTTCAGAAATTGTATTGCTCCAACTTCAAGGGCTTGATTAACCATTTCATTTTCAGCGTATCCACTAGCGATGAGAATTTTTGCATCTGGGTAACTTGAGATTATTCGTTTGCTGGTTTCTACTCCATTTATTCCAGGATCCATGAGCATATCTAACAAAATGAGGTCCACACCCTTGTGTTTCAATAATTTAATAGCCTCGATCCCTCCAGAAACACTCCACACTCTGTAATTGAGTTTCTCGAGGATGCTGGTGGCGATCCGCCTCTGTTCATCAATATCGTCGACAACCAGAATATATTCTCCATTGCCTTTGAGTGAGTTTAGATTAACAGCCTCTACAGATTCTTGCTGTTCCTCCAGGGTGATAGGCAAGTACATCCTGACATCAGTTCCAGAACCGACACTGCTTATGATGTCAATATATCCCTTGTGCTCTTTTACTGTGTTCCAGACGATTACCATCCCTAGGCCTGTCCCTCTCCTTCCTAGCTCCTTCTTTGTGTAGAATGGTTCGAAGATAAGCGGAATTTTTTCAGGGGGAATCCCCTGGCCGAAGTCTTTTACGCTGAAACAGACGTAGTCACCAGGCGGGATAGCCTCATAATGACTGGTTGAACTTGGCAATGTAGTATTCTTTACTTCTATTACGATCTCCCCTTTGCCATTAATGGCATCTGCACCATTTTTGACAAGGTTCATCAGAGCCTGGGAGAGGTGAACTGGTGAAGCTATGATATTATTAGTACCGTCTTTGAGATGGAGTTGAATTCTGATCCCAGGATGAGTCTCTTTAAGCTTTAAACTTTCGGGACTTACGATAAAGGATTTTGTGAGTGCGACAGGATCCAAAACTTTTTCCATAGCCAACTTGTTCCCTGCAATAGTTAGCATGTCCTGAACTATGACAGCAGCATTCTCTCCAGATTGCTGAATCGTTAGGAGTGAGTCTCTTAATGGACTATCCTGTTCAATATCAAGGAGCAGGAGTTGTGGCATGGTGACAATGCCAGAAAGGATATTGTTGAGATCATGAGCGATACCTGAAGCTAAGCGACCGACACCTTCCATCCTTTGAGCCTGTTGCAGTTGCTCCTCTAACTTTTTACGTTCAGTCACATCTCGAATCAAGATTATATTCATTAACGAGCCGTCATGATTCATGGAACGATTCTGTATTTCAACGTGGATCGGTGTACCATCTTGTTTTACAGCAATTGTTTCGATAAATTGACTCTCGCAAGCTCTAAACAACCCAGACACATTGTGGAAGTTGTCCGCTGGACAAATAATACTGAACAGATCCTTGCCTTTCAGGTCGTCGAGGGTGCGGTTGAACATCGCGGTAAAAGCTGAGTTGGCATCTACAATACCACTGGCGTTATGGAATACTATGCCGTCTAATGTCACCTCTGAAAATCGCTGATATCTCTCTTTGCTGATAAGCAAAAAACCTTCCGCTTTCTTTCGTTCTTCAATTTCGGCAGAAAGTTTTTCATTTGTCAGTGTAAGCAATGCGGTTCGTTCGGAGACAACATTTTCGAGGTTAGAGTTATATTCTTGCAGTTTTTTCTCAGTATTTTTGCGGCCTGATAATTCCATCTCAAGATTCTCTGCCATTGTGTTGAAAGACTCTGACAGCAAGCCTATTTCGTCGGTTGATTGAACCTTGATCCTATGTGAAAGGTTCCCCTGTGACAACTCAATTGTACCGAGGACAAGTCTTTGAAGAGGGGTTGAAAGTAACTTGGTGAGGAATATCGAGATAGCTCCAGCAACAAAAAGCATGATCATGCCTATAAGGATGGTTTCACCAACGCGCTCGCTTGCCTGCTGCTGAATATGTTCAAGGGAAAGCTCGATTTTCAGCACATAACGGACATTTCCGAGTGCCGTAATTGGATAGACAAACTCCATAATATCGATGTCATGTCCGAGGACTTTTCTAAATCCTGCAGTTTTGTCTCTTATGTGCAGTGTATAAAAAGTGTCGTCTGAAGAAATAATCTCTTCTTTTGGATGAGTCGTCAGCCAGGTTTCACCATCTGAATCTATCACTGTAAATTTACGAATTTCTTCATCTTCGATGAGTTTTTTCGCAATATCCAGGATAGTGACATAATCTGATTCGAAAATGTAGGGAGCTGTCAGCCTGCTGAGGACTTGTACCGTTCGTGATCCGTGTTTCTGTACCTCCTCTTGCATGGCATGAATGATACGGAAATATGAGGTGAGTGCGAAAACACTACTCACGACTATAACGAGGGCCAGGAATGAAAGTGCAATTTTACTGCGAATGGTGATACTCAAAGTTCTTCTCTCATATGAAAATAAAGAGCGTGTATTTTCGCCTTTAAAACATGCGCATCATTTGTTCTCAAGCCATTGAATTACTTCACGGACATTATCGTAGTCGTTGTCACTTCCCTTGAGAAACCCTTTAGTGGTCAATTCATTAAAAATCGATTCGTTTGCTGATTTACCAGGTTCTCCAATTTTCAGCATGGCATTTTGGATTTTCTTAAATACACCATATGGCAGGCCCTTTCGTGCAACCCATGGCCCTCGATAAATAGGCTCTGATTTCCAGATTATTTCAATCTGGTCCATATCGATATCCACTTTATCTATAGCGGTAAAAGATGTTGCACCAGCATCGACATGGCCTTGGTAAACAGCCAATAGAGAATTGGCGTGTCGCTTTAGAAATTTAACCTCTGAGAAATCATCCAGTGAGAGGCCACTTTTTTTAATTTGCGCGAAAGGGAAAAGATATCCTGAGGTGGATTTCGGGTCTGTAAATGAAAATCTTTTCCCTTTTAAATCCGTCAAATTATGTATGCCAGAGTCCTTTCTTGAAATAATCATGCTGTGGTAAAATTCCACACTTCTCTTGCTTAGAGTCCTGCATATGAGTTGCACACCAAAACTATCCTGAGCCGTTACATAGGCAAATGGTCCTACATAACCAATATCAGCAACGCCGGTCTTTAATTTATCTATAACGTCGTCGTAGGTTTTACTGCCAAACCATACGAATGAGTAGCCTGTTTCCTTTGTCATTGTACTGAAAAAGGTATTATACACTTCTTCATTACCCATATTTGAGCGATGGGGGATAATGGTAACCCTAATCTCAGAAATATCTTTTTGAGCAAACACGGTTTGAGTAAAAAAGACTACAGGCAAGGCAGATAGTAAAAGTATATAGATATAGTACCGTAAAGAAAATGAAAAGATTTTCATTTTTCCTCCATTTTATGTAACGAATCAGTGAAATTCCCAATCACCACTATACGATATACGAAAGGAACAAATCCTGTCAAGCTGGCAAGGTCTTTGATGAGGCTGCAATTGGCAATGTTAACCATTCAAGGGGATCTAAAATTTTACATTATTCCTGTGCAGGATGACCTGGCTATTTAACTGAAATTGTTCAGAAATAGAGCAAGTATAAATCAGATATAACCAAAGAATCTATTGGGTCACCACATACGAAATGTTACTCCATTTACAGCCATGCTCTGGAAAGATAGTCTCTTTAATTTCTTAGGCGAGGTAAGTTAGGCTACCTGCCATATAGCACAACACTATAGAGCACCTGCTAAGGTCTTCTATTTGAAAGTACAATCTGTTAGCAAGGTAACCAGAAATGGAGCAACTTATTAACTGTA
>JAWSVG010000049.1:0-21226 GCA_033852035.1 Desulfocapsaceae bacterium | reverse complement strand
GAAAAAACCCGCAAACTGTTTCCAGTTGCGGGGTGAAAAGACTTCGGTGGAAGTCTTGGTACTAAAAAATGGTGCCGAAGGCCGGAGTCGAACCGGCACGAGTCTCCCCACACGCCCCTCAAGCGTGCGCGTCTACCAATTCCACCACTTCGGCACACATATTTATTCTTTTGCTGTTTCTGAGTCGCTTTGTTTTTCCTCAACAACTGGTTCAGCCAGTTTGTCTTCCTGAGCCATTGGTTGAGCCACCTCAGCTGGTTCACTCACCGTCACATTACTCATCAAAGAAGTACCGCTTGTTTGAGATGAAATATACGCTAACGTAACAGATGTCAACATAAAAATGATTGCAGCTGCAGTCGTTATCTTATTCAGTAAAGGTAACGGTCCTTCTGTTCCAAAAAGCGACTGGCTTGACCCACCAAATGTTGCGCCGATATCTGCACCTTTGCCATGCTGGAGCAGTACTATGCCAACCAGAAACAAGCAGACAACAACGTGCACAATTGTAAGTAAAGTATCCATTCAACCAACAGAATTAAAGTTTATTAAAATTAATTATACGCCCAAACGACTCCGCGTCCAGAGCTGCGCCGCCAACCAGAGCACCATCAATATCAGTCTGTGCCATCAAATCATCAACATTGGTCGGCTTGACCGAGCCACCATACAATATTCGTGTTTGCTCGGCAATGTTTTTTTCATATTTTTGTTCAAGAACGTGTCGAACAAAGGCGTGTGCCTCCTGAGCCTGTTCTTTACTCGCTGTTTTTCCGGTACCAATTGCCCATACCGGTTCATAAGCAATAACGACCTGAGCCATGTCAGGGGTCGACACACCAGTAAGTCCCTTTACAAGCTGTTCTTCGAGTACTGAAAAGGTGGTACCACCTTCTCTCTGCCCAAGAGTCTCACCAATACAAAGAATGGTCAACAAACCAAAAGACAAAGCGCCTCGGAGTCTCTTGTTGACAAGTTCGTCAGTTTCTCCAAAAATCTGCCGTCGTTCGGAGTGCCCTACGATGGCAGCAGTACCACCGGCATCTTTTATCATCACCGGAGAAACTTCACCAGTGTATGCTCCTTTTTCGTCCCAACAGACATTCTGCCCACTTGTCTTGATACTGGTTTCCGCAAGAACGTGTGATACTTCACTGAGGATCGTAGCCGGTGGAGCAAGAAGAACCTCTCGATCATTCAAATTGTTGCACGCCTTAGCAATATCACTGGCCAATCTGCAGCCATCAACTACTGCGCAGTGCATCTTCCAGTTTCCGGCAATTAATGCCTTTCGTTGAGTCATTGTATTTCTCCAGCCTCACAACACAAAACCACAAATAGACGATATTGTTAAACTCATATCAGTTAACCTACAACGCCCCAATTCATGTCTTAACCCCGATAAACGGGAAATAAGTCGGGACTCTTTTCAGTACTCGCTCGACAGGTATAAGTACCTTCACAAAATTATTTCTAAGGTACTAAGAAGAAAGCACTTCAACTCCAGGAAGAGTCTTTCCCTCCAGCAAGGTCAAAAAAGCCCCGCCTCCGGTAGACATATACGAGATATTTCTTTCCTCACCTGCCTTCTTCACTGCAGCATTGGAGTCTCCTCCACCAATGATTGAAAGGGCATGGGCAGAAGCGATTTTTTGACACATGGCCATTGTTCCCCTGGCAAAAGCATCCATTTCGAAGGCACCCATCGGCCCGTTCCAAATAATAGTTTTGGCTTCGTCCAATGCTTCAGAAAAGAAGATAGAGGATGCCGGCCCAATGTCAAGTGCCATCCATTCTTTTGGGACGTCTCTATATGTGACATTCTTAGTAATAGCGTCAGCTGCAAAGCGGTCAGCTACAACGAAATCTACAGGGAGGTACAGTTTCACTCCTTTTGCATCGGCAGCCTCAACAAATTCGCGGGCTTTTTCGAGCAGGTCGTCTTCTACTTTTGACCCACCCACATCAATGCCCATAGATTTGAGAAAGGTGTTAGCCATCGCACCGCCGATGATCATGCGATCGACTTTTCCCAACATATTCTTAAGCGCCCCGAGCTTCGAAGAGACCTTAGCGCCGCCGACGACCGCAACGAGAGGTCGAATCGGCTCTGCCATCGATTTGTGGAAATAGTCCATTTCAGTCTGCAATAAGAAGCCGGCTCCTTTTTCTCTAATATGCTTTGCAACGCCAACGACCGAGCTGTGTGCTCTATGTGAAACAGCAAAAGCATCATTGATATACACTTCAGCAAGCTCAGCGAGTTTTGAAGAGAAAGCAGAATCATTGTTTGTTTCCTCTTCATGAAAACGTAAATTTTCAAGCAATACCACGTCTCCATCCGCCATCTTCTCAACGAGAGTTCGCACCTCATTACCAATGCAATCATTAGCGAGCACGACATTCACCCCAAGCAGGCTTTCAAGATGACGAGCAACAGGGGCCAGACTATACTCTTCCACACGCTGCCCCTTGGGTCTCCCCATGTGAGAGCAAATGATCAATCGACCTTTCTCCTGCAATATATGATGAATCGTCGGCAAGACCATTCGTATCCGTATGTCATCCGTAATATGCCCTGAATTATCCATAGGCACATTGAAATCAGTTCGAAGCAGTACACGTTTAGCCTCTAACCGGATATCGCGAATTGATTTCATCTCACGTCCTTTTCTTATTGAGGTGATGTACACCAAGACTATAGTTTGAGATTTTTCTGAAAAACAAGTGCATTATCAAGGGGATTTGCATAGTACCCCCTACGTTCTCCAACTTGTAGGAAACCACTTTTTTGATAAATTTTCAAGGCTGCATCGTTTTGAGAACGTACTTCAATAAACAGAGTGTTGACATGGCAAGAGACAAGTTCATTTGTTAGCCAGGAAAAAAGCGCGCTCGCCACTTTTTGCCCCCTGTGTTTTTCATCTACAGCTATTTTCAACAATTCAGATTCAGGAGGTGTTTTTCTGACGGCACACCAGGCAATAACACCCGACAATTCGGTGTCCGCGACACACTGAATACCGTTTCGAACCAGCATTTCATCTTTGAGAAAACGGATTGACCAAGGCGACAGGGTTTGGCGTTCTATAGCTGCAACCCTGTCAAGATCGCCTGCAAGTAACGTTCGTATTAACATCAATAAACCGGCTTAGAACATACCCTCGCTTACCTGTACAGTGAGGTCACCAAGCATATTCGTATAGCTCCCAAGTTCGTTATCATACCAGCCATATACCACGGCCTGAGTTACTGGAACATCGAGTATCGGATCAGCACCGGGCACCAGACTCTCAGCTTTGGCAGTGGCGAGGTTAACCTGAATGCTAGCTGTACGAGTGTGGGTTTCGGTGCCCTCTATTACAGCGGCGGCCGAAGGTGCCCCAAGGATATCAGAGGAGACATTTTGCTTCTCACTAAACAACAGATAGTCGTTGGTTCTAGCATATTCTTTATAGATGGCATTAATGGCGCTGCGCTTTATAGGGTTTTTCAGATCATCCTGGAGATTCAGAACAAGAATAATAAGCGAACCGGAAGAAGTTGGTATCCGCACAGACTCAGCCATAAATCCGATAGACCCCATTTCTGGTATAACAAGCGACAGCGCTTTGGCGGCTCCCGTAGTAGTGAGAATAATATTATTGAGAATTGATCTGCTCTTCCTTAGGTCTTTCGCCCCTGAACCTGGCAAACGGTCTAGAACCTGCTGGCTCCCAGTTGCTGCATGGACTGTCACCATGGAAGCACTTAAAATTTTATCTGCTCCGATTTTCTCCATCAACGGCTTAATCATGTACGAAAGGCAGGTGGTTGTACAGGAGGCAGCAGAGATCAGTGCGTGCTGCTCACCGTTGTACATCTCATCGTTGATCCCCATTACAGTGGTAATGGCATCAATTGGCATATCCAGCCCTTTCGATTTAATCTTGAATGGTGCAGAGAGGATGACTTTTTCTGCACCCGACTGCATATGTCCCCGAAGTGCACCTCTGCCTGCATCAGGGTCTGCAGTCGGGTCGGTAAAGGCACCAGTAGTGTCGACTACCAGTTTCACTGTTTCGTCCTGCCACTTAATACCTTTTGGATCCCGGGAAGCGCGTAGTATCTTTACCGGCACTCCGTTTACCACCATGGTACCAGCTTCTTCATTCAACTCTTCAATTACGCGGGGGCAGCTATTTCCATATAGAAATGTCCCCAAGCGGCCATAGGTCGAATCCCTTTCAAGCATTGCGGCCAGATCTTCAAGACCACTGCCAACTTCACGCCCTATATTCGCAACGATTCCAGAAAAATGTTTTCTGGAAACATGGTGCCAGAGGGACAACTTTCCTATTCTTCCCAGACCGTTTATACCTAATTTCATAGCAATCGTTCTCCTTTCCTAGTAGCATGATGTTAATGAAGAGGGACCTCTGTCTTCTACTTCCAAAGAGAGGGCTATTTTCACACATATTTGTGAAAACATCATACCTAAATCTTGCAGACGCAAAATTTAGGACATACCTTTAATTATCATTATCTTTATTTATACGCAACCTTAAGATTCCTTAACAATCCCCGACTTCTCATAACACAGCTATTATGCTTTTTTCAGCACCTCTTGTTCACGGTACTCTCATTAAGAGGTACAAAAGATTCCTCGCAGATATAAGGCTGAAAGACGGAGAGGTAGTCACTGCACATTGCCCCAACACAGGAACAATGCTCTCTTGTTCAGAGCCTCAGAGTAGAGTCTGCCTTTCCACATCAGATAATCCAAAACGAAAGTACCCATACACCCTCGAAATGGTCATGGACAACTCAACTTGGGTAGGGGTGAACACGGCAAAAACCAACAAACTGGTCGTGGAAGCGATAACTAAAAAGCAAATTGCTGAGTTTCAAGAGTTTGATACGCTCAAAACAGAAGTAAAAGTTTCTCCTCACAGCCGGCTCGATCTGCTGGTTACGAACAAGGCCTCTTCAACCTTTATCGAAATAAAGAACTGTTCTCTTTCAATAGACGGATGTGCAATGTTTCCGGATGCGGTAACAGCAAGGGGGACAAAACATCTCAAGGAACTCATTTCACTTAAAGAACAGGGGAATAAAGCATGCATTTTCTTTCTCATTCAACGCATGGACGCGGATCGTTTTTCTCCCGCCTCACACATTGACCCTGTGTACGCCCAAGCTCTGCTTGACGCCGATAAAGCCGGGGTAATGCTCCTTGCCTATCAGGCTAGGGTCTCCCCCGAAAGTATAGATGTCGTTCGATCGTTACCAATTTCACTTGCAAATCAAAAAGAAGTCCTGCCAGGGCAATATAGAAAGGCTTAAAGGTCTCTATGTGTAATTTGTCCACCAACAATGGTGAGTACTGCCTTTCCCTGAAGTTCCCAGCCATCAAAAGGGCTATTCTTTCCTTTCGACACACTTTCATTTACAGAAAATTTAAATTTCTTTTCGGGGTCAATTACTGTAATATCAGCGACGCAGCCAACTGCCAATGTTCCACCGGGAACACCAAGTATCTCAGCGGGTGCCCGGCTCATTAACGTCACCAGCCGAGCCGGATCGAGGATACCTTCTCGAACAAGAGCCAGACTCAATGGAAGAGATGTCTCAAGCCCGCTCACTCCATTCGCGGCCGCATCAAACTCAACTTCTTTTTCCAGAATGGAATGAGGTGCATGATCGGTAGCAATAACGTCTATCGTCCCTTCCCGCAGCGCATTACAAATGGACTCCACGTCAGTCAAGGTTCTCAGGGGTGGGTTCATCTTCGCGTTGGTATTGTATCCTTCAACTGCTTTTTCGGTCAGCGTAAAGTAGTGAGGCGCCGTTTCGGCGGTAACCTTCACTCCCTTTTTCTTAGCGTTGCGTATCAGCTCAAGAGATTGCGCTGCGCTTACATGAGCAATATGTACCCGGGCTCCGGTCAATTCTGCCAGAGCAAGTTCCCGGTGGATCATTATACTCTCCGCCTCAACAGGTATACCTTTCAAACCCATCCTGGTGGAGGTTTCTCCTTCATTCATGCAACCACTTTTACTCAGACTCCCTTCCTCCGAATGGGACATGACCAGCATTTGATGCGAAGCTGCGTACTCCATAGCTCTTCGCATTAACTGGCTGTCAACGACAGGAATCCCATCGTCAGTCACTGCAACCGCGCCCGCTTCTTTCATCTCGCCAAATTCGGCCAGGGTCTCTCCTTTGCTGTCTTTACTTATGGCACCAACCGGATAAACTCTTGCTGCACATCCAACAGCCCTGCCCGCAATGAAGCTGGTCACCGATCCATTATCATTTACTGGTCTGGTATTCGGCATACAGGCAACAGCCGTAAAACCGCCGGCAGCAGCGGCCGCAGCTCCAGACGCTATCGTTTCTTTGAACTCTTCTCCGGGCTCTCTAAGATGAACATGCATGTCAATGAGCCCCGGAACAACCCAGCACCCTTTGAGGTCGAATACTTCTGCATCGCCAGAGGAAGGACTAGGGGCGACAATCAGACCGTCCTTCAGCCACAAGTCGGCAACCTCATCACGCTGTTTGGCAGGATCAATAATTCGACCATTTTTTAAAATGATAGTTTGACTCATCCTTTGTCACCTTGTACGTCATTTCCCTTACCACCAGCAAGTACCAAATACAAAAGCGCCATGCGGATGGCCACGCCGTTGGTTACTTGATCAAGAATAACAGACCGTTTTCCATCCGCAATATCCGGGCTGAGCTCGACTCCTCGATTGACCGGACCTGGGTGCATGACAATGGCGTCCTCTTTGGCATAGTTGAGTAACTTGAGATTCACCCCGTAAAAATTTGAATACTCACGCAAGCTTGGTATCAGAGAGTCATTCATTCGCTCAAGTTGAATGCGCAGAGCCATAACGACATCGGCATCTTCAACAGCCTCCCGCACAGAAGCACAAACATCAACGCCAAGACGAGAAATTTCAGCTGGCATAAATGTCTGGGGGCCGGCAAGAGAAATTCTGGCCCCCATCTTCGTAAATCCGATTATATCGGAGATGGCCACTCTGCTGTGAGCGATATCTCCGACAATGGCAATCTTCAGTCCATCCAACCTGCCTTTATGCTCCATGACCGTCATCATGTCGAGCAGCCCCTGACTGGGGTGTTCGTGAGCACCATCGCCAGCATTAATAACCGAGGCAGTTATATGCCTTGCGAGCAGCTGAGGAGCTCCGGAACTGGAATGACGCAGTACGATGACATCCGGGTTCATTGCCTGGATATTTTTCGCTGTATCAACCAGAGTCTCTCCTTTGGTTGTCGAGCTTGTTGAGGCAGAAACAGTAAAAGTATCAGCACTTAACCTTTTTCCTGCAATATCAAAAGAAAGCCGTGTTCTAGTAGATGGCTCGAAAAACAGATTTACAACCGTTTTCCCACGCAGCGTAGGGACCTTTTTTATCGGCCTGTTGGACACTTCTTTAAAAGAGCCAGCTGTAGCGATTATGTGATGAATATCCGCAACGGAAAGCTGTTCGATTCCAAAAATATGTTTATGAGAAAAATGATATTCGGATTGCAATGTACCACCTTGTTCGATATCAATTTATCAAGTTGCCGAGCCTGCCAAAGCGGATAGAAGAAATCCGATCCACTGAGAATAAAGGTTTATCGATATCCCAGGACCAGTACAGAATAAAAGCCTTTCCCCGGACATCTTTCTGGTCGACAAAACCCCAGAACCTGCTGTCATAACTATTATCTCTGTTATCACCCATGACAAAAATGTGGCCTTCTGGAACCAGAATAGGCCCCAAGTTGTCTCTTGGACTGGCACTGCCACTTAACAGCGACGCAGAACTCGAGTGTGCATGGGGATCTTCTATAGCTTTTCCGTTTACAAAGACCTTCTTGTCTTTAATCTCAACAGAGTCACCCGGCGCACCAATAACTCTTTTAATATAGTCGATCGACCTGTCTTTGGGAAAGCGAAAGACAACAACATCACCTTGCTGCGGGGTTTTCAATGGCACCAGAACTGTACCGGAAAAAGGCACTTTAACACCGTAGATAAACTTATTCACAAGTAAATGATCACCAATCAGCAAGGTCGGCAACATTGAACCTGAGGGTATCTTGAAGGCTTGTACAACAAATGTCCTTATAAACAATGCGAGCAATATCGCAATGCATATTGCCTCAAAGTACTCACGAAAAACCGATTTGTTCGTAGACAAACTGAACCCCTTGTATAGTTGATAAAATAAGGTTAAAAATCACTCGGCCAAACTACTTGAAAACACAATCAATTACAAGAGAGTTAGTCTTGGGAAAGATAAAAAGCAGATATATAAGACTTACGACGCATTTTCGGGAACACGCTATACTATTGCAGCGTTCCTTTTTTCGTATCTACATCTTGTATAAGAGCTGACAAAAATCAATACTCATTTTTTTACAAAAGCCTTAAGAACTAGTGACTTCAACAAGTTTTTCACTTTCTTTTCCTTGACAAACGAATGATTGTGTGACCTAATATCTTTAGATGTACGAAAATGTAATTGCTTTAGTGAATTGTCGGCATAGTTAAGCGCCGTTTGATTAATTCTATTTCCAGAATCCTGTCATGAACTTGCCGTTTTTACACAAAAAAGAACTCGTAGTTGGCCTAGACATAGGTTCACACGCCATTAAGGCGTGTCAGCTTAAACAAACGCCAACTGGTTTTGCCGTACTTTCCTTAGGGAGCTGTGTTCTGCCCGAGGGGGCGGTAGATGACGGCACCCTTAATGAACCTGAAATCGTCAGTAAGGCTATATCCAGCCTGTTCCGTAATCTAAAGATCAAGAATAAGAAGGTTGGACTGTCAATCTCTGGTTATTCAGTTATCGTTAAAAAGGTGAATCTTGCTGTAATGAATGAGGTGCAGCTGGAAGAGCATATACAGACAGAAGCTGAGCAGTACATACCTTTCGACATCGAAGATGTCTATCTTGATTTTCAGGACCTCCACACTGCTACCGCAGAATCAGACAGAACAGATGTGATGCTTGTGGCAGCCAAAAAAGAAATTGTCGACGACTACCTGGAAATGCTTCAGACGATAAACCTCACTCCAGTAATCATTGACGTTGACGGTTTTGCTCTTGAGAATTCCTATGAGCACAATTATCTAAAAAATGAGAACATTGCTCTCGTTGACATTGGCGCCTCCAAAATGAACATTAATATCTTGTCAGAAGGTATTTCAGTCGTAGCAAGGGATATAATCGTCGGAAGCAAGCAGCTTACAGAACAGATCCAGAATATCCTTGATATTGAATTTGAAGAAGCAGAGGCAATAAAATTGGGCATCAATCAGGTGGAAGAAAACCAGTTTGATATTGAAGAGATTTTTTCATCCACGTGCACTCAGTGGGTTCTCGAAATCAAAAAAGCAATAGACCTCTACCATTCAAACCATCCAGATCTTCCTCTTAAAAAACTTATCTTGAGTGGTGGGGGCGCCAAAGTTAACAGGCTCAGAGAGTTTCTTGCCCACGAGACTGGTTTGGAGATTGAACTTTTCAACCCTTTCTTAAAAATGACTTTTAACGAAAAGAAAATAGACCCAGATTACCTCGATAGTATTGCTCCAGAAATGGCGATAGCCTCGGGAATAGCCCTTCGACCATCTGTTATATGAAGATTACTCAACTGCCGGGACACCCGTTATGCTAAAGATAAATCTCCTGCCGATCAGGCAACTTAAAAAGAGAAATCAAGCGCAAAAACAACTTTTGGGTTTACTAGTTGCGTTTCTGTGCGTGCTTGCACTACTTGCCACCACAGCATTTCAGCAAAAACAGAGTATCGACAATCTGCAGGACAGAATTGCTGCTCTGGATGCAGAGAAATCCCGCCATGCACCCACCCTTAAAAAGATTGAAAAATTAAAAGAAGACATAGCTGAGTTTAATAGGAAAACAGAGATCATTAACAAACTCAGGGCAGATTCATCGTTGACGGTGAGAGTTTTGGACGAGGTTGCCAATAGAATTGATAACCAGAGGATCTGGCTCGCATCACTCCGTCAACAACACAGTTCTTTAAGCCTGACAGGAACAGCTTTAGACAATCAGACGATTGCACAGTTTATGGATGAATTAAAAGAATCGCCATTTGTCCAGAGTGTTAATCTCACCACCTCTACCCTAAAAGTAGTTTCCGGAAGAGACCTGAAAAGTTTTCAACTTGTATCGAGTGTTTCGCAGCCTGTAGCTGAGACACCGCCCACAGCCAAATCACAATAATGTCAGCAAATTCTCTTTTTGAACTAAAACTGGTATGAAAACAAGCAATAGCGCATTCACTCAATTCTTAGATGAAAGGTTTATTCCTTTTGGTCTAAAACCTAAGGTCGCAATTGGTATAATTCTACTTCTTCTTCCCATTGTTGCCTTTTATTTTGTCTTTTACAGTCCAAATGAAAAAAAGATTACTGGGCTAGAAAAAAAGAAAGTCACTCTTGAAAAGCAATTGCGTGTGGTGAAAGAAAAAGTGTCTCACCTTGCCGAGTTCATGAAAGAGCTCGAAGAGGCCGAAGAGGTATTTAATGAGACTGCAGTCTTACTACCAAAAGAAAAAGAAATACCCCAACTCCTAAGAGATATTTCTGCCTTAGGAAGAAATGCCGGACTTGATTTTTTGACATTCAAACCGCTGGCAGATATACCGCGAGACTTTTACGCAGAGATTCCTATCTCAATAAATGTCCGAGGCCCTTACCATAATATGGGTTTCTTCTTCGACCAGGTTAGTAAACTTGAAAGGATAGTGACTGTTTCCAATGTTAATATGAGTTCTCCTAAAAGGGAAGCGGGTGAGATGTTGCTTAAATCAGATTGTACTTTAACCACGTATCGCTTTACAAACGTTGAACTGCCGAAAGAACCCAAAAAGTAAAAAATCAGGACTTTTTTATGGAACTATTATTACAGCCGCGTTTAAAGCGCATTTCTAATAGTCGACACCTTGCAGCACTGCTCAGTTTATTCTTTCTTGCCCTGTGCACACAATCAGCGTTGGCATTAGATACGGCATCGACAGATATCCCCGAGCCTCTGAAACTCGAAAATAAGCCAATTACCTTCAACTATGTTTTAGAGGGAAGGCCCGACCCATTCGTTCCCTTCATTACCGAAAAGGCCGCATCTGCTTCTACTTCACAAGTGGACATGAATGAAATTGTCGATTCAAATGACCGACTATCTGGAATGCAGCTTTTTGAGCCAGGACAACTGAACCTTGTGGCCCTTATGCGGAGTGGTTCACTAAATATGGCAATGGTCGAGGATTTTACAGGAAAGGGGTATGTGATAAGTGAGGGCACAAAAATTGGCAGGCGTGGTGTAGTGAAGAAGATTGCTCCCAATACTGTCGTCATAGAAGAAACTGCTCAAACGAGAGCAGGAAAAAAAATTATCACTGAAATTGTAATGATACTCAAGAAAGAGGGAGAAGAATAAAAAATGCATAAATGGCTAGAAAAATCCAAATCGGCTGTTTTCCTCGCATTTTGCATCGTATTTGCTTCCAGCACATTTGCAGCGACAGCCGAAACGAGCGTAGTGTATACGATTAACAGCACAAAGGTCTCTATTACGAACCAGACTGTTGACTACAGTATTGTGGGATCTTCAACGCCGGTATACACAGTAACAGAACGTTTTTCCCCCTTCAGGGTAGTAATTGATGTTGCTGGAGCAACATTTGGCGAAAGTGTCACCAGTGAAACAGCGCAAATCCCTGATAACAAACTTGTGAGCCTGACGATTTCTGATCTGAACAATCTTGAAACACCTGTTAAGAGATTTGTTTTCACACTTGCAGATAGCCAGGATTACAGCGTCGCTGCCGCAGACTCTTCACTCCAGGTCAAAATTTACCCCACTGCAATTGCCAATCAGGCTCAATCTACTGCCCCAAAAGCCCCAGCTGCTGCAAAAGCTCAGTATCCATCTGTAACTGATCCCACCCTTGATGCACTCATCGTGTCATCTGAGCAATTGATGACTCAGGATCCTGCAACCCTGACAAGCAACGATGCGTCCTCCTCCGAAACTGATTCTGCTCAAGACGCTTTTTCTTTCTCTGGATTCAAAAAGAAAAGGATTTCAGTCGACTTTTACAAGATCGACATCCACAATGTTTTTCGTTTGTTCCGACAGATTACAGACCTCAATATTATAGTCGACGAGGGCGTTTCAGGTTCACTCACCTTGGCACTCAGCGACGTACCATGGGATTTTGCCTTGGATGTTATTCTCAACCTGATGGATCTGAAAAAAGAAGAGCGCTTCAACACCATTGTAATTTACCCAAAGTCCAAAGAGTTTATGTGGCCGGAACGAACAGAGGATAATCTCGCTTTTGAGGAGAGTGTAGAAATTATCGAGCAGGAATCCCTCATCATCGAGCAGTCAAGCAGTCAATCTGAAGAAATCCTCAAGGCTAAAGAGTTACTGGTGAAGGCTCAAAATTTTGAAAAAAAAGATGATTATGAAGAAGCCGTAGCCTTCTACACCGAAGCATTTGAAATTTGGCCTGATAACCCGAAGATTGCCAACAAACTTGCAACTATCTACCTGGTTCATCTTGGTATGAACGCCAAGGCCGTTCATTATGCAAAGGAAAACCTAAAAATGGACCCTCAGAACAGGCACGCTGCACTCTATGCTGCAATTGGCTCCGCTAACATGCAGCGTATTGCTGAAGCCTCTGATTACTTTGCTCAGAGCACAAGCGGAAATCCTCCCATGAAAGAAGCGCTGTTGAGTTATGCCGCCTTCAGTGAAAACAATGGTCAAAATGAAGCAACTCTCAAACTGATAGAGAAATATCACTCATATTATGGTGAGACTGTTGATACAATGATAACCAAGGCGAGAGTTCTCGACAAGATGGGGAAAACTGAAGCTGCGACGAAACAGTATGTAGCCATCTTGACATCTGGTTTTCAGATACGTCCTGACCTCAAAAAATACATTTCGGTTCGTGTGGCTGACAAAAACTAAGTTTTTTAATTTATCCAAGAGTGGATTTGTTTTTAATTTCTGTCCAAGAGGGTTTTATGAAGTACATAAAAATTATTCTCCTTAACAGTGGCCTTTTGTTGCTGTCGGTTCTGCTTGTATCATGTGTCACCGAGTCGAGTAACAAAGAGGCCGATTCGCAAATGGCTGAGAATCAAGTTCAGCCTATCGCCGAACCGATTGTACAGCCAGCGACACCTGCAATACCAACTGCTTTGCCTGTTCGCTACCAGACGGCATCGTATGTAGTGGACTCTGCAGCTATTGAAGATATCGCTCTGGAGGAAGAAACCACAATCAAAGTTGGTGCGAGAATAACATCCACACGTGGCCCACAACCTCTTTGGGATATTATCAAGCGTCTGGCAGCACTCAAAGGTATGAACGTATCGTGGGCCAGTGATGTAGACAGGAATGTCCTGGTAGACGTTGATATTGGCGCCAATGATGATTTCTATGAGGCCATTGACAGCATGCTGCGCCAGGTAGACTATTACCACGAAATGCAGGGCACTACTATCGTGGTTAAGTATAAAGAGACCAGACAGTTCCATGTTGCAATGCCTTTCACTAAGCATGTATATGACACCCAAACCGGTGGAAACGTCCTTGGTAATCAAGATACCAACAGCAATGTAGCAGGTACCATTCGCCTGGACTCAACAGGTAATGAGTTTGATATCTGGCAGAACATCGTTGACAATATGGATGCTATACTGGCAACCTGGTCTACCACAGCTGACACTCCAGCCCTGGCACCTTCAGATCCTGCCGAAGATACTGATGGGACAGAGACTGCTGGCAGCGACACGGCAATTGTTTCTCGCCAGGTTTCTTCATCTGGTAATACATACACAATAGACAAACCAGTGGGCCTGATCACTGTCCATGCACCACGACCCCTTCTTGACAAGCTTGATATTTACTTCAAAAATCTCAAAAACGAACTCTTTAAGCAGATTACAATTGAAGCAAAAATTCTTGAGGTGTATCTCAATGATTACTCCTCTATTGGCCTTGACTGGAACTTGCTGCTGAGAAGTCTTTCTGTAGCAGGTGGTTATGCGTCATATAGTAATACATATTCAAAAAATCGAACCGATCAAAGCTCTAATAGCATCGACAGAACAAATTCCAACAATAGTAGCAGCAGCTCAACAAGCGGTAGAGACAGGACTTTTGATTACCTGGCTGACGATAACCTGACTGGCGATACAGCGAGCAACGTATTTTCAAACATTGTCGATAGTGCCGCAACTTCTTTGGCTACCTCCGGCGCATCGACTGCAACGATTATCACAGATGGCCTCACCAAGGGCGTTAGTGGAGCTATATCTCTTGCAGCCTTCAGCTTTGACTCCTTCCTCAATGCTGTTAACGAGCAAGGCCAGACCACAGTTTTATCAAATCCTAAACTCAGCGTTTTAAACGGCCAACCGGCTATGATAATAGCCGGCCGTAATGTAACCTATATTGACAGCATAGAGTCTGACGTAAACAATGAAACAGGAACGATCTCGTATACCGTTGAAACTGAAAGGATACTATCTGGTGTTGGTCTCTCACTTACTGCGACCATCCTAGATGATGAACAGATAATCCTCAATCTAGTACCTGTCACCTCTGAACTTGAAGAGCCAATCGAATACAGACAAGTCGGTCTTGGACAAGTAGGACTCCCTATTGTTAATGTTAGAGAGATGAGCACCACGGTGAGAGTCAAAAATGAAGAGATGTTAGTAATTGGTGGATTAATTTCATCTATCGACGAATCAGATGGGACTTTTGTTCCCGGCACCAGCAATATTCCATTCTTCAAATATCTCTTTGGATACGAGCAGAAGCTTGCAAGAAAAAGGGAACTCATCATATTGCTCAAACCGCGGATAATATAATTTTTTTTACACAAATTTAAGACCACGATTTAACAAGAATACTCAGGGAGAAAATTATGCAGAAGTTCAAATACGCACTCTGTCTACTGTCAACTCTAATCCTCATGGGTTGTGGCCAGACCGTGGTCGAGACCCTTCATGTTCCCGATCCGCCTATGCCCAATGCTCCGGGGGCAGGGCAAACGATAATTATACTTCCGTTTGCTGACTACACTGAGGCAGATGCGCTTGCCGGGGCGTATCGCAGGAACTTGACTGTAACCGAAGCGCTTACAGACAGGCTTGTCGCCAATGGTTTTGGCATGGCGATTCAGGAAGACGTCTTTGGTTATCTTGTTGACGAAGAAATTATCAGTACCTTCTCCTATGATGGCAGCATGACTACCAGCCTGAGTGCAGAGCTTAATGGTGAGTGGTCTGGGCTCATGAAAGGCCACCTGAAGGGATATATTGACACCCAGAAGATGCATGCCAGCCAGAATGTCACAGACAGCCCGGGGACTCATGCGATTACCCAAAAGGCTATTTCCAAGATGGGGCGTAAATTCAATGCCGACTATGTTGTTCGAGGACGTATCCTTGAGTATAAGACCAGGCAGGAAGCATCCTGGCTACCGTGGAAAAAAGGACTCCTTCCATTTATAAATGGAGGAACCAGTAGAATCTTAAACGGATTTGCTAGCTCTGATGCCTACGATGAGAGAAATGAAGCCTTAACTGGAATGCTTCTTGGTGGTATTTTCGGCTACAACAACGGTAGTTTCCCCTGGGGTGGCGGAGAGTCTTTCTTCGGTATGGCTGACGGTGCTGCAAACACGTGGTTCTGGGCTGGAGTCGGTGCCGGGCTAGGTCATGTATCACACTCCAGTGGGAAAATTGATCAGGCTGCAGTACAGATGCGTATTTGGGTACAGGAAACCGCCACAGGTAACGTCGTCTGGACCAACAGAGTACGTGTGCTCGTCTCTCCTGAATCTATATTTGCCGACAAACAGTATGATACCCTTTTCGACCAGGCTATTGAGAAAGGTGTCGATTCACTCGTCACACACTTCGTGACCTACGGCCTATAGACCGGACACAGTATAATAGAAAAGGGGTTATCTATCTGATTGATAGATAACCCCTTTTTCGTTTCAGTGATTTACTATTAATTATTTTCTTCTTCCTTCTTCTTCTGTGCATTTTGATACAGCGCCATAAAGTTTACCGGTTCCATGAGAAATGGTACAAATCCGCCATCAATGGAGACCTGACTTACAATTTGTCTGGTAAAAGGAAAAAGAAGAGTCGGGCAATCTACTCCAAGAAGCATCGTAATGTGTTCTTCTGGAATGTTTTTCATTAGAAAAACTGAGGCATGCTCTACCTCAAGAATAAACATCACCGTGTCATCTTCTTTCGAAGTGATCTTTGCTGTGATCTGTAAAGAAACCTCCCAATGGTCATCATCAATTTTCTTATTATTTAATTGCAGATTTACATCTACCGCGGGATCATTCTTCTGAGGCGTTATAAACACCTGTGGAGCATTTGGATTCTCGAATGATAAATCCTTGATATACATCTTCTGCATACGAAATTCAGGTTTTGCCGCACTGGTGTTTCCCTGTTGTTCAGCCATGAGCATCCTCTTTATTGTTAAGTTTTGACCTGTTTTTTCCTACGAAAAAATAGGAATATCGTTTCCTATGATGAAAGCATGGGTATTAGAACGTACTTAACTCAATCAGGCAAGTATCCAGGTCTTTATTTCTCAGATTTATTCAGCGCGCCAGCACCTGCTTCAGAAACTGTCCTGTGTGAGACTCTTCTCGCTTGCATATACTTTCCGGCGTACCAGCAGCAATAATACTACCCCCGCCATCGCCTCCTTCTGGTCCGACATCTATAATCCAGTCTGCGGTTTTAACGACATCAAGGTTATGCTCGATAACGACAACAGTATTACCCTGATTAACTAATCGATTCAGCACATTCAACAGGTGCTGGATATCAGAAGGATGGAGGCCGGTTGTTGGTTCATCAAGAATATAGAGAGTCTTACCACTACTCCTGCCGGAGAGTTCTCTGGCGAGTTTTACACGCTGTGCTTCACCGCCGGAAAGGGTTACCGATGACTGACCAAGTGAAATGTAAGACAGGCCGACATCCAAAAGTGTCTGTAGTCTGTTTTTTACTGGAGGGATATTCTGAAAAAACTCCAGTGCCTCTTCAACGGTCATCGCCAGAACTTCGTGAATATTTTTATCCCTGTATTTAATTTCAAGGGTCTCTGCGTTATAGCGTTTACCTTTGCACGTTTCACATTCTACATAAATGTCTGGCAGAAAATGCATTGCAATCTTATTAACACCCTCACCATCGCAAGCCTCACAGCGGCCTCCTTTTATATTGAAACTGAACCGGCCAAGCTTATAGCCCCGTGCCCTTGACTCGGGCAGCCTCGAAAATAGCTCACGAATTGGTGTAAACAGGCCGGTGTACGTGGCCGGGTTCGACCGTGGCGTTCTACCTATCGGGCTTTGATCAATATCAATTATCTTGTCGATTAAATCCAGCCCCGACAGAACCGTTTCTCCCTGGCTGAATTTCGCTTTTTTATTGCTTAAACCATTTCTGGCAAGTTTAAAAAGTGTCTCTATGACAAGTGAGCTTTTGCCGGAACCTGAGACTCCGGTAACACAGGTCATCACACCCAAGGGGAAAACAGCAGAAACGTTTTTAAGATTGTTTGTGGAACCATTTTTAATGTGAAGGGAGGTTTTAGGTCCCTTCCGTGCTTTCCGTCTCTTTTCGGGCATTTTGATAGCTAGCCTACCGTCAAGATATGCCCCCGTAATAGAGACTGTACTTTTAAGCAGTTGCTCCACCTTTCCGCTGTAAACAATATTACCACCATGAATACCAGCACCTGGCCCCATATCCAGAACATGATCAGCTGCAAGTATCGTGTCCGTATCATGTTCCACTACAATCACACTGTTTCCTAAATCTCGTAATTCAAGAAGCGTATTAATGAGCTTTTGATTATCCCTTTGATGTAAACCAATGCTCGGCTCATCAAGAATGTACAATACCCCTGCCAATCTAGACCCAATCTGTGAAGCCAGTCGTATTCGCTGAGCCTCCCCACCAGATAAGGTACCCGCCCTTCTTTCCAGTGACAGATAGCCAAGCCCCACATCTGACAAAAAGGATAGTCGGTCAACGATCTCTTTGAGTATAGGTTCTCCGATTATTCGCTCCCTGCTGGTAAAAGCAATGACAGGCAACTCTTCCAGCAGTCTCTCAATAGAAAGACAGGTCAGGTCATATATCGACCATTTTCCTGTCTTGACCGACAAGGCTTCAGCCTTGAGCCTTGCGCCGGCACACAATGGACATCGCTGCTCATTCATGAATTTACTCAGCTCTTCCCGTATCATGGGAGACTGGGTTTCATGAAAGCGTCTATCTAATTGAGGAATAACCCCCTCGAACTTTTTAACAGACGACATGACCCTGCGTCCGTTCTGGTAGTGGAAATGGATTTCCTCATTTCCTGATCCGTATAAAAATATATCTTGTATTTCTTTTTCCATGGAGCCAAACGAAATTTGTAGTGAAACTCCATAGTGTTTGGCAACAGATTCTAACAGATGGCCTGTGTAAGAAGATTCTTTGCGCCATCCCCACGGTGCAATCGCACCGTCTTTAATGGATTTAGCGCCGTCAGGGACGATTAGGTCAGAATCAAAAAACTGTTTAACCCCGAGTCCTCCGCACTCTGAACACGCTCCTTGTGGGTTATTGAAAGAAAACAACTGTGTTGAAATGGGAGGTAATGAGATACCACACGAATGACAGGCAGCATGTTCGCTAAAGAGCTGTTGACTTTCATCTTCAGGAAAAAGTACAAGTAAAAAACCATCAGTGAGTTTAACAGCAGTACTAATAGAATCAGAAAGTCTCCTACGTACAGATTCTTTGATAACGAGTCTATCAACCACGACCTCAATCGAGTGCTTCTTGTTTTTCTCAAGTCCGCCAACATCGTCAGCATGTACGATGTCACCATCAACACGAACCCTCACAAAACCCTCTTTGGCAATCCGGGCGAATAACTGTTCGTGACGCCCTTTTCTTTCCGTCACCAGAGGTGCCAATAAAATAACCTTGGTTCCCTCTTGTTGCTTCATGAGGCTGTTTACCATATCCTCTATTGACTGAGCCTGGATTTCACTACCACACTCATGGCAGTGAGGACGGCCGCAGCGTGCAAACAACAGTCGCAGGTGATCATAGATCTCCGTCACAGTACCCACAGTAGAGCGCGGATTTTTACTGGTTGTTTTCTGTTCAATAGAGACTGCCGGAGAAAGCCCTTCCAGTGAATCGACATCCGGTTTATCCATCTGACCAAGGAATTGCCTGGCGTAGGTAGATAAAGATTCAACATATCTTCTCTGCCCCTCTGCATAGAGCGTATCAAATGCCAGTGTTGATTTCCCAGAACCCGAGAGTCCGGTGAAAACAACCAGTTTATTCCTGGGTAAATCGACATCAATATTCTTTAAATTGTGCATTCGCGCGCCTCGAATGCTAAGAGTCTTTGGTTCCATGAAATTGGGGATAGAAAATTGAGAGAAGAGTAAGAGTAGCTATGGGGCGAGTATATTGGCATGATCGACTTTAATACAGCGATCCATGACAACCAACAAACCATTTCGTCTTGCAAGGTCAGCTGCGGTATCGTTTACGATCCCCTGCTGCATCCAAATGCTTTTGGGTAATGGCGTACATAGAAGTGCTTTTTCAACGATTGGTTGAATATCTTCTGATTTCCTGAATATATCTACAATGTCTATAGGAGCAGGAACAGAGAGAAGATCCGGATAACACTTTTGCCCCAAAATCTCCACTTGCCCTGGGTTGACCGGGTAAACTGTATATCCTGCCTCTAAAAGATACCTGGCAACCATATTGCTGGGACGCTGTTCTTTTGGCGAGAGACCAACAATGGCAATATTTTGAGAATCACGAAGTAACTGTTGGATGCTCTGAATGTGCTGGAGAGATTCGATGTTTTGCATTTGTTTTCAAACCTGGATGGTGTTCAAAAATGACCTGCTTGATGCAGAAACCTGTTCAGATGGCGTGAGTTGATATAATGAGGAGCCCATAGACAAAAGTCAAGATACCAATTATATAGTAAAGCATTAATTAGCAGGCGGTTCTAAGCCAGGGTTTATCTGGTCAGCCGCCGAATACCACTCGTTGAGAGTATCCGCAGAACATGAGGAAATTCCATGAATTTTCAAGACATTATTTTTGAACTCGGTAAATATTGGGCTGAACAGGGTTGTGTGATTCAACAGCCATACGACATGGAAGTTGGAGCCGGAACCTTCCACCCAGCAACCCTTCTCAGGGCCCTGGGGCCAGAGCCCTGGAAATGTGCATACCCACAGCCATCAAGGCGCCCAACAGACGGAAGATATGGTGACAATCCCAATCGCCTGCAGCACTATTATCAATACCAGGTAGTTATCAAGCCATCGCCCATAAATATTCAGGAACTCTACCTGCAAAGTCTTGAGAGATTTGGGCTGAACCTCCTTGAACACGATATCCGGTTTGTTGAAGACGACTGGGAATCCCCGACGCTTGGTGCCTCTGGTCTTGGCTGGGAAGTGTGGCTTGACGGTATGGAGATCACGCAATTCACATATTTTCAGCAGGCGGGTTCTATTGACCTCCACCCGACAACCGTCGAGATTACCTACGGACTTGAACGCATTGCCATGTACCTGCAGGGAGTAGAGAGTGTATACGATATTGCCTGGAACAACGAGATTAGTTATGGCGAAATCTTTCATCAAGCTGAAGTCGAATTTTCAACTTTTAACTTCGAACACGCAAATGTTGAAAAACTCCTCATGTTTTTTGACAGCTACGAAGAAGAAGCTCTGAAGCTGATAAATCATACATTGATCCTGCCGGCATACGATTATTGCCTGAAATGCTCTCATACATTTAATTTACTTGATGCCCGCAAAGCCATCAGCGTCAATGAACGTACCAGGTATATAGGCCGCATAAGAAACATTGCACGCAAAGTAGCTGAAGCATATGTGGAACAGCGTGAGAACATGAAACATCCGTTACTTAAAGGCTAACACCTCTGTCGTCAAAAAATACTTCAATCCCAAGGTGCTTAGTCTTCGGCACCTTTTTAATTATTATCTAACCCCGATAAACGGGAAATAAGTATCTTGTGAGTGCCTATAACCATATAAGATAAAA
>JAWSVG010000135.1:0-8729 GCA_033852035.1 Desulfocapsaceae bacterium | reverse complement strand
ACGAAGCAGTACGAACCCTCTTTAGACAGATCAGACTGCAGTTCCATGGTAAACGAATCGCGTATCCAAAAATTGGGGCGGGCCTTGCCGGAGGGAACTGGGGAAGAATTGCGGAAATAATAGATGACGAATTAGCTGGGGAGGACCATACACTCGTAATATATGTAAAGTAACAAACCTGCACCTGCTGCAGCAGTAGAAATTCAGCCCCAGCAGGAGACAGTCAAAGACTTACTATTTCTGGCACTCGGGACAGATAGTTGCCACGAAACGGGAATCCAGCTCCCCTACGACTATCTCATCAAAATTATGCCACAGTCCATCATCGCTGCTCTTGATCTTGCGGCATGCTCCGCAGGCTTCGACACCGGTATCGAGAATTTCCAGCTGGTTGAGTGCATTTCGCAATTCACCAACTGTCTCAGACAGAGAGAACTGGGTGCGTACCAGTCTCTCAGCGACCCGGACACGAGCTCGAAGTTCATCATCGTTAAATGGCTTTGTCATGTAGTCATCAGCCCCGGCGTCAAAACCTTTTACAATGTCTTTCTTACTGTCCCGGCTAGTTAGAAGTATAATATACGGTGGGTTCTCACAATCCATTTCTTTAGCGCGCCGGCAAACTTCAACGCCGTCTATCTCCGGCATTTCCCAATCAAGAATTGCAATATGTGGGGCATCTGATTTCTTAAGTATCTCCCAGGCTTCAACACCGTTTGTTACACTTTGGACACGATAGCCCCAATTTTCAAGACACACCTGGACCATCATACGGGTGGTGAATTCGTCCTCGGCAATGAGTATTTTCACAGTGTATTCTCCAAAACATTCTCTTGATTATTTTGATTATATGCTCAGTCTCTTTGTAGTCATTTTCCTAAATCTTCGCAACGTTGTCTATTTCTAAGTAACAATATTTGGTTTAACACTCAATAACCACTACCTTTCCTACCCGGAATATCTTGACTTTATTCTAGCCAAGTGTAAATACATCTGGAGGATCATCACTCAAAAGTCAAATGTTACAAACTGCCTCCTGGCTTTTCCTGAGAGAAAACCTTCGTACATTCTTACACACACATAATAATGACCAGAGACGATTATTTTTCCCTTAAAGCTTCATTTATGCCCGGAATAGCACCAGGAGAAAAGCTCTCTATCCCCTGTTACTGGTTTTACTTTCGCAACGAGAAACTTCTCACTCAGGGTGGAGAAAACAACGTATCGATCTGCACCAGCTCTCCCAAGCAGCTAAACGTAAAACTAAGGTTTAGTCAATATTTGGGCGATTATGAAGGAATAGACTGTTTTGTAGCCGAACCCCAGGAGACATTCAAACCAGGAAATTCCATGCAGTTTTCTGGACTTCGGAGTCTTTTTGAACACCTCGAAGCCGACCTCTTCATATTAGCAGGAAGGGCAATACAGGTATTACACTGGCATAAAGAACACCAGTTTTGTGGTAAGTGCGCCACCGCCATGGAAAACAGGGCATCTGAGCTTGCCAAGATTTGCCCGAACTGTAGGTTTATCAGCTATCCCCGATTGTCTCCTGCTGTCATCATGTCTGTCGTACGTGGTGACCAGATCCTGCTTGCCCGTTCACCACGCTTTACAAAAGGAATGTATAGCACCCTTGCTGGTTTTGTAGAACCCGGGGAGACATTGGAAGAAGCAGTAAAACGTGAAGTCAGAGAAGAGGTAAACATAACTGTCCAAAACGTACGATACGTTGCCAGCCAGCCCTGGCCCTTTCCACACTCCATAATGATTGGGTTTTCAGCAGACTATCAATCGGGGACGATTGAAGTGGATGGCAAAGAAATTGAAGACGCTGCATGGTTCTCAATACACGACCTCCCTCCCCTGCCATCAAAAATCACCATCGCCCGCATGCTCATCGACAATTTTATATATGGAACTACCCAATAGAGTTGAGCCCGTTGCTTACCTGAAAGGTACTAACACCGATAAACGGTAAATAAGTACTTTGTGAGTGTTTATAACCATATGATATAGAGCCGAATCCATATTTTCTTGTTTTTTACACCCCTCAGGTAAGCGATAGACTCCGAGGGGTACTGAACTGAGTGACAGCTTTTACAGAGTAAGGTACTAAAAGCCGCCTATCATACGAGTCAACCGAAAGTCATTGGAGAAGACCGTCCTGACAACTGCAACGTAATTATATTGGGCTCTTGAAAGACTGGTAATAGCATCAAGCAAGTCGGATTCCCGTTGCAGTCCTTCGTCATACTTAAGCTGGGTTATCCGCAAGTTTTCTTCTGCCTGCTCAATGGAACGATTCGCAAAATCCACATTATCCATACTCACTTCAAAGTCGATTAGCAGATTATCCAGGTCGGTAAGCAAGCTATTCTTCAATTCATCAAGTTCATAGCCAAGTGCGCGTGCCTCAAGTTTGGTTTTGGCAACAGCTGCTTCTGTGGTAAAACCTCTGAAAAGATTCAGAGATAACACTAACGTGCCTCTCACCTCATCTTCATTTACAGAACCATTACCGTTCACAAAATTGTCGTCATAATTCCGGTAACTGCCGACAACATCCACTTTAGGATAGTACTCACTCTTTTCCGCACCAACTTGTGAAGAAGTTGCACCAATTACAGACTCCAGAGCTTTAATCTCACTCCGGGTGGCAAGCATTCTTTCGGTATAATCGTCCTTCTCTACCAGGGGTGGCAAATCCTTAAAGCCGGCGAAGTCTAGGCTCTCAAGGGTGATGTTTGCCCCTACCTGGCGCGAAAGGCTGTTAATACTTTTTCTCAAGCTGGCCTCTGCCGCCTGCAAGGTAATTTCAGCGTTGTCATAGTCAACCCGGAACTTCAACAACTCGTTTTTCCCTATAAAACCAACCTGATATCTATTTTCTCCATCTTCATATACCCTCTGCAGGGTCTGGAAAGCGTCTTCAGCGACTATTTTATTGGCTCGCCTTTCATACACTTCCAGGTAGCTGAGTGCCACCGCTAATAACAGGTCTTGCTGAACCCCCAGCAATTGATACTCTTCAAATTGTTTCAGCAATTCCGCTGAGTGCAGATTGTACTTATCTCGAAATCCTGTGAAGAGATTCCAGGTTACAAATGCACGTGCTATGGAGTTTTCTTCATATTCTGTTATTGTCGGCTCGTCCAGAGCGTTCATTGTATAGGCCAGGTCAACAGAAGGATAGTAGCCTCCTCTTGCTCGGATAATTTCTTTCTCACTCTGTTCAAGGGTGGTCACATATTGTTGAATCAGCTGCCTGTTCTTGAGTGCAGTTGCCTGCATTTCGGCAAGATCAATAGCGGCACCAGGGGAGGCACAGAATATGACCCAAAGTACAAGTGTGGGAGAGAATAGTGTCTTACTCTTCTTCTTTCCAACTTTTCCAGTTACGTTAAACAGTTTCATCTGTCCGACTCCTTTCAAAGCGTATTACAAATGCAAGTAGTGAGGGTATAACAAAAAGTGTAAACATGGTCGAAACAGTAAGACCACCAAGCAAAATACTTCCGAGCCCGCGATACAGCTCGCTGCCAGACCCTGTGGAAATCACCAGAGGAGTCATAGCCAGGACACTGGTGGTCGCGCTCATAAAGATAGGACGGATTCTGGTGCGCACCGCATCAGAAATGGCCTCCAGTCCAACCATACCGTTATACCGGACATTGTTAAGTGACTGATGGACAATAAGAATTGCATTATTGACCACGGTTCCAATAAGAATGATGAAGCCCAGCATTGCCAGGACATCAAACCCCTGTTGGGTAATGAATCTGTTTACCATGACCAACCCTACAAAACCACCAGCCGCTGCAAGGGGTACAGTGAAAAGGATGATCAGGGGATAGAAAAAATTTTCAAAGAGAGCGGAAAGCAGGAGGTAGGTAATCAATAGAGCCAAAAGCAAGTTCCATTTCAATGCATCACCGGTTTCCAACAGCTTGTCGGCATTTCCGCCAATAGTTATATCGACATCCTTTAACTTACCATCGGCACTGAGTGGCTTGACCAAATCATTTTCGATCATTTCCATGGTTGTCTGTAATGGCAGATCCGCTGGGGGCGTCACCTGCAGTGTGATAGTTCGTTTACGCTCAAGATGGTTAATCTGAGGCATACTTTGGCTATACTTCAAAGTTGCGACATCTCCTAACTTTATCAGATCACCGAAATTATTTACTATTGTTGCCTGGAGAATATTCTCAGGACTGTCGAATCTCTGATCGGACCCTTTAACAATCAAGTCGATTTTTTTAATCCCTTCCGGGCTGTAATCATCAATTCTGCGACCATCCATGAGAATATCTACATAGATGCCCAGTTCTTTTTCTGACAAACCATTCGCCGCCAGTTTTTCTTTATTGGGGATGACTAGAATCTCAGGATAGCTAGTTTCAAGTGACGGAATAGGGCGGACCTGAGCGCCCTGTATCAGCTGCTTCACACCGCCAAAAAGTGTCATCGCAGAGGCTGCAATAGAATTGATGTTTTCCCCAGAAATATTGACCTCAACAGTTCTGCCGGCTCCAAGCCCCTGTTCAAAGATACCGGCCTGAATGCTGACACCGAAAATCCCCGGTAACGAATTCATCATCCTTGAGAACAGCGGAATCAATTCAGCAGCCCGGGTTTCATGAACCGAGAGCGCACCAAACAGAGTAAAACGATCAGCACCAACGAAGAACATCTGTTTCAGCCGGGGAAAACCGTCTCGGTTGTCTTCTTCAAAATATGGTTTTGACTCTAAATAAATCTCTTTTCCCATCTCTTTGTATTTTTCTACAGAATACCCGGGAGGGGGAATAAGAATATTGAGAATAAGGTTTCTGTTGCCTTGAGGAAGGTACTCTGCCGGTGGTTTAAGAGCTGTAATCAGAAAGATCGACATCGAAGTGAACAGTATTACAGTCACCAGCCTGGTGAAAATGTTTTTCAAACAGAAGTCCGATATTTTCATCAGCACTAAAACAAGAAAGGGGCCGACAGTGCTTCGCTGCATCCAGTTCTGTTCTTTAACCTTTGAGTTCTTGTAAAGCTGGTTGATCAGAGTGGGTATTACCGTTACCGAGACCAGTAGACTGATCATAATGGAAAAGGTAATGGCAATAGCTATATCACGAAAAAGCTGCCCTGCTTCCTCCTGCATGAAAATAACCGGCAGGAAAACGGCCACGGTTGTTGCGGTGGAGGCGAATACAGCACCCCAGACTTCCTTTGCCCCATCCAGAGCCGCGTCGTATGCAGTCTTTCCAAGCTTCCGGTGCCTGTCAATATTCTCCAGAACGACGATGGAGTTGTCCACCAGCATTCCGACAGCAAATGAAATTCCTGCCAGACTGACAACATTAATATTTCTGCCGGCCAGCCACAAAAAAATAAACGTACCGACAACAGATATCGGAATTGCTACAGCCGTAGTCAAGGTAGTACGAACACTGCGCAAAAAGGTCATGAGCACAATGGTTGCGAGGAGTGCGCCAAGCAGAACATTTTTCTTCACCAGATCAATGGCAGTATTAATATAACCACGCTGGTCGTAGACCATTTCTATGTAGAGTCCCTTTTCGGCCAGAATCTTCCCATTGAGACGATTGACTTCCTCCTCCACCCGGTCACTCATATCCAGGACATTTGCTCCGGTTTCTTTGCGAAGGCCGACAACGATTATCTGCTGTCCGTTATGTAAAACTGCGGAAGACTCTTTCTTGTATCCTTTTTCGATGGTGGCTATATCGCTTAAGAGCACTCGTTTAAGGCCGTCATCAAAAACAACGACATCAAGGGCATCGTCCGGACTCTGGAACTGACCGAGAGTACGAATCCGATAGTTTTTTCTACCAATTCCCAGTACACCCGCCGAAGTAGTGGTATTGGCCTGCTGAATGACACCGGAAAGCTGGTTTATGGTAATTTTATTCTGAGCCATCTTTTCCATGTCCAGAGTAACATGGAGTTCATCCTCGGTACCGCCAAAGATAAACATGGAGCCAACCCCCTTTATACGCTCAAAATTCTGACGGATATTATCCTCAAAAAAGGTCATATAATGGGTAATGTTCTCGCTGTTCTCCTTTTTTGGTTTGACAACCATCCAAATAATTGGAGAACTGTTGGCCCCTGCTGCCTCAATAATTGGACTGTCAGCATTATCCGGGTAGTCAGCCACTTCGTTGAGTTTATTGGAAACCCGAAGCAGGGCCTCTTCAACTACGGTCTCCAGTTCAAAGGATAATGTCACCTCACCAAAACTATTATAGCTTGAGCTTTCCATCTTGGTGAGCCCCTGAAGTCCTTTCAGCGTCTCCTCCTGTCTTTCAATTATTTCTTTCTCTATTTCAAATGGGGTAGCACCTCCCCACACAGTCTGTACTGTTATCTTGGGCGTTTCCACATCGGGAGTAAGTTGTATTGGCAGGCTGTTTAAGCCGATGAGACCGAAGGTGACAGCCAGGATAACTCCAACCGCAACCGAAACCGGTTTTTTTAATGCATATTGCACAATATCCATTACTTTTCTCCTGCTATCGTAACAGCCTGATCAGGGCGCAGTCTTTCATTTCCTTCAATGACCACCGGCAGACCCGGAACAATATATGGGGTGTCGACACCGACCTTCTGACCGAGATAGGCAACAATATTTATGGGTAGAATGGACGCTTTGCCCTCCTTTACTGTATACACAAAATCCTTTCCCTGAAATTTGATCACTGCCGCCCTGCTAAAAACACTGAGCTGCCGCTCGTCACTGCTGGGTACAAAGACATTGGCGGACATATTCTGAGCAACAAAATCCATTGGGGGAATCTTGATTTTCAAAAAGATATTCTTGGTTTTCAGGTCAGCAACAGGGTCGATACCAGTAACAGTCCCTTCAATCTGACGATTATAAGCATTTATGAGCACCTCCACCCTGGCACCGGGACGGATATATTGCAGGAGAGTTTCTGCGATGGGGGCTTTGACAAAGAGGTCGTCACTAGAGCCAATATTCACCAGCAATTTCCCCTGTTGCACCCAGGCCCCGGAATCAACATTTTTTTTGAGAACGATACCGTCGAAAGGAGCCTTGATAACCGATCTCTTTTTTTGGATCGACAGTTTTCCCAGGGTATCTTCTACCGCTTGTTTCTCTTTTTTTGCATCCTGATAGTCATACAGAGCATCATCAAAATCTTTTTCACTGACACCGGAGCTATTATAGAGCCGCTCAAGCCTTTTAAAGTTTTTTTCTGTATTGTTTATGCGCAGCTCAATCTGCTCAATACGCGTTTTGGTAAGAGCTATTTCCCTTTCCAGAATCTCGGTATTGAGCCGGACAAGTGGGTCTCCTTTTTCTACATGCCCCCCCTGGCTGACTAACACCTCCTCAACCAAGCCAGCGACTTCAGTCGAAATCTCACTCACACGTTCATAATAAATAACCCCGGTAACGGAGTGTGTGGTCGAGACATTTTCCTTAGTAACCTGCCCCAGTACGACTTTAGCCGGCGGCGGCCCTTGAGCGTAAGCGACAGAACTCAAAACCAAAAACGCCAAAACAAATAGTATCTTTTGCACTATTTCCTCCTCCCCCGATTTATTTTCCAACAATTCTTTCTACATTTTGGTTAATAGTTTCCAATACCGACAAGGCAACTGACTGTGATTCTGGGTGAATTCCTTCCAACAGAATCGAATCAAGATCATGAAAAGATGAAGTAACAGCTTCACGAAGGTTTTCGCCCTCCTCAGTCAGAAACACCAGACTTGACCTGCGATCCATAGGATTTTTTCTGCGAAGTATGAGTTTCTTTTTTTCCATCCGGTCAAGAATCCTGGTCATATTTGCCGGGCTTTTCACAGTCTCTTCACTTAACCTACTTTGGGTTTTACCAATTTCTGTCGAGGCCCTTTTAATTACCTCCATCTGCTCCACAGTAAGATCAAAAACCTTTAAGCGACTGTCTGCATAACTTTTCATAACCTGCGCAGTAAGATATATAGTTCGCAATAAAGATCTTTTTTCACACGACTCTCTCATTGATTACCTCCATGATAATTAACTAGGCAAACATATACAGGGCAAGCAGCGTACTTGTCAAGAAACAGACTCATACATTCAGGCTTTTTTATTCTCCACCTCCACAAAACAGCAGCTTAAAAGTGTACTGGCAACTCTTGAGCAGGAGGTGAGTGAACACAGCTTACCGTGCTGACCATCAACTCTCGGCAAAGTGAGAATCTGGAAGAATTATCTTTACGAGTTATGAAGTAGTGGAAACTTGGGAAAAAAATCCTGGACGAAAAGACAGTAAGACAACAGGCTCATAGATGGTGTATCAGCAAAGCTTTCAGCTGTCAAAGGAGATGTTTTGGAAAAACACAGACGGAGTAGTGCACACACCCAATACGAAAAGCGAGGTCACCACTGCACCTCGCTTTTCAGTTATTGTATATGTACGCTGGCGTAACAGGAATTACACTCAGCAGAAAGCTGCTATCATTGTCGTTCCAGACTATTACAAGTTAGCCGTGGGAGTGCCGGGGCCACAGGCAATAGGTACCAAGAGGTGCTTCATCTTCTTCCACTTTCCTAGCGGTACTATACCTTCTAATAAGGGACATTACCAATTCGCTCACCCATGACACAGGGAATATTACACGTACATACGGAACAATAAGAAAATAGTCAATTGTGTTGAGTCGTAAATCTACATCAAAATCAAAGTCGTAATCGTAAT
>JAWSVG010000164.1:0-746 GCA_033852035.1 Desulfocapsaceae bacterium | reverse complement strand
AAACCCGATAATACAGAGGCCTACCCAAAGAGTCAGATAGCGCTCAAAAATGGAACTCATTTTTCGTTTGTTGCTGCTTGTTGTAGCCACGTTCTTTACCTCAAGAATCAGGTGGTGGTGTTCGATTGTGCTGGGAAAAGAGTATCCGGCATCTTTTCGACAAATGCTTTTATCTCATCTCTAACTTTTCGGTAGCAATCGAGCTGTGCGTCTTTGTCTTTGCCCTGCTCGGCAAGCTCTTGTGCCAGTTTTGGCGGATCCTCAAAACCAACATGGATAATTTTGCATAGGGGAGGAAAGTACGGGCAGGTCTCATGGGCGTGGCCGCAAACGGTGATGACTGCATCAAAACTGGTGTTATCAAAGTCAGTAATCAGTTTTGATTTATGGGAAGAGATGTCCACTCCGGCCTCGGCCATAACTTTTACCGCATTAGAATTCAAGCCGTGGGTTTCAATCCCTGCTGAATAGACATCAAATATGTCGCTCTTTAGTGCTCTGGCCCATCCTTCTGCCATTTGGCTTCTGCACGAATTACCGGTACAGAGGAAGAGTATTGTATGTTTTAGAGTCATTTCTACGTACTGAATTTACGAACAGAACTGTACAATCGGGAACATCAATGGCGATGATTGTCTCTGTACTGATCGTATCGTTACCGATTTTCCCTCATCTTCCTCGTTTTGAACGTCTTACACAGTTGTTGGGGGGTCTAGCTAGACTCGCTTTTTTTTACATTTTACCAA
>JAWSVG010000048.1:0-883 GCA_033852035.1 Desulfocapsaceae bacterium | reverse complement strand
ATTTATCTCGGCACGAGCAGCGACTTGTTATACGATTTTAATTATATGCTCCAGGTAATATTAGGCGAATTGCGCAAAGGTAACCTATGATACTTAAATCGGGGATATCCTAACATTACAGCCCCGAAACTCTTATGGTCCTTGGGTAAAGGAAGGGCCTCTATCATAGGTGGAAAAGTAGCAGCAGCTAAACTAAAATAGCCAGCCCAACAACAACCTAACCCCATGCTCGTAGCAGCCAAATCAAGATAAGACAATGCCAAGGTGCAAGTGGTAAGAGCGCGGTTATTGTCTTTTTGGGCATGAGTAACTATGACAGTTGGTGCACCTCTGAAGATAATATCTATACCATCGTCCCACCGTGCTATTGCTTTGTCTAAATGCATAGCTGATGCTTCTTTATGATTATTTGAGATCATCCAATGCATCCAATTGATAACTATTTGTGCAAGATTATTTAATTCGTCTTTTTTACCCAAAACAAGCCATTCTGCATCTTGGGAATTCCGACCAGATGGAGCGTAACGTGCGGTCTCAATAAGCCATTTTATACCATTTTGGGGAACCTCTTTTTTTCTGTAGATTCTTATAGAGCGTCGATATCTCAAAAAATGTTTACAATGTTCGGGGGACAACCGAAGGTCTGCTTGTACATCTGGACATTGCTCTACGGGCACGTCTAAATGGGTAAGGCTTCCAGTAGGACAGATAGCAACACAATGACCGCATTTGATACATGCTTTTTCAGTTCCAGCAATTAATGACGGGTATTCCCCCTTTCTGAAATAAATAATTTTAGAAGGACAAATCTCAGCACAGAGCCCATCTTGATTGCATGTTTTATAATTGATTCTAATTAAATCCATATCTTGTTGATGTGTAA
>JAWSVG010000134.1:0-3003 GCA_033852035.1 Desulfocapsaceae bacterium | reverse complement strand
TTCTCCAAAACGAGCCTGTCGAGAAATGGACGATTGTTTTTGAAGTTTCCGAAGATATTTCAGGAAGGAAAAAGAAAAGAAAGGGAACTGAAAAACTCATCCGGTTCGCTAAAGCTAATCAAATACAGAAAGTGCTCGTTCACGAAATATCTCGGCTTGGAAGGAATGCATACGATGTTCTGCGTACTGTCGAAGCTCTTTTTGAAGCCAAATGTTCTGTTTTTGATTTTAGACAACATCAAGAAACAATGAACCGTTACCATCAAAAGACAACCTATGCCACGATAGTATTACCTGTACTGGCAGGTATGGCTGAAGACACAATCAATAAAATTAGCAAGAAACATCAGCTTGCATGAAATGATGAATCTCTTTGTTTACTGGTCAGCCACCGGTTTTTAATGGTCTCGATATCGATATATATTGGCCCTTACCGGTTTTCTCTCTCGAAAAAAGAGCCAGGAGAATCTGCAAAACTATGTTGTCTCTAGCGATGTCGGCTATCTGCAGGTTCGGTATAGTAGGGCCACCCTCTTTTTCACAAATAAGATCCATACCTCCTCTATTACTCATATAGTGCACATCATGATCAAACCGGTTATGAAACGGATCAGTTTGCCGATAGCCACTTATCGAACAGTAGATAATCCTTGGATTACATTGACAGACGGCTTGATAATCAACTCCGAGTTGTTGAACAACATCAGGAGAAAGTTCCTCTAAAACAACATCAGCCTTTTCAGCTAGTGTGAAGAAAATATCCAACCCCTCTGGCGTCTTCAGATTCAGGGATATACGCTTCTCGTTCCGATTGAGATCGTTAAAACACTGACCATCTTCCTGGATTTCGGGGTCATCAATTGCTGCCACTTCGGCCCCAAAATTCGCAAGAATCATAGAATAATACCGACCGAAAAGCCCATGTGAAAGATCCAGAACTCGGACTCCGTTCAAAGTATTCTGCAGTGTCATGTTATTCTTCAGGTTAAAATTCAAATCTTTCTTACTTTGCGCAAAAAACTTTTGCTACTAAGGATAGACGAGCGTGTGGTGTAACGAAAATCACTCTACAATCTCCATGGAGAGCATTCCTCTCCGTGGAGATACTAACAAATTGAAACATATGGGTACAGTAAATAATCTTCCTCTCTCGTCTTCTAGTTGAGGAAATCGCTGAGGGCCATAATCTATAGCCTTTTCTAGATCAGATAATTCGATTCGCCCGAAGCTTAACCAAAGTAGTGCTGCTTAGTCCAATTTCAGACAAAATCTCATCGGTATGTTCACCAAGCTCAGGAGCATGGCTTCTGATGGTTCCTGGAGTTAGTGAGAATTTTGGAGCGATTCCGAGTTGACTATAAACCCCCCAGCCTTCGTGGATTAGATTCACCACCATTTCGCGACTCAGTACCTGTTCGTCTTTCATCGCTTCGTTTAGATTGAGAACAGGCTCACAGCAGCAGTCAACATCAGCAAACAGCTGTATCCAGTATGCTTGTGTTTGACCACGAAAAAACTCAGACACCTGACTCTGCAGTTCCATCTGATGCGATCCAGGTTCAAAGTAGTTTGCCTGGCTCCAATCGGAGCGATTGACAGTTTGGCAAAACAACTGCCAGAATTGAGGCTCCAATGCACCAAGAGACATGTAACGCCCATCCTGAGTTTCATAAAGGTTGTAGCAAGCATAACCGTGGTTAAGGAAATCATCTCCGCAACTCGGAACCGTATTGTCGGCCAGGTACTTCCCTAAACGCAAACACTGCCAGGTAAATGCGCCATCTGCCATGCCAATATCAATAAACTGACCTTTGCCCAATCGTTCTCGAGCAAACAGTGCGGTGGCTATGCTAAATGCACCATATAGTGCTCCACCGCCCAAGTCCGCTATCTGCACTGCTGATACTGTTGGATTACCCTGACGTCCACTGTAGGACAGAACTCCATTGCGTGCGAGATAGTTGATGTCGTGGCCAGCCTTTTGTGAAAGTGGTCCATCCGAGCCATAACCTGTGATAGAACAATAGATTAGGCGAGGGTTGATGGTTTTTAAATCGTCAAAACTGAACCCTAGTCTTGTCATCACTCCCGGTCGAAAGCTTTCCAATAAAACATCAGCATTTGCTACAAGCTGTTTGAAGATGGATTTACTTTCTGTTTTTTTGAGGTTCAAAGTCAAAGATCTTTTGTTGCGGTTCAAGACAACATGAAATCCGCTGTTATCCCCAAGTAATGGTTTCCAGCTGCGAATGTAATCGCCCCCATTAGGATCTTCAATTTTGATGACATCTGCGCCGAAATCAGCCAACAGCATAGAACAAAATGGTCCCGGTAAAAGGCGTGATAAATCTAAAACTTTCACACCAGCAAATGCAGCTAACATAATATCCCCCCCAGCGTGGTTGTAACCTTTAGTGATAACTTTTGTTATTTATACTGAAATTAAAGTTAAACTGCTTTCTACCAATAAAGTGCAGCAAGTTGTTGTGTTTAGTATTCTGACTCATTCCAAATGATAGAAAGTCCCTCATAAAACGTTTACCAGTACGTTGCCTATCTACGTCTCTTAACAATAACATACAGTGTGTCCTACAGGATTTCAAAAGGAAATCGCTCACATATTAGATATATTCAAGAGACTGTGCAGATTGCCAAATCGCTACTTTAGTATTTTCTTTACATTGTTCTTAAGCATCTTAAGCATCTTGAGCATATTTGGCTGAAATTTACTTGACTAGATCAACAAAACTGAATGTGTGTGGCCAATCGGATACCTATTGGTCATCAGTTTTCGTCGTTACCCTGTAGCATGACGGATAAATGCGAGAGATACCGACAACGGAAAAAAACAAAGAATTGGTTCAAAGATGCCGCCAGTAAATTATTCTGGCAACTATCAAACTCTTTCCAAAAAACGTATATTGTAAAGCTACCCTAGAAGAGTAGGAAGAAGAAGTCGGTTGAGTTATGGCAATGTCTACGATTTATATGAAACAACGCTGT
>JAWSVG010000047.1:0-12472 GCA_033852035.1 Desulfocapsaceae bacterium | reverse complement strand
AGTACCTTCACAAAATAATTTTTAACTCCACAAAGGTCAAGTAGTATGAACTTGAAAGCAGTCGTTTTTATTCCGGTTTTCCTGTCCCTTTCTCTACTCACCGCCCAGGCCGAGACTGTTCATCTGTCCATTGCTGCAAGCATGACAGATGCCACGAAAGAGTTGATTGCTGTCTTCTCAAAGACACACAAAGGCGCAAAAATTCAACCAAATTTTGGTTCTTCGGGAAGCCTGGCCAAACAGATTTCTCAAGGCGCCCCGGCAGATATCTTTGTCTCTGCCAACCCAAAATGGATGCAATACCTTGTAGCTGAAAAGATGATCTCCCCTGGAACAGACCGTATTTTTGTCTTTAACACATTGGTCTTTATTAGTGAAAAGCTATCCAGCGACCTGACCATGGAAAATCTGGTGGCCCTGGATCGTATCGCTATCGGTAGTCCGAAAAGTGTACCAGCAGGGCAATATGCAGAGCAAGCTATGGAGAAGACAGGTATCTACAAAATTCTCACTGGTGAGAAAAAACTTATCATGGCCAAAGATGTTCGACAGGCACTGCTCTATGCAGACAGGGGGGAAGTGGATGGAGCATTTATCTACAAAACAGATGCACTGCTGGCCCGTAATGCAAGAATTGTCTTCACCGTGCAGGCAGATCTCTACAGTCGAGTTTCATACCCAGTGGGGCTGACAATGGCAGGCGCTGAAAACAATACAGCAAAGACCTTTTATGACTATATGAACAGTCCTGAGGCAATAGCCATACTCACGAGGTACGGCTTTGAACCAAATCAGTACTAACCACTCAAGAAGTGGCAAGGATCAGATGATGGCAAATCTAACACCTGACGATATTACGGCAATAAAATTGTCCCTGCAGGTAGCACTTTCTGCGACAATCATTACACTTCCTATTGGCTTTGCTGCAGCATATATTCTGGCATTCACCAATATTCGCGGCAAGGCCATTCTGGAAGGAGTCATTAACCTTCCCCTGGTATTGCCGCCGGTTGTAACGGGTTACCTCCTTCTTCTGCTATTTGGCCGTAACGGCTGGCTTGGCAGCCTTTTGGGACATTTTGATATCAGGATTATTTTTACCCTGAAAGCCGCTGTTATCGCCTCAGCTGTAGTTGGTTTTCCACTGCTGGTACGCTCGATTCGTATCGGCCTTGAGGCCATTGACAAACAATACATTCAGGCATCCCGTACACTAGGCGCCAGGTGGTGGGACACGCTATTTACGATCACCATCCCACTGTGCAGCCGTGCAATTCTTGCAGGTACAACCCTGATGTTTGCCAGAAGCCTTGGTGAGTTTGGTGCCACCATTGTTCTAGCCGGTAATATGCCTGGTGTTACCCAGACTATCCCCCTTGCCATTTATCAGTACACCAGCACTCCCGGCGGCGACAGCATGGCACTCACGCTTTGCCTGGTATCAATCATCCTGTCGTTTATTGTGCTTCTTTTTGGTGAGGCAATGAACCGCTCCCTTGCAACGAGGTAGAGAATGTTATTGGAAGTAGATGTCCAAAAATGTTTTGCCGATTTTTCATGTCAACTGAATTTCACCCTGGAGTCGGACAGATGCGGCGTATTCGGCCCATCCGGGAACGGGAAATCCACTCTTATGCATATGCTTTGCGGATTGCTCACCCCCGACAGTGGCTCTATCAGGCTCAATGGTAACGTTCTTTTTGATAAACAGAATGGTATAGACCTACCAGTAGAAAAACGCCGAATCGGTGTTGTCTTTCAGCATGCCCATCTTTTCCCTCATATGGACGTGAAGGGGAATCTATTTTACGGTATGAGAAGAACTCCCCCCCAAGAGAGAACCATTGACCCGGAGCAGTTGATCAGTATCTTGCAACTTGAAAAGTTACTGGACCGACGCGTGACAAAGCTCTCCGGCGGCGAACGTCAACGGGTGGCACTTGGCAGAACCATCCTCGCCTGCCCCCGTCTCATCCTGCTTGATGAACCACTAACCGGTTTGGACAATAACTTAAAGTACCAGATTATCCCCCAGCTTCGACAGGTTTTGGAAGAATTTTCCATCCCAATGCTCTTTATCACCCACAGCCTGCAGGAAATGCGAACGATGACAGAGGAGGTCTTGGTATTAAAAAACGGAAAAGTTGAGAAACGAATTTCCACCGAGGAACTGGCCCGTACACGTCTCGGCAGCGGCGGCAGGGGCTATACAAACATTCTCCACCTTGACGCTCCACAAGATCTGGGCAAACTTCTTTGCTATCAATGGGGGAGAGTCCCTCTCATGCTTCTCAAGACAAAAGATTCATCAGCAGGTCAATTTACACTGAGCAGCCGGGACATAACCCTCTTTAAGAAACACCCGGAAGCCACCAGCGCAAGAAACATGTTGTCCTGTTTGGTGAATAAGACATATCAGACCGACTGGCTGTCGGGCATTGAGCTCAATTGTGAGGGCAACACCCTGATTGCAGAGATAGTCCCCCAGTCACTTGACGAGCTGGATATTCGTCCAGGCACCGAAATAGTTGCCGTTTTCAAAGCATCGGCATTTGAGCGAATCGGCTAATGTATATCAAACCCAGTGTACCGACATCCCAATTTTTTATAACAGCTTTCACGGAGTAAGGTACTAACACCGNNGTGAGTGTTTATAACCGTATAAGATAAAATCGAATCCGTATTTCTTGTTTTTTGTGACAGCTTTTACGGAGTAAGGTACTAAACAGTTGCACCGTCCTTCTCAAGCAGACAAGATCTATTCCGCCCATCTTAAGTGATCTAGATCCAATAGAATCAACGACAATGGTGTCTGGTAACGATTCGTGCGAGACATTTCCATAGAGAGTTGCTGATTAAAGTATCCACGGTTATACGTTTTGGTCAGAACGTCACTGTTACTTTTTATCTCCAGAGCCCTGTTGAGCTTTTTCAGTGTGGTAAGATGTTCCTGCTGGGTACGTTTATAACGGGTGGAAAGCGCCTGTAATTCTTGTAAATAGAGATAAGCAACAACAAGCGCGACAGCTACAGCAACAAAGAAAACTATACAGAGCAGAAGAATATCATCTTTTACTTTTATCCGCAGTTCTTAATCAGCATCACTTCAGCTAGTTATGCCAACTGTTTTGTCCTCATTTTTCCGTTTTGATTTCCATTTCATCATGGCTGGTACTATTACAATTAAGATCGCAAGTACATAAAGAATTATACTCGTATATGAAGACAGAAGAATTGACCAGTCACCGCCAGAAATTGAAAGTGCCCGCCTGATATTAACCTCAAACAGATGCCCCAAAACGACTCCCAAAATAACTGGCGCCAATGAAAAATTCAGCTTTCTCAGAATCCACCCAAAAAGGCCGAGGCCTATGATCATATACAAATCGAAAGGATTACTAACAACAGAGTACACCCCAATAAAGGAAAGCACTGCGATAAGAGGTGTTAAGAATTTTTGTGGAATTGCAAGCATTCTCGCAAAAAGGCCAACAAGAGGAAGATTTATTACTAGTAAAGCTATATTACCAATGTACATGGAAGCAATTAACCCCCAGGCAATTTCCGGTCTATTTACAAACATCAGAGGACCAGGAGTAACATTGAAAAGTAAAAGGGCCCCCAGTAAAATAGCTGTAGTACCAGAACCAGGAATACCAAGTGTCAGCATTGGTACCATCGCACCTCCAGCTGCACCATTGTTTGCAGCTTCAGGGGCAGCAAGACCTCTAATATCACCTGTACCAAATTTGTAACCAGTTTGTCCTGCCAATCTTTTCTCAGTACCATAAGCGACTGCCGAAGCAACTGATGCACCAGTACCTGGCAGTACCCCGATGAAGAAACCGATAAGAGAGGACCGGAGGATTATCCATTTCACTGCGGCCAGATCTTTAAATGAAACAAAACTCTTACCAATCGGTAACACCTTTAAAGTGCCGGTAACTTGTCTCTCCACAAGAGTGAATAATTCAGCCATTCCAAACAAACCAATTACTATGACAAGAAAGTCAATGCCTGCGAGAATATCTGGTATGCCAAAGGTGAATCTGGGTACTCCTGTATTTGCATCAATTCCTATGGTTGAAATCATCAAACCTATTACGGCCCCTAATAGGGTCTTGACAGGATTTTTACCAATCAGAGAAGACAAACTTGCAAAGGCAAATACCATCAAGGCAACATAGTCAGAAGGATTGAATTTGACCGCAACTGATGCGAGCAGTGGGCCGCACAGTGACATTAGCACAACTGCGATTGTTCCACCGATAAAAGAGGAAACAGCAGAAAGTGAGAGGGCACGACCAGCCTCACCGTTCTTGGCCATTGGGTTGCCGTCGAGTGTAGTAAAGACTGCACCGGCATCACCAGGCACGTTCAATAATATCGAGGATATCCTGCCGCCATACTCAGCACCATAATAGATGCCCGCTAAAAGTATGAGTGCTGATTCCGGTGGTAAGCCGGCGCTGTATGCGATTGGTAACAAGATTGCCACACCGTTAATTGGACCAATACCGGGAAGGGCACCAACCAGTGTCCCAGAAAAACAACCAATTAAAACATACAGAAAATTCATAGGTTGTAAAACAACCGCGAACCCATTGGATAGGCCAGCAATTACTTCATTCATATTTGCCTCATAAAATAGAAGAAAGGAGACCTTCAGGAAGATTAAGATCAAGGAGGATCACACAGAGTGTGTACCCCAGAACGCCTGTTGCAAGACCAAACAAGACACACTCTTTTACTGTTGAACCAAGCAAACGGGAAAAAAAACCGCAAACAAGAGCAGTTGAAATAATAAACCCGGCAGGTTCAAAAAGATAAGCATATCCAGAAAGTAGAATCGAAACGACAACAAGACGAATGATAGCTACTTTTGCAGCTTTAAACTTATCATTATCTGGCAACAAGATAATGTATAAACAACAGAATATCGCAACCACGGATAAAATCTGTGGCCAACTTTCAGGCCCAAGAGGATCGTACTGAAACGGGGCTTCGATGATGGTAAACGCAATAAAACCATATATAATACAGACGAGCAGTGCAATAAGTCCAGAAATTCTATCAGCCATACAATTTTTCTCCCAAGTAATCGGTCCACCCCAATAAAAATTAAAGCGAACCGATTTTCTCATCCGTGGCTCATTTTATGAGGCCAGCCTCCCTTGCAATTTCACGTAATGTTGCAATCCTAGCTTTGACTTCTTTGTCAAGCTCCTCACCGGCTAAGTTGAGTGGGAGCAATCCTTTTTCTTTCTGAATTTTAGCGAATTCTTTAGTTTTATAAACGGCTTTAAATTTATCCGCCCAAGCGTTATAAGCCTCATCGGAAACATCTCTGCCCATATAATAGCCTCGCATAATTGTCCATTCAGCATCATAGCCAAGCTCTTTTGCGGTTGGGAACTCAGCAAATGGTTCGGGAAGTCGCTCAGGTGACATGACAGCTAAAACTCTTAGCGTTCCGGCACCTAAATGGGAAACCATTTCACCTACATCACCCATATATACGCCAATACTCTCTCCGAGCAGCCCGGCTATTGCATCGCCACCACCATCATAGGCCACATAACGCATTTTCTTTGGGTCCCTGTCCACTGCCTTTAATAACAAGGCAGCCTTCATCCAATCCTGACTACCAACAGTACCTCCTGCCCCTACAACAATACCGGATTCATTTTTCTTGAAAATTGCCATCAAATCATCCAGTGTTTTCAGCTCGCTATCATCTTTGACGATTACCGCACCAAAATCAGCACCTGCCGTAGCCACGAACCTGACATCATCTTCGGTCCATTTACCAAACTTGCCATTCGCAATGTTTAGTAAAGAGCCAGAGGAAAATGCGACAATTGCATTGGGATCATCTTTGCGTGTTGTATTAAAGAGATTAAAAGCCACTGATCCAATGCCTCCAGGCATATAGGTTACTCGGACCAGTTTACCCAGCTCATCTTTAAGTCCAAGTTGAGCAATTCTACAGGTTAGATCGAAACCGCCTCCAGGTTTGGCTGGTGCAACACAAATCGGTTTGTCGATTTCATACGCGGAAACTGGTGATACAAAAAAAGTACCAAGAGCTACTACTGCCATTAATAATTTTGCAACTTTCATGCGCCCCTCCTATGAATTGAGTGTTGTTCCCCTGTAATAAGGAAACTATGGGTAAAACTATTGGACGGAGCTCTACTGGTCATGTTGACTGCGTCCATATCTGTAACCGTTCATATATGAAGTAATAAGTCGTATTGAAAATTGTTTTTCAGGCCATAACGAGGCAAGTATCTTTCTCTATATACTCAGGAAAATTGGCCGTAAGACTAAAAAAAGGTTGAGTCATTTTCTTTGCTGTTGAGAAAATTCTGATATGTTTCTATAACACTTAATTTTGCAGCACGAACATGTCGTCTCATTAAAAATTCCGCAAGTTCTCCATCTCTGTCTTCCAATGCCATGAGTATTTGAAAATGATCTTTTAAAGCCTGTTTTCCTCTACTTTTCACCCATTTATGACAGTTCCGATGAACAAGCATCAAGTTGTAATAGTCTTCGCACAATAATTTCGTGAAAAACGAATTATTGCTTCCCTTCGCTATAAGAAAATGAAAATCGATGTCCTGATACTGACGGGTATACTCATCTGTTCGATTATTTTTAATTTCCTTTTCATGCCGTAAGACAATTTGTCTGAGTTGAGATAATTCATCATCTGTCATTCTATCTGCTGCCAGATGGCATGCATGACTCTCCAGAGCCTCACGAATTTCAAAAATTTCAATGAATTTTTCCATAGAAAACCCAGCAACTCTCGGGCCTTTACGAGCTTCGATTTCAATAAGTCCCCGCTCTGCAAGGCGACGAATCGCCTCACGCACAGGTGCACGACTGGTGCCATATTTTTTTGCCAGTTCCGGCTCGCTTAGTTTTTGTTTCGGTTTTAATGATCCTTCTGTTATTTCCTGACTGATTTTATGAAAAAGTTGTTCTCCAACTGTCATTTCACTTACAGGAGCCATAAGAATACCTCTCTGAGATCAAACAATCTTTGTACTGTTGAGACCAAGTCTTTTTGTTGTAGCATGAGGTCATAGTTAGCTCGTTTCATTATCTAAAATATCTTTCTTGTACAAAGGCGTAACCTTCCATCAAACGACGTGCAGTCCTGCCAATTACTGCTTTTTGATAATCAGGTTTTCCGTCATTCATAATCACATTTGCGGTAACATCGATTATGCCGCTTGGATGACCGATAAAAAGAGGACCCTTTCGGCTTGTCGTTATGGTTTTGTTAACTATTGTTCCGGGAATCATGGCTGCACCAGCACAACAAATAGCCCCAGTAACCGCCATTGCTTTATGAAGTGTTTTCATTGAGATAAGACGGATAACAATATGAGTCTCACTCTCTTTGAGAGTCTCACCACCAACAGTTGTATAACCTTGTGGTGGAGCAACCAGTGCTATTTTAGGAATAGCTTGACTTGTCGCTGTTGCTTCTTCCACTGTGCTAGCCAGTCCACACATTACAGCAGCGTGACACCTTATTGTTTCAAGAATTTTTTTTATTTCTCTGTTTTTGTCAATGTCAGCGATTTCTGTGCCCTTCAAGCCCACATCAGATGCCCTAATGAAAACATAAGGGTTGGCCGCATCAACTAATGAAAAGTCGATAACCCCAATATTTGGAAGGTTGATTCTATCAATCGGGTTACCAGTTGGTATGAGCTTCCCTGTTACTGAGCCACCTGGATTATGGAAGTGGAGATCTATTCGGTTGCCCGTACCAGGAACTCCATTGATCGCATAATCTCCTTCATGATCAAATTGTCCTTTTTTTACTGGTACATGTGCCACTATTAATTTATTCGTGTTGAGCTGATGTATCCGTACCTTCGTGATGGGAGCTTCTGCCGGAACAAGTCCCTGGTCAATGGCAAAAGGCCCAACCGCAGACAAAATGTTACCGCAATTTCCCTTATAATCTACCATCGGTTGATCTATTGAAACCTGACCGAAATTGTAAGTTACATCATAATTGGGATCCTTTGAGGGACTTATAATTGCTACTTTGCTGGTGGAAGATACGGCTCCGCCCAAACCATCGATCTGCCTTTTGTTTGGATCAGGGCTACCGAAGAGTTCTAAAATTAAAGCGTCACGAACAATAGGGTCTTTAGGAAGATGATTATCCATCAGAAACAAGGCACGGCTAGTGCCGCCTCGCATAATCACTGTGGGTAGTCGTCTTTGCATTAAGCCGCCCCCACTCTAATCTGATTGAGCAGTCCACCTGCCTCCAATGTTTTTTTGAGACGAGGTGAAATTTCAATTTTAGTCTCAATATTGTTCCCTGAACTTAGGTTCTTAACTATTACGGTTTGATTATCATTTGGGATTTTTGTCAAATTTGACAAGAATAGTTGATCTCCCACATTGATCGAGTCGTAATCTGCCGAATTACAAAAAATCAGTGGAATAATTCCAAAGTTAACTAAATTGGATTTATGTATTCGAGCAAAGGACTTGGCGATTACTGCACGCACTCCTAAGTAACGAGGAGCAAGAGCAGCATGTTCTCTGCTTGAGCCTTGTCCGTAGTTATAGCCTCCGATAATAAAACCAGTTTCTGCCTCTACGGCACGTTCTGAGAAGGTCGGGTCTATACGGGAAAAGATGAATTTTGAGATAGCTGGGATATTCCCACGTAATTTAAGTATATGCGCCCCACCTGGTAAAATATCGTCAGTGGTTACATTATCCCCCCTCAACAATAAAACAGTGCCCCGAAGTTGGTCAGGCAAAGCTTTGAAGCTAGGTAATTCTGAAATATTTGGCCCCCGATGTATCGTCACCTCACTATTTGCAGGGTCCGGTGGTATTATCATACGGTCATCTATTGGAAATCTATCTGGATATTTGAATTCTGGAGCTTCTCCTAAAGTGCGAGGATCAGTGAGTCTGCCTGTAATTACCGAAGCGGCTGCCGTTTCGGGGCTGACCAGATAAATTTTGGCGTCAACAGTTCCACTTCGTCCAGGAAAATTCCTGTTATTGGTTCTCAGTGAAATACCACCTGACCTCGGTGATTGGTCAAGTCCACAGCAAAACCCACAAACATTTTCTAGTATCCTGGCCCCTGAATCAATCAAGTCGCCTAGAGCATCAGATTCGTAGAGTCCCTTCAAGGTCTGACGTGACCCCGGTGTAATGATCAAACTGACACTGGGAGGAACTGTTTTTCCCTTAAGAATGGAACTGACTTTGGTTAAGTCTTCGAGAGAGGAATTCGTACAAGATCCAATACCAACCTGGTCCACATCAATACCGACCATGTCTTTAACGAGAAGCACATTATCTGGAGAATGAGGGACGGCAACCAGAGGCTCCAGTGATGATAGATTGATCACATATTCTTCATCATAGACAGCATCATGATCGGCATATATTGGAGACCACTCGGATCCGCGCCCCTGAGCTGTCAAGAACTCGTTAGTTATTGAGTCTGAGGGAAAAAGAGCTGTGAACGCACCAGTTTCAATACTCATGTTAGCAATAGTGGCTCTTTGAGGAATATTGAGTGTCTCTACTCCTGAGCCAGCGAATTCTAAAATTTTTCCTTTGCCTCCAGAAACACCCAAAATTCGCAACATCTCCAGAGCAATATCTTTTGCTGAAACCCAAGGTTGCATTTTTCCCTCAAGGGTAAATCGTGCAATCTTGGGCATCTCCATATAAAAGGGGTAACCTGCCATTGCTGCAGCTACATCTAATCCGCCGGCTCCAATAGCCAACATACCTGCGCCGCCACCAGTTGTGGTATGGCTGTCCGCTCCGAGAAGAGTCTGTCCGGGAATCGAGAAACGCTCCAGGTTGACTTGATGGCATATTCCGTTGCCGGGGCGAGAGAAGTAGAGCCCAAATTTGCGCCCGGCAGTTGACAGGAAAAGGTGGTCATCCATATTCTCCGGGCCAACCTGAATCGTATTATGGTCGGCATAGATTACTGCCCGCTTAACCTTAATCCTGGGAACGCCCATTGCTTCAAATTGAAGCAGAGCCATTTGGCCGGTGGTATCATGGGTCAAAGCATGGTCTATTTTAATACCGATTTCTTCGCCAACGTTCAATTCCCCTTCAACGAGATGATTTCCTAATATTTGTCTAGCAATACTCAAGCCCATTTTTAACGCTCCTGAACGCCTTACTGCTTAATTATGTTTGTATCGTCAGATGATTTACTATGATCTTTAATACTCAAGGTTTCAGAGATCAGATGTTAGATGTCATCTAATAATTATAAAAGTGCCTTGTCTTTATCTGTCGACAGATTGTAGTAATAATATCATTATCTGCTAGCTGTCAAGGGAAATATTCCACACCTACTTGCCGTTTTTTGCATGAAACATGCGCCTATCAGTTGATTTAAACCGAGCTCTTTACATTTTTCTTAAACCGGTGTATGTGTCGACATATGCAGATTTACCTTAGTCGGTTGAATAGCTTTCAAGTTCATTTTCAATTAACTGGTTATGGTTATTTTTAGGGTTCGTGTATTGACAATTCTGTTTTGTTTACAATTTGAGAGAAAGCAGGATAGATGTGCAGCAATTACAACGAATAATCGATGTAGATAAAATAAATCAATCTGAGATTATGGAGAGTAGCAAATGATGACTTGGCTAAAAGATGACAGTATTATTGACAAACCAGCTGGAAAGCGTTTTGAAGAACTATTAATGCAAGAAGGTATCCTTAAAATACCAGGGGCTCACAACGCCTTGTCTGGCCTATTGGCACAGGAAGCCGGTTTCGACGCTTTGTATATTTCAGGAGGAGCACTATCCGCAAGTATGGGATTTGCAGATCTTGGCATTTTAACTATGGAAGAGCTGACAAACTGTGTGAGAACAATTTATCGGGCAACTGGCCTTCCACTCTTGGTAGATGGAGATACAGGATACGGAGAAGCTCTAAATGTTATGCGGCTGGTTAGAGAACTTGAGGAAGCAGGAGCTGCAGCAGTACAGCTTGAAGATCAGATTCTGCCGAAGAAATGCGGCCATCTAAATGATAAAAGTCTCATTGCACCTGGCGATATGGCTCTAAAGATTGCTGCTGCCGTAAAGGCTAGAACTCATTTGAAAATTATTGCAAGAACAGACGCCTTTGCCTCAGAAGGATTGAAAGGGCTAATAAATCGTTCCAGACAATATCTTGAAGCCGGTGCCGATGCTATTTTCCCGGAGGCGTTAACAACAGTAGAAGATTTTAAGCTTGTAGCAGAATCTCTGGATTGTCCTCTACTGGCAAACATGACAGAGTTTGGACGTACACCATACCTGACAGCTGAAGAGTTTCAAAAACTCGGTTACAAGATGATCATTTGGCCGGTATCATCTTTGCGCATTGCTGCTAAAGCAGTCGAGATGTTCTACAATCAAATTGCAAAAGAAGGGACGGCAGAACCCCAATTAGATAAAATGTTAACGAGAAAACGCCTGTATAAAATACTAAAATATTATGAATTTGAAGAACTTGACAACGCTATTGTCAAGACCAACATAAGCGATTAATTTTCAAATTATAGTGCGTTAGTTAAATTCTCAACCAAGCATATAGATTGGAAGTTAATTGATGAGCCCGTTGATGTCAGATAAAAACTCAAAACAACGCTCGCTGGAACAGTATGGCAAAGTGGGCGACGCTTACGTCCGCAGTGAGGCCCACGCAAAAGGGATCGACCTTGAACGTTTCTTAACAATTGCCAAGCCTGAAAGAAACTGGATTGTCCTGGATGTTGCAACCGGAGGAGGCCATACTGCTTTAACTTTTGCTCCACATGTTAAGAAAGTTATAGCAGTAGACCTAACGCCCAATATGCTGCAAACAGCAGCAAAATTTATCTGTAAAGAAAAGGATATAACGAATGTTGATTTTCTCCTAGCCGATGCAGAGCATCTACCTTTCGAAAGCTCTTACTTTGACCTAGTAACATGTCGTATTGCTCCTCATCATTTTGGCGATTGTCAGCAATTTGTGAACGTGTGTGCACGGGTACTGAAGAAAAGAGGCCTGCTGATCATTCAAGACCATGTCCTACCGGAACACAGGGCAACGGCAAAATATGTAGATACATTTGAAATTTTACGCGATCCTTCTCATAATCAGGCTTTTTCTGAAAAAGAATGGCGAACGAAATTTAATAAAGTGGGGTTTACGATTGAACATACCGAGCAGATTGTCAAACGGCATGAGTTTCTCAAATGGGGATACCGAATGAATAATTCGGACAGTACAATTCAAGAATTAATTCAAGTGGTCCAAGATGCTCCAGAAGCAGTCGTTGAATGGATGCAACCTTTACCCGACGCTGCAGATTTTGGTTTGCCGGAAGCAAGCTTTGTGAATCACCATTTAATAATTGCCGGTCGAAAATAGGCTCTGGCGCAAAAAATGTTAATTT
>JAWSVG010000046.1:0-139846 GCA_033852035.1 Desulfocapsaceae bacterium | reverse complement strand
TGGGAAAACCACTGGAATCGAGGACCAGGCCCAAAGTAACAAGAGGGCAATCGGATCGTTTTTCCTTGGAATGACCATGGGCCCCAAAAGCATTAGCCTTGCTCTGCCCCTCAAAATAGGTGTTGGTCAGATCATACAATGTGATGGTTTCTTGTAAGCCAAAGAGATTGTGTTCACGTTTATATAAATGCTCTTCAATCGCCGCCAGAAAGTGAGAAGTGGTCCCTGTTTTTAAACCAGTGGACCAGAGTGTTTAGTTATAGCACATAGGCTCCGGTTTACCGCTTCTCCCCATGGGGGGAGAATTTTTTCAACCAATAATTTTGGGTAATTTTTCCAAGTATATTTCATCTGGGGTTTGACCGCCTAATGAGGCGTGGGGTCGAATCGAATTATATCGCAACATAAATCGTGATATTCCTCGTTCAAGCTCATTAGGGCTGCAGTATAATTGTAGGTAAATATCCTCATACTTGAATAGTCCGCCAAAAGCGTTCAATCACAACGTTGTCGATCCACCTCCCTTTACCATCCATACTGATTTTTATACCAGCATTTGTTAATATCTCCTGCCACTTGTCTGAGGTAAAATGACAAGTTGTCCTTCTTCTTGCCAATGAGGAAAACCATAAGGGTCGCGATAAACGTTTTTATAACCGAGTGAGACGGCCACCCGGGCCGCCGAGTCACTTCTTGTTCATGTCAGCTCTGCTCAGCAAAAAACCAGTACTATTTCCTTATCCGAATCAAGGAGATCTTTTAACTCATTTGCTTTACTTCAACGAGGCCACCACGTAGGTTCTCTAGGAAAGTTGGGCGCTCCTTTACAGTGTCGAGTCCGGTATTCCCACTCTTATCGAGTATCTATAAGCTTTACTTTCTCAGGTGACGTGCTGTATAAGCTAGCAAGTTCATTTGTTTGTATAATGCGATATCCACCTGACTTTGATTCTCTCATCACATTCTCCCAAGATGCTTCCTTAGGCGCAACAGGACGTACCTTGTACCATACTGATCAAGCTGTTAAAAAGACTATAAGCGCCGCTGAAATTTTGGAGACTTTTCCTTTCATCATCTCACTCCACTTCAAGGCTTGAGTATTGCAAGCTAGAATCTTGTACATCTATCTGGGGTCGACACCTTCCCCTGTGCATTCAAGGTAGTCACCACCTTATATTCGTCTTGAGAGCTCATCTTGCTGATTATAAACAGCAATAGCCTTTTCCGGTCTCAGTTTTCCAAGGGTGACGCGCAGACTCTCTCTGTTGGCGTGCGCCAGTTTAAACCAGTTACCAATCTCTTCCTGCAGGCTCTCTTCCCCAACACCTTTGGAAACATTGGTCAGAGTCATGACATTATCCAACCTGCCGGAGTTTATAAATGTCCAGTGGTTGTTCTGCCGAGAGACAATACCAGTATGCCCCCTGCTCTCAGTGGAAAAAGACAGAATCTGACCTTTGTTCAGCAATGGTTCCATTTCACTGTAGAACGACGCAGACTCTTTCTGCCAGTTCCCGACGCTGCTATAGTTTTTAGAAAGCACAAGTGATCCTGCTGCCTTCACAATACCTTCACCATTGAGGTAGGCATTTATCGGCATGCCATTATCCTGTGCCATGCGGGTCAGTTTCGAAAAAAGACCGTTCTTACCTCTGTAAGGGATATCCATTCTTCGCAATCCCTCGACGAGCAGTTCGTAGCAATTAATATCTTTATAGGACGCTCCGAGAAAAGGCTGAACTGCCTCGGTTAGATCAAGGGCAGGGGACTGTACTGATGGAGCCGCTATGATCTCGGTCAACTTTATAGGTGCCGTCGAATTTTCCTGGGCGACTATCGGAGGATTGTTATGAGCTTGTTGCCAGTGAATTTCTTGTGAAGATGGGTTGAAATAGACCTCTGTCCCAACATCAATCTTTTGAAAGGGCTTGCTGCTGTTTAAACTGTTTGAGAGCAGGTTCCAGGTCTGATCTTTCAATTCTGGGTGCTGGATCAACAAGTGAGAGACCGTCGGGTTCGTGCTGTCGATCTTACCGAGGAAAACAAGATCTTCGGGTGTGACGGACGCTCTTGCTTCCACCTGCAATTTTTCGGCGGAAACCTTTTCCAGCGACTCGGTATCATGAAACTGAAAGGGAGTAACAGAATTAACCACCGCCGAACGGGCCTGATTCTGTTTCAGCCAACTAATCTCATGGCTGGTAGAGGAAATCCGCACAGTTGCTCCAACCGGGATCTGACTAAAATCCTTTTCATTGTTCACCTGGGATGACAGAATCCTCCATGTCTCGGCGGAAAATTCAGGGTGCGCCTTGAGCAGATGACTGACCGTTGGTATCTCTCTTGTTACAACTCCGAGTTCTATGGCAGTCGTCGAAACTGTGGGTAAAACGCTACCTGGAACGTGTCGCTGAGTGACAGGATGTTTGCGAGGAGTATCCTGTGCTAAGGCACGATGAGTATCACCAGCTTGGTCGGGCCAGCTCAGGCATGTGTCATTGGGGTTAAAATAGACTTGGGTTCCTGGCTGCAACTTTGTGTATTCTTTATCCTTGTTTTGAGGCGAAGAGAGAAGCTCCCAGGTTGACTGCTTCAATTGGTCGTGCTGTATAAGCAGTTCGGAGACGGTACGATTTTCAGACGTTATTTCACCTAGAAAAATCACTGGCTCAGCTGTTGAATCTGCTCTTTGTTGCCCATGTTGTTCATCTAAAATGTCACTAAACGAGTTGCCGTCATAGGCTTTGACGTGTGCAGACGGCAGTGTCGAAGTGGCTGCTCCTGCCAGGGGCAATATCTGTTTATTCATAGCGTTCGTTCCATGTTGTTTTTTTCCTGATTCAGACAATACCTACACGCTAGCAAGAAATGGGCCATTAATTTTTTTCGTCCGTTGTATCTCGGTATATTACATATAATCCTTTATATAGTTTGAATATGGTATCCACACTGCACTAAGAAGTGGTTTCGTCTACCATATGATTATCAGGAGAAAATGGACTATCTGGGTCAAAAAACTGAACGAATTATGCGGGGATTCCTTTCATTCTCATTTACCGCGGCAGCTTGACCTTCATCTTCTTCTTTTGTTTGAGGCAACTGGCGGGGATATAGCTTATGTCAATCCCATGACTTTGTAATTATGGGATTTCAAGACGTTGCATCTTTCATAATCATTTCTGAAATTCACCTGTTCATGAGGCCCATTTTTCTGTTACCCTTCGGGATTGACACTTGCACCGAATCTGCTTTGTTACCGAAGATTTGAAGTCGTGATTCGTCTTCATCTTTACTGCCTCGCATCTCCAGTGAACGAGTCAATTGCAAAATTGAGGTGATATCTAAAAGACTGTTTGCTCGATGTCAAGGCGCGATTCTTCTCTGAGCTTTTCAGTGACCAATAGGCAGTACATTCTTTGAGTACATACTTTTTCTAAACTTGAAAAAAATGCAGGTTTTCGTTCAGACACTCAATAGATCTCCTATCGCAAGGAAGGACCTTGACCTTTCAGAAAGAGAGTGACATACTTTTCTCAAATAGAATATTGGAATTTTGAGTTCTTTTTATTGTTTACTAACAACTTTTGGAGGATGCATGAAAAAAATGAATCTCAACTCAATTGCTTCAAAACTTATTATTGGTGGCTGTCTGGTTGTTTTAGTTCCGCTACTTGTTGTAGGTGGAATAGCAGTAGTAAAATCAAAGAGTGCCCTTCTAGGGATTGGCTATAGCAATGCTGAGGAGAGGGCTCACAGTATTGCCAATACTGTAGAGACGACCCTCGATTTACAATCTGAGACAGTTGCTGCTTTTGCAGAAGGAAGAGCGGTAATCGACGTCTTATCCCAGGTCAAAGAATCGGGGATAGAAAATTCAACCGCAGAGCTAGCGGATTTGCGTCAACACATGAAACGAAAATTTAAAGCGCTTGATGATCATTATCAGGGCGTTTTTGTAACGGATGAGACAGGATTACTCATTACTGGTGAGTTAGCATCAGGCAAAGAATATAAGGGTGAAAATATTGCGTCAAGAGGATACTTCAAGGAGGCAAAACAAACTGGACAAGCTGTTGTTGGTGATATCGTTAAGTCGAAATTAACTGGCAAACTTATCTATGTAGCCTGTGCTCCGGTGAAGTCAGATACAGGAGCTTTTTTAGGCGTATTCGGCTTATCGATAAAAGCTGCAGCCCTGATCGATATGATTTCTGGAAACACTGTAGGGGAAACTGGCTACGCATTCATGATTGACAAAAACGGTATAATAAACGCCCACCCGGACGAAAAACTTATCTTGAAACTGGACTTACAAACGCTCAAAGGCATGGAAGAGATTAGCTCAGCCATGCTTGCCGGAAGTACAGGGGTTAAGGGATACATGTACAAAGGCGCTGGCAAAGTTGCGGGCTATGCCTCCGTTCCATCGAAAGGATGGAGTGTAGCGCTTACACAGAATAGAGATGAGTTTCTCGAGGGTCCCAATCAAATCAGGAACTATTTGATTGTTACTATCGTCGCTGCTTTGGTTGCTGTCTGTCTTTTAGTATATTTCGGTTCAAAAGGCATTACGAATCCGCTTAATCAGGCTGTGGCCGGATTGAAAGATATTGCAGAAGGAGAAGGGGATCTGACTATGCGTCTCAAGGTCGCCACTAAAGATGAAGTCGGTGAGATGGCAAAATGGATGAATGTTTTTATAGAAAAACTTCAAAATATAATCAAACAAATTTCTGTGAATGCGCAAAGTGTGGATGATAGTTCTAGTACTTTGCTCTCACTGTCGGGACAATTGCTCGAGAACGCCGAGGATACCTCTCAGAGGGGGACGAATGTTGCGGCTGCTTCAGAAGAAATGAGCGCAAATCTCAATAATGTAGCTGCAGCAATGGAGCAGTCGGCTACAAATACAAACATGGTTGCCGCCGCAGCTGAAGAAATGACATCGACAATTTCAGAGATTGCTGAAAATGCGGAAAGGGCCAGAGGTGTTTCCAGTGAGGCTGTCGGGCAGGCGAAAAACGCATCGAATAAAATGATGGAGCTTGGGGCTGCTGCAGATAAGATAGGTAAAGTAACTGAAACTATAACTGAAATTTCAGAGCAAACAAACCTACTGGCGCTTAATGCAACAATTGAAGCAGCCAGGGCAGGGGAAGCTGGAAAAGGGTTTGCTGTCGTAGCAAATGAAATTAAAGAACTGGCCAAACAAACAGCAGAAGCGACACTGGATATTAAAACTCTCATCGAGGATGTACAGTCCACCACAAAGTCCGCTGGAAGTGAAATAGGTCAGATCTCGGAGGTGATTGGAGGCGTAAACGATATTGTATCCACCATCGCCACTGCGGTAGAAGAGCAGACAGCAACGACTCAGGAAATTGCCAATAATATCGCTCAGGCGAGTCAGGGGATTCAGGAGGTCAATGAGAATGTGAATCAGAGCTCAACAGTATCGGCTGATATCACGCAGGATATCACCATGGTATCTGCATCTGCAGCCAGTATATCCGACAACAGCACTCATGTGCAGCATAACGCAAGCGATCTTCAGGCACGCGCGCAGGAACTCAATGAGATTGTCGGTACGTTTAAAGTCTAACACCGGTAAACGGTAAGTAAACCAGGATATTAGTACCTTATTAATTCATTCATAAAAAACAACANNGAATTTCTAAGGTACTAAAAGGCAGGCAAAATTTTCACAAATTTAACCGAAAATTCCTTTCAGAGTGAAGAAAAATAACATTGCCATAATTGCTCCCGCTGGCAGAGTGACAAGCCAGGAAATAAGAATATTAAGAACAACACGCAGGTCAAGAGCTCCAATGCCGCGGGCGAGGCCAACTCCAAGTACTGACCCTACAAGTATATGAGTGGTTGATACTGGAAGTCCGGTTCTGGAAGCTATCACCACAGTTGTTGCAGCGGCAAGTTCAGCACAAAATCCCCTGGAAGGTGTCAGTTCCGTGATTTTTTTACCTACCGTCAACATGACTCGGTAGCCTAAGGTAATGAGTCCGATTACGATACCGAACCCTCCTAAAAGCAAAATCCACAGGGGAAGAGCTGAGGATTGCATAACCTCACCGCCGGAGCTTACGATACTGTATACAGCTGCCAAAGGTCCTATACCGTTAGCCACGTCATTGGAACCGTGTGCGAAGGCCATCGAACAGGCGGTAAAGAGCATCATTGGTGTGAATACTTTCTCCACGCTTGCGTAGCTGAAATTTCTATTGGCATTTGGGTCATCTTTTATCTTACGGATAAAAAACCAGCCAAGGGTCGCGGTAAAAATACCGAAACATGTTGCTACTAGAAAACTTTCAATCGTTGTTAGCTCGAGGTTAAGGTGGCTCAATCCTTTGAAAAGGGTTACCAGAGAAATCATAAATCCAACCAGGAAAATATAGGCAGGGGCATATTTCTTTGCGTTTTTCAGGGGAGTTTCTGTATCAAAAATGAGCTTTCTTGTGCTCATAACCAAAAGAAAGGAAATGGTTCCACCTACAATTGGTGAGACTATCCAACTCATAACTACTCCACCGACCTTTCCCCACTTGACGGCTTCTGGACCAATACCAACGATCGCAAAGCCAATGAGGGCACCTATTATCGAGTGAGTGGTTGAGACGGGCCAGCCTCTGGATGAAGCAACCATGAGCCACACTCCGGCTGCAAGTAGAGCTGCGAGCATTCCATAGACTAAAATTTCCGGGCTATTGATGATGTTGCTTGGATCGATGATGCCTTTTCGGATGGTAGCGGTTACATGACCGCCAGCCAATACTGCACCGAGAAATTCAAAGATAATAGCTATGCAGATCGCTTGTTTGACTGATACAGCACCGGCACCAACCGAGGTGCCCATGGCATTGGCCAGATCGTTAGCTCCGATTCCCCAGGTCATGTACAGACCAAAAATTACTGCCATGATAAGCATGGCGGTTCCATACGCTGCAATAATTTCCATAGATTCCCCGCAGGTTATTTGGAAAGGAAAAGTAAGAGACGATCCGCCAGGTTCTCGCACTGATCGGATATGAGACCGAGATGTTCAATTATCGAGTACCAGAACATCACAGAGACAGGGTCAAGGTCTTTTTCAATTTGAAAAAGAGCGACATTGAGTCGGTGTAGTATGTCATCTATGTTGTGTTCACTTCTTCGAACACCGGCAATGACTGTTGATAATTTATCAATTTCTCTGCCGGAAAAACCGACTTCAAGCAGAGCGTCGAGATGCTGTATCATCTCTTTCGCTGCTGCCGCAATTTCCATGGTCCCTTCAAGCAGTTCATCAAGCAGCTCTTTTATCGGTCCAGGAACGGACATTGGCCTAAAAAGAAAAACTTTACCAATATCTTCCGCTGTGTCAGCTATTTTGTCCTGATCAGAGATCAGTCCAAGGAGGTCCTTGCGATCAACTGGCAGAAAAAGCGATTTGGGCATGTTCAACCTGAAAGTTGATTTCAGCTTATCAGCAGCGGTCTCCTGAGTTTTTAACTGATTTGAAAAATCTGCAATTGAAGCAGCATCTTCTCGATATACGGCATCGAAGAGTGGGGGTATCAGACAGACACAGGAAAAAACGACGTTCATGTGCTCCTGAATTGGCTTAAATGGCGACCCTCGGAGAAGCCCCGAAAGTGGACGGTTGGGAAGTAGTGGCATGGTACCTTGGCCTCCTGAACTACATTTCAAATGCGGTGCTCACATTATGTTCAGATGATGCGGTTGCATCACGTAAGTGACGTTTATTTGGGCATAGATTGCTAACAAATTTTGTATCTGTCAATACTAGGTTCTGATGGAAAGTCAACCTATTTTTGTTGTACCAGCATTGTACAGGATTACCTCATGGTTTTGCAAAGATACGACTTGTAAAACGGTTCAATCTCCTATTATTTCAAACTGTTGATTATGTCAGTAAGGGGCTCGGCAGGATAGCTTATCGGCATGAAACCATCTCTTGTTTGAATGATGATACTTGGGCCATCATTGTGTGCGCTGTAGATTATATGGTGATTTTTAATTGCTCCTGCATGCAGCCAGAAACTGCCGAATGGATCTAATGGAGTATGTCCTACCATAAACCGGGTTTTTTGAGGCAGGCCCAACCCTTTTCTAAACTTCTTGACGTCTCCTTTTGTGTAACCGCCGAGGTTATTGGGCCGCTGGAGACGATTGTTAACCAGTTGCCTGGCAAGTTTCGGGTTTTGGGAAATATTGATAAGTTGTTTTCTGGAAGTTGCTGTTCTTGGTGGACCTGCGTGGCAGGCGAGAAATGATTCGGTAAAAACTATATAGGGAAGGCTGTTGTAAAAGGTCAGCATCTCTTGCGCATATTCTTCTCCCCGCTCTGAAATAAGTGTTTCTTTAAAAAGAGCTCCTTGGAGAACATTGCCTTTGTTGATCTCAGGTTCAAAACTGTCGTGATTTCCCCTTATGTAAAAGACATTTGCAGGAAAACGCAGCTTGAGTTGAAAGATGAGGTCCATCATGACCATAGAGGATTCAAATTTATCGAGTTCATTGGCATTTTCAGAATGTATGGCATCGCCCAGCAATATAAGGGTGGCGGTTTTCATTCGAAGGCAGTCAAGCAAACAGTTCTCACTCAGTATTTTTAATAAATTATTTACCTGTGCGTGAAGATCTCCGATGATGATTGGTGTCGTTGCTTTTGGCAGTTCAATCAGACCTCCGGGAGTGCCAGAACTGTCCAACGGGCGGAAAGGCTCTTTCTGCAGGAGCTCATTGACGCTTTGTATGGTTTCCAGCGCTATTGCAGCCGAAAGTGGGGTAACCTTTTGTCCGTAAAGGTTTCGAATATCAAGAAGAGCTTTGTATCTTCCACGTTCGATTCTTTCGCGGTAGTCAAGATCGTCCAGGCGAACAATGTGCAGATCACGGTCGGTATCAAGAGGCGTGATGACCAGGTCCCCTTTTTTGTTGGTGATACTCACATGACGTTTTGCAACTGCGTCCGAAAAAGTGAAAAGTTCGTCGTATTCAAGGTTGGCTTTGCCGATAACGACGTTTTCTCCGACACGGATACGCGCGAATCCCTGGATGCTTTTAGTTGAGCAGCCAAATTCTGTATTAATTATCCAGTTTTTTTGTGTCGCCCTTCTTTTCACCCCTATGGCTATTTCTGGTTGAAAGCGGAGTTTTGAGTCAGCAAGGAAGAGATCAAAACTTTTACCATCGTGGGCAACCCTGCACTCTTGCTCGAGGGACTGCATATCATGGCTGAGGGTTACCCACTTGATCGGATACTTTCGTCTAAAAAGATATTTCCACCCTACAAGGGACTTAAGGCTCGGCTTCTTTCTCTGCCGGTCAAGAGCCCAGCGAGGTATATTGGCCACACCTTTTTCAGCAATCCTCATGGGCGGTTTATTCAGACCTTTGCGGATGTAGACATTGAGTCCGGCTCTATGCAGGTAGAGAGCGACCTCTCTGTACACAGCCACTTGCTGCTTTACCATCTGAAGATCAAGGTTGTCATCCACAGGGAAATAGCCCTGGGATTGCCTGTCAAGTCGTTGTTGGTAGATGGTGGAAGGACCGGGGATGAGAAATTCAAAAATATATCGATTGACCCAGTCGGTCTGAAGAGAATGTGTATAGGAAGGAGGGAGTTGTATTCTACTGAACTCAATCTGCGGTTTTGGATCGCAATTCAGCCAGTCTTTATCGAAAACCGTCAAACCTTCCTGGATACCGTGAAAGGGCAGGCCAAGGTGGACCTCCCGGGGACGATAGATAAGGGACTGATTTTTCCACCAGTTTTTCTTCGTCAGATCCAGATAGCCCTCATTGGGCCAACCTTTAATTTGCTCAATGTAATAGGATTTTCCAGCGCCGGGAGGGCCAGTCACCACAAGTTGCAGGAATTCGAGGCCGATGGGCAAGTGGACTCCCCGGATGTTTTGCAGTTCTTTGATTGGTTCGAGTATCTTTTTTAAAGGGTCTGTCATGGAGTGTAGAGGTAATGTAATGATGCAAAGTGGTGAACATAGGAACGTGATCAACTCTCCCAAATAATCCAAACATCTGTTTGAATGCAGCGGGGTAATCTACAAATACTCGCGGTTAGTCCTTTGATCCTTCGAGATAAACAGCATTCATAGGAGTTCCCTGTACTGGTTCAACAGTGCACCTGTTAATGGTGAAACCGGTGGAGAGTACTAGAGAAGTAAGTTTGTCTCTGCTGTATTTGAACGTGACAATACTGGAGTCCTCTCCGTAATCTATGTGACCGCAACCCTCCCATGCGGCAAGAAGCAACTGACCTCCGGGACTGAGGACTCTGTTCCAGTCTTTGAGAGCGAGTTGAACATTCTCCGGTTCGAGGTGGTGAAGAGCAAAAAATTGATTACTGCGGTGGCAGACTGTGTTTTGATCATAGACAAGTCACACATATCACCCACGGCGACGGCTACATGCGCACCGAGCCTTTTCGAGGCAAGAGCAACCGATCGAGAGGACAAATCTATGCCAAACAGGGGACGCTGCCTATCACATGTCTTCCAGTATAAAAAAAGCATATGCCCCGAGCCGTATCTATAAATAGTCCGGGGATATCAGCTATTCGCTCTCGTAGGCGTCCAAGAGTGTCTGAGTGGGGTGAGAGACCAACCCCTACGTCCATCATTCTAGCATAGAAATCCGCAGACTTTTCATACAAATTACGAATTGTATCTCTGTTGGAGAGTTTCGCCATTTCTGATATGTGTAGCCCCAAGTAGTTGAACTGTTTCAGCAGTGTCTTACGTTATCTGCAATGCCACTCCAATCATGGATTTGAGTTCCTGATAATTTCTTGTCACCGGGATAGTGGGGAAGTCAATAACCACTGAAGCGGGGGGCTGGAAGAAAAATCCCTGGTCTGCTTCCTGGATCATGCCTATGTCATTATACGAATCGCCAAAGGCAATTACGTCATAATTGAGCCCTTTTAGAGCCTTTACCGCCATGCTCTTTTGATTCTGGACGCGGATGTTGTAGCCGGTGATGTTTCCCTGGTCGTCAATGGTCAGGTTATGACACAACAGTGTTGGATAGTTCAGTTTAGGCATCAGCGGCTTTGCAAACTCTTCAAAGGTATCAGACAGGATAATAATCTGTGATTTTTCTCGAATCCAGTTAAGGGTATCCAGGGCACCCTCAAGTGGCTCAAGAGAGGCGATGACTTTGTTTATATCTTGTATTTTGAGTTTGTTGTCATGTAGCAGGGAGAGTCGCTTGGCCATAAGTACATCGTAATCACTGATGTCTCTGGTGGTAAGTTTAAGATCTTCAATGCCGGTTCGCTCTGCCACATTTATCCAAATTTCCGGCAGGAAAACACCCTCAAGGTCCGCTACTATTATTTTCACTTTTTGCCTCATATATAAATTCTATTGGTACCTAACCCCGATAAACGGGAAATAAGTCAAGGTTAGTACCTTATAAATTCTGTTTGCAAGATTTTTAGGTGGTAGATGTTAGCTGAGGTATTTCTCCAACCTCCGACTGGGTCAGGATACACGATTCGTTGGAGAAAATCTAATCTCAAAGGGAGGCATCTATTGTTTATTATCTGGTCACTGTTTAATCCAACTTGATTAGAAAAACCTAAATTTTGTAATTGACGAGTCCATCGGAGATGCGAGGCAGCGAAGTTGAAGACGGATAACTACTTCAAAGCTTCGGTAACTAAAGCAGATTCGGTGGAATTGTCAATCCCGAAGAGTTTGGGCAGGTAAGCGCAGACTCCGAAAGGCCATTCTCGGGCAAGCTCCTAGTGCACCTAGGCCTCAGTTAAACAAATGAATGTAAAGCACCTGAACTGCTTTGAGGCCTTTGCGCGACTGGGCTAGAGTTCAAAGAGAACACTAACGCAGAGTATTACGACTACAGTGTACAGCCCGGTCATTCCAATTCCTGCCCTCATGTAATCTTTCGTCCTATATCCTCCCGGTCGCATGATAAGGGCATTAACCTGATGGGTAGGCAGGATAAAGGTGTTGGATGCAGAGACAGCAACGACCAGTGCTGCTACCATTGGATTGGTACCGACTGACGCCGCCATATTCATCGCGAGGGGCACCATGAGCACAACGGCTCCGACATTTGAGGCAACCAGTGAGAAAAATGCAGTGAGAAGAGAGATTACAAGCATGAGGAGCAATGGACTGGGGTCTCCGACGATTGAAAGTACTTTATTGGCTATGAATGCGGCTGTTCCTGTTGTTTCAAAGGCCGTTCCGAGTGGAATAAGGCCCGAAAGCAGAAAGACTGTCCTCCAGTCTACCGCTTCATAGGCGCGGTCAGCAGGGATTATCCTGGTAATGATCATTCCCAAAGCTCCGGTGAGCAGGGCAATGGAAAGTTTGACTTTGAAAACCAGTGCCAGTGTTAAGGCCATAAACAGAAAAAATAATGCACAACGCGTCCGCTCCGGTTTAAGTTGCTCTCCTTGTATCTCATGAAGAAGGACGATATCCATTTGGTCGGCCAGTAGTTGGAATTGTTTCCAGCGGCCCTGCATGAGAATAGTATCACCCTGCTGCAGCTTGGTCACGTTGATCTCATCCATAATGATTATATCCCCCCGGACGATAGCAAGCGGGTTCACCTGATACAGACTGCGGAATTGCAGCTCGCCCATAGTATGCTGGCTCAGGTTGGAATGCGGGATGATAACGCCTTCGATAACCCCCGACTCGTCGGGGTAGTTTTCTGCTGCAAAAACATCATGCTCTGGTTTTATGGTCCAGCCCTGTTCTTCAGACAAACGGTGAATATTTTTTTCGGCACTGATGACCCAGAGAGAGTCACCAGCTTCAATGATTGAGTTTTTCGTGGGAGCAAAGTCTTTTTGATACCCCTCATTTTTAGCAATACCTACCACGGTAACATGGTATTTAGGCCGAATTTCAAGTTCACCAAGGGTATGGTTGGGGTAGAAGGCAGGTACTGCAAGCTCATAACTATGTCCGACTTCATCACCGTAGATTTCCTGCAGACGATTGTCTGTGCAGCCGTTATCGAGACTGCAGGCGTCTGCAGGGAGAAGACGTTTGCCCAGGATGATAAAGTAAATGAGCGCCGTAACAAGCAGGGCTATGCCTATAGGGGTCACTGATAAGAGGTTAAATGGGACAAAAGGTTGACCATGAACAACGGCTTCATTGTTTGACCACCAACTTTCCATAAGGTCATTGAGCATAATCAGTGGGCTGGAACCGACAAGTGTCAAGCAGCCCCCGATAATTGCGCAGAAACCCATGGGCATCAAAATTCGGCTCACGGATAAGTTCAGCTGCCTGCTGATACGCATGGTTGCCGGCATGAAAAGGGCAGCTGCGCCTATGTTCTGCATGAAACTGGAAATAAAGGCAACTGTGAGCGAAATAATAGTCAGGATCCTGTTTTCACTTCGCCCGGCCACTCTGATTATCTGAGCTGCGACTACATTCATGATTCCGGTCTTATTGAGCCCGGCTCCAATGATCATCACAGCAATAATAGAGACAACTGCGTTGGAGCTGAGACCTGCTACAGCCTGATCAGCTGAAAGGACTCCTGTCAAGGGCAATAAGACCATCATCAGCAAGCCGACGAGATCAACACGGAGTAAATCAGTGACGAAGAGGAATATCGCCAAACCAAGCAGACAGAAAACAATTATCATGTCTGTAGTTATCACTACTGGTTCCATCGCATTTCTCCCTAAGAAAAGAGGTAAGAGAATCTCCCAAAACTATTGACTACGATATATGAGAAGTTGAATCATTTGTTAGGGTGCCTGGCTAACAATAGTTGCTGCTTATTGAAGCAAAACAAATAATTACCTAAGCATAACGTTATTTAAGATAAAGGACAATGCTATTATTTTATTTAGTTTAATACTTTAACTATTTGTTATTGCATTTGATACGGGGGCAATACTCGTGCAGCTTGAAAGGTTATGCCCTCGTTTTTTTTGTAAACTGGGCAGTTTCGTACACTCGGCTATTAGCTGCAAGAATAGGTTGCTCACTGTCTTCGGGAGTACGGTCTATTCTCGGTTAAGCTCCTAGGCTACCTTGAAATTTTTTTTAAAGTACCCATTAGTCGAGATTGTAGAATGGGTTGATGTGGTCCTTTTTGGCTTTCACCGGTTTATCAAAAACAACATCTTTTATGTCGTAGGCACTGATCAGCCGTGCCGCAGTCTTACTGCGAGTTTCATCGTTGTTTTTTAAACCACCTTCGAGGTTGCTGAGGCCAACTATGCCGTTTCTAATCTCTACTTTAGCACGAGGAGAAATGTCTACTATAGTAGCATGGATAGCGGCTATCAGTGCTTTTTTTTCTAATATTGCAGTGGATTCGGGAGTTGCATTAAAACGTCCCTGTTTGGTGACACCTTCAAGAATACCAACAACATCATCCACGGTCATTTTGTCTATATGGAGAACGAGATCGTAAAGACTGCAGTTCCAGGTGTCTTTTCCATACAGATTCATTCCCCATTTTCGCCTTTCATCGTCATCTTTTTTTAATAAATAACGGGCCTCTTCAGCAGAGCACTTTTCCCGTTTCATCTCTTCCTTGATTCGGTCATCCATGTTGGAAATAATTCGCACTTTTGTGGCATGATCTATCCCCCGGAGAAAAAAATGGCCAGATAATCCATGATAAACAATGTTATCTTTCACCATGTAGTTAAGAAAAGCTGAACGAAAGTAGCTGATATAACGCTCTTTACCATAGTTGAAACGGTCCAGGATTGAGGGAGCATCGTGGAGAGCTTTTACTAGGCGGATTTCGGGTATGGCAAATTCTTCGCAGGTATTGAGTAAGATATCCCGGGAAACGCAATCATAACCAAGCTTTTCTGCTAATTTTTCTGCGACTTCTTTACCACGGCTGTAAGACCCTCTTGAAATCGAAATAATAGCCACAATGTACCCCCTCATCGGTTTGGTTGGAAAAAAATAAATGTTCTATTGCTTATAGTACCACAGAGTCTCATCGAAACCCACTGATCGACAGTGTTCTACATCAGTAATTTGCAAGGTTGTTACTCATACTGTTACTTAAAAAAAGCAAGCAATGCATGGAGAGTCGTCAATGGATGAGGAGGACAGCCCGGTATGTACAGATCTACTGGAATCAGACTATTCAGGTCACCGATAACTTCGCTACTCCCCCAAAACGGCCCACCCGAGATTGAACAGCAACCGCTGGCAATAACGACCTTTGGTGACGGTACCGCGTCATAAGTATCCATAAGTGCCTGCCTCATATTGCGCGAAATTGGGCCGGTAACATGGATTCCATCAGCATGACGGGGTGAGGCAACAAAATCTATCCCAAATCGAGAAAGATCGAAAAACGGAGTGTTGAGAACGTTGGTATCAGCCTCACACGAATTGCAGCCGGCAGCGGAGACTTGACGTAATTGCAGTGAACGGCCAAAAAACTTTTTGAAGTGTTGCTTAGAATGTTCAGCAAGGGCAGGCAATGTACCGTCCGTGACAAGATCTGAGCGGTTTGCCGTGCCCAGTTCAAAATTTGTACTGAAATGGACAAAAGCGCCTTTACTCATTGTTTCACATTGGCCGCAAAAAGTGCATCTCCCTAAATCAATAGTTTTTGACGCTGCATCTATCGCTTCCTGAGGGCACATATCCGCACATTGCTCAACCATTTCACTGGCACATTCGATTTTTACGACCGGCATACCTCTGTATCTATGGTAAAGAGAAGTTTGCTCATCGGGGTACTTTGATGTTTTATAGCCCTGTTCAATTTTGTTCTTTAATATTTTCAGCATTGTCAAATCTTCTATGTACCGTGTAGTCAGGCTGAATAGTCAGCTGAATCAGTTTTAGAGGTCAAAGCCGCAATAAGAGAGATTGTAGCTTTTATTACAGAGAGGGAAATCTGAAATTTCCTGGTTTCTAAGAGACATGGCAAGACCAGTCCAATTGTGAAATGAGGGATCTTTGATTTTATAGCGCTGCACTTTTCCATTGCCGTCAGTAAGGATACAATGTGATATCTCTCCCCTCCAGCCTTCGTTTATTGTAACTACAAACGATCCTGGCTTGAGGCTGTGATCCCTCATTTGAATTGCGGCTGAACTCATATCGAGCCTGCGGTGTTTTTCGAGGAGCAGACCTATAAGTTGAATCGAGTGCATGATCTCTTCTCGTCTTACCGTGGCACGACTGTTCACATCACCATTGGTGATGAAGTTGGTATTGGCTGGGAGATCGGCATAACATTCTGTGGGAAACGTTATCCGTGCATCATAGGGGATATTACAAGCCCTGCCAGCATATCCGACCAGACCAAGGTCTTTTGCCATCTCATGGTCTACTGTACCGGTGTGCTCAAAACGTGCCTGCACCGTATGAGCGGTAAAAAGAAGATCACAGACATGTTCTATCTCAGGTGTGATTTCATCCAGTTTCTCTTCAATTAAACGGTGTTGTTCGGCATTCATAATAAGAGTGACCCCACCGGGTCGGAGAAGACCTTTACCAAATCGATTGCCGCTTAGAACTTGCAGCAAGTTCAGAAACTCTCCACGGATTCTGCCAAAATAAGCTGCCGGTGGATTGAACGCAACATCTCCGCTTAGTGCACCAAGGTCACCAATATGGTTGGCTATCCTTTCAAGTTCTAAAGCAATGGTACGGACGATACTTCCCCCTTCATCAACCACAAGACCCGCCAGGGCTTCAAGAGCCTGACACATACATAGACCGTGGCCAATCGAGGTGTCACCTGCAATGGATTCGCATATTCCTGGATACCGTTTCTGGGGCAATTCGGGCAGCATTTTTTCAATGCCTCGATGCTGGTATCCCAACTGAATTTCAAGATGTAGTACCTCTTCACCTGCACACTGGAAGCGAAAATGTCCCGGTTCGATGATACCGGCGTGCACTGGGCCAACTGCTACTTCGTGAATGGCATCACCATGAACAGAGAAATATGGGTAATTACCGGGTATTTCGTCGCTGTAATTGTTGTCAAAGACATCGTTTCTATCGCTGTAATTCTTATGATAGCGGACCATTTTTAGCCATGGGTGTCCATCGGGTTTCAAGCCGAACTGTTCTGCTATCTCTCTTTCAAACATGTGAAATTTCTCACTGACGTTTCCAGTCAATGATTGAAAAGATTCGCCGACCTGGGTCTCTATGACATAGAGATCACTGTTTCGAAGGATCGCCAGCAGTTTTAAATTATTTTCGTCTTTATAGGCGAAAAATTGTACGATGAATCCTTCATTTCTGACGAATTCAGAAACTATCTTGAAAAAAATACCGTATGTTACCAGTGGTATAGATGGCCTGGGAACAGCGCTTCCGTTTTGGATTTTCAGGAGGTTATCCATGAATTGTACCTCCAATAATTTTGATTGAATTGAGAATTGTCGTATAGACAATATCAGGCATCCAAATACAAAGACCAACGGAAGCCAATAAAAGAGCATAGGATGGAAGCAAGCGGAGGGTTGTTTCTTCCACTTCAAGTTTGTCGGTGGTTTCGCCATATGACATGGACATGAAAATACGGCCAATTCCAGCACCTACAAGGGTGAGGGCCAGGAGGAAAAAGGTTACGCTCAAATAGCGATGTTCCTGAAAAGCCCCGATAATTATCACAACCTCACTAATAAACATACCAAAGGGAGGAAGACCGGAAATTCCTATGAAACCGGCGAAAAATGAAATGAATGTTCTAGGAAGATGGTTAATGATGCCTCCAATTCTCTGAACCTGTTTTGTACCGAAACCAAGGAGGATATTACCTGCAGAAAGAAACAGAGAGGATTTGAGCAGAGAGTGGTGGATAATGTGAAGAAAGGCTCCGTACAGTGCAAATCCGCCTACGCCTACACCAAAAGCAATTATACCCATATTTTTAATGCTGGAATAGGCCAGCATCCTTTTGTAGTCAGGTTGACCAATAATAAATATGGCGCCAACCAGCATGGAAAGAAGGCCAAAACCGATCAGGATATTGCTGGAGAATTCTCCGAGGCCAGCAACACTCATAAGCACATGGGTTTTGTAGATACCAAGAAAGGCACAGTTCAGAAGTGCTCCGGAGAGCAGGGCAGAGGCAGGACTGGGTGCCTGACTGTGGGCATCAGGCAGCCAGGTATGCATGGGGGCAAGACCCATTTTTGTGCCAAAGCCAATCACAACAAAAACAAATCCGACTTTCAGCCAGAGAGGGTCTAGTTGTGAGGCCACGGTGTTGAGTGAGCTAAAGGTCATGGGAGCATCAATATTGCCAATGTCCATGGCCAGGGTGATGAAAAAATAACCGAGAAGTGCGAGTGCAATCCCTACTGAGCAGATGAGCACGTATTTCCAGGTTGCTTCAAGTGATTCTTTGGACCTGTGAATAAAGATGAGAGGCGCACTGACCAGAGTTGTTGCCTCAATGGCTATCCATAATACGATTGGATGGTCTGAAAGAGTAACCATAGACATGGTGCCCAAAAAGAGGAGCATGCAACAGATGAAAACCGGTTTGTTCCCCATCTCTGTCTCTTGCATATAAGAATATGAATATACGGAGATGCAGACAAAGATAAAGGATGTGACCGTGAGGATAAGTAATCCCTCAGGGGTGGAGTTGAAATAGTTTGTAAAGGCCGGGGAAAGTTTTCCCAGCCAGGTCATTATAGTCAATTGCAGGTGCAGCAGTGCTGTAATTAACAGCAATATTCTGCCAAGGTTGACCGGAAGTACCAAGGCAGTAAGGCCGGTGGCTATCGGCAATAAAAAAATAAACTCAATCATTGTATCAATCCTTTAATCGTCTAAGTAGGGTGGTGTCGACATCATCGAAGGCACTATTGATATTATGCAGGATGATCCCCATGATCATTACACCTACGAGAAGATCAAGCAGGACACCGAACTCGACAACATAGAGTGTATGACTATGTTTGGTCAGGGCTGTTCCAATGAGGTAGATTCCGTTTTCCAGCATCAGGTATCCTATGACCTGGGTTATCGCCTTGCTTCGGGCCATCATCAGGAAAAACCCGGCAGCCATCGTAGTTATTGCGGTGATCAGTACCATGTCGTGCCCTGCAGGGAGAGAGAGCCTGAGATGACTGGTAATGAATACGGAAAAAATAAGCATCGCTAGACCTGCGAGGATTGATGCGTGATAACCGATAAAGGGCTCTATATCACGTTTGATGGCGATTCGTTTGACGGCCATAAAGAGCAGACCTGGAATAAGCAACCCTTTAATCAAAATCATCAGCTGAAAAAAGATGATGGCCCCGCTCCCAAGTGACTCATGGCCCTTAAGAAAGAGAGGGGTGAGTGAAACCATTATTCCTTGCAGGGCCATAATCTTGACGAGAGCAATCAGCCTGGTGGATCCCAGAGAAACTAATACAGAAAGAAGGATGAACACCAGGATGCATTCTGTAATATTGCTCATTGTAAGACCCCCATGGTTAAGATTGTAGCGAAAAAGACAAGAGCAAAAGAGGTGAGGATGAATTTGGGAACTAAGTCCATTTTAACCCTGGCCATTATCGATTCTGTTACCCCTATTGCAACATAAACCGTGGCGAGAATAACATAAAAAATCAGCTCATTAAGAATGCCGCTTGCGAAGGTGAAGGGGTAAATAATATGGGTAATGAATGAAGAGTAGAAAAAGAGTTTGTAAAAAGATCCCAGCTCAATGAGGGCAAGATCCGGTCCGCTGTGATCGAGAATCATCACCTCATGAATCATGGTTAGTTCCAGGTGAGTGGCGGGGTCGTCAACAGGTACCCGTGAATTTTCTGTAAGCAGCACCATGAAAAGGGCGACTATAACAAAGAGCAGAAGGGCGCCCGACGCATGTGATAGAGCAATTGCATTTTCTCCGGTAAAGTATTCAGCGAAGCTGAGAGAGCCATTAAGTCTGTAAAAAAGTATCAGGATAGTGAAAATCGTCACTTCGGCAATAGTTGAAAAAAACACTTCCCGAGCGGCCCCCATACCCTCAAAAGGTGAAGCGGTGTCGAGGGCGGCAATAACTGTGAAAAAACGGCCTATACCCATGAGGTAAAAAAGAACAATGACATCACCGTGAAAGGAAAAGAGCGGACGACTGCCTGCAAAAGGGAAGAAGAAAAGGACAACGAGTGCTGAGGCCAAGGACACAACCGGTCCAAGTCTAAACACAAAGCTGGTACTGGTGCTGTAGACAGAACCTTTACGCAAAAGTTTCAGAAGAGTGAAATACTTAATAAGGAGCGGTGGGCCCTGTTTTCCAGCAAAGAATGCTTTTACTTTTAAGATGATGCCGGGGAAAAGCGGAGCGCCAACTATTGCTATGATGAGCGTTAGATATGTTTCCATGGAGTGCCTTATATAAAGAACAGTAGAACGACAATCGTCACGATGATATAGCCGATATACAACTGGATATGTCCGTGTTGTATCCAGCGTAGCTTCCCGAGGAGGTACAGTAGAGGGCTGACTATCCGGTCTGTCAATGTTGACTCTGCAATATCATCTACATGTGATTCATAGGTGGTGCGGCCCGGAAATATTCTATTGATTCCTGAATAGTTGGTTCTGATAGAAACGAAGGGACGAAAAAAATCGACAATGCTCATCGCGTATGAGGTGCCTGTATACTGCATTTTCACAGTCGGCTGAGTATAGCCGCAGCCCCAGGTCGGTCCCCGGGTTATTTCCTTTTTGAGATACAAAATCTTTTGAAGCAGCATGCTCAGAATAAATACTCCGAGAAACAAACGGGAAATAAAAGCAAGATTCCCGGCTACAACAATGATTTCATCTGTTCCGACGGAATGAAGGGTAGTAATATTTGTCAGTGCCTGAAAAACTGTCAGGATAAAGGGCTCAGGGAAAATACCAATGAAGAGGCAGGCTGCGGCGAGAAGGATCATCGGTAGGGTGACAGTACATCCTGCCTCCTCTGCTGCGGCAGTCTTTTCCGTTCGCGGTTCGCCTAAGAAAACGACGCCAACAACCTTTGAAAAACAAGCGGCAGCCAAGCCGCCAATAATGGCAAGAGAAAGAATGGCGAACATCGCAAAGATAAAGGAAGAGCCGGTCAAGGTGAGACCAAGAAACGCTCCGTAATAAATCAGGAATTCACTGACAAAACCATTGAAAGGAGGCAGACCGGATATTGATACAGAGCCAATCAAAAAAGTTTTCCCGGTTACCGGCATGCTCTTCATGAGGCCACCTAGCTGGTCAATGTGCCTGATACCTGTTTTTTGCAGTACAGCACCGGCTCCAAGGAACAACAAAGATTTGAAAATTGAGTGATTGAGGACATGCAGGAGGCTTCCAGCAAGGCCAAAACTGGCCATAGCCATATTTCCTTTTGCCAGTCCAATCATACCGACACCAGCGCCAATAAGGATAATGCCAATATTTTCGACACTGTGATAGGCCAGCAATTTTTTGAGATCGTGCTTACCAAGCGCGTACACTACTCCAAGTATCCCTGACAGTATTCCCAAGGTAAGAATGGTCTCTCCCAAGATGAGGCTCGTGGTGGACAGGCTCGCATAGAGACGAAACACCCCATAAATGCCTATTTTTATCATTACCCCGGACATGACAGCAGAAATATTGCTAGGAGCTGCAGGGTGGGCGTGGGGGAGCCAGATGTGCAAAGGAAAAATGCCTGCTTTTGAGCCAAAACCCACCAGAGCTAAAAAAAACACTACTACTTTGATGCTATCCGGCATGGCTGAAAAAGAAAGAAGATCGTACGATCCTGTATAGCTGTAGGCCAGGGCAAAAGCAGCAAAAATAAACATTGCTCCAACATGTGCGAAGATGAAGTAGATGTATCCGGCTTTTCGTGTTGAGCTTTTCTGATACTCGTGCATGACGAGGAAAAAAGAGGAAAGGGACATGGACTCCCAGGCCAGGGCAAAACTGATGATATTATCTGCGGTGGCAACAAGGGCCATGGAGATTATAAGCAGGGTGAGAAAAAAATAGTTCACTGCGATTCGTCCACAATGCTCAGCATTGTCCATGTAATGGAAGCTGTACAATGCTGCTAAAGGACAGATCGTAAAAACCGGTATAAGGAAAAAGGCAGAAAGTGAATCAAGAGAGAATGAGAGGGTAAACAGATGGAGCCACGTGCTGGAAAATGAGACTGACGGCCCACCTTGCAATGGCGCCCATATCGCATACAGCCCTATCAGACTGCCAATAGCGGTGATAAAGATATAACCGGCCTTCATTAGGCTGAACAGCCTATAGGATAGCAATGAAAAGAGGCCACCCGCTGATAAAACCGTGAGTGAGAGTAGAAAAGTATTCATCATTCCTCGTGTATCGGAGTTAGTGTGTCGTCACTCACTATGGTGAATGCTGTGGAGGTAAAGGGTGCCATTGGTTTAGTATGCTACAGTCATATAGCCTCCAATTGTTTTGTGATAAATATTTCTAAATCATTATTGACCGAAGATCTCTGTTAAGTTTTGAGGTATTGAACGTGACTTCTCAAACATGGTGTTGACCATGGCATTTCACAGTGTTTGAGGTCTGGGGAGCCTGTTCAAAAGTGAAACCGTACCAGAGAGAATCCTGATTTCTTTTTGGTGCCGGAATGATTTCTTGAAAATCGCTGATCATACTTTTGAGATATGCTAGCCAGTTGAGTGCATCCAATGTCGTCAGAAAAGGGCCGACTTCTGTTAATGTCCCGTTGTCACCATGATGCTGGGATACATATTCTCTGATTTTCTCGGGTTCCTGGGTAACGCCAATGATGATTTCCACGTGCCACCTTTTCACTAGATAAGAGTTGATTTAGTTATATAGTGCAGTACGCAAGATGGGTGCCACCAGAAGACGTTGAACAACTGATCGCCAGAAAAACAGGTAATATATTAGTGAAAATAGTACCTTATAGTCTTTCGTGTAGGGTGAGGGAAATGAGAATAGAAATGATAGTTGGAAATAATTTCGTTTCTCAAGAAACATTTGGGGGCACTATGCCCCATCCAAAATGAAGTGAAGCAGAAATAGCAAACGTTCTCTTTTGTTAGGGGAACTGCTGGGGGTAAGAGCTATTCAGTGGAAGGCTGGAGGTTAGTGGAATACGGGTTTCCAGGTTCAGGCCGTATCGGTCTGGAGGAAAGGATTTTTGATTTGCCTGAACTGGGGCTTTTTGCCTCATGATGGCATAATACCCCGGCTTTCATTGTTGCCCTTCGTAGAGCCGCAGTTTACGGTAGAGCGTTTTACGGTCAACCTGCAGGATTCGTGCGGCCAGCGTTCTATTGTCGCCGGTTCTTTTGAGAACATGCATAATGTATCTTCGCTCCATCTCTTCCATGGAAATAAGTTCCATGGGGTCTTCCGCTCCAAGTAAAATATAGTGATTTCTATAGATGCGTATTTTTTCAGGAAGGTCGTCTGGTGGTATTTTTTCAAAATTCGTGAGAGCAACAGCATGCTCTATTGCGTTTCGGAGCTCCCTCACATTTCCGGGCCAGGGGTATTGGAGCAGTTTTTCGACAGTCGCATCTGATAAGCCCGTTATTGCCTTATTTTGCCTCCTGGAGAAGTGCTCTATAAATTTATGGGCAAGAAGGAGAATATCTGTCCCCCTTGATCGCAATGGAGGCATCTCAATATTTATAACATTCAATCTGTAAAACAGATCCTCTCGAAAAACTCCGTCTTCAACCGCAGATTCAAGATCTCGATTGGTGGCGGCTATAATTCGGACATTGAAGGGAATTTCATTGGTGCCGCCAACGGGCCGAACGCATCGTTCTTCCAGTGCTCTGAGGAGTTTGGGTTGCAGATCGAGAGGGATTTCTCCAACTTCGTCTAAAAATAGAGTTCCCCCATCGGCTTCAAGGAAAAGTCCTTTCCTGCTGTCTTTCGCATCTGTAAAGGCACCTTTTTTATGGCCGAAAAATTCACTTTCCAGGAGTTGACTGGGCATTGCCGCGCAGTTTATTGTGACAAGTGACTGATCTTTGCGGCGGCTGTGTGCATGCGCTGCCTTGGCTGTAAGCTCCTTCCCCGAGCCACTTTCACCGGTTATCAAGAGAGACGCTTCGGAATCTGCAATGCGGCCTATTGTAGAAAACAGTTCCGCCATTGCGGGACTTTCACCGATAAGATTGTCAAAACTCTTGGGGTGCTCTACCGCATCGCGAAACTTTTTTACTGTTTTCCGTAACTGCCTGTAGTGTATAGATCTGTCTAATGAGAGCGCAAGTATATCCATATCTAAAGGTTTGGTGATGAAATCATACGCTCCGGCTCTGATGGCGGCGATTGCTGTGTCCATGCTGCCAAAAGCTGTCATTATAATCACAGGAATGTCGGCAAAATTGCTAGCGATATTCTTACATATGTCAAGACCATTCTGGTCAGGAAGGTTGATGTCGGCAAGAACCACATCAGGCAATTCTAACTGTACGGCGGCAAGGCCGTCTTGCGCTGAAGTAAAGGTCGAGACAGAATAGTCACGACGGCCGAGGCCGACACTTAGCAGATCACACATATCCTGATCATCCTCTATAACAAGTACTTTTCCTTTCACTGATTCTATTCCTCCATGGGAAGGTAAATGGTGAAACACGCTCCTTGACTGATCTTACTTTCAATGTCGATCCAGCCATTGTGTTGTTCAATAATTCCATGGGCAATTGAGAGACCAAGGCCAGTACCAGTGCCAATGTTTTTTGTGGTGAAGAAAGGAGTGAATATTTGATCAAGATTCTCTTTGCAGATTCCTTCTCCATCATCATGAATTTGTATTTTCAGGTGTTTTTTTCGAACTCGATTTTCCTGAGATGTCGTTGCTATCATTTCATTGGACAGACGGACATTCACAGCGCCACCCTCTGGCATGGCCTGGATAGCGTTCATAAGCAAATTGACCAGCACCTGCTGTAGTTGAGCAAAATCGCCTTTGAGCTGGATCTCAGTGTCTATCTCCTTATGAAGGAAAAAAGAAACGCGTTGTTTTCTTGCCATTGGAGAGAGTAGCTGGAATACCTGCTTAGTGAGAAAGGCGATATTATCCGAGGATGTTTGCTGTTTAGGAAGCCTGGTGAAATCAAGTAACTGCCTGATAATAAATGTCATTCGTTCTACTTGATTTCTAATTATCGTCGAGCAGTCCAGTATTTCACTTTTTTGTAAGCCTTCATTAATTATCATTTTGGCTCTGCCGTCCACTACGTTTAGCGGCGTTCCTAATTCATGCGCTATCTCGGCTGAAAGAACGCCAAAAGATGATAACCGCTCTGTATGGCGCAGCTGGTCAAGGGTTTTTAATCGCGCATCATATTCAAATTTAATTTTTTCTTTAGCGATAAGAAGGCGTGAGCACATATCGTTCATGGACCGTGCCATTACTGCCAGTTCATCATTGCCGACAATAGTAGTATTTGCGCAGAAGTCGCCCTGGCCAATTTGTTTAGCATGGGCTGTTAGTCTGCTTAGTGGCAGACGTATTTTCCGATCGATAAACCAGTAAAGTATAAGGCCGCAAACAAGACAGAGAAGAGTGGTGACGGTGAATGCTCGAACAACCATTTTTGTAGAGAAAACCTGTAACGAGAGGAGTGTCTGGCTCAGTTCAAGAGCACCTTTGTGATTCTCACCAACATCTACTGGTACATACGTATAGCGGAGAAATGAGCCATCTTCCTGCACCATCTTGAATGATACAATTTTTCCCTCGAGAGTTTTCTGAAGTTGTTCCTTAGACGCCAATGGCCCGCCGAACTCGTTGATCAGAATATGCGGCCAGACCCATTTAATGTTTATTGTTCCAGCTTCACTTGCATCGCGAATAAGCTCAAGAGCCTTTGTTTCACCGCTTTCCTTCCAGGTGTGGGCAATCATACCGGAAATAGCCCTGCCGTCCTGGACAGCATTGGTAATCATGTCGGTCTCATACTGCTCGACTTCCGCTTGAAAACTCAGGAATTCGGCAATTCCAATCATAACGATCATTCCAAGAAGCAGATAGCCATAGAGATGGTAGAATAATTTCATTTTCTAATATGTTGAGCAAAAGGAGGAGGGCTTGTTTCTCTACAATTCAGTATTGTGGGGTATCGGTATAATACAAATTATACTTTTATAGACAATAGTTCGGCTTACAACAAGGGTACAGATCATCAACGCAACAGTACTATTGTTCGGTATACATTTTGCATGGTGCTTGAATAGATACAATTGGTCATGGGTCAGGGCATCAGATGTAAGGAAGAGGCTCTATTTTTCGTTGCCCAAAGCCAACTCGCTCTTTACTGCATTTCACCAGATTACGGTTGGAGAGTACTCTCTTCATTAGATTCTTCTGGGAACAAAGGTGAAAAGTACACGCTGAGTGTCCTTTGTGGGAGCCAACACATTTATAAAGGTAGTTTTCTATGAACATTCTGATTTACGGTGCTACAAGAATCGGAAAGATGGTGGCCACAGAACTTTTTCGGGATCACGATATAACGCTGATTGACAAACCATCACATCTTCCTGAAAGCTTTGGACATCTGGATATCCGTTATATTGCAGGGAACGGCACGGACATTGAGGCCCTGCAAGAAACGAGGCCTGAGAAAATAGAACTTTTTATAGCCTGTTCTGATCTCGATGAGGCGAACATGGTAGCCTGTTGGACTATTAAAAAGATCGCGGATATTGAAACGATATGCTTCATTCGAAGAGCGGATCTGTTTAATAGCATTAATTCCTCGTCAAACACGGCCTACCATACCCGCTATGATATTGATACAATCATCTGGCCTGAACAGCTCCTTACTCAGGATATATTTAGAATTCTTGCAGTTCCTGAAGCCTACAAGGTAGAGCATTTCGCCGAGGGAAGAGTGAAACTTCTTGAATATAAAATCACACCAGAATCTCCCCTTTGCAATATCAGGGTTACGGATTACACATTTCCTTCCCATGTCCTTGTTGTTGGAGTTACCAGGAATAATGAACTTTTTATTGCCGATGGCCAAACAACTATACTGGAAAGCGATAGAGTTGCTTTAATGGGAACGGCAGCAGGTCTTGACTCCCTGGCTGCGCGTCTTTTTGAGCAGGCCAATCCTATCAAAACAGCTACTGTTATAGGAGGAGGCAGTGTTGGTTTCATGCTGGCTAAAAAACTGGAACGTTCCCGTATCAGAGTGAAGATAATTGAAAGAAAAACCGCCCGCTGCCAATATCTTGCCGACACTCTGCATAAATCGTTAATCTTGCAGGGTGATGGAACGGATCTCGAACTCCTTGAAGACGAAGCGGTTGCGGAAAGCGATGTCACTGTCTGTGTCACCGATAACGACGAAAAAAATCTGCTCTGCGGTCTGTTGGCAAAACAGCTTGGCTCAAGGCGAATTATCACAAGAGTCGGCAACATTCGCAATGCAGAACTGTTTGAAAAAGTAGGGATTGATGTGGTTGTATCTCCCCATGATTCAGCCTTGAAAGAATTGCTCAACCGACTGCAAAAATCGGATGTTAATATTTTGGCTCGTATTGAGCGTGGTCAGGGAGAAATACTACAGATTACCATCCGCCCCTCGTTTACTGAAAAAAAGCTGATGGAAATCAAAATGCCTGCGAAAGCACTTGTTGTGGTGATTCAGCGCGGCAGGAAGATACATATCCCAAATGGTAAAAGCAGTATTCGACCAGGTGACAAATTAAAAATATTTGTCATGGCAAAAGATGCAGAAGCTATCAAAACGTTCTATTTACAATGAATCCCATAATTATCTCAAATGCCCTGGGCCTTATCCTGACAACGTTCGGTGTCATACTGCTCTCGCCGACTTTGCTTGCTCTTATTGATAAGGACTACATTGGCGTCCTGCCTTTCGTAACCGCCGCGATCATTTCTATTGTTATTGGCCTTGGTCTGCAACGGTATGGTAATTTCTCTCGCAATTTTGATGCGGTTAATAAAACAGAAGGGCTGTTCATAGTGACCCTGGCCTGGTGTTTGACCAGTATTATGGGAGCAATCCCCTATCTCTTCTTCAACCTTTCACCCTTGGATGGGCTGTTCGAATCCGTGTCGGGTATTACAACGACAGGGGCAACAATTCTTATAGATTTTTCACTTTATCCTAGGAGTTTCTTTTTTTGGCGCAGCCTAAGTCAGTGGTTAGGGGGAATGGGGATCATTGTTCTTTTTGTTGCAATTCTTCCTCAATTTGCGGTAGCAGGAAGGCAAATGTTTCTCGCTGAAGCTCCCGGGCCGACAGAAGAGAAGGTTACTCCACGTATCGCGCACACCGCAAAAGCCCTGTGGCTTGTCTATCTGATACTTACTATGATGGAAGTTTGTTTTCTCCGGATTTCAGGAATGGAACTCTTCGACTCAATCTGTAACTCCCTTTCGACCATGGCGGCAGGCGGGTTCTCTCCAAACTCGCTCTCCATTATGGGCTACAATAACCCGGCTGCAACCTGGATCGTTACTTTTTTTATGTTCCTTGCCGGGAGTAATTTCGCCCTGCAATATAGACTCATTGTTCGGAGAAGGATTACGGTCCTTGGAGGTAACGAAGAGTTTCGATTCTTTTTTTTTATAGTATTCCTTGCGTCTTCTCTGCTAGCTGTAATTTTATTGTTGGATACGAGGGCACCAATTTTAGCTACCATCCGAGACAGCTTTTTCCAGATAATATCGATCCTTACTACGACTGGATTTTCTTCAGCCGATTTTGGGCTTTGGCCCATCGCTGCTCAGGTTGTTCTGTTCAGCATGATGCTGATTGGAGGTTGTGCCGGGTCGGCAGGTGGTGGAGTTAAGGTTGTACGTGTTCTGGTCTGTTTCAAATATCTCAACAAGGAAATATTCCGGGTTGTTCATCCCAATGCGGTTGTTAAGGTAAAGCTGGACCACAACAGCGTGGGAAATGATGTGCAGCGCCAGATCCTGGTCTTTTTTCTCTTCTATCTCAGTCTTATAACACTATCTGCGCTTTTGGTGACTGCCATTGAAGGGAATGGTATGGTGGGTCTGGTAGGTACTGCTGCGACTATCGGCAATATCGGCCCGGGCTTTGGTGAAATCGGACCTATGGGAAGCTTTGGCACCCTAACTGATCTGAGTAAATGTATTTTTATCATAAATATGCTGGTCGGAAGGCTCGAACTCATTCCCTTCCTTGTTATGCTTCATCCTGATTTCTGGTACTTCAAAAAGATGTAAATGCGTCAGAACAAGTTCTGTAAAGAGTGCTGACACCACAAATATGTACTCATCCTTGCGTAAAATACGCTTCTAGCAAACTGCAAAATCTACTGTTGGAGAGATAGCTTGCATTTCGAGGATGAAAATAGATGGCTAATTGCAAAAAGTGGCGTAGAGTAATGGTTTATAAAAGAGCAGTTGGTTCCGGCTGTGAACAAAGGAGTTGATACATTTTTTGCATCTTTAACCGTTTCTGTATCAGGTATTGTATAATCAGCTAAACCATAGATGGGAACTCTGCATCTCTGGTTCAAAAGGGAATTATGGAAGAGCCTTTAGGCTGCCTTACAACAGAGAAGAATTTTAAGACTTTTTGCGACTACTGCCCCGGCTTTTGCTGCTATCGTCTGCCCGGGTCAATCCTCTTTGTTACCGGGATAGACATAAACAGGATTGCTCGTCATTTCGGCATAACTGATGGTGAAGTACGAAAAAAGTATATAGAAGGACGGAATACCTTTAAAGTTAAAAAAGATGGTTCCTGTATCTTCCTGATCGATGGCAAAATTGCAAAACGTTGCTCCATTCACACCGCAAGTCCTCAGCAATGCCAGGACTTTCCCTACGACGGTCCCTGTCCATACCTTGACAATGAAGAGCTTCTGAGCGCTATTCACCCAAAAGTCGAAGCAAATCTGAAAAAAAGGGCTGAAATCTAAAAACTCATGAGAAATATTCTCAACATATGTCTCTTGAATTTGAACTGTTGCCTCTTATCGTTTCTTCCTGAAGTGATTGTGACATGATGAGGTCAGAAGCAAGGAGGGAATTGAGGGTCGTTCAGTCGTATTTGAGAAAATTGATACAAAAACGAGGAGGATGGATATGTCTCAGGCAGCAGATCTTTTCAGCACATTTACTCTGAAAAACTATACACTAAAGAATAGAATCGGGGTAGCACCCATGACCAGAATGTCAGGAGGTGCTGACGCCATTCCCCGGAAGGACGTGTTCGATTTTTTGAACCGTCGGGCCCAAAATGGTGCAGCGATTGTTTATACCGAAGCAATTGTTACCGATTACGAAAGTGCCCAGGGATACCCAGGTCAGGCGAGATTGACAACCCAGAAACAGATCGATGCGTGGAGTGAGGTTGCCCAGGAGATAAAAAAAAACGGAGGCATCTCAGTGATGCAGATGTTCCATTGCGGCAGGATGGCTTTTGAAGGAGTTAATCCGGCCAACAGAGTCATCGCCCCGAGTCCTGTTGCACCAGCCCAGGATAATCCGCTCACCGGTGAGCCCTATCCAATACCAGAGGAAATGAGCCAGTTTGATATCGATCACATTATCCGTGGTTTTGTCGAAACGGCCCGTGGTGCCATAGCTGCCGGTTTTGACGGCATCGAGATACATGGAGCACACGGCTACCTCATCAGCCAGTTTCTTTCGAGTTATAGCAATAAGCGAACAGACGCCTATGGCGGAAGTGTTGAAAATAGGTTTCGGTTTGCCCGAGAAATTATTAGAGAAGTAAAAGCCGTTGTGCCTGACGACAAACTCCTGATTTTCCGCCTCTCGAACTGGGGTATAGCAGATATGGACGTCTCTTTATTCAAGGATTCCAGTGAGTGGGAGACCGTTGTGCGCTTGCTGTCGGCAGAGCCGCTTGATGCATTATCGGTCTCGACCTATGATTTTCAGCAGCCGGCGTTTGAAACAAGTAAGACGATGAGTGAACTCAGTCGTGAAACAACGGCTCTGCCTCTCTTTATCTGCGGGAAAATATATGACAGTGAAACAGCAGCTCAGGCCCTGAGGTGCGCCGATGTCGCTCTCTTTGGTAAATCTGCCCTCTTAAACCCTGATTTGGTGCAGGACTTAAAAATAGGGAAAAAATTATCGGCCTACGCATCTGAAGATGCGAATATTGCTTACACAGAGACAGCACTGCCATAAGGCACCTGCCGTTCGATCTATTGAAGATGTAGAATAAAAAGCAACGTACAGCTGGCGTTTTGTAAATGTAGGTTGCTTTTAGCGATAGTAATTGCTGCTGACCGGCAGATGCATTCATCCAGGCCTGAAGTTTTGAAAAGATCGGGTCATTTTCATCCATGTCATGGATAGAGAGGTCACTGAACCCGGAGCCGCTAGTCGGACCAAATAGCTCATTGCCGGTTTTTATGGTGCTGTCTCCGTCAAGGTCAAGCTCGAGAAATCCGCTCCCTTTTTGTAATCTAGGGGGAGCCTCCTGCTGCCCATCACCATTCAAGTCCAAGAGGAAAGTTTTTCGCTCAGTGCTTGAAGTCCACTGTCAAAGTGCAGTACCAGAGTAGAGCGGGTGTTTCGCTCCATTAAGACCATGGACCTGGCAGTTCGACCCATTAATCATGATTTCAAAGCAAAGATGTAGAGGCCGGTATGGCTTCATTCACCATTGGTACTCAGCTCACACAAAAGCAACAGGAGGCGTTTCAGTTACTGAAAAATATTTTTACACACGCAGATTCCTAACGGGACACTACTGACCAAGCAGCTATACCCCTCAGAGATCAGTTATGGGTTTTTTTCGACCCGTTGCTCTTTTACAAGTAGTGGTAAAAAGAGTGACCAAGGGAAATTGCCGGTTTGTAGAGTTACCCGGCCTAGAGTGATATCTGCTGCTGCGCTTGTGGTATCATCGCCTAGGAAAAGATAATTTTCTAAAATATATGGGTTGAAGGGACCATTAAAGCTGGAATAATCTTTTATATCACCGTTTAGTATCAGCGATTCGTCATGGAAAAGAGAATAATTATCACCCTCAACGGTGAGCTTATATTGTTTTAATTCACTGGTCGTATCGAATTCAACCGATTCACCATGGATGAATAACTGTGGAGTATCTGTCTGAGCCCAAATTTCATCTAACCAGAAACCAATTTCCACACCTTTTTTATCTTTGCTCAGTAAAATAATAGAAAACCCCGCTCTGTCATTAGACTCGTGTGTTTCGGAGTGTACCTGCAGCTCAAAAAAGAGAGCAATACCCTTCGTTCGATCAAGCACAGGAAAGCTACTATTTTTAGTTTGCTGAAAAAGAGGTCTTTTGTAGTTGCTGTAACCGGCTTGGGTTTCAAGGGTAGTTACGAAATTAACTCCGTTCACCTCAGGAGACTGACTTGAAGTTCTAAACGAAAAAAAATCCAACCAAGGCTGCTCTGAAGGTAATTGACTAAGGCCTGGGTCATAGAGGGTCATCTCTCCAGCCGCAGCAGCCAAAGGGCACAACAACAGAAACAGAAGTAGCCTCAAGATCATGGAAGCAACTCTTTTTTCTCTACCACGTTTTTGTTTGTCATGTCGTTTGTAAGGGCTCGCCCATTTCCATTTACTTATTCTCTTCATCTACGGTCTGTTGAGTGTCTTGTGAGTGTTACTATCCATACGATATAAAACATAACGCGTATTTTGTGTTTTTTGTGACGGCTGTTTAAAACAGTGGGTAGACAACATTCGACGTTATATCAGGATAATGTTCTTTGAATTTTGTGAAAGAAGAAAATCAGGGGTACTCATCTTTCTACTTCATCGGAATTTCATTTGCCCTGAAATAGAATCTTGTTTTATGCAATCACTAACACCAGCGAGATTGAACAAAGCGCAAGAATAATACGAATGCTCTCTTCCAGCACCGGTCTTTTCGGAAGCCAAAGCTTAGCCCCTATCCTTAAGACATGCTACTTGATCATCATAATATCAACAATATACTTTTTTTACATACCTTTATTTCGATTACCAATCCTCATTGCTGCGCAGACACTATTTAGCCTCTCATTCCGATTTAAAAGCTTAGAACAACCACCCTCCCAGTCTCTAATTATTCGTCTTTTCCGGAAAAAAACATCTTTTTTTCAGGTTCACCATAAGACCTCTTCCTCCACGAGGAAGAGCATATGTAAGCTATTTAACACAAAATAACTTACAAAAAGTATGACAAAAGTATAAGTGGAACACAAATTGCTTTTCGACATGGATCTAAACTACGGATTGACCCCACTTTTCTCTTGAAATGTTACTTGCTGGAGGCAGCAGAAAATCATGAAAAATTCAATCGGTGCAGTTTCAAAGAAAATAACTCCTGGTGCAGCTTGTCTGCCACAACTTGTTCTCATTCCCTTATTCTTACTCATTCTGTACATCGGACCAGCACATGGTGCACAGGTGGGAATTGTCTACTCAGAATCTTCAGCAAATGCGTTTGAAGACGATTTTTTTTACAGTCAGTTATTTATGAATATGCAGTACCAAGCTATGATGGCGGGTGTGCCATTCGAGCTGTTGTCGGAAAACGATCTCACTGACATAAACAAGATCAGCAATCTTGACGCCCTGTGCTTCCCAGGAATGCAGTATATCCCAGCATCCATTGTTGACGCTGTAACTGATACCCTTACCCAAGCAGTATTCACATATAAAGTTGGTATTATTACTGCGGGGAAGTTTTTGACAGACTTGGCAGAGGGGGGGAGTGTTCCAGGTGCAGCAGAAACGCATATGCAATCTTTGCTTGGACTCGAAAGACTTGGCAGCTATGACTCTTCTGCAATCTTAACTGCCGCCACGACCGACAACCCTGCAATGAAGAATTATACTCCTGGTGAAACAATTCTAAGCTATGAATATATCCTCACCAATTACTATGGACCGACGCTGAATAACACCCTTACTTCCCTTGCACACCTCGAAATGGACGAAGGTACCTTCAATGGTGTTGTCGCAACCGAAACAGGTGGCAGAAATGTTCATTTCGCCCATCACCGACTTATGGGTGATGCCAATTTGCTATGGTCAGCACTTCAATGGGTCCTCTATGGTGATACAACTCCAGTTGCCCTCAAGCCGAGTAGAAACAAGAGCATCTTTTTAAGTCGAAATGACATGGACCAATCCATGTATGCAGAAAGTTTATATCTCAACGATATTCCTCTCCTTGATTTACTGGAGCAATGGAAAGAAGCATACAACTTCGTAGGCTCCTATTACATCAACGTCGGAAACAATCCCTCCAACGGTGAATATACCAATTGGGCTGTCTCCGAACCGTTGTTTACAGAATACATCTATCTTGGTAATGAAATTGGCACTCATTCCTACACCCACCCAGATTACACCTCTAATCTTTCGGCTGCCGAACTCGAATTTCAATTCAACCAATCAGCCATGGAAATCAACGACGGTCTTGGGATAGAAGTAGTCGGAGCAGCCATTCCCGGAAACCCGGAAACCCTTGCTGTTGACCGAGAAATCGACAAGTACCTCAGCTATGTATCCGGCCGCTACGGCAGTCAGGGTTATGGATACCGTGGTATGGGCTATCTCACGCCCGACTTCGACATGCTCTACTTCTCTTATAACCTCTCAGCTGACTACTCTCTTATTGAATGGCTCAATCACACTCCGAGTGAAGCAAAGATTATCTGGAAACAACAGCTTGATTCTGTAGCAAATAAGGCTTCTCAACCAATTTTCCATTGGCTCTGGCACGATTATGCTCCCACCGAATCTGCAAACCTTTACACTGTAGATCTGTTTACAGATACCATTGCGTATGCTCACAACACCCATGGCAGTGAGTTTGTCACACTCGACGATATGCACAAAAGGATTAAGAGCTTTCAAGCTTCTTCCCTACAGGTGCAGGCGCAAGGTGATGTTATTTCAATTGATGTTGGTGGTAATAATGTTGGTCAATTTTCAGTGGAAGTCTCTTCAGATCAGGTAATTCAAGAAATTGACAACTGGTACGCCTATAATGACCATCAACTTTTCTTACCTCAAAACGGTGGACAGTTCCAGGTCCTTCTCGGGTCTTCTCAAAACGACATAACACGAATTACTTCCTTGCCAATGCGGGCGAAACTGCTCAGCCTTGAAGGTGATGGGGAAAACTTGAATTTCGCCTTCACAGGTGAAGGTAAGGTGCTCGTAACATTGAACTCTAACCGGTTGGCTGCTTTCAACGTCAGTGGAGCAGACAGCTTTTCCCTGAATGACAATGTGCTTGAACTAGAATTCATTGCTTATGGTTCACACACCTGTTCCATTACAGCCTCTTCCGGCAACAGTGCACCTATTGCCTATACACAGACAGTGACCACTCAAAAAAATACAGCAATAGATACCTCAGTCACTGCCTCCGACCCTGATGGCGACACCTTAACCTACACCCTGGTGAGTAGTCCAGCCAATGGAACCGTTAGCGGTACGTTGCCAGATTTCAGGTATACACCCCAAACCGATTTCACAGGCGCGGACAGCCTTACTTTCAAGGTCAATGACGGCAACCTCGACAGCAATACTGTGACTGTCACTATTACGGTTATTGAAACAACCACCAATGGTGTTTCCAACCCAGCGAACGGCATTACAATTGATGGTAATATAGACGAATGGTCCACCCTGACTTCTTTTGGTCATGATCCTGATGACGTCAGCGGTTCTGACAACCTTCTTGACTGGCTCGAATGTTGGATGGCCCATGATGACCAGAACTTCTACCTCGCCTATCGAAATGACGGCCCTATCACTTTGAATTGGGCCTATAACCTCTACATCGACAGCGATCAGAATACCTCCACAGGATCTCAAGATAGTTTACCCATTGGGGTAGAGTACCTGATACAGGAAAATCATATTTATGCCTACAGTGGCGATGGTTCCTCCTGGAACTGGACCTACCTGGGCAGCGGCGATGTTGCAATGAATGGTGATACTCTGGAAATAAGTTTTCCACGCACACTTCTCGGCAACCCCAGCAGTATGGATCTCATATTTCTGGGAGAAAACTCTGCCTACACAGGTGGAAGCATGATGGATGCCTACCCGGACGGGATCTATGTTGATGGAAGCGAAAACTCTTTTTTTTCCTATTCCACCTCCATTATTGCACCTCCAGCAAACAGTGCCCCTATCGCCAATACTCAGACAGTGGCCACTCAAAAAAGTACAACAATAGATATCACAGTCACTGCCTCTGATCTTGATGGCGACACTGTAACGTACACCCTGTTGAGTGGTCCAGGCAATGGGACCTTAAGCGGTACGCTGCCAGATGTCAGCTATGCACCCCAAGTTGATTTCACAGGCGCGGATAGCTTTACTTTCAAAGTCAATGACGGCAACCTCGACAGCAACACTGCAACAGTCACTATTACGGTTATCGAAACAACCACCAATGGTGTTTCCAACCCAGCGAATGGTATTACAATTGATGGCAGGATAGACGAATGGTCCACCCTGACTTCTTTTGGTTATGATCCTGATGATATCAGCGGCACTGACAACCTTCTGGACTGGCTTGAATGTTGGGTGGCCCATGATGACCAGAACTTCTATCTGGCCTATCGCAATGACGGTCCTATCACTTTGAATTGGGCCTATAATCTCTACATCGACAGCGACCAGAATACCGTCACAGGATCTAAAGACGGCTTTCCCATTGGGGTAGAGTACCTGATACAGGAAAATCATATTTATGCCTACAGTGGCGATGGCTCCTCCTGGAACTGGACCTACCTGGGCAGCGGCAATGTTGCAGTTAATGGCAATACCCTGGAAATAAGTTTTCCACGCACACTTCTCGGTAACCCCATCACGATGGATCTCTTCTTTTTGGGAGAAAACTCTGCCTACACAGGTGGAAGTATGACAGATGCCTATCCGGACGGGGTCTATGAGGATGATAGTGAAAACTCTTTTTTTACTTACTCCACCATGAGTACACCTCCAGTAAACAGTCCCCCACTTTCCTATGCACAGGCCGTGACCACTGAAGAAAACAAGGCAATGGACATCACAGTTACTGCCTCCGATCCTGATGGCGACACCCTAACCTATACCCTGGTGAGTAGTCCAAGCAGTGGAACCGTTAGCGGTATGATGCCAGATGTCAGCTATACACCCCAGGCCGATTTCACAGGCGCGGATAGCTTTACTTTCAAGGTCAATGACGGCAACCTCGACAGCAACACTGCAACAGTCACTATTACAGTTACCGAAACAACCACCAATACGGCCCCACTCGCCTATGCACAGGCCGTGACCACCGAAGAAAACACAGCAATGGACATCACAGTCGCTGCCTCCGATCCTGATGGCGACACGTTAACGTACACCCTGGTGAGTAGTCCAGCTAATGGAACCCTAAGCGGTACGATACCAGATGTCAGCTATACACCCCAAACCGATTTCACAGGCGCGGACAGCTTTACTTTCAAAGTCAATGACGGCAACCTCGATAGCAACACTGCAACAGTCACTATTACGGTTATCGATACAACCACCAATACGGCCCCACTTGCTTATGCACAGGCAGTGACCACTGAAAAAAATACGGCATTAGATATCGCAGTCACTGCCACCGATCCCGATGGCGACACCTTAACGTACACCCTGGTGAGTGCTCCAGCCAATGGAACCCTGAGCGGTACGCTGCCTGATGTCAGTTATACACCCCAGGCCGGTTTCACAGGTGCGGACAGCTTTACCTTCAAGGTCAATGACGGCGACCTCGACAGCAACACTGCAACTGTCACTATTACGGTTACCGAAACGACCACCAATACGGTCCCACTTGCCTATGCCCAGGCCGTGACCACTGAAAAAAATATGGCATTAGATATCACAGTCACTGCCATCGATTCCGATGGCGACACCTTAACGTACACCCTGGTGAGTGCTCCAGCCAATGGAACCCTAAGCGGTACGCTGCCAGATGTCAGTTATACACCCCAAGCCAGTTTCACAGGTGCGGACAGCTTTACTTTCAAGGTCAATGACGGCAACCTCGACAGCAACACTGTGACTGTCACTATTACGGTTGTCGAAACAACCACCAATGGCGCCTCCAACCCAGGGAATGGCATTACAATTGATGGCAGGATAGACGAATGGTCCACCCTGACTTCTTTTGGTTCTGACCCTGATGACATCAACGCTGCTGCTGACCTTCTTGACTGGCTTGAATGTTGGATGGCCCATGATGACCAGAACTTCTACTTCGCCTATCGTAATGACGGTCCTATCACTTTGAATTGGGCCTATAACCTCTATATAGACAGCGATCAGAATGGTGCCACAGGATTTAGAGACGGTTTTCCCATTGGGGCAGAGTACCTGATACAGGAAAATCATATTTATGCCTATAGTGGTGATGGGTCCTCTTGGGGCTGGACCTACCTGGGCAGCGGCAATGTTGCAATTAATGGTGATACCCTGGAGATAAGTTTTCCACGCACACTTCTCGGTAACCCCAGCACTATGAACCTCCTTTTTGTCGGAGAAAACTCTGCCTACACAGGTGGGAGCATGATGGATACCTACCCGGACGGGGTCTATGATAGTGAAAGTCAGGATCGCTATTTTAGCTACACAACACAATAGACCCACGGTATAACCCGAGTGGATTGAAACCGGGCTCTACAGGCGGTTATCAAATCGGCCTAAATACCGATTTGATGACCGCCTGTAGAGTAAGCTTAAGCCTATGAAAATGGCAGGAGTAATCGTTTTACTTCCAACCTTCACCCGTGTAATAAAATGTTTCACAAACCTCAAAGTTCACCTCTCTCTGATCGAGAATCGAATTGGTCACCTTATTCTTTTCTCTATTTCATTTCAAAACGGATTAGGTTTTTTTACTTACAAAGCCTTGCGGTGGTGTCTATTTTTGTTTTCACACTGGGATCACCAGCAACAGGAACAACAAATGAAGAGTCAGTTACATTGAAGATCCTGCCTCTTATTTCTCCCCAAAAGTCAGATGATCCATGGTGGCAACCCTCCCCAGAGACAAGCTGGCAAATACAATTAACCGGCTTCCTGGACAGGAACTTTGATGTTGATATGTATGATGTTGACCTTCATTATACTTCTATAAAAGATATCAAAAATCTCCATGACGACGGCAGGATCGTTATCTGCTACTTCAGTGCCGGCACCTGGGAAGACTTCCGGCCTGATAGCAACAGCTATCCCAAAGAAATCTTGGGGACCCCAATGGTTGGCTGGGAAGACGAGTATTGGCTTGATATCCGCCAGGTAAATACATTGGGCCCAATTTTAGAGGCGAGAATGGATGAGGCAGTCCAGAGGGGATGCGACGGGATAGATCCGGATAATGTCGATGGTTACACCCATGACACGGGTTTTAACCTCACTGCAGAGAATCAACTTACTTTTAATAAATGGCTGGCCGAACAAGCCCACGAAAGGGGCCTCTCTATCGGGCTAAAAAACGATTTGGATCAGGTGGATACATTGGTGAATCACTTTGACTGGGCCTTGAATGAAAGTTGCTTTCATTTTTCTGCCTATAGTGATAAGCCCGAATGCGTGCTACTGCTACCGTTTATCAATGCTGGCAAGGCTGTTTTCGGTATTGAATATACAAAAGACCTGAGTGAGTTCTGTGACCAGGCAAATGAGTACGGCCTTTCTTTTATTAAAAAAAATTGGGACCTGGATGTTTGGCGACAAGCCTGCCGATAAACCTTGCGCCATGTCCGCGCGGCAGGCAGGTTATTTTCGTACGTCATCCAGTGAGGATAGTGCAGGTCAAGTGGCTGCTGAATACGCCTTCCTGAAACTTGACTTTTTAAAGGCTGCAGTCATGCACGACAATGATATTTAGACCAGGGGGATGGTGGACAGTTTTGCAAAACGTTTCAATGCAGAGGTCCTCTATTTTGTAAAATCTATCAGTGTATCCTTTTCAAACAGCATTCTCCTGATCATATACCCGCCACTATCATAATAGATAGTTACGTCCTCTCCAGAAAAGCATGCCGTTTCTATCGTTTTCTGTCCAGATCCAGATGCTACGATATGCAAAATTACGTCTTTCCTGATCCCAGTTTTTTGACTACGTATTTAGTACCTTACTCCGTAAAAGCTGTAACAAAAAACAGGTAAGCGCAGACTCCGAGAAAATACGGATTCGGTTTTATCTTATACAGTTATAAGCACTCACAAGGTACTTACTTACCGTTTACCGGCGTCAGTGTCTGGGGTGACAGTGTTACTGAAGAATAAAACAAGAACAGCCCTTCTGGTTTTTACCGGAAGGGCTGTTCTTGTTTTGTTGCTTCTCTTCTGTTTCTAGAAGGCGTTCATCGTCCAGATACCACAAGGACAGGTATCGGCACAAAAACCGCAGGCGATGCATTTGTCATCATCAGAAACGTAGAGAAAGTTACCTTCTAAGCCAAATCTGTTACCGTCTTTGGAGCTGTATTCACTCTCCTGCCGTGAGATTGCCCCGGTAGGACAGATAGTCTCACAGAGATGGCAGTCTCTGCAGGAGGCACAGGATAAACAGCGATCGGCCTGGTTCTGTTCGGTGTTGACGGTCTCCATTGGAATGTAGTGAGATATTGTGAGGGCTTTCTGTGGGATAACCGGCTTGTCAAATGGCTGCCAGTCACGCCCCTGAACATCTGCAATAATAAATTCTGCAGCGGTTTTACCCGCACCAAGTGCATCCGTTGCAAGACCGGGCCGCTCAACATCTCCGACTGCAAGGATTCTCGTATCGGAGGTCACGTGGGCTCTGTCGGTGGTAATCCAGGCAGCTCCACCTACGGTGATTGTCTCAACCGATTCGGGTAAGAAATTGAGCGCAGGTACGTCACCGATGGAAATAATCACAGTTTGTGCAGCAATCAAATCACCAGAGGTCGTCCACAGTCCTTCGTCAGTCACTTTGTCGGTGTTAACAGGCCAGACGAATGTTGCTCCAAGGGCCTCAGCTGCATCTTTTTCATGACCAAATGCCAGGGGCTTCTGGATATCAACAAGGGTGACTTTCTCTGCGCCGAGCCTGTAGGCTTCGCATGCCACATCGCAACCGACATTTCCAGCGCCGATTACCACAACTTCTTTGCCAACCGGCATTGGAGAATCAGTTTTTGCTTTCTTGAGGAAATCAAGTGCGGCCAGAACCTTTTCGTTTCCAGGAAATGGAATTCTTCTCGGAGTATGGGTACCGACAGCAATGACGACATAGTCGAATTGATTATGCAGTTCTGTAAACTTTTCTTTTGTCATTTCGACATTCAGATTCGTTTTGATTGTCGGGGTGGCAAGGAAGCGCTCGACCTCCTGGTCCCAGGTAGCTTGAGATAACCGCTCCCACGGAATGACCTGGGCCAGTTTTCCGCCTACCATGCTGTCTTGTTCGAATATATGTGCTTCTATTCCAGCAAGAGACAACTGCCAGGCAACGTTCATCCCGGCGGGGCCTCCCCCAATGATTGCAACCTTTTTCCCTATAGGTTCCGGTAGTTCGGGAGCCTTATGATGATTGACAGCCCTTCCAAGAATCTGAACATCAATGGATCGATCAACACCACCCCGGGAGCAGTTGTCCATGCAGAGGTTAGGGCAGACTGCACCACAAACCGATGCGGGAAGCGGGGTGTACTGGAGAAGCAGTTCGTATGCTTCTTCAATTCGGCCCTCACGGATAAGGCGAAGTCTGTCGACAGTAGGAATATGTACCGGGCAATAATATGTACATGGTGCTGCTGATTCAACGTTAGCCCAGTATGGTTTTTGTCTGCGATAGTCACCGGTGACTATCGCGTCGATTACACTGCGGTCGAGACCAGGAGCCAGATCGCGAAGTGGATCACCCCCGAAGGCCTTCGTCCAGTGGTTAATTCTGAATTCCGCCATAGGCATAGGGCCGGAAAACATAAGAGCCCTTTCCTGAGGCGTTATGGGAGTAAGTATGTTCCATTCATCCCGGTCGGAGAGGGTATCCGTCAGTTCTTTACGGCGTATCTTTTCCAGATAGTCGGTCAGGTTACCCTTCAGCCACTGCCATTGTTCGTCGTCGGGTTTTGCAACTTTTGCAGCAGTTTTGGGAAAGGAGTCATCAATTTTACCTCGAAAATAAATGAGTCCACCAACCATGCCGACACAGGGGCGATATCCAAGGATATTATCAGGATTTTTTGGATTTACACCGCACACAACTGCAACACCACCGCAGTTAAACTCGGCAAATGAATCACCGGCAGAACCTAATATCCATAGTTCTGGTTTTTCATATTCCGGGTTCCACTTTGTCATGGTAAGGCCGCGAGCACCGATGGACCCGCCGATAAAAACCTTACCGTTGGCCATGGCATTACAGGCACCATTGGTGGCGTCACCAAGTACAGTTATCTCTGCACCAATGTTGAGATAGCCGACATCATCTGATGTGGCACCTTCGCATGTAATGGTCGTGCCAGGCATTCCCATGCAGCCAAGTCGCTGCCCGGATGGTCCTTTTACGGTAATATTCAGCCCACCTTCCCTCTGCAATCGTATGCCAATATTGTGTTGACCATAAGATTCGAGAAAAAGGTCTGCTGATGAATTTGAGGCTTTTCTTACCCGCTTCTCAAATTCCATTGAACTGATACGTTCACCATTTTCACTTAGACCTTTCACAACCGTTGTAGCCACTGAAAACTCCTTATATCGGGCGTGCAAAGTACCCCGGGTGGGTTGTACGTCCGCACTTTCTTAAAATAATTAAACGTATGGTGTTAGCAGACGTGATTGATTTTGAGCCTGTCCGCAGCTGCTTTGTCACCAATGCCGATTGCATCCGACATACCGATAGGAAGACTCTGGGAGCGTCCAAGAGGTGCCATGATCTTCTTGATTTCGGTGTTAATTGACATAAAAACGTCTGCAACCCGTTCGGCCACTTTATCTGGGTCAAGGCGGCGGTACAGCTTGGAGTTCTGGCTGGTAATACCTTTAGGGCAGATACCGACATTACAGACGTTACAGCGATTTTTTTCATTGCCAAGACAACCCGCGGCGGCCTGCATGATATATTTGCCTATGTGCACGCCGGAGGCGCCAAGCATGACCAGTGCCATGCCGTTCTGGGCGACGTTGCCATTTTTCCCAACACCGCCTGCCGCAAAAATTGGTATTTCATTTTGTTTCCCCTGGGCAGCAAGATCGAGATAGCAGTCGCGCACGCATGAGGCGATAGGGTGGCCTGTGGCGTCCATGGACACGTTATAGGCCGCACCCGTTCCGCCGTCTATACCGTCGATCAAAAGAGCTGCTGCATAGGGATTTCGAACGAGGTTGTTCAGTACTGATTTTGCAGAAGTAGAGGCAGAAATCTTTGGGTATACTGGTACCTTGTGGTCAAAAGCAGTTGAAAGCGTCTGGATCATTTTCATGACACTTTCTTCAATCGAATAGAGTGTCTGGTGAACAGGTGGTGACGGAAGGTCAACGCCTTCCGGCACACCGCGCAGCCTGGCGATAAGTTTTGAGACTTTGTACCACATCAGAAGTCCGCCGTCACCTGGCTTTGCACCCTGCCCATATTTGATTTCAATGGCAGCAGGATGACATTGCATTTCGGGAATAGCGCGGATGATCTCGTCCCAGCCAAAATAACCTGATGCAATCTGTAGTATTATGTACTTCAGGTAAGGGCTTCTTAGTACCCATGGGGGACAACCGCCCTCACCGGTACACATAACAACGGGGATACCGAGCACTTCATTGCAATAGGCTACGCCCTGAAGGAGGCCAAGCCACATATTCGGAGACAGTGCACCAAAAGACATTGAGCCAATCACAAAAGGGAAAATTTCCCTGGTGGGAGGTATCCAGCCGCCATTGATTGTCCGGTCTAAAAACTCCTCAGGCGAGAGAACTCTACCGAGTGTTGTGGTAAAAGTAAATTCATGCCGTCCAGCATCAAGAGCCGGGTCTGTGAGCATGGAAATTCTGGTAAACAAAATCTGATCCAGGAGGGTGGGACCACTGACATTTCGGCGTCCGCCACGCTTTCCGGGCTCCCCTTTGCGATTATCAAAAAAGATCGCCCGATTCTCATTGGTGCCGGGTGCAGGGGTAATGGCCTCATTAGGGCAGACCATAGCGCACATGCCGCAGCCTACGCAGTTTTTAGCTGGATCTGTTTCCTGGCGTATACCGGTAAAAGTCTTGTAATCATTGCCTCTTTTCTTGTTAAAGACATCCAGCTTAGGTACCCGTTTTCTCATGTGAGCGAGAAAAATAGCTCCTTTAGGGCAAACTGCCGTGCACTGACCACACAAAGTGCAGCGGTCTTCTCTATGTTCAATAATCCAGGGAAAGTCGGCGTTTATTAGGCTGCTTGGGGTAACGGAAACGGATCGTACTGAGACCATATTTCTAATTCCTTTCTAGCTGGGGGAATAATAACTGTGTGTTCACGCATGGGTTGAAAATCCAGAGATGGGTCGCGGTCCGGAACCATAGCATCGACGCCACATATCTCGGATGCGATTGCCCACATGCCGTCACGTCCTCCGACTGTAGCAGGGCGAAGTTTCTTCTGATCCATAACCAGCAGGCATGTCTCGTCAGGAAGAGTACCAATGATCGCATTGGGCCCGTCAATGATCAGTCGCTTGCATACTTCACGAAGCCCGGAGAGGAATTCCCCCTGAGGGTGCTGTGTGAGTTCGGTTTTGCTGAGCGGTGTCATTATATGTTTATACGCCTGCAGTGGAAGGTTGAGCTTTTTCAGGGTGTAGTGCAGGATGTGGGTGAAGACCTCGCTGTCACTCTGATACCCGATATATCCAGGTATTTTTTTGCCAAGCAGCCAGTCTCTGATGGGAACAAAAGCACTGTTTTCACCATTGGTCATTGTGGCAATACCTTGGATAAAGAAGGGGTGACAGGCATAAAGGTTGATGCCGTAGTTTGTATTTTGGCGACCCTGGGCCATACATACTCTGCCTTTGACTTGACCGTCATGCAGACAGAGGGCGTCTCCAATCTGGAGCGGCCAGCCAACCTCTTTGATCATTGCAACGTCAGGATACAGAGAAAAGACAGTTATTTTATCTTCTTCTGTAGCGAGTTCCCTAAGAGCTAGCCTGCAGCTGAGAAGTTCTGTTTCTCTTTCTTCCTGACTTTTATCTCTGAACTCGAGTGGCATTCGATAGGCCCGGAGAAAATAGCGGAATCGATCATTGGCCTCAATAAGCTCAGGTTTCATAGTATAACGGTGATCGTACTTAAGCTCGTAGCCGCGATCTTCCATATAATCTTTTACACGCTGCCATGCTTTTTCGGTATGGGCAATTCCAGAAAGAATAGGAAATCTGGGGTTATACTTGAAATCCTCAAATTCTATACCTCGGAGCAGGAGGCCAAGACCAGAACCATCGTAGCCTTCCTGCATGGCTTCCATTGCAGAGAGGACTTCGTAAGGTGAAAACGGTTCATTGGCTGTTTTCAGGGCTAAACGACACATGCTTTCTCCTGATAAATGTTTTAAAATACTGCCTGACGAAATGGATGACGTCTATCGGATGCAGACCTGAAGGGGGACTTTTCCTAGGCAAACTGACACAAAAGCGTACAGCTAAAGTGTTTCATTTATCTAATTATGACAAAAAAGTCAAGTTATGCTTCAGTGAGGAGAAATCACTGATTTTTTGTTTGGTAGGTCTTACAGAAAACAAAAAAACTGCGTCCCTTATACAAAAGGACGCAGCGACACAAGTTAGGTGGGGAAAAGGAGGATATTATTTCAAAAGATTGTCTATCTTTCCCATGTTTTTAATTTTTTCAACTTTCTGTTTTACTTCAGCCGCTTCTTTGACACCCGGTATGTCATCGACCAGTTCTTTGCCACTGTCTTCGATGTCCTTTATGCCGGTTTTAAAAGAGCTGATTGCTTTGCCGAGGCCGCTGCCAATTTCCGGGAGCTTCTTGCCACCAAATATCAGAACAGCAATACCAAGAATGACAATGAGCTCAGGTGTTCCTAGTCCAAACATTTTGTAACTTCCTTAAGGAAATGATAGGTGAAGGTGTTAGTACCTTAGAAAGTATTTTCTGAGTTTTTCTGGCAGAACATACATTTCGTGAAGGTACTTATCCCTCTTACCTGGGTTATGCCTTGTTATCAGTGTCTTTGGTTTCTTTATCAATTTCTGGTGCTTCTTCTTTTTTAGTGGCTTCTTTAAAGTTTTTGATACCTTTGCCAATGCCGGAACCGATCTCAGGAAGTTTGCCAGCCCCAAAAATAATCACAATGATTACCAGAATAACTATGAGTTCTGGCATTCCAAGTCCGAACATATACGTACCTCTTTAAAATATAAATTTACGGTTAAAAAAGTCCCGGTCTGGCCACGACTCTTAAAAATGTGCTTAGCTGTGACATTAGACTTGTCTTCCAGACTTGTCAAGACCGCTTCGCCTGGATATTAAGAGGATTTTCTTCTTCTAGTCTCAGCTTGTTAAGGCGTTTTTGGCAAGAAAATCCTGGATTTCCTGTTTGTGTGCAGCCATAATTTCACACCGTGCAGTTTTGTCCAATATATCAATAAGGGGTTCTGGGATCAGCACCGGTGCACCTGTTGCCTGCTCAACAACCTCGCTGAATTTCGCAGGGTGGGCGGTTGCCAGGCAAACCATCGGTACCCCCACCATCTTCAACTGCCTGGCGGCTCGTACGCCTACGGCGGTGTGAGGGTCAAGTACATAGTCGTATTCTTTATAGAAACGGGCGATGGTTTCAGAAACTTCATCCTCGCTGACCGCTCGTGCTGAAAAGTCTCTTCGAATCTGTTCCTGGTAGCTGGAAAGATCAATTGTACCTTTCTGCGTAAATTCCTCCATTAATTCTTTGGTTCGGCCTGCATCTGAATCTACAAGGTAGTACAGGTATCTTTCGAAATTGGATGCGGCCTGAATGTCCATGGACGGACTCGAGGTGAGCTTGAGTTGGCCAAGGCTGTAATTACCATTGTTGACAAATCTGCTGAGTATATCATTGTCATTGCTGGCAAGTATTAACTGCCTGATAGTTCCTGCAGGTAGCATTCTTTTGGCAATATATCCGGCAAAGATATCACCAAAGTTACCGGTAGGGATAGAAAAATCCACAGAAGAATCTTTTTCATGAGAGGCGACGTGGAGACAACTATGTACATAATATACGACCTGTGCCAGCACACGGGCCCAGTTGATTGAGTTGATTGCTCCAAGTTGGTATTTGTTTTTGAATTCAATCTCGTTGAAGATCTTTTTGACAATTGCCTGACCGTCATCAAAAGAGCCCCGTATTGCAATGTTAAAAACATTGTCATCGAGCACAGTGGTCATTTGTTTTTCCTGGACCGGACTGACTCTCTTGGATGGATGAAGGATGAAAATGTTTATTCTTTCCTTGCCGCGAACACCATATATGGCTGCTGACCCGGTGTCACCAGAGGTTGCTCCCAAAATATTGAGAACTGACTGGTTTTTCTCGAGCAAGTATTCGAAAAGATTACCTAAAAACTGAAGGGCAACATCCTTGAAAGCAAGAGTAGGGCCATGAAAGAGTTCGAGAATGTGCAGGTCACCCTGGTGAACAAGGGGAGTGACAGTATCGCTTTGAAAAGCTTTGTATGAACGATTGATGATATCTTTCAGATCACTGCTTGGGATATCATCAACAAATCGAGACATTATCTCAAAGGCCAACTCTGGGTAGCTTAACTCCTGCCATGCTGTAAAAGTGTCGCTGCCGATTCGAGGTATAGTGCGGGGAAGAAGGAGGCCGCCGTCTTCTGCGAGGCCCATCATCACAGCCTTTGTGAAAGGTACGGGGGAAATTCCACCCCTGGTGCTTAAATATTGCATAGTCCAATCGGTAAAGTTTGTATTATGAACTGAAAGTCTGCCGCCTGACTACTGGGCGTCCTCAACAGGTATCTCCTTAGCGTCTCTCCAGAGACCCTCCAGATCATAAAATTTCCGCTGTTCGTGATAGAATATATGGACAACAACATCATCGAAGTCGAGTAGAACCCACATGCCCTCTTGAAGTCCTTCGGCATGAGAAGCTTTGACCCTTTTGGACCGTAAATGACCCTCAATGGTTTCTGCCAATGCCTGGACATGACGAGTTGACTTGCCGTTCATTATGACAAAGTACTCAGTAAATGTAGTAAGGCCCCGAACATCGAGGATAACCAGTTCTTCAGCTTTGGTGTCAAGGGCAGCCTGGGCACAGGTCTGAGCAAGGTCGTGGCCACTCTTGTTTCGGTGTTCTTCTTTAATTTGTTTCATGATATGTCTGGCTTATTCCTTTTGTTTTGATTTCCTTGGTGGAAATTCAAACTTTATTGTACCATTTTTTGCAAGAACGAGATAGGCGTCAAAAGGTCTCTTTCTCTTGGATATAAAACCCTGAATTAACTCCGTTCTGCCATCTCTCAGAAGTTGAGTAATGTTTTCTTCGCTAATTTCTTTTGAAAGGATAATTTTGCTGATTCGAAGCCCATCCTTGTTCTCCTTGTCAAAGGATGATTCAGACATGTAGGCCAATGGTGTAACATAGACATTGGTTCCATCGGTAGGTGACGTGCCGAGAGGAGGCGTTTTTTTTATGGCTTCGAGGTCAAGGTCTTGGGTTGCATCAGCAAAGACAAATTCAATCTTATTGTTGTTGAGATGTATACAAGCACTGAAAGGTTTACCTTTTTTAGATCTGAAATCACTAAAAGGCCCAATAGTCTCACCTTTGACCAGGGCTACAACCTCATCGTCAGAAATCATTCTGCCACCAAGTATTTTTCGAATGGTGATTTTTTTATCCTCTGAGATGAAGGCCGTTGGAGAACTGAAAAAACGCAGAGAGTTGACAGGGCTAAATGGAGCCTCTTCACGTACTTCATCTTCCTCAAAATGAGTAACCTGATGGATGATATGCTCCGTCATTTTGCGGATTTCGGCCATGAATTTCTCGCGGGTAAAGTCACCTTTGAGAATTTGGTTGAGTTTGTACTCCCACTCGCCAGTGAGTTCAGGCGAGGCAAGTACATCAATTTTCATGGCTTCGAGCAAGGCAAGCAGTTCAAATCCCTTACCTGTGGGGGTGAGGTCTTTTCCCTCACGAAAGATATACTTTTCCTTTATGAGTTTTTCGATGATCGAGGCTCTGGTCGCGGGGGTGCCGAGACCCCTCTCTTTCATGGCCTCAGCCAAACCCTCGTCGTCTATCAGTTTATCTGAATTCTCCATAGCAGAAAGCAGTGTCGCTTCGTTGTAACGGGGAGGAGGGGTGGTTTCGTGGCCATCCTTTTCAACTTTCCTGCAGACAATATCCGCGTCTTTGGGGAGTGGCGCGAGCACCTTGTCCTGCGCGGTCGAATCCGCGGTGGTGTAAATAGCTTTCCAGCCAGCTTCTACAAGAATCTTGCCTTCGGTGAGAAATGTTTCCTTTTGTACTACCGACAGGCGTCGGGTGTTGTGAAAAACCGCAGGAGGGTAAAAAATTGCGATAAATCGCTGTACTACCATGAGGTAAATTTTCTGTTCAGGTTCTGAGAGATCCCTGGGTAGGCTTGTAGTTGGTATGATAGCGTGGTGATCAGAAATTTTGGCGTTGTTGAAGATTCGCTTATTCGGCTTAACGTACTTCTTTTCCAATGCTTCAGCAGCAAATTTACCAAACTGCCATTTTGATTGCTGCTGCAGGGTCTTCTTGACAGTGGGAATATAATCTTCGGGGAGATGTTTACTGTCTGTTCTTGGGTAGGTCAGAACCTTATGTCGTTCGTAGAGCGCTTGGGCTATCGCCAGGGTATTCTTGGCGGAAAATCCGAACCGGGAGTTAGCCTCTCGTTGGAGAAGAGTTAAATCGTATAGTTGTGGCGAGTTCTGCGTTGATTTCTTGCTTTTCTCTTCTACGATGGCTGGATTGCTGGAGCATTTTTCAATAATAGCGTCAGCATCTGTTGACTGCCAAACCCGGTCTGCGCGTTTGTAACTATCGCTAGGGTCTTTGCGAAAGGCAGTATCAATCCACTTGCCTTCATATGATTCAGTGCCGAAAGCAAATTGAGCTGTAATGTTCCAATACGGGCGAGGGATGAAATCCAATCGAATTCGTTCCCGTTTTATCATAAGCGACAAGGTTGGTGTCTGTACTCTTCCGCATGGCGTTAGAAAAAACCCCCCCCTGCGGGAATTAAAGCCGGTAAGTGCTCGAGTGGCGTTAATACCTATGAGCCAGTCAGACTCCGAGCGGCAGAGAGCAGTGTCCTCGAGTGGAACCATCTCCTCATTTTCACGCAGGGATGAAAATGCAGTTTTGATTGCATCGGAGGTCATGGACTGGAGCCATAGCCTTTTGAAGGATTTTTTGGCCACAGAACTGTTCCAGACATACTTGATAATGTATTTAAATATCAATTCACCTTCACGCCCTGCATCACAGGCATTGATGATTTGTTTGATATCTTTTCGACGAATGAGTTTTTGCAGCGCGCTGAGTTGGCCTTTGGTGTTAGGAAGACCTTTTAGCGGAAACGATTCTGGTATGATGGGCAGGCTACTCATGTCCCATTTCTGGTATGCAGGATCAATTTCTTCGGGGTAACAGATAGAAACTAAATGTCCAACTGCATAGGATACCACGTACTTGTCGCCTTCAAAATGGGTTTTGCTCTTTTGGAATTTACCAGGCAATACTTTGCATAGATCGGCAGCAACACTGGGCTTTTCTGCTATAATAAGGGTTTTATCTGTCATGAAGTTTGTAGTCGGAACAATTTTTATGGGCCACTGCGTTTAACCTTGCAGCAGCTTTGAGAGACACTCTGCTATTACAATAATAGAACAGGTGGTAAAATGTCATAAAGACACGTAAACGGGCACTTAAGTGTGAAAACAGTTGGTGAATAGTAAGACCATTCCAGGACCGAGCGTACCCGAAGCAGTCGATTTAATAAAGAGCGATGATCAGTTTGTCAAATAGTATTTTTCAAAAAGATATCCCAAACAGGCACAAATAGATGGTTTCCAGCAGTCGGGATGTGAGGTCGAATGAGAGGGACGAGTATTCATAATTACGCATAGAAAGAGCTGATTTGCCTATGCAAGATTGAGGTAAAAATAAGAACAACCGCCCATCATGTGGTGGATGCTGTCTGGAGAAAAGGGGTAAGACCAAAAGCCGCTACAAATGCTTCTTTCCGCTATTATACTGCTCGGTAATCTTTTGTTTTTAGTTAGTGATTTAGCCTCAAACAGATATGAACCTTGACAATGAAAGTGGAACGTGGTTAACTTATCGGTCGGATGATTTAATCTTCTTTCGTTTGTCTTGGTAGTAGTTGGCTTGCTGCAGACGAATAGACTTCTGGTTACCACATTCTGGTTACCACAGGAAGGAGGAAGAGACATCATTCGCTTTGTTATACTACCTGTGTCTCTTGCAGGATGGCTTATGAAGTGGGCTTTGCCCGCTTTTTTTTATGTCATTTTGGGGGATTGGCTGCAGGTGGCGTTTTTACTGGAAGAATGATTGTTTGTTAACGAAAATTGTACCTTGCTGCCGGAATTAAAAAAATGAGTCAGTTGATTGTCGATAAAATACATGACTACCTGCAAACGCTCCTGCCAGTCATCGGCCTTGAGCTTTTTGATATTCAATTTCGCAGAGAGACGAATGGATGGGTGCTGCGCCTGTTTATTGATACTATTGACAGTGAAAACGGAGTGAGTCTTCAAAACTGCAGTGATGTGAGTCGTGAACTCGGCCATTACCTCGATGTTGAAGATATAATAGATCACGCATATAGTCTTGAAGTGTCATCTCCTGGGTTAGAAAGACCTCTCAGATCGACTGAAGATTTTCAGCGTTATTGTGGTAAGGGTGCAAAAGTAAAATTGCATGAAGCTATGGATGACCAGAAGATATTCGAAGGTGTTATCGATACGGTTGTCGATCAAATAATTTGTATGAAACTGGCAGATGGACGTTCCATCGAGTTTTCTTACGAAATGATAAATAAAGCCAGGTTGACAATTTGAGGCCAACGGGCTTTATGTTGTCGTGATAATGCAAATTTATCCGCTTGTCGGAATTGAAAGTCATATTGACGGAGTAAGAGAATGCTATCAGATTTGAAACGCATAATCGACCAGATCAGTAGAGATCGTGGTTTTGATAAAACATTACTGATAGAGGCCATTGAAGAGGCTGTCCAGTCTGCTGCCAGAAAGAAGTTCGGCAGTCGCAGGGATATCGAGGTCAGGTACAACGAAGAATATGGTGAAGTAGAAATATTTCAATTCAGAAGCGTCGTTGAAGAAGCTGTAGACGAGCAGACGGAAATTGCCTTTGAAGAAGCCATAGCGCTTGATCAAGACGTTCAGCTCGGAGACGAACTCGGCGAAAAAATGGAAGATATCACGGATCTTGGGAGGATAGCAGCACAATCGGCCAAGCAGGTGATTATCCACAAGATGAAAGACGCCGAGCGGGAAGTTATCTATGACATGTTCAAAGACAGGATTGGTGAGGTTGTAAGCGGTATTGTTCAGCGCTTTGAAAGAGGGAACATGATCGTTAACCTTGGTCGGACCGATGCAATTCTTCCCAAGGACCAACAGATTCCCAAACGCTCCTTTAAGCAAGGTGACAGGATCAGGGCTTACCTGAAAGAGGTCCGTCAGACCAGTAGGGACTCTCAACTCATTCTTTCACGTACCTGTGACGAGTTTCTCGATAAGCTTTTTCAGATGGAAGTTCCGGAAATGGCAGAAGGTATTGTCAGGGTTCTTGGAGTAAGCCGTGAGCCCGGCTTCAGGGCCAAGATTGCGGTGAGTTCTTCGGAGAGCGATGTGGATCCCGTAGGTGCTTGCGTAGGTATGAAGGGTTCACGTGTTCAAAATGTTGTGCAGGAATTGCAGGGTGAGCGAATTGATATCGTCACCTGGAGTCCCGATCCTGCAAAGTATGTTTATAATGCTCTGGCTCCTGCTCATGTGAGCATGGTCCGGGTGGACGAGGACAATGGCTCTCTGTTGGTGGTTGTACCTAATGACCAGCTTTCTCTCGCTATTGGCAGGCAGGGGCAGAATGTTCGACTTGCTTCCAAATTGATTGGCTGGCGGATTGATGTGAAGAGTGAACAGCGTTATGCTAACTTGCAAAACGAAGGGTATCAGTCGATTCTCAAGCTCACCGGGGTCGATGAATCACTAGCAGATCAACTCTTTTCAAAAGGCATTGTCTCAACTGGTGTTTTGGCCGAGAAATGCGCTGAAGATATGACAATGATCCGCGTCATAGATGATGAGTTTGCAGAAAATCTGATTGCAGAAGCCAAAGAAAACCCATTCCTCATTGAAGCAGAGGGGGCAGCGGCGGAAGTTGAAGATCAGGGTACGGTGAGTGATGACGGCGTTGAGGAGGCAGTGATTGAGGATGGTGTCGAAAATGAGCCCACTGTGGAAGGTGAAAACGAAACCTCAGTAGAAAAGGATGAGGTAAGCGTTAACTCCGAGGAAAGATCAGAATCCGAAACCAAGGCTGAAGAATAGAGACGAACCCTGGAGACGTGATTGACCTCATATGCCTGAGCCTATTCGTACATGTTGTGCCTGTGGAAAAAAAGATAGAAAAAACCGGTTGAAACGTTTCGTCTGGAGTAATGAGACGATACTGCTCGACCAGACGCAGGGGATGCAGGGTAGGGGTGCATATTGCTGCAAGGATGAAAAATGTAGTCTTGTTTTTCTCAAGCAGAAAAATAAATGGAAAAGATTGTTTCGTCTTTAGGGAAAGAGACTTAAAATACTTCAGCAAAGTGATTTTCATGGTGTGCCTTGCTGTTGATGGAAGAAATAATTGTTGCGATGCAATACGGGAGTAAAGAATGAGCAGAATCAGGATTTATGAGCTGGCTAAAGAGGCCGGTATGAGCAGTAAAGCGTTGACCGACAAACTCCTTGAACTGGGGTACGAGGTGAAAGGGCATAGCTCTTCGGTTGATGACGAAACGGCTGAAGTGATCCGCAAGACTATTCTGAAATCGGCCAATACCGAGCTTGTTGAAAAGCGTATTGATAGCGATAAAGACGGGCCAACAGTAATTCGGCGCAGGTCTACAGTGATCAGACGCAAGGCAAAGGCTGTTGAGGAGGACGTTGAGTCAGTTGCGCCTGTAGAGACGCAGGACGAAACCCTCTCCGTGCAACCAGAGGAGCCTGCTTCTGAAACGGTAGCTGTAGGCGAATCAGAGGTGACTGCCCCGGAGAATCTCCCTGTCGAGGCTGTTCATTTAGAGCCAGAGACCGAAGAGAGCGTCGAGTCTCAACTTGATGCTGAAGAAATCGCACCGGTTTTCCTGAAAGTTGACAAAGAAGATTCTCCTCAACCTGATGTAAAGACTGAGGAAATTTCTCCAGCAGTGACTGAAGAGTCGGCGGAGGAAATAACAGCTGTTTCTGAAAAGAAGGAAGAAGTTGAAAAAACGGTAATTGCTGATGAAAAGAAACCTGAGAAAGAAACGAAAGAGATAAAGCCACCGCCAAGAAAGGGGATGGCCAGAGTCATTCGAACCATTGAATTACCCAAAGAGGAAGTTTCTACCCCCAGGCCCAGGAAGAAAGTGAGCAAGCCTGCCGGGGCCCGTCCTCAGGGCAGGCGTCCAGGCAGTGCTCAACCGACTGCCCCTGCAACACCTCCTCCCTCCGATGCTCCTGGAAGGGCGCGAAAGAAAGGCCGGAAGGGAGGTGGTGACGATAAGACCACTGATACTCGCCGTGGAGCAAAGAAGGGACAAAAGAATGTCAAGTTCACCCATTTTTCCCAGGATTATCAGGGGAGAGATGGTGGACGTCGAGGGAGAAAATCTGGAAGACGTTCGCCAAAATCGGTAGCGCCACCTTCTGAGATGAAGGCCAGTAAGAAACGGTTTAAAGTTTATGACACCATAAGCGTTGGTGATCTTGCCCAGCGTATGAAGGTGAAGGCCAGTGATGTTATCGCCAAGTTAATGGGGCTCGGAGTAATGGCAACTATTAACCAGCCGGTTGACACAGATACAGCAATTCTCATTGCTGCAGATTTCGGTTATGAAGTTGAGCAGGGAATAACTGAAGAAATCGGTATTCAGATGCTGAATGATTCGGAAGCCGGAGGAGAGACGGAACCACGCTATCCTGTCGTTACGGTTATGGGGCATGTCGATCATGGCAAAACATCTATACTTGATGCCATTCGTAAAACAGATGTTGCCGATGGGGAAGCGGGTGGTATTACCCAGCACATAGGCGCCTATCATGTTCGTTCGAGTTCTGGCAATGTGACCTTTGTTGATACGCCTGGTCACGCAGCGTTTACTGAAATGCGTTCTCGTGGCGCTCAGGTAACCGATATCGTTATTCTGGTCGTGGCTGCAGATGACGGCGTTATGGATCAGACTCGTGAGGCTATCCGCCATGCTCAGGCTGCGGAGGTACCAATCATCGTTGCCGTAAATAAAATTGACAAAGACAACGCTGATATTGACCGGGTCAAACGGGAATTGTCTGAACTTGACCTCATGCCTGAAGATTGGGGTGGGCAGACCATGTACTGTGAGACTTCTGCCAAGAAAAACATCGGTATTGATGAGTTGATGGAAAACATTCAGCTCCTCGCGGAAATATTGGAACTGAAGGCCGATCGTACTAGAAAAGCTCGGGGACGAGTTATCGAAGCTCAGCTGCATAAGGGACGTGGACCTGTCGCTACAGTTCTCATTCAGGACGGTACATTGCAACCTGGAGAAAATTTTGTTGTGGGACAGTTCGCCGGAAAAGTCAGAGCGATGCTTGATGATAAAGGTCGCAATCTCTCAGAGGCCGGACCTGCTATTCCTGTGGAAGTGCAGGGTCTTTCCGGTGTGCCGAGTGCCGGTGATGAATTCATTGTTGTAACTGATGAGAAAATGGCTCGAAGCGTCAGCCAGGTTCGATCACTTCGAGCACGAGAAAGTGAATTGGGGGCAACCACCAAGATTTCTCTCGACAAACTGTTTGAACAGATGAGCGAAGGGGATGTGCAGGAACTGCGTGTTGTTCTCCGCTCCGATGTCCAGGGAACCCTGGAAGCCTTTGCCAAGGCAGCTGAAGAGTTGTCTACCAAAGAGATTAAGGTCCGGGTACTTCATGAAGGCACAGGGACAATAACGGAGTCAGATATCCTATTGGCCTCCGCATCCGATGCCATTATCATTGGGTTCAATGTACGACCGTCGGTGAAGGTAAAAGAACTGGCAACGAAAGAAAATGTCGATATTCGTTCTTACGATGTTATCTATCATGCACTCGATGATATCCGCAAGGCCATGGTCGGTATGCTTGAACCTACCTTTGAGGAAGAGGTTGTCGGGCTTGCGGAAGTTCGGGAAACATTCCAGGTACCCAAAATGGGCACCATTGCAGGTTGTTCAGTCATCGACGGAAAGATTCTCAGGTCAGCCAAAGTGCGTGTCCTGCGCGATGGTGTCGTTATCTATACTGGAAAAATTGAATCTCTTAGACGATTTAAGGATGACGTGAAGGAAGTGATGTCCGGATATGAGTGCGGTATCGGCGTCGAGAAGTTTAACGATATCAAAGTCGGAGATAACCTTGAGGCCTTTGTTATGAAAGAGGTCGAGGCGACACTGTAGAGGATGATTGCAGATAATGGCCTGGGATCCTAAAAAGACCCTTGATTCCATAGGGATCGGGGGCAAGCATGAACAGAAAAGATCTTCACGTGTAGCGGAAGCTATCCGTAATGAGATCGCCACAATTCTCATAAGTAAGGTCCGGGACCCAAAGCTTGTTGATGTAAATATATCGAGAGTCGAGGTAACTGACGATTTGAGTCTCGCCCGTATTTACTTTACAGTTTTTGGAGACCAAAAGAATGTCAAGAGCGCTGAAAAAGGTCTGATGAGAGCGAAAGGGTTTATGCGGAGCCATATTGCTAAAACACTGAACCTACGCTTTACACCTGCCTTGCAGTTTAAATATGATGATATTGCTGATAAAGTTGCAGAGCTGGATGAAATATTTCAGGATATAGCCAATGAAAGAGATAACCGAGGAGAAGATTCCTGAAGGTATAGTTGAAACTATTCAAACCGTCGGGAATATAGTTTTGGTCACCCATACCCATCCGGATGGCGATGCCTTGGGATCTCTTTTTGGTTGTGCAGATTTCCTTGAATCTTTAGGTAAAAACGTAATCTGTTTTTTAGAGGAACCGGTATCTCATCTCTACGAATTTCTCCCCCACCAATATACACTTTGTTTTGACCTCGATACCTATCATGAGTTCCTGAACCGAGCCGGTTCAGATATCATGATGCTCACGCTGGACTGCGGTGATGATGATCGTCTTGGAAAACACAAAGATGAGTTTCTAAAAATTGAACCTCTTATCGCGATCGATCACCATAAATTACACCGCAATTTTGGTACGCTGAGGTGGGTTGAGGAGCAGCGTTCCTCGACCGGAGAGATGGTATATGAACTGGCTGTCGCTCTCGATGCTCAAATCAGTTATAATTGCGCCTTTAATCTGTATGTCGCGATTTGCACTGATACGGGGTCGTTTCGTTATGATTGTACTGGTCCGAGGACCATGCGGATTGCAGCGGACCTACTTGAAAAGGGAGTGAAGACCGACGATATCGGCCATTATTTATATGACAATTCCAGTGTCCATCGACTGCGACTTCTGGAACTCGTGCTATCCACCCTGACTCTTTCTGTCTCTGATCAAGTCGCATTTATACATGTCTCCAAAGAAATGCTTGAAAAGAGCGGGGGAACTATGGAAGATCTTGAGGGCTTTATTGATTTTCCCAGGACTATCCGAAGCGTCAAGGTAGCAGCCCTGCTTAAAGATGGAGAGGAGACTGTTTCCGTAAGTTTGCGAGCCAAGGGAGAATGTGATGTGGCATCAGTTGCCAAACAATTCGGCGGTGGAGGTCACCGTAATGCCGCTGGATTTCGCTGCACCGGCGAATCGATTGAGCAGATTCGCGTTAAAATCACTGAGGCCATTTCAAAGGCCTTGATCCAATAAAAAGTGTGACTCCAGGAAAACTGGCTGTAGTGTAACTATGAATGAGTTTGAAGCTGGAGTCTTCCTGATTGACAAGCCTGTCGATATTACTTCTTTTGGTGTTGTTGCGAGACTGCGCCGTATTCTTAAGATGAAAAAAGTTGGACATGCAGGAACCCTCGATCCTTTTGCAACCGGGTTGCTCATTGTTTGCGCGGGAAGACCTGCTACAAAACTGATTTCACAGTTCATGGATGGCGAAAAGGAGTATCTCGCGACTCTGCGATTAGGGGTTGAGACAGAAACCTACGATACTGAGGGTGAAGTAACTAGCTGTAAGGATGTCGGTCTGCTCAAAGCTCAATGTATTGAGGAATGCCTTGAGCGATTTAGAGGCACACAGCTGCAGGTTCCACCAGCCTATTCGGCTCTCAAGCATAAAGGTAAACCCCTCTATTATTATGCTCGTAAGGGGATTAAAATCACCAAGGAAGCCCGCCAGGTTGAAATCTCCCGCCTTGAACGAACGGATGGAGCTGGCCACATTACCGAAGAAAACCCACACTTAAGCCTGAAAGTTGTATGTAGTAAGGGGACGTACATTCGTACCCTTGGCGCAGATATCGGCAGTGAATTAGGGTGTGGAGGCCATCTTGTAGGGTTGCGAAGGACAAGAAGTGGAATTTTCGCAGTTAATGATGCACTTTCATGGGATGAGTTAGACAGTGAAAATGCACTCGATTATTGCATGCAGAAAATGTTATCAGTCGAAGATGTCTGTAAAATGTTGCAATAATCGCAGGTATTGAATATATTAAGAAATAGTATCTACTACATAAGTATCTAGCGGGTCTGTGCGGTTCGCCACCAAATCAGCAGACCAAATATTGTTGTAAATATACATGTCGGTTAATGAAGAATACAAACTAAAATGTTAATGAATTTAGCTGTATAGGTGTTGAGTTTATGCAGTTTCAGGAGGGTTGTCGTGGCACAGTCAGCAACAGTAAAAAACGAAATAATTGAAAAATTCAAGGTTCATCCAACCGATACCGGTAGTTCTGAAGTGCAGATTGCTCTTTTGACTGATCGTATCCAATATCTCACTGAGCACTTCAAGGTGCATAAGAAGGATCATCATTCAAGACAAGGTCTGCTTAAGCTCGTTGGACAGAGAAGAAGTTTACTTGATTACCTGAAGAAAAAAGATATTAACAAATATAGAACGATACTGGCAGAACTTGGTCTTCGTAAGTAATTGTTTTTCCCAGGGCGTATGCTGCTGGGCTGGGTAGAGTGCTAATTGATTACCTCAAGCAATTCAGGTTTCCTGAATTGCTTGAGGTTTTTGTTGTTTAAGGAATTCCGAAAAAGAGAGCATACGGGGCTGGTGGATAATCCAGTCGGAAAAATTGGCACAGTGCCTTTTCCCTGATGCTGCATATCTGGAGAAAAAAATGTTTAACAAAGTAGAAACAGAAATTGATGGGAAAAAGATTTCCATCGAAACAGGAAAAATTGCCAAACAGGCCTCCGGTTCAGTTGTCGTACGATCCGGTGAGACTGTTGTTCTTGTTACCGTCGTCGGAGCTGGTGTCCCCAAACCTGAAGCGGGTTTTTTACCCCTCACCATTGAGTATCAGGAAAAACTCGCCTCGGTAGGCCGTATCCCCGGTAACTATTTCCGCCGTGAAATAGGACGACCAAGTGACAACGAAGTACTCACATGTCGCATTATTGACCGCCCCCTGCGTCCCCTGTTCCCAGAAGGATACTGTGCTGAGACTCAGGTTATTGCCACGGTTCTGTCGGCCGATCAGGAGATACTGCCCGATATGCTGGCCCTTACTGGTGCTTCATGCGCATTGACTATTTCCCAAGTTCCTTTCGATGGTCCTGTTGCCGGTGGCCGTATTGGTTTTGTTGATGGACAGTATGTGCTTAATCCTACAAACTCTGAACTGAAGAATTCTTCAATGGATATCGTTGTGGCTTGTACCCGTAAGGCAGTTGTTATGGTCGAGGGGAAGGCAGATGAACTCAGTGAGGATGAAGTTCTTTCCGGAATTTTCTTTGCCTTTGAGAATTTACAGCCACTGATTGATATTCAGGAAGAACTGCAGAGAGCAAGCGGTAAGCCTAAGCAGGAAGTTTTTGCTCCGGAAATCGATGCAGAACTCAAGGCCAAGGTTTGTTCTATTGCTGCTGCTGGCATGGAAAAAGTTTACGGTACTGATGATAAGCTGGAAAGAGGCGCGGTATATAGCGAACTGAAAGCAAAGGTGCTGGCTGAGATTGACCCGGAAGGAACACGGTCAGGTGAAGTAGCTGGTCTTTTATCTTCTTTTAAGAAAACGTTCCTCCGTGAGAAAACAGTCAACACAGAAGTTCGTATTGGTGGTAGAAAATTTGACGAGATCAGGGATATACTCTGTGAAACGGAATATCTGGCGCGTACACATGGTTCTGCACTTTTTACCCGTGGAGAAACTCAGGCACTTGTATCTGCAACACTTGGCAGCGAACGTGACAAACAGAGAGTCGAGACTCTCTATGGAGAAATGAACAACAGATTCATGCTCCACTATAATTTCCCCCCATATTGTGTGGGCGAAGCACGTTTTCTAAGAGGACCATCCCGCAGAGATATTGGACATGGGACACTCGCCAGCCGAGGCCTTGCTGCGGTATTGCCGGCTGAGGAGGACTTTCCATATTCCATCCGTGTGGTCTCTGAAATACTCGAGTCAAACGGTTCCTCTTCCATGGCCTCTGTCTGTGGTGGTAGTATGGCGATGATGGATGCAGGAGTTCCTTTGAAGCGACCTGTTTCCGGTATTGCGATGGGACTTATCAAAGAAGGTGACAAGCTTGCTATCCTTTCAGATATCTTAGGTGATGAAGATCATCTTGGGGACATGGATTTTAAAGTGGTTGGTACCTGTGATGGTATTACTGCTCTGCAGATGGATATCAAGATTGATGGTGTTGACCGAAGTATTATGGGGACGGCGCTTGAGCAGGCTAAAGATGGTCGTCTGCATATCCTCTCTGAAATGGAGAAAGGTATTTCAGAAGCTCGTGAAGAGGTTGTCGATCATGCGCCTAAATACTTTGTCCATAAAATCAGCCCAGATAAAATCCGTGACATCATTGGACCTGGTGGTAAGATTATCAAAGAATTATCTGCTGAATTTGATGCCAAAATTGAGGTAGATGATACCGGTCTTGTTAAGATGTTCGCTTTGAATGGTGGTCTTGCTGAAGCCCTGGTTGAAAAGGTAAAAGCCATTACCGCTGAAGCAGAAGTTGGAGCCACCTATAAAGGCACCGTTAAGACCATAAAAGACTTTGGGGCTTTTGTCGAGATCCTACCAGGCACTGACGGCCTTGTTCATATCTCTGAGTTGGATCATAAGAGAGTTGCTAAGGTTACTGATGTCGTTAACGAGGGTGACGTTATTGAGGTGAAAGTGCTCGACGTTGACAATCGCGGTAGAATACGATTGAGTCGTAAGGCTCTGCTGGAAAAAGAATAGTCAGAGTCTTTCCTTTGATTGTTTGATTATGGCCGACTTTTGTTAGAGAGTTGGCCATTTTTGTGTCGAGCTTAGATAGTATCTGTCCATAGAGTATAACAAGAGTGATATGGTATGCATGCAAGCAGTGTACAATTTCAATGGCTGTCGCCAGAACAGAAAATTGATTTAAACCTTCCCCAGTACGAAACTGCTGGGTCGGCTGGAATGGATATAGAGGCCGGGGTAGAAGAGAGCCTGGTGATTGTTCCGGGGGAAATTCAACTTATACCGACAGGCCTGGCTATTGCTCTTCCTGAAGGCTATGAAATGCAGGTGAGGCCTCGCAGCGGTTTAGCTGTTAAACACGGTATTACGATAGTAAACAGCCCGGGTACAATTGACTCGGACTATAGAGGTGAAGTGAAAATTGCACTCATTAATCTTGGTAAAAAATCTTTTACAGTTCGCCGAGGCGACAGGGTGGCTCAGCTCGTACTTGCAAAAGTTGAGCGAGTATCATTTTGTGAGGTTGATGTTCTCAGCATAACCGCCAGAGGTGCTGGTGGGTTTGGTCATACAGGTGTCTGATATGCGTTTCTCAGTGCTAGGGAGTGGGAGTCGTGGCAATGCAGTGTATGTGGAAAGCGGTGATACAGGAATTTTAATTGATGCCGGTTTTTCAGGTAAAGAAGTGCAAGCCAGAATGAAGACCATTGACAGGGACCTTTCCAATATTCATGCAATTTGCATAACCCATGAACATCACGACCATATTTCTGGAGCTGGAGTGCTATCACGACGTTGCCGGATTCCTGTTCATGCTAATGAGGGGACCTTCTCTGCTGGTGAAAAAAAACTCGGACAACTCTTTAAGAGAAACGAATTCAGTACCGGGGATACTCTTGAAATTGGAGAATTATTGGTTCGTTCCTACAGAGTCTCCCATGACACAGAAGATCCGGTTGGCTATGTCATTTCAAACGGCACAACCAGTCTTGGTTATTGTACCGATACAGGAAAGGTTTCCCATCTTATGGAGAGACGACTTTCCAGTTGTGAGGCAATCGTTCTTGAATTCAACCATGACTTAGAGATGCTGCGAAATGGCCCGTATCCTCTACCTTTGCAGCAACGAGTTCGATCAAGCCGTGGGCATCTCAGCAATGAGGATGGGGCCGCGTTCCTGGCAAAACTGGCAGGGGGAAAAGTCAGATTAGCTGTTCTTGCCCACTTGAGTGAAAAGAACAATAGACCGGAACTGGCATCATATGCGGCTAGAAAAATTGTTGGGGACTCATCGACGACAGCTGTCAGGTTTGTTCTTGCAAGACAATCCGTAGCAATGGAGCTGACCGTGGTGGGAGAGTGTTTCTGAAGAGGGAGGTGTCGGCGCGAAATCGAGGAAAACAACAGGGGCCGTTCAGCACCCACATCTGGGGCGCTGAATGCAGTAGCTTGACTATTATTTTTTAGGGATTCTGATTCGTTTTTCCTTGTCCTTCTTTGGGTTTGCTTTAAACAAAATGATTGTTTTACCAATCAGCTGAACAAGGGCTCCTTCAGTCTGTTCTGCTATAGCGGTACAGGTACTGTGTTTTTCGAGACCGCTGGTATTGCCGATTTTTACCTTGATCAGTTCGTGATTGAGAAGCTCGTCATTAATTGTCTGTATTATCCCTGAACTCAAACCTTCTTTTCCTATCAGAACCACGGGGGAGAGTGAGTGAGCCAGTCCTTTAAGATGCTTCTTTTGTTTTTGTGAAAGTGCTTCAGTTGTGACCGTTTTGTCTGACATAGTCGTTCCTTAAATGTGCTGCGTAAAGTAGTTAGTAATTATGCGAAAAGGTTGTTGAAAATCTCGTAGCCACCTACCCAGGTTCCTATCGCAGAGCCGAGGCCGGTGAGAAGAAAGACCAGAAAAATCCGTAATAATCTGTTTTTCCACCATCCTTTGAAGGTTCCGATATCATCGCCTGCCGTCTCAAACTCTTTAACGACAGGAGGGCAGTACATTACCTGAACAAAGGCGCTGACATATCCGGCTCCGATAACGGGCGTTAGGCTGGTAATAGGGGCTGCAACGAAAGCGCTCATGGTGGTCAATGGGTGGGCAAGGGCGAATAAAGCACCGATTGCGGCAGGTATGCTGTTGGCAAGAATCCAGAAAAGGAGGTTTTCGCCAGCAACGGCTGCTCCCTGCTGAATACCAATAATTGCCAGTGATCCGAGAATAATCAGCGGAATTGCCCAGCCGATAGCTTTAAATGTTTTCGAAACTGGTGGGATCGAGGTGATATCTTCGATTGTATCTTTGTTATCCTCCTCGAATATTGTTTTCATTCCTGCAACATGACCCGCACCAACAATGGCTACTATTCTGTTGCCGGGGGAAGACTTAATTTTTTCAACAAGGTAAATGTCACGTTCATCAATGAGCACTCGCTTCAGATCAGGCAACGTGTCACCAAGCTCATCCATGAGCTCTGTAAGGACATCCTTTTCCTTCAGTTCCTGCAATTTTTCTTCTGAAATTTCACTTTTATCAAAGAGGCTGGCGAAGAGAGACGAGAGCAGGTAGCCCTTTTTAAAAAAGGAGGTTGACTTCCAGGCACGACGAAGTGTCACGCGCACGTCCCTGTCGCAAAGAGAAATGGGAATTTGTAGATCTTTAGCAATGTTAGCTGCTGCTAGAAGCTCAGCACCGGGAGTAACACCGAGTTTGCCCCCCAGTCGTTTCTGATATGATGCCATTAATAGACTGACCAGGAGGGTAGAGAGCTGCTTTTTTTTTATGATCGTCTTAAGGTCAAGAGACTGCCACTGTTGTTTCTGGGTGAGAGCCTGGTAGCGTTTGTCATCGAGTTCTAGGCAGACGCAGTCAGGGGATTCCTGTTCAATAACCGTCTTAACTAAATCGACAGATTGTTGAGAAATATGAGCAGTTCCAACAAGAATGACTGTCTTATCCTCATGTTTGACAACATGCACGTCACGGTCGTAGGTATTGGCAGGAAAAAGGGAATCTGTCATTGTGATACGTGTCCGGTTAAATGGTAATATGTGATGTGGGGGAAAAATTCAAAATACACCTAGAAGTCAGAGCATAAGCACATTCTATAAAAATGATAGGCTTAGCCCTTCTTCAGTCGTAATTTGTTTCCGGGATGGATAAGGTTGGACTTCAGATTGTTCCATTTTTTTATGTCGGTAGGAGATGCACTGAATTGTCTGGAGATGGTCCAGAGTGAATCTCCCCTCTTAACATTGTACCACTGAAAGGGGTTTTTCTGGCCGCCACGGATTTTCTTTTTGTCTGCTTTTAGAGTGAGTCCGGCTGTGATTGTTTGGCTGGGTTGAGATTTGCTGGACCTGTTTTTATTGTCAATGTACAGAGCAAGTTGCTGGCCTGCGCGGATGGCGTGTACGCTTTTTAAACCATTCCACTCAACGATCATTTGTCGTGGAACATTATATTTCATAGCAATCTTGGAGACGGAATCACCTGGTTTGATTTTGTGAAGTATGAGGCTGTCTTTATAGGTTGCCATAGCGCTCGTGGAGCCTTCTGGAAGGAGTTGGTAGCTGACTGAGCTGAATGGGATGCGCAGATATTGTCCGACAACGAGGGTGCTCTTGTTGATGTTATTTACTTTGAGAATAGTCGTTTTATTGACCCCATATTTCCTGCAGACTTTGGTGAGTGTTTCTCCTGTACGCACCTTGTGAGATTTGTATCCGGTGGTGGCAATACTATGCAGTCTGGAAAGGTTCTTGCTTGCAATGGTAGCGGAAGTACTCGGAATCTTTGCTCTGTAGCTGAGCACATTGAGCGGGGTTTTGTTTTTTTGCAACTCGGCGTTCAACAATCTGATCTCTTTAACGTTACTGTTGCTGATCAGAGCTATAGCATCAAGACTCATGCCGGGACCAACCTTTATTGTGTCGAAATCTAATGGACTCTGATAAACAATGTTGGTAAAGCCATATTTTTCCGGTTCCTTTGCAATTATCAGAGCAGCAATGAGCTTTGGCACGTATCGTTTCGTTTCAAGTCGGAGATGTTTTTTGCTGGCAAGAGCCCAAAAATTGTCGACATTATGCTTTCTCAAACCGCTACGCATTTTTCCCGGACCGGCATTGTAGGCTGCAACAGCCAGGTACCAATCTCCAAAATCTTTATAAAGATCTCCGAGGTAAGCGACGGCAGCTCTGGTTGATTTAACAGCATCACGACGCTCGTCCACATATGTGTCAATCTTGAGATGGTACTGTTTCCCTGTACCTTTCATGAATTGCCAGAGGCCAACGGCTTTGGCACGTGAGTAGGCAAGTTGACTATAGCCGCTCTCTATCATGGATAGATAAACAAGGTCCAGAGGTAAACCTGCAGCGGCCAACTCCTTTTCCATCATGGATTTATAGGCAGTAGAGCGACTGAGCCAGCGAGCAAATGTCTTCTTTTGCTTGGTCTGGAAGAGTTCAAGATACATCTCAACCTGTTTGTTATAGACCACTGGGAAGTCGTAGGTCACAGTTTCTATGTGAGGTGTTGCTACAGGAGAGAAGTCGAGTCCCCAGTTTCCGGTCTTGCTGAGTTCAACAAGTTCTTCAGTCAAACCGATTTCGGGTTCGATCTCTACAAGCTGAAGGTCGGTTTCGACGCCATCTCTTTTAGTAGTTGCCGGGGCGCGAGCATCTCGTTCAGAACGTAAATAACTGTAATCCGCGCAACTCGACAATGAGACAGCGATAGCGAGAATCAGTAGTCGCAATGCAGTCTTGTAATATGTTTGAATCATTATTTGTGTAAGTGAATATTTGGGGGGCTGTTGTGTTAAAGAAAAGAATGGTCTGTCTGTTTTCAGACAAGCCTGTTGAGAAAACTAGTATAACCTTGTACACTTGTACCCTGATATGCTAATCGTTTTGTCAGCCAAATTGAAAACTCAATTGCCGATTATTTAAACCCGAACTGAATAAGAAATGCAAGGAATATAAGCCCTGTAGCTCGTTCGTTCGTTTTTTAGTACCTTATAAATTCTTTTCTTCTGATTTCTCTCGTAACTGCCAAATGAAAATCCTCCGAACGTTCTTTCTTTTCTGTACCTTTCTTATAATTTGTGTTGCTGCTGCTGTTAGCGGCTATCTGTACCTGGAAATTGTTGTTGACCCTGGCGAAGATATTGAGCCCGAAAAAATCCGCTCTATTCTTGGCAGAGAAAGTGACGTTTTTTACAGCGACGGTACCACTAAGCTCGGCGTTTATTTTGACTCAGCCCATAGACAATATGTTGATTTTAATGATATCCCTCAAGATTTTGTCAACGCTCTTGTTGCCTCTGAGGACGAGAGGTTTTTTAGTCATTTCGGCTTTGATATATTTGGAATTTCACGGGCCATTATACGGAATATTCAGGCTGGGAGGGTTGTTCAGGGCGGAAGTACGCTGACCCAGCAGACCGCAAAAAATTTGTACAAACGGACGGAACGATCCTATGAAGCAAAGTTGAAAGAACTGCTCTTCGCCTTGCGTCTTGAATATCGCTATCCGAAAGAGCAGATATTTGAATTTTACGCCAATCAGTTTTATGTAAGCGGCAACGGGCATGGTCTTGGTGTTGCTGCAAGGTATTATTTTGATAAGACGCCTGATGAGTTGACCCTTGTCCAATGCGCCTTCATCGCAGGGAGTGTGAAAAGACCCAATTACTACAATTCTTTTATCAAAAAAACCGTGGAATCTAAAAATCTTGCCCTGCAACGAGCAAAAATCAGAGTTAAATATGTCCTCGGAAAGATGCTTCAGTTAGGCATGCTAACTGTGTTTGAATATAATGAGGCGCTTGAAACTGATTTTGACTTTAGTAAAGGGAAGGTCGGATTTGCACGTGATTATGCAATGGATCTGGTAACTGAAGCAGTGTCATCAACTGAAGTTTTGGATGCTCTTGAAAAACACAATATAGACAATATTGCTACTTCTGGTGTTCGTGTCATCACCACCATAGATAAGGAAGTTCAGGCTAGGGTTCTACCTATTGTACGCAGTGAACTTTCACGGCTGGATGTACGTTTGAGAGGGTACGAAAGAGAAGAGGTGCAGGCGGAGCTGGCAGCACTTGCTTATACTGGTGACGCAGTTTTACAGGAGAACGCTTTTCTCTTTGGAACACTTGAGAAGATTGAGGGAAAGAATAATGACATTCGACTTCAGGTAGCACTTGATAAAAATCTTGGAAACGGCGTCATTCTGAAAGATGGATTGAGCGACATGATCACTTCCTGGGTTAAATGGAGAGACAACCGATGGAGTGACGTTGGAAAAAAAGATCTGGATAAGTTTGTGACAAGGTTGAGGGCAGGCGACCGTGTATGGGTGCGTGTAAATGAAATCAACGATGAAGGTGAGGTTCTGCTACATCTTGAAAAATATCCAAAAGTCCAGGGTGGTGCACTTGTTTTAAAAAATGGCTTTATTAAGGCCATGACCGGAGGGAGTGAGAATAGGTTTTTTAATCGAGCTATCCAAGCAAAAAGGGCTATGGGGTCAGCTTTCAAACCATTTGTCTTTACCGCCGCATTGCAGCTTGGCTGGAATACTGCTGACTTGCTGAGAAATAGCAGGGACGTTTTTGTTTATCATGGTCAGCCATACTTCCCGCGACCTGACCATAAAAGTGATCAGGAATGGGTTTCAATGAGCTGGGCGGGGGTTCGCTCTGAGAATGTGGCCTCGGTTTGGCTATTGTCACGGCTCTGTGAGCAGATGACATTCCCACAGTTTAGAGAGGTGGCTACAAAACTTGGTCTCGCCCCGAAGGTAATCGACGGTCAGGAAGAACCGTATCAAAGTTATCGAGCAAGGATCCGTGATCGCTATGGTATCAGGGTTAACCGCGATATTCTTCGCGCCTCAGCTTATAAAGTGGCCATAGATAACATGGAGACAGATTTTATTTTTGATGGCATGGTCGATGAGTATACAGAAATTAAGAAACTGCACTACGGTCTCAACTTCGGGAAATTTTCAGTTGATATCGATAAAGAATTAGCTCGGAAGGGAAGAAAGCTGAAAAACTATGAAAAAAAAGAATTGTTACTCCGAAAAAGAATACTAAAAAACACCTACCTTCAATTAAAAACTGTTCGGGAAGAAGTGGCCTCCTTGAAATCAAAATATGAGGCAGAGATGTATGGAGAGAGGAGAGATCCCTTTGCATTACCTGGTAAACCTGGGTTCTTAGCAGACAGCGTGGGCGGCAAGATATCATTTGGCCGTGATGGTATGACAGATTCCGGGCGTTTGATAAGTGAGGAAGAGCTCTTTTCCTACTTAGCTTCTTTGACGTTGAATGAAGCTACTACTTTTTGGCAGTCACTGAAACTCAATGACACATTTTCTGTTGCAGCCTTTGATAAACTTTCAGCTCAAGTTGCCTACGAATATGAAAAACTCACAGCAGCCTTACCCTATGGCTTTGAGGTACTTTCAACAGTAGAAGACTTTCGTATCACGGTGGGATTATATTATTGCATTAGCCTGGCTGAAAAGTTGGGGATCAATAGTAAACTTGATCCGGTTCTCTCATTTACGCTCGGTTCGAATGTGGTAACATTGCTTGAAACTACACGGATGTATGAAGCACTTGTTACAGGTAAAATGACGACAATAGGTATATCTAAAGAAGAGGAGACCACTGACGCCCTTGCCATAATTGGAAGAATTGAATCCTCCGAGGGAGAACTTCTCTACGAGCCAATGGTGGAGCGGGAAGTAGTGATAGGCTCGAAAGCCAATCTTGCTATTGGTCACGTGTTGGAAAATATAGTGAAGTTTGGAACAGGACGGCTCGCAAACACAAGAGTTACGCTTGAGGGTGCAGTAGAAGATGAGGCATCCAGGTTCTCTGATCTTAATTTATCTGTGCCTTTGCTCGGAAAAACCGGCACGGCTAACAGGTATACCAATGCATCCTTTTTTGGTTATTTGCCAGGAATTGCAGATGAGAAGGATGCTATGCAAATAGGTGACGGTTATGCCGTCGGAGTTTATGTGGGTTTTGACGACAATACATCTATGCGGAAAAAAAGCAGCCGCATTACCGGGTCATCTGGTGCATTACCAGCCTGGTGTGATATCGTAAACGTTCTTTTGGCAAAAAAGGGTCTGGCAGACAGACTTGACCCTGTAGATCTTTCGTTTTATGGTCTGATGTTGAAAAGAGAAACCATGGGGCAACTCAATGCCCGGGTTGATGCGGGGCTGGGCGGAAAAATAACAGAGCCGATTTCTGCTGTAAGTGAGATGAACCGGCAGACGCCTTCCATTCTCACCTTCGGGTCGAAAACTGATACTGGTGCTTTTCGACCTGACAGAACATTTCATCCATTCTGGTATGGTGCAGGTGGAAGAATCAATTGACGATACTCAGGATTAATCCTGTCCTATCCTGGCTTTTTGTACCTTTTTGCAGTATCTTGCCGATGTAATTATGAGTAGCCGACGGGATGAGAATGGGCATCGTTTTCGTTGCGAAGAGAAAAGACTAACCATCGCTAATTATTATTGAGATACTACCATGAAACTATCCATTTGGAGTGCATTGATCGCAACTGCCGCTGTGACTCTTGGAGGGTGCGCAACCCCGCAACCACCACAGACCAAAAATCGTACTGCCCCGCCTGCCTCATCACCGCAAATTTATGTGTCGGGAGATAGTGTACCCAAAAGTTCACCGACACCTGCGTATCTTGATATTGATGATGAAACGGTTCTCGTCGTTGAAGAAAACATGGAAACGACACTGCCCCCCATGATTTTTATCAACGATCGGATTTTCGAATACGGCAGAAAACTGGATCGTTGGAAAGAACTCGACGCACAATCAGTGACCATGCAACTCGGAGAAGAAGAAGCCACTCAGATGGTACGGTGTTTCAGGCGGCTGCAAGGTGTTATGAACGGCTATAGTGATCTTCGTTCAGCTATCCTTCAGAGTCAGAAAGTCGTCACCAGCAAAGATATTACAAATAAGGATATTTTCGATTTACAAAAGAATGATCTAATATTTACAGAAAGTGCTTGTGGCCGCCTGCTTGCTGAGACAGATGAACAGAGCACTGGTTGGGAGAAACGTGAGAAAGGCGCTGATCTGGCACAGCTCGAGACCCTGATCGACAGAAACGCAAAGAATAATGAAAATGAAGAAATAGTTCGAGTATGGGGACAAATACCAGAATTTCAGCTTGGTAGAGTAGGTCTCAGAACAAAAATTCTTTATGGAAATGCTTTGATGCACCTACATCAGGAAGAGAAGGCCTCTGAAATTTATTTGCAGGTCGTGAAACAGATGTCAGATTCTGACGAACAGGCGACTGACCTTGTGTCGCTAAGAAAATTATTAGCAGACTTGTATACAGCCTCTGGTAACTATAGAGAGGCAACTATTCAATACAATAAAATTTCCGACGATTATGTCAATATTGGGAGACTCGAGGAGTGGTCTAAACTACAGTTATCTATCCTTGACAGGTCAATGGAAGGTAGTCCTGAGCTATTGGAATATTCCACGATGCTGAGAAATTTCCTGGGATTCATCCCAGAGCAGGATGGCTATAAGATTGTCTGGGAGGCAGAAAAATTTTTAAATGATTATCCCTATTCTCCGGTTTCTTCCAATGTAGATATTATAAAGGAGGAAGCTCAGAAAAAAGCTGATGGCTGGCTCAATGGTTTTATGGCTGAAGTTGATGCCTTCGCCGCTGAGAAAAAATTTGCAGAAGCTCTGGAACTTCTGGTTGTGATTCCCACTGATATTATCAGTCCGGAACAGCAGCTTGATGTCAAAGCAAAAAAAGATGAGCTTCTGTTGGCTGAGGCGGTAGACAGAGAAACGAACAAAATGGAAAAAATTCAGGAGCTGCAGCGGAAGTGGAACAACGGATTGCTTCTGGCCAGAGATGGGAAATATGACGAAGCAATCGTAACTTTCACTCATCTACTTGATACAGAGTATGCCATAAAAGCAGAGGATAAAATCTCCGAAATGGCTCTTGAAGCTGCGAAGGCAGATCGCAGAGAGGCGGCGAACCTTTTTATTCGGTTTACCAAAACCACTGATATTGAGAGCAAAAAGAAACTGCTGATAGAGTCGCGCAAACTTCTGAAAGATATTCTGGTTAAGTACCCGGAAGTGGAGATAGCTGCGAAGGTTGCTGGTAATATAGAGAGGGTTGAGCAGGAGATGAATGCACTGGATCCCAACCTGTTGATACTTGCCGATCAGGCAGAAATGCAAGAGCGTAGAGTCGATGGTGTTGACCAGGCCTTTGAGGCAACAGCTATCCAGGCAGGTGAGGAGGCCACACCAGTGATTATTGAAACTGATATGGACGTTCCCCTGTATCAGTAATTTTGTGAAGGAACGTATACCCGTCGAGCAAGTACTGAAAAGAGTCCCGACTTATTTCCCGTTTATCGGGGTTAGGGAATACGTATTGCTACCATACTTCCTACAGGAGATAATCATGGAAAAGAAAATACTCGTACCGCTTGCAGAGGGTTTTGAAATGGTAGAAGCCCTCAGTATTGTTGATGTCTTCCGGCGAGCAGGGGGCAATGTTCATCTCGCCTCAGTTGAAGGCAGCCTGGAAGTAATCTCATCTCATCAGGTTACTGTTATTGCTGATATGCTCATTGCAGACTGTATGGATGAGTCCTACGATCTGATAGCTCTGCCCGGCGGTATCCCTGGCGTTAACAACCTGCAAAAATCAGAGCTGTTGAAAAAGCTTCTGGAAAAACAGAACAGTGAAGATAAATTGTATGGGGGCATCTGTGCCGCACCTGCGGTTGTACTTGAACACCATGGATTGCTCGAAGGGAAAAATGCCACATGTCATCCAGGTTTTGTAGAAAAGCTGCAATCAGCAGATCATGCAGGTGAAGCGATCGTTTTCCATAAGAATTGTGTCACCGGAAAAGGGGCAGGGGTATCCATTGATTTTTCCCTGGAACTTCTTGGGATTTTGATGGGTGAGGACAAAAAAAGAGAAGTCGCAAAAGGTATGGCTCTCGACCTCTAAACTGTTTGCTGCCGGGTTCGTATTTGTGAGGTTTCCTGGCAGCAAAGATATCGTTTATGACATCGTTCTCGGACAAGCTCCTAGCTGTGCCCATTCTCAATAGAGTGGGCCAGCAGTTCCTCTAAGGAGACAAAACTCAACGCATCCTCGTGGGTTGCAGCCATGTTAACCAGAGGTGCAGCGCCGTGGTCGAGTGCTTCTTTCCAACGGGAGGCGCAGAGGCACCAGCGATCACCCGGTTGGAGCCCGGGAAAGCCAGCCATCGGCATCGGAGTGGATAAATCATTTCCCTTTTCTTTTGAAAAAGCCAGAAATTCAGAAGTGGCCTGGATACAGACGCCGTGAACCCCGTAGTCGTCTGCAGTGACCTTGCAGCTGCCCTCTCTTGTAAATCCGGTCATGGGGTCAATACTGCAGATTTCCAGAGGGGTTCCAAGAACATTTTTGTGCGCAGTCATACTTCAGCCTCCTGTGCCGATAGTGATTATCCTGAGGCCACCTCGAAGGTCAAATTTTTTTAAGGCACCTCTGAGTATGTTTTCACTACCAAAGTTAAGGAATATGAGGGAAATGGCAAACTATTTTTCAGCTTTGTCCAGGCCGAGAATTAAACACATAAGTCTGTAGGTAAAGCCCCAGAGGTAGTAATCTTCTAAAGAATAGGCCGGAAAGGTTTTTCCGGGTATCATTTCAATGTTCTGATGCAAAGACATATCCCTGAAGGTTCCAGCGTCAAGCCAGCAGCTGCTTTGAATTTCTTTCTGTTCCAGCTTGAGAGCTGGCGGCAGGTTAATTTTGAAGATAAAGGGCTGCACCCATAGCGGAGATGAAAAATTGCGACCGGCAGGCTGCAGTGAGAGGCGTTTTTTTAATTGATTTTGATCAAGAAGAAGCCCTGTCTCTTCTCTGGTCTCCCTCATACAGGTTGCCAAAAGGTCTTTGTCTTCTGCTTCTTTTCTCCCGCCGGGAAAAGAAAAGTGACCAGACCAGGGGTCGAGTGGGTTCGTTGCCCGCCTGAGCAATAGATAACTTTCCCGTGGAGTATTGCATTGTATGATTGCTACGGCAGCAGAACCGGCTTTAGGTGGCATCAACATGGTTTCAAGGTGAGGAGGTATTTAGCCCGCATATTACATCTGCCTAACACTCAACAGGAAATACGTACGTTTTTGTGAAATGTTTGGGATAGACTGTTTTCACTGTCATTGTGAATACAAGGTACCCTCTTTTACCCGAAATGCAAGTACGCTTTGAAAAGGTCGTTGACGTATAGAGGAGATGTTTTACCCTGTTTCAACAGATAATGGTGAAGATACAATATTTAGTACCTTAGAAGATAATTTTGTTAAGGTACTTGTCCCAACTTATTTCCCGTTTATCGGGGTTAAGAAAACTGTATACAGGAGACTGAAATGAAACACGATGTCACAATTTTTAAACCATATTCGTTCACAGTAGGTCAGAAGATCAGGATTGACGGATCAAGGAGAAGTGGGGACTGGGAGGTTGCTGCAGTTGGAGAACACAAAATAACTCTGAGGTGTCCGATCTCAAAAAAAGAATTCGAGTGGACAAAGTTTTGTTATTTGACAGAAGAAAAACAGGGTACCACCTGGCCTCAGGACTAATAGTAGTTTTCCTTTTATGTGTCTGCTCTTTGTTTCATATCACTCTACTCCCGGCTACCGACTGGTCGTTGCCGCAAATAGAGACGAGTTTCTCGATAGGCCTACAGCTCCCCTTAATTACCTCGATGCTGAACAAATGATACTGGCAGGGCAGGACCTCGAGGGCGGGGGGACCTGGCTGGGGATAACACGAAACGGCAGATTGGGAGCTATAACCAATTACCGCGAACCTTCTCGCCAACTGTTGAATTCTCCGACGAGGGGAGAGATTCTCCTCAATTATTTTAAAGGAAACAGCGGTGCAGGTAGATTTTTAGAGAAGCTGGCATTGAAAGCTGATCAGTACAATGGCTTTAATCTGGTTCTCGGTGATTGCGAGGAATTGTACTATTATTCGAACAGAACTTTAAAAAAACCTCAACTCCTCCAACCAGGATTCTACGGTCTGTCAAACCACTTGCTGGAAACACCATGGCCTAAGGTGACCCGTGGTAAAGAGTTGCTCGCTCCCCACATGGTTAAAACCGAGACCATCAAACCAGAAAAACTGATGGATCTGCTCGGTGACACCTGGCGCCCTCATGATAGCAAGTTGCCGGATACAGGTGTTCCTTTAGAATGGGAGCGTTTACTCAGTTCGATTTTCATCGATAGCCCAGGGTATGGGACACGCTCAACTGCCGTAATAACGTTCAGTGAGAGTGGGACTGTACAGTTTTATGAGAAAACATTTCTTCGATCAGCTCAGAGAGAAATCCAACCTGTCTTAGTTGCATTTTCCATAAATGAGTAATTTTGTGCCTATAGAGACATCAACTGGGGGAATAAGGTTTATTGCGAATCCTCGTAACCAACTTTTTTGTAACCTGACCGACAATGGTCGATTTTTCACAGTGAGCACCGGATTTCGGGCTACAATCCAGAAGAATTGTCATTACTTTGTCCGCAGTTTTAAAACAGCCGATATCCTCAAGTCTGGCAAGGATATCTGACATAAGCTTGCTGAACTCCTCACATTTTACATAATCTGAGGTCGCGCGCTGATGCAGGAGTTCCGCCTTTTCAAGGTCCTTCCTGATATCATCGGGTACAATTTCACCCTCGGTTGCTTTGACTCTCACAGTAATGGCTCGTGATTATTCATGGGCATCAGCCCAGGAGATTGCCTCAAGATAAAACGCTGAAATCTTTTCGTTTGCAACGCCCGACTTTTTCTGAGCAAATCGGAAGGCAGCCCAGTTCCCTGTTTCATATGTTTCGATGAGTCGAATGAAAATAAAAAGATCTCCTTCTCTTTTTGCCAGCGCAGACTTTATATTTTCAGTCAAGGGAAGTTTTTCTAAAATTGCCGACATCTTGCGGTCGAGCATCGCATCAATGAGTGAGAAAAGTCCTAAAAGAAACATTTCATTACTGTCAATGTTGAGTTCCGTTCCAATAAGCTCGAGAAAACGGGCTCGGAGGGTAGCCATTTTAACGAGTGCATCAGGCTTATCTTCAGCTAGCATACTGGTGATAATGAGTGAGGCAAAGAGTTTGAATCCTCTCTCACCCAGATAGCTGATTGCATGTGGGATTGAAGAAATAGGCTGCACTCGGCTAAAGTAGGCGGAGTTAATATAGTTGAGGAATTTATAGGTAATGGACACATCTTGTACTATGAGTGCCCCAAGAGCATCCACGTCAAAGTCCGCGGTATTAATTTCTGAAATCAGGCGCATTAAGGTTGTTTGAGATGCGGACAGATCTTTATTGCGCAGTACCTCGGGCTTTGAGAAGAAGTAGCCCTCAAAGTAGTCAAAACCTAGTGCCAATGCCTTCTGAAATTCTTCATAGGTTTCAACTTTCTTGACCAGCAGCCTACAATTATATTTTCCCAGAGCATGAACCATCTCTTCAATTTTATCCTGAGATGTCAACTTGAAGTCAAATTTGATAATATCGCAAATGGAGAGCAGCTCCTCGAATTTTTTTGCATAAATAAAATCGTCTAGAGCAAGTTCGTACCCTTGGTCTTTGAGTGCGTGGCAGGCGGCAATTACGTCGGGAGTTGGCTCGATATTTCCCAAAATCTCAACCATCATTTTCCCGGCGGCAAAGAGTTCTGGTGTACCTTTGGTGATCAGTTCTTCAGTGAAATTAATAAAGGCAATTTTCCCGGCTGTAACTTTGTCTATGCCTACGGTAAAAAAGGAAGAAGAAAGCAGGCTGGTTGTTGCGGTATCCTGATCAATGTCAGGGAGGCTATTGACCATACCGGATCGAAACAGCAGCTTGTATGCATATATTTTTTTGTCTCTATCAAAAATCGGTTGAGGGCTATAAAAACTTCCATTTAACCACCTTTGATGATTGAATGTTTTCAAAATTCGATTTGCAGTGGAACCGTATTGTTCAATCCCATGTGTTAGTGTATACGTTCTGAAAATTATATGCAAATGGGCACTCCCGTTCAGGAGAGTTTCAATCATTTCCTGCATATGCCTGAACACAACTATTTAAAAGTACCCTGCCTGGAAGCTGTTATGACAGTTGAGGCGGTGGCTGGTCTGGGTCCGTGAGAACAGAGAGTAGTTTCTCGGGCTGAAAGTAGCGTGACAAAAGAGTCTGATTCTCAAGGAGAACAGGGAGGGCTTTTCCAGCAATGCGAGCAGCAGAGTCCATAAAACCATACTCTCTTTTTATATATACTCCAGCTGAACGAATGAGAGCCTGCATGGTTTGTTTGAGCGCCCTATCTGTCTCATGATACCAGGCGTGTTCTAATATCTCATGAAACTCAAAGAAAAGGCCAAGGTTCCAGAGTACGATCCCCTGTTGGATTGGTTCTGTAATTGTATTCTCGATGTCCTGGAGGGCCTTCTCATACTTGGAAGATCTTTCGATGATATAGGCCCAGTAACAGTCAGCTGTCTGTTGTTCAAGAAAACCATCGACAACAAAGCTAAGGTAATGTTTGTCACCGGTTTGAATCGCTTTTACAAGTCCTTCAGACAGGTTATTACGAATATCTCTGCTGGTTCGGTCCTCAAACGGGTTGAAAAGCTGTTGGTTTATATTGTTCATCCGGTTGTATGTGTACTCTCAGAGAGTTAGGTGGTTAAAGGGTGCTGGTGCTTTTTTATAACAAAATAGAGAACTGGAACCGCCATGCGACTCACAAGGAGGGAGGCAATTTCACCAAACATCAAAGAAATTGCAAGCCCTTGAAATATCGGGTCGGCAAGGATAACTGAAGCGCCGATGACTACAGCAAGTGCGGTGAGCAGCATTGGACGAAAACGTATGGCCCCGGCGTCAACTACGGCCTGGGCTAAGGGCTCACCTTCACGTATGCGTAGTTCGATAAAGTCAACCAGGATGATGGAATTTCGTACCACTATACCTGCTCCAGCCATAAAGCCAATCATTGAAGTAGCTGAGAAAAATGCGCCAAAGGCCCAGTGGGCCGGCAGGATGCCTATCAGAGAAAAGGGGATTGCCGCCATAACAACCAGCGGTGTGATGTAATTCTTAAACCACCCGACCATAAGCATATAGATGAGAACCATTACGACGCAGAAGGCGAGACCAAGATCACGGAATACCTCGAGCGTAATGTGCCATTCTCCGTCCCATTTCATGGCTGGTTCACTTACTGAAAAGGGTTGATTCATATTGTAAATATCGACAAATTCCTGACGTCCGCCATAGTCGCGTCCGTCAAGTTCTGCCAGCTTTTCGTTCATCTCAAATATCGCATAAACAGGACTTTCCACAACTCCAGCCACATCGGCGGTGATGTAAATAACGGGCTTCAGGTTTTTGCGATAGATCGGTTGTTCTACCTGCTGATCTATTACTGTAACCAGCTCACGGAGTGGCACCATAGGTCCTCTAGCATTGGAGCCTGATCGGAGTGAAATGTTCAGTATAGATGCAACTCTGGCCCGATGTTCAGGGGGAAGCTCCAGTACCATATTGACGTTCTCTTTTTCCTTCGGCAGATGGTAGAGATCAAAGGAGTAGCCCCGAACAGCAATTTCTATTGCTCGCGTTATCTGTTGTTCAGATATACCGTTGAGAGCTGCTTTTTCCTTATCAACGATCAACACTTTTCGGCTCCGTTCAGACTCCCGGTACCAGTCCACATCAACAACACCTGGTGTTGCGTTGATTATCTCTTTTACTTCCCTGGCAAGCTTTGCTCTGGCGACATCGGTCGGGCCGTAAATCTCGGCGACGATGGTTTGTAAAACCGGAGGTCCGGGTGGGACTTCAGCCACCGCAATAGCAGCACCATACTGTGCAGCAATTTTTGCAAGAGCTGGACGCATCCTTTTGGCAATATCGTGGCTCTGCAGGTCACGGGCATGTTTGGGCAAGAGGTTCACCTGGATGTCGGCAACTGTCGGGCCGCTTCGCAAGAAGTAATGGCGAACGAGTCCATTGAAATTATAAGGAGATGCCGTGCCGACGTAGATTTGGTAATCAGTGACATCTGGATCGTGTTTGACGACCTGGGACATTTCCAGAGCAACCTTTGCGGTCTGCTCCAGGGTGGAACCTTCAGGCATATTCAGTATAACCTGAAATTCACTTTTATTGTCAAAGGGGAGCATCTTTACTTTCACTAGGCCAAAGTACATCATGGAACAGGTTCCGAGCAATAGCGCAGTAATGGTTGCAAAGAACAGTAATCTCCAGATGCGGCTGGCCAGTAAGGGGTCCATTACCCTATGGTACAGTCTGGTGAAAAAATCATCTGGGGCTTTTTCTTCACCCCCATGAGTGGTGGTATCCTTTTTTTTGAGGATGTGTGTTGCTGCCCAGGGGGTGACGGTGAAAGCGATGATCAGAGAAAATACCATGGCAGCTGAAGAACCAATGGGAATAGGACGCATATAGGGTCCCATTAAGCCGCCGACAAAGGCCATGGGCAGAATAGCTGCGATGACTGCCCAGGTGGCGAGAATAGTCGGGTTACCGACTTCTGCAACCGCTTCGATTGCAACCTCTGCACGGGATCGACTGATATTACCGGGAAGGCGAAGATGCCGCACGATGTTTTCTACAACCACAATTGCATCGTCTACCAGGATACCAATGGAAAAGATGAGAGCAAAGAGAGTTATTCTGTTCAGGGTGTAGCCGTAAAGGTAAAAAATAAGCAGGGTGAGGGCAAGCGTTGAGGGAATTGCCAGCATAACCACAATTGACTCGCGCCAGCCCAGAAAGAAAAGAATGAGTAAGGCCACCCCAAAGATAGCGATACCCATGTGCAACAGCAGTTCATTGGATTTCTCGGCTGCAGTTGAACCATAATCTCTGGTAACACTGACGTTAAGATCTGCAGGTATAAGCCTTCCTTTCAGGCTGTCCACTTTGTCGAGGACGTCTTGGACGACTGAGACAGCATTGGCACCGGGTCTCTTGGCGATTGAAAGAGTCACCCCCGCTTCAGGGTTGGAGGTCTCCGGGCTTCCATAAAGAACATAGTCAACAGGTTCATCCGGCCCGTCAGTAATTTTCGCCACTTCTTCAAGATATACAGGCCTGTTTCCGTAGGTACCAATAACAATACGACCAATTTCGTTAGCACTCTGAAGAAACGTACCTGTCTGGAGTTGGATTTCCTGGTTGAGTGAACGGAGGTTACCTGAATATGACTGGCTGTTCACAGCCTTAATCTTTGGGGCCAGGTCATTGAGAGAGAGGTTCCTTGAGGCAAGGGCGAGGGGATCAAAATGTATTGTAAGCTGCCTCCTGGTGCCACCAATAAGTTTTGTTTCCGCTACATTGTTAATACTTTTTATGCTGTCATCTATTTGGGCCGCTATTCTCCGAAGGGTGTAATGATCGTACTCTTTGCCATGGAAGGTGAGAGCCATTATGGGAACATCGTCTATAGTGTGAGGCTTTATAATTGGTTGGTGGGCAGAATGGGGAATACGGTCAAAGTTTGTTGAGAGTTTCTGATTGAGTCGGACGATAGATGTCTCCAGATTTTCTCCTACGTAAAACCTGACTACCAGCATACTCTGTCCCTGCATGGAAGTAGAATAGATATATTCCACCCCCGGCAACTCATACAATAACTTCTCCATGGGAATGGAAAGCCGCTCTTCCACTTCTTTCGGGCTGGCGCCGGGCATGCTTACCATCACATCAATCATTGGTACTTTGATTTGCGGCTCTTCCTCTCTGGGCAGAAGTACAAGTGCTAGAATACCAAGCAATAATGATGCAACAATCCCAAGTGGTGTCAATTTAGAATTGATAAAAGCCTTTGCCAGCTGACCAGCAAAGCCAGCTGTCTTGATCGAAGACGATTTCATAGTAGTTATCTCATAAAGTTTGGATTTTGAACAGATGCTACTGGATAGAAACCGGTTGGCCATCGACAAGATTCTGGTTACCTGTGGTGATAACAGACTCATTCTCAGAGAGCCCACTCAGAATTTCACTATATCCGTGTTCGTTCGCTCCAATGCGGACCAGCCGAAGATGGGCTTTACCCTGAGCTTCAACAAAAACTCGAGACATCTGTCCAAACGGCACGACTGCAGAATCAGGAACTGTGAGAGTTTCCATCTGATCCATAGCTATGATGACCCTGGCAAACTGGCCGGACCGGAGCATGGGGTTCGGCGGAATTCGGAGCTTTATGGGGGCGGTACGTGATGATGGGTCGGCAACCGGAGACACCTCGGCCACAATGCCTTCAACTGTGAGGGTAACAGATGGGATAGAGATTGAGAGAGTGTCTCCTTTATGAATGCGAAGAATCATGGCCTCTGGTATGTCGGTCAATACCTGAAGATTGTTTTCTTCCTCCAGGTACAATAGGGGTGCTCCCGGCGTGGCGAGGTCTCCAATGTTGGCAAGCTTTCTTGTGATCATCCCAGAAAATGGGGCAGTGATTCTGCTGTAGTTGAGCATGGTCAAGGCTTCCTGATAGGCGCCACTTGCTATACTTGTGGTTTCTCGAAGGGTATGAACGTTTTCCGAGGTGGCAGCATTTTTCTTCAGCAGCTTTTCTTCCCGGGCAAGGTTACGTTTGGCTTGCTCAAGCTGGGCCTTTGCCTGTTGGACCTGTGCAACTATTTCACCAGCACGCAGTTCAGCAAGCAACTCTCCCTTTTCAACTCTGGATCCTAGGTTTACCGGGAGTTTAATGATATTCCCTGAAATTTTTGAAGAAATCTTTGCCTGTTCAACGGCTTGAACCGTTCCAACAATCTCAACCTGGTTTTTAGCTATTTGCTTAGATACTTTCTCAACAGCGACTGTAGCTGTCGGCATTATCTCTGCCTTCCGGCTTTGCGCCTGTTCCTTTTCACATCCTGTCAGAAAGGCACAGCAGATGGTGAGAGTGATAAATATGGAACACTGTTGTCTGAACTTCATTGCTACACTCCTTGTGTGTGTTGCAGTAGAGGTGTTGAGACGATTGCAGATTTGCAAATGAAGAAAATCCGGTGAAAAAATCAAAACTGCATTTTCTTAAAATTGCGAAAGTCCTGTCACTCTTCTCAGATTAGCAATGGCAACCTGGTAAGCGGAATTTGCTGCAAGGTGCCTTGCCTGGGCGTCTGATAGGCGCATTTCAAAGTCGATGAGATCGGAGGCGAGGATGAGCCCTTCTTTAAAACGTACCCGGCTGAGTCTCGTGACCTCTTCAGCAACAGTGATCATTTTCCTGGTAACTTCCAGGCGTTGTTTTACTTGTTCGTAGTCTAGTTTTGCTTGCTCTAATTCAAGATTTAGAGCGAGTTCAAGCTTATTCATGTGTCCTTCGAGTTCCTGAAGCTTGAGCCTTGCCAGGGTGATTTCTGAGGAAGTTTTCTGACCGTCGAAAAGGGAGTAATCAACTCTGAGACCAGCAATCCATGAGTCTCCATTTTCATCCATTTGCCAGCCCTGGTCAATCTGGTAGCTGGCAAATGCGTCAATGGTAGGCATTTTGCCGCCCTGGGCTTGGTCAAGCTCAGCCTGGGCTGCAATAAGCTGCGCTTCAAGCCTTCTTAGTTCATGTCGGTTTGAAAAATCCAATACCTCAGGGAGCAGAAGCTGCGCTCCACCTTCTGGATTTATAACAACTGAGCCCTCACGCAAACCAAGCAAGTTAAGAAAACTCCGTTTGGTAAGATCAAGAGTGTGGCTACTTTTGATAAGATTTTCTTTAGCACGAGATTGCTGCAGCTCAAGATTGAGCAGGTCCTGTTGGAGCAAATCCCCGGCTTCGTAACGCGCAAAACCGACTTCGTGAGCTGCGGTTATTGCCTCAAGAGCCTCTTGGCGAACGAGCACCATTTTCTCTGCCTGTATAATTGCTTGAAAAGTTCTCACAATTTGAAAACCGAGTAGTTGATGGACGCCGGTAAAATCAGACTCATATACATCAATATTGGCATCGGCACCTTCACGTCTGGCTTTGTCTCGACCACCGTTGTAGAGTCGATACAAAATCTCTGTTTTAAGCTGGAGATTATCGGTTCGGCCAGGATCATTGAAATCTATACTGCTGTCGAAGGCGCCCTGATTTAAGATATTACCAAAAGAATACATCGGGTTGTTGGTCTGACCATATTCCGCTGAGATATTGACTAGCGGATAGTCTGCTGATTGAGCCAAGCTGGCTATGGCCTGAGCTTCTTCGATACGCTTTCGGGCAATGGTCGTATCAGGACTTTCTATCAAAGCAAAAACTACAGCATTCTCTGCTGTCCAAAACTCAGGAGTTTGCTGGAAGGTACTTCCAGTTGCTGCCGCAAAGAGATGGCTGGAAAAAAAGAACATACATACAAAAACAATTACAAAGGTGCAGATAGTTTTCATAATCTCCTCAGGTTAAGTCAGATGTAGAAATTTTCGAAAAGATAGAGTTTAATTGAATAATTAATTAGGGTAAAGCTTTAACTACTTTTTGTCAAAGGCAAAAAACTGAATGCAGGAGAAAGTGTAAAATGAGAATGATAACCTTACCAGTTTTGCTGGAATTTAACGCTAATGCCACGATCAGTCAAGGGAGTTTAATCGTTAGGAAAAATGTTGGGAGCTCGTCGTTTTTGCAGTGAGGGGGGGGATTAATATAACGATAGGAGAAGAATATTACCTAACACCGGTAACCGGTAAGTACCTTGTGAGTGCTTATAACCGTATAATATACAGTCGAATCCGTATTTTCTTGTTTTTTGTTACAGCCTTTATGGAGTAAAGTACTAATGTTCCCTTTGTTTGGTATAGTCAAATGATAATTTATATTTACGTGAAAATTCATTAAAAACCCATTGAATATCTTTTAGACAAAATAGTAGTTGTGGCGATGAACTTAAGAAATATCCTGAAAAAAACATTTTCCCTACCTATTATCGATCCTAGCCTTGCTGTTTTCGAAAAACTTGAGACAAAGCGGACTAATCTGTTACGGGTTCTAACTTATCATCGAATTCCCCATGTTCAGCTTTTTACCCGCCATATAGAACATATATCTAAACATCACCATGTAACATCCGCTGAGGAACTGGAGTCCGCTCTTAGTGGAGAAACGGTTCTCCCCCCTCGTTCATTGATGATTACTTTTGATGATGGGTATCGGGATGTTGCTGTCAATGCTTGGCCGATCATGGCCGATCATGGGCTGCCCGCGGTTCTTTTTGTCGCTTCACATTTTCCCGACCGTCCGACTGCCCATTTCTGGTGGGATAAACTGTACAGGGCGATAATGGAAAGTTCTCAACCCTTTCTCGAAACACCCTTTGGACGGCTAGTCCTTGGTACAAAAAGTAGCAGAATTCAACACTGGAGACGGTTGCGTAGTTATCTGAAAAAAAAACCCCATCATGAAATGGTTAGCCTGTGTGACGGCTTGGTTTTGCAACTCGATGTACCCCCCTCAAAGGATAACGAGGTGCTTGGTTGGCAGGAAATCCGCTCTCTTTCCAGGGCAGGGATGACCATAGGAGCACATACACGATTTCACCCGTTGTTAAACAGAGTCGATGAAGAGACCGTATGTACTGAAATTTCCGGATCCATGGTTGATATTGAAGAACAAGTAGGTTACATGCCACGCTTTTTTGCCTATCCAAGTGGCCATTATAACTCACGGGTACGTAGTATTGCCAAGGATATGGGAATCCGAGTCGCATTTACGACCTATCCGGGTATCAATAACCTGCAAACCAGTGATCCTTTGCTCTTGCGGCGTATCAATATCACCCCTGATGCGAGCCCTCAGATCCTGCGGGCCAGAATTCTCCAGTCATCAAACTTTATCACCGGCCTTCGACCTTTACCGCCATCATTTGGTTGATTTTATGTTGTATTGTAATATAGTAAAAGTATGAACATCTCGCGTGTCCATCGATCGTTTTTTCCTGTCATCTCAGCTATTCCGGTGAGAGGATTTGTCCTCTGGTTGTTGTTGCTTATTGCTTTGGTTCCCCTGCCAATCCAGGCAGAAGGGATATGGATTGACACTCATCAATTGCAGAAACTTCCAGTAACAGGTGAGGCCTGGGCCAATGTAAAACGAAATGCCGATAAATCTAATTTAACTTTCGATCTAGCGGATAAGGATAATCGGGCCAATATTCAGGTTCTGGCAAAAGCCCTTGTTTTCAGACGCCTCCATAGAGAGGAATACCGTCAGCAGGTGTTGCAAGCCTGCGCTGCTATTATTGGCACTGAATTAAATGCTGACACCCTTGCCCTTGGACGGGAACTTGCTGCCTATGTGATCGCCGCCGATCTGGTCAAGCTCGACCCTGAATTTGACATCCTTTTCCGCTCCTGGCTTAAAGAGTTGCTCTCTCTCTCTTTGGAAGGGAGGAGTTTACGTTCCACCCACGAAGATCGTCCTAATAATTGGGGGACTCATGCCGGGGCAAGCCGGGCTGCCATTGCTGTATATCTGGACGACCGAGCAGAACTTGATCGAACCGCCATGGTTTTCAAAGGCTGGCTCGGGGATCATTTAAGTTATGCTGGATTTCGCTATGGAGATAAATCCTGGCAGGCAGATCCTGCTATGCCAGTGGGTGTCAACCCTAGGTATGCAAAAAAAGATGGTCATAATATTGATGGCGTCCTGCCTGACGACCAGCGGCGGGGGGGCGGTTTCAGCTGGCCGCCACCCAAAGAAAATTATGTATGGGAAGCGTTGCAGGGAGCCCTGGTACAAGCGGTTATTTTGAACAGGGCAGGTTTTGACGTGTGGAACTGGCAGAACAAGGCCTTGTTGCGTGCCTACAGCTGGTTGCATTATGAGGCAAACTATCCTGCTCAGGGGGATGACACCTGGCAGCTCCATCTGGTAAATTACTTTTATAACAGCGAATTTCCTGCCCCCGTTCCCGCTGGTGCAGGAAAAAATATGGGTTGGGCAGATTGGACCCATGGTCCGGACGCACCGCCGAAAACATCGAAGGCCACAATTATTGGGTTAATCTTCCCTTTGCTTTTTCTAGGTTCCAATTTACTTGTTAAACGCTACAATTGATAAACCAGCTGATGGATATTAAAATAGTCCAACCGGAAGAACTCACAGCAGATCAGAAAGAAGTTTGGTGCAGGATGATGGGACCAGAAAAGGGGACCGACAGCCCGTTCTTTCACCCTGATTATCTCGTTCTTTTAGGTAATTTTCGCAAGTCGGTAAGAGTAGCCATAATCAAAGAAAACAGCTCACTCGTTGGTTTTTTTCCCTTTGAGAGACACGGTGAGGTCGGCAGACCTCCCGGGATCAAACTGACCGATTTTCAAGGCATTATCTCTCACTCTGGAAATCCTATAGATACCAGGAAACTACTCACTGGCTGCAATTTGGTGTGCCACCATTTTGATCATATTGTTGCCTGTCAACCACTGTTTCAAAAGTACCATTACAAAGTTGAAGACTCTTTGTACATGGATTTATCCCGTGGTTATGAAAACTATGTTGCTGAGAACAAAAAATCTGGGAGCAAACTCATCTCAAGGCTTTCCCGCTTCAAGAGAAAGCTGGAGCGGGAAATTGGGCCTAGTCGTTTTACTTGGAACTCTACTGACGAACAGGATTTTCAGACATTGCTTAGATTGAAATCTGCCCAGCGCAAACAAACTCGCACCTTTGACATCCTTCAATTTGAATGGGTAAAGGCATTTCTCAACCAGATTCGAAAAATGGATTCGCCAGATTTTGGCGGTGTTCTTTCGACCTTGCATGTTCAAGACAGGCTGGTGGCAGTACATCTGGGAATACGGACAAAAGATGTTCTCCACTACTGGTTTCCAGCTTATGAATATGAGTTTAGTAAATATTCCCCCGGTCTTCTTCTTCACCTGGCCTTCACTAAAGCAGCTGCCGAGAGTGGTATCATTAGGATTGACTTGGGTAAAGGAGATGACTTTCACAAAAAAGGTTTGGGCTCCGGTTCTATTCCAGTGGCCCTGGGAGCAGTCGACCGGAGTAGTTTTCGACATCATGGCCGAAAACTATGGTTCCGGATGCGTGAACAGCTTCGTAATTCCCCCTTAAGAGGTCCGGTACAAATCCCAAAAAGAATTATAAGGGATTTTACTCAAAAAAGGACAATGCAGTAGTGCCGCTATATAAAGAAATGAATGCAATAAAAAACAACAATACTATAGAGCAAAAAACCTGCGGCTATCAACTGCTCAGAGCACAGGATCTTAAAGAAGCAGACTGGGATATTTGGGAACGGTTACACCTGACGGGAATGGATTTAGACAGCCCATTTTTCCATCCTCGTTTTACTCAGGCCGTGGCGGCGGTTCGAGATGATGTCGAGGTTGTTCTCGTGCAGGAGGGGCAAGAAACGGTAGGTTTTTTCCCATTCCAGCGTTGCCGGGGAAATAGTGCACAATCAATAGGTGGACGTCTGTCCGAATTTCATGGCGTTATCATTAAACCTGGTGTTCAATGGTGCCCAAAACAACTGATACGAGAAGCCGGTCTGTGCGCCTACCATTTTGATCATCTACCTTCGTCTCAGGCTGCTTTCAAACCATATAGTTACGGAGAAACGGATTCCTCCTTTATGGACCTAACTGGTGGTTATGAGGCATACAGGGTTGCGATAAAGAACAAGGGGACCTCCCTGTCCCAGATAGAACGTAAGAGTAGAAAGATATGTCGTGAGGTTGGTCCCTTGAATTTTGTATTACATTCACAAGATGACTCCACCTTCCAAGCTCTACTTCGGTGGAAACATGACCAGCATGTAAAGACTGGCGTTCTTGAGGTTCTTAAGATAAAGTGGGTAACCGATCTGCTCGAATCTATACGAAAAACTCAAACGAAAACCTTTGCTGGTCAGCTTTCTGCATTGTATTCAGGAAATTATTTAATCGCTGTTCATCTTGGTATCCGAAGTCAGACTGCTCTACATATCTGGTTTCCGGCTTACAGCGTGGAATTTGAAAAATATTCACCCGGCATGATTCTTTTGCAGGAAATGGCAAAGGTTTTGGCTGTAGAGAATCTACAGCGGATTGATTTTGGACGGGGAGAGGAACAGTATAAAACCAACTTGCAGACAGGCACTAGTCGGATTGCCGAAGGCGCCATAAATTTCAACCCGTTTTCAAACACCTTTCGTAAAAATTGGTTTATAACTAAAAGATGGATTCGCTCTTCACCGTATCGCAGACAGTTGGAATTACCGCTTATTGCAAGTAGAAAAATACGCCAACGGCTTAACTTTAAATAGGTGCATTAAGAAATTCGATGCTACACCAAGTTGCGAGCAAGTATACCAAGCGTGTTCTTATCCTTGGCCATGATTCCCGCATGGTCTTACCGATATTACGTTCATTAGGTAGGCGTGGGATACAATGTGATCTTGGCTGGTGTCCAATAGAATCACCAGCCAGGTATTCAAAGTTTGTTAGAACGATACATAATATTCCAGGTCCCAATGATGATAAATGGATTGATAGTCTCCGAAGAGTCTTCGAGGACAACTCCTATCATCTGATCATTCCGGCCTGCGACCCCCAAGTGTACCTGCTTCAGAAAAACCGTGACCTCTTTGAAGATATTTCCACTCTCTATTTGTTGAATGAAGCTTCCTTCACTATTGCCTTTAACAAGGATAAAACCTATCAGTTGGCCCGATCTCTGAGTATTCCTGTCCCAAGTTCAAAACTTTACACTCAGGGGGAGCAAATACAAGAGACATTGGTAGAATTTTCCTACCCAGTTATCCTGAAACCATTCTGTTCCGTAAACGAGAGCAAGGTGGATGAAAAAAACTTTGTTCTGAGTGCTTGTTCGTCGGCTGAAGCTCAAGACCTTCTTCAACAGATGCCAGCTGGAGCAGTTCAAATTCAGGAGCAGGTATCCGGTGTTGGTGTTGGTATTGAATTCCTTGCCCTAAATGGCAATATTCTTGCCGTTCATCAACATCGTCGTCTGCATGAGACAACAGGCCATGGCTCCAGCTACCGAAAGAGTGTTCCTGTTAATTCTGAACTTTACCGGGCAGCAGCAATGATTATTGAAAAACTTGACTATACCGGTGTCGGGATGTGTGAGTTTCGTGTGGATGAGGAAAAGAAACAGTGGTGGTTTATCGAGCTGAATGCCAGGTTTTGGGGTTCCTTACCACTAGCTGTTGCAGCAGGTGTTGATTTTCCCTGGTTACTTTTCCAGTTGCTAGTCGAAGGACGATCAAAATTTGATACTTCTTATAAAATAGGTACTCGTTGCCGGAACATACGAAGCGACCTACGCTGGAACCTTCATTGGCTGCAACAGCGATTGAACCCTGAGGCGGTGGCAGTTGACGAAAAGGATGGTATGAGGGTCAATGACCTGTCCTGGAGGCGAAACATACTTGATTGGTTGAGACTGTTTTCTCCATTTGAAGAGTACGATATCTTTGCCCTCAACGACCCAAGTCCGGGATTCCAAGAGCTTTTGCAGATTAGTAGATCCTGCCGTAAAAACAAATCCGTATCCCCCTCGGTGTTCTGAAATGGCTTAAGATTGAAGCTTGTTTTAGAATCAACTCTTCTTCTGACAACCTTCCCTTTGGGGCCACCAGAAAATTCCCAAAATGGTAAACCAGCAGCATACGAACACCAAAATTTTTATTATGGTCGCAACATAGATTCCATAGTTTTGCGGTGAGAAGAAATATTCCAGTAAATAGATGATTGAAAGTAAGAGAGGGAATGCCAGGGATGTTGCAACGAAGCGTTTACCAGGCTGCATTGATATTTTTCGACAAACCCGACAAACGGTTAGTGATCCTTCTACAGCAAAAAGAGAAAAGAAGGCCGTCGCACTGACACATGCCACGCCTATTAATTCAAACCCTAATTTGATGGCAAGAATACTTCCCAGAACATTTAACAATAGAATTCCCGCTGCAGTTGCAAAAGATTTATGTTGCCACCCATGGACAAACATTAAGCCCCGCATGGGAAAATAGAGAGCAAGAAAATAACTGCCAAGAAAAAGGACTTGCGCTGGTGCAAGGGACATATGGTAATCGGGCAGCACAACATGTAGAAAAAGTGGCATGATGAGCCAGGCCGGGCCAATGATAAGGGGGAAAAGCAGGGCAGTATTGAAAACAGGTATACAGAAGTATTGCTCAATAAACTGTCGGTAGCTCTGTTTCTTAAAATCTTGCATCAACCCTGGCTCCGTCACCTCCCTGGCTGCTCCAGGTATGTTCAAAAGAAAACCGATTATCATGCCCCCAATGGCATAGAAACCAACGGCTTTGGTCCCGAGCAGGGAGGCGATAACCAATCGGTCGGAAGTGCGGGCAAACATAACCATGGTATCAATCCCGAGCAAAGGGAAACCCTCTCGGATGAGTTCAAAGTAGCGTCTCCACTGAAAAGAGCCATATACTCTTTTTTTCTGGTAACGATAAACAAACAAACAGGTACAACAATTGGCCAACAGCCCTGCAAGTACTGCCCCAATTAATCCCCAGAGTGGCAGCAAGGTGATAGTAAAGCAAAAAAGTAGAGTGGCCCGCAGGTAATTGGTCCTGCTGATCAGTTGAAAATTCATTTCAGCTTTCAACATCACATGCTGTAAATCATACCACCAGTTGAGCATGACAATCACAGCCGACAAAATGAGACAGACCCGCAACTCACTATTCTCCAAGGGATATATTCCAGCAATGACAAACCCCAGAGCCAACAGTATACTTGGTACAAGATAGCCTAACCTCGTTGAACCTCGTATCACTGCTGCATCGCTGCCCTTATTATCCAGTTCTGCCAGCCTCAACCGCATGGCAGAGCGTGCTCCGAAGTTCAACAAAGAAGCATACTGGGGGATAAGTGCCAGCAGGATCCAAATCCCAAAGCTATGGGCTGAGAGCAGGCGGGGCCGTAGGAATGCAGAGACAACTCCCAAGACCTGCCTAAACAGGTTACTGGATGCATACTGCAGGGTATTGGACAGGATTCTGTTTTTTTTGACAACCACAACTATTCTATTTGTCTCCACGTAGAGCAGGGTTACCCTTTTGACCGTTTTCCTATGGACTGTTTGAAGAGGAGTGTCAATTGTTCTATGCTGTCTTTACGGTTAAAATCCTTTGCCACTTTTTTTCTGCCAGCTTTACCCATTTTCAGCCGCAACAAAGGGCTTTTAGCCAGTTGCTCTAAAGCGTCAGCTAATTCATGTACAGCCTTCGGCGTGCATAACAGACCACTGACCCCATCCTCAACCAGCTCTGGTATTCCTGAAATTCTGCTGGCAACCACTGGCCGTCCTGAGGCCATACCCTCCATCAATACCATTGGGATACCTTCCCTGTGACCTTTACTGGTGCGGATACTGGGGAGAACAACAACATCGGAGGAACGCATGTGCTCTTTTACCTTCGGCCCGGATTGTGGACCTATAATAAATACCGAGTTTTCGAGTTGTAACCTATCAATCATCTGTTGAATGAAATTTTCTAGTTCATAGGTACCTATTAATCTGCATTCAAAACTGATACCTCTTTCCCGCAATAGCTTACAGGCCTCAAGTAGATAGCGATGTCCTTTTACCTCTCTAAATGCGGCTACACATAGAATTTGCAAAGAGCTGTTATTCTGTGAAGGTGAATATTGCTGAAAATCGTTCATGTCCAGGCCGCAATGTATGACCTTCATATTTTCCATTGTCCGGGAACCGCATTTCTCTGCAAGGAACCAGCGATTGTAGTCAGAAATTGTTACCACAAAGGATGCTGCCTGGCTTTTAGTCCCAAACATTGTCTGATCAACATGGATGTCACTGCCGTGGGCGGTAAAACTGAAAGGGATCCCTGTGAGTCTGTGAATAATAAGGGCGGCCAGGGCGGGATGGTTTGCAAAATGGGCATGGATATGCTCGATCCTGCTTTTTTCCATCTGCAGGGCAAAATATACGGTTTTTGGAAATATACCAAGAGCACCTATTAAAAAATTATAACTGGCTAATGTACCCCTGATAACTTCCAGCAAAGTTTTTAGATAGCCAAGGGGCCGGGAACAGAAAACTTTTAGGTTAGCTAGTAATATAGCTGTCGAGATGAAGGGTTGATAGTGGATGAAAGGGAGCAATCTTTCCACTTCTGGGTGACGTACTACATCTTCATGGCGAAGTAGTGGATAAATTTCAACAGACCAGTTTTTATCTATGAGTTCACATATCTCATGCAGAATAAAGGTTTCCGTAATTTTTGGGAAACGAGACATCATATAAGCAATCCTGGGTGTGGTGCAGATCTGCTGTTGTTTTTCGATTTTCATGATTTTTCTGGTTCCCAATTGGTTGGGAGATCACCGCGAAAAAAATCAATCACACCTAATAGCGTCGCAAAATTGCCTAAGGAAAAGTAAAAAACCACTGAAGCAAAACGGTCCAAGAGAGTTTCTTTATCAAGAACTAACGACACAGGAGCCAATAAATAAAAACATGTCTGCATCAGTACTAAACCAGTGTGAACCGGATTGTTGAGGGCTGCTGTGCAGGATGATATATAAAAAATCAACAGAAGAAAAGGCAGCATCCTTCTGCAGACCTTATTGATAAATAGTCCAAAGGAAAATTGACCGTATTTTATCGGGTTGAGCATGTGGGCCATATTACAAATCCCATTGAGACTGCGAGATACAATACGTCTGCGCCGTCTAAGCTCATGACCGGGGCTGCGGGAGGGTACTTTTATAATTGCAACAGCCTGGGGTTCAAATACAAATCTATATCCCTGGTTCACAATATTCAGACACTGAAACAGATCATCGGTTACTGAATCGGGTACGGGATGGAATAAAGTTTTGCGTATACCATACAATTTACCATCGTTTGCCGTAATGCTGCCGATTCGGGTTTCAAGTTGTTTGATATAACCATCAAAACTGATATAGGTGCTTTGTGCTCGTTTTAGTTCAGCTGGGTCATCACCAATAGCTCGTTTACCGCATACTCCACCCACGTCCTGGGAACTAAAATGAGTCGTCAAAAGTCGGATTGCCTGGCTGTTGAGCAGAGCATCCACATCTGAAAAAACTATAATTTTTCCTTTGGTCTGGGGGGCTCCAAGATTGATTCCGGCAGTTTTCCCATGATGGCCAATCATTTTGACTAACTTGATCCTTGAATCTTGAAAAGTCTCGACAATCTCCTCAGTTCTGTCGGATGAGCCGTCAGAGACAATAACCAGTTCAATATGGTCCGCTGGATAATCCAATCCTAAGCAGTTCTTTATCTTTCTTGCAATTAACTTCTCTCCGTTGCGTACAATAATTAACAGGCTGACAGTGGGAAGATTGAAATCCTCTTCAGTTTTTTCCATTGCTTGCCGAGGGTGAAACACCGAGAGCAGTAGCACTAGAAGGGGATAGCCAGCCAGAACAAGAAAAATGCCTCCCCCACTGACAGTCATTATCAGGAGGGCAGCGTCAATTTCCATGATCATGTTCATTCTCGTCTCTTGAGGCCAGAAAAACTGATACCTGGGATAGTCCAATGGACAACAGCAGATACTTATGGAAAAGCTCACTGAAAATAAGCAGATAGATAGCTGTGGTTACAAAGCTGATTCGATAACTGCCAACAAGCTCAGCCAAGGGTAGGTTATTTTGTTGCTGGAACATTTTTTTAGCCCGATTAAAACTCGCGAGGGCATGGAACAGAATTGCCAAAAAACCAATGCAGCCTAAGATACCTGTTCCTACTAAAGTTTCAACATAAGTGTTGTGGGCGTAACGTTTCCTGGTACTATTTTTTCTCTCAAATGCTGCTCCCATAATAGATTCCCCATAAATATCAGGGAATGTTCCTGGCCCATGGCCAAGTAGAGGCTTTTCTTTGAAGGCCTCCCAGCCGACAATAAGGTAGGAAGTCCTCCTTTTAAGGGCAAAATCCTCACCTGCTGCCAGACTTTTCTGACGCTCCCAATAACTAGCCGGTATCATAAGCCAGGCGAGCAACAGGGTCGAAATGAGTATCATTGTGGCTATCCCCAAATATTGAGGCCGGAACCGTTTTCTGAATTCAATCGTAATCAAAACTGCAGCCATAACCAGGACAACCATTCCGCCACGGGAATAGGTTGCTACCATTGCTCCAAGATTTAGCAAAAGTAGCCCAAGATTCAACAGACGCCGGGGCGGTGTCTCAGCATGGATAATTTTATATACCAGTACAGGTATTATAAAAACTATCATCAAAGCCATATTGTTGGGATCAAGGGAGCCACCAACACCACGGGTAAATTGGCCAGGTTCTGTTTTTTCAGCAAAAAAACCAATTCCGACCCAAAACCCTAGAACTGCCAGCAAGGAACCCAAAGAAACACTCCATATCAGTACAGAGGGCAGAGTGCGAATAAATCCCCGACGATTAACCATTACCAGTGTCAAGCCCAAAAAAAGCAAGGCAACGATTAATAGTCTGGAAGTTTTATTGGCGGTTTGTGGATAGACAGAACCAATGGCTGCAACTAGGGATATCATTAGGTATGCTGTCATCCATGGCCAGATGGAAGACTTCAAGCCCTCGGGAAAGCGCCTGTAAACGAGAACACGTACACCTAGTATCGCCAGCAATATAGCAGCAAATAGCCAATGAATTTTAAGGCCACCCAAAATTGCCCGATATGTCCCAAAGGGGATGAGAAAAATGATCCCGTAATAGGCAATAGCTGGATAGTTAAACAGAACCATTAGGAGGATCAGGCCGACTGCGGGGACAGGTGCCATCATATACCAGGGTGTCATCAGCAGAGCTGCACTCAGGAGGACTGGCAGAACCAGCAGAGCATCCCTCAATGGGGATATCGTACCGAGGAAAGATTCGCCGGAATGAATGTGGGTTGGATTGTTGCCCATTGTTTCAAACAATGCTTCCTTTTAAGAAATGTTGCTGAATTTTGTAGTGATTTAAGGATGATATGGGGATATATTTTACTACATTGTAAAAGTATCCTTGACCATCCCGCCTGATGAGTTCCCTCCTTACTTCGCCACTAACATAGGCAATTCGCTGTTTTTCAATTCCGCCACCCTGTTTTGATAGTTTAGCGAGACGTAGATTGAGTCGAGTACGATCTACAGGAAGTTTTGTCCGGATTAACAAGTTTTCATCACTTATATCGATAATTTCCAGCTGTTCTTTCATATCATCATCCATTAATGAAGAAGGAATACTTGAGACCTTGGAGTCACTGCACAGTATTTGAGCATAGGCTTTTTGGAGAGAGTGACGTTGTGCCTGTCGACGATCTTTTTTTCCGTTATAGTGGAAAATCTTTGGGATCCCTTTGGTAATATTGGCCAGGAGACGATAGAGGATGTAGAAAAAGAAGCCAAGGTCGGCCAAAAGAGCTGACTGTTGCAGAGCAAAGCGATTGTCTAAATATGACCGAACCCGGTGACTTACTGAATGGGGCGTAAAAATCTGTGAGGGGCCGACCAGGCCTGGTTTGACCAGAAATCGAAGGTCTAAATCTTTTATTCTATAACTATATTTCTTGTATATTTGTGGTCTGATGGGGCGAGGTCCCACCAATGACATATTTCCAAGTAGCACATTGACGAGTTGGGGGAGTTCATCCAAACGTGTGTCGCGCAGGAAGCGACCGGTAATATGCTCAAGTTGCATGTCGTCTGCCATGCGTGTGGAAAGAATATTCTGGCCAATTTGTGATTCCGCATCCCTGACGAGGGTGCGGAATTTGTACATGTAAAAAGGTTTCTTGTCCTTGCCCAACCTGGTTCCCTTGTACAGTATAGGTCTCCCATCGCTTATAAGAACGACAAGCACCAGGATAACCAACAATGGTAGGGTTAAGATGAGCAGTATTGAAGCAACAGTTGCTTCAATACATCTTTTAAGCAGACGATACAACAAGGACGTTTTCTTTTGTAAGGGGGAGCTGAGTATCTCTGTTGGGTTAAATTCGGGCAGGGAAAAAACAACAGGTATTGAGCTCACCCTTTGCACATCAATTGTTCGTTTGACGGTATGATCAAACAGTTCCCGTAAAAATCCTAGAGAAATTCCAAGCAGCAGCCCGCTGATCATGCCAATCGGCAGGATGATCGGCGAAGGAAATATTGGTGAGGAGGAGCGGTGTGCTCTGTCTAGGATAGATACAAAGGATGATAATTCATTGGTACTCTCGGCAGTCTTTATCCGTGCCTCTTCATATCGTCTCGAAAAAGTCTGATATGATTCCTGTAACACATCTTTTTCACGATAAATACGTTCAGCTAGGAGCTGTTGTCGACGCAAGGCAATATTTTTTTCGGTCAAAGTAGTCAGTTTGTTTCTCAGTTGCTTGATTTTTTCCAAATCAATCCCAATCGCAACTTTCAGGTATGCTTTATGTTCTTTTAGTTGATTTATGAGGACTTTTTTTGTGTTTGCTAACTCCGTATCCAATATTCTCACGACCTGACTACCGGGATGATACGTTCGCAGCATCTTGTTTCTTTCTTTGTTTAATTCTGTGATCTGATCAAATTGCGCTCTGAACTCGGGGTTCAGGCTCGTGAACCTTTTGTTTAAACGGTTTGCTTCTAAACTCTCAGCCAACTGTCTACCATTAGCCCGCAGGTCTATTACTCTGCTATTGAGTTTGCGGAGTTCCGTATTTATATCACGCATCACGATCAGATTGGTTTCCAACTCTCTGATTGGGTCAGCACTGTTTCCTTTTTCCATTAGGCTGATAAGTTTCTGTTCATGGTCTTGGATCTGTTGACGAATTTTTCGAGTTTGAGCATCGAGAAAATTCAAAGTGCCGGCGGGCTGATAAATAACTTGCCGATACTGGATATATTCTTTCATCAAAATATCCAGTAATTGTATATTCTGGTGAAAAACTCTTCCAGTCAATTTCAAATGAATGACATTTGTCCCTGGTAACACTCTTGCTGTCATATTCGAGAGAACAGTTTCTGCACGTTGTAGGTTATCTTCTTCAAGTTCAACATTATTGCCTGAATATTGTTTAAAGGTGCGACCGATTTGGTCTTCTGCTCTTATCAACTGCAAGATCCCGGCTATCATATTCGGAAGAACAGCCGCCCAGCTTCGCAGGTTATCGTTTTCATACTCAACAGTATTTACGGCATACTTTTTAAGTACTTGAGCTATCAGCTCTTTAGATTGCAATAACTGCAATTCAGAATAGAGATCTTCTTTTTCCAATGGCGTAATGCGGATTTTTTCCTGGACAATAGTTTCCGGGGTACTCTGGATAGCCTTGGCGCGAAGTAAAATGGAACCTTTTACCTCATACTGTTTGGGCGAGAATAGATAAACAAGAAGAGCCACGGTTGACATAAAAAGTAAAATATATGCAATCGGTCTTTTTTGGGAAAAAAGGATATGCAGGAGTTGGTTGACGTAATTTTCCGTTTTCATCGCTACTTCCCTAAAATGTCCACTTTGTCCAGACTTATTCCCCAACCGCGGAAAAGGAGAATCGATTGTATATATTCTGCAATTTCAGCAGCTTCTTTAAGCGGGGACCCAGGGACCAGTAGCGTATCGTCTGGTTGTAGAAAAAACATTTTATACTTGCCATCCCGATCCTGCCATCCGTTAGCATTAAGCTTGATTGCAGTAAGACGATTTTCGTTTCGTCTTATTACAATGACACTGTTGAGTTGAGCCCCGGGTAAGTAGCCACCGGCCATACTTAATGCCTGCAACAGTGAAACCGGTTTATAGATGGTATATGGGCCGGACTTATCCACCTCCCCTAGTACATAAATCATTGATCCTGCCGATCTGGAAAGGACCAGGTCAACCTCAATTCCCGGTAAAATGGCTTGATATTTCTTGTTTAACTGGTGTTTGATAGTATCAATGGCTTCTTCTCCCACGGCCACATCACCTAGCATGGGAAATGTCACGAACCCATCCGAACGGACGGTAAGTTCGTGGCTCCATCGGTTCATGTTATCAATTGAATCTCTAAATTCAGGAATGGTCACGTATAATTCAGGATCAAGAAGCTCGCTGGAGTAGAGGCGGCGAAGTTCGGCCTCAACAAAACCAACGCTTTTTCTTATAACACTATATTCACCTATATATGGCAGTGATATTTTGCCGTCTGGACGGACCCGTTGGGTCTCATTGAGTTCTGGAGCATGGACAAATTTAACGGACATTGTATAGCCGGCAACTATTAAAAACTCTCTACCCTCAGCTTTACCTGGTTGCTCTTTTTGAGAAGTGTCGCGTTTACCCAATGGTGTTGTATGAAAATAGAGCTCAAGTGTATCTCCGGGTTGGATACAATAAACGGAAGGACCATTCAGATCCACGTCTCCACGCTCCAGTCCTGCGGGAACTATCTCCATCTCTTCGTGAGGATTCAAAAGCAACTGAGGGTGTTTTGAACAACCACAAAGAAGTAGGATTGTAAATAGGAAAAAATATTGTCGAATGGATAAAAAATGCATTTTAAGTATTGTAGAAAACCTTGGGAATGTAATAGTTTCGTTTATTTAAAATAATGCCTATCGGTTTTGCACCTCCGGCTCGTAATTTCTCTTCAGCAGCTTCAAGTACCTCCCATCGAGTTTTTTCACATTCTACAACAAGCAATACTCCGTCCATCTCCCCTGCGATGAGCATTGGGTCGGAAGGGCCAAACAGGGAAGAGCTGTCAACAAGTACATAATCAAATTGTTTTTGTAGTGAATCCAATAGATCTTTAAAGTTTCTACCTTTGAAACCGACGAAAGGTTCAAGCCGACCAGGGCCAGCGGAGCCGTAAGTCATGAAATAGAAACCATATTGTGCGGACAAACGTATTGTTTCTTGATAAGAGACACGTTCCGCTAAAAAGTCGGTCAAACCAGGCTTTTCAGGTACTCCCAAGGTTGTATGCAGCAAGAATCCATCTGGGTTGGCATCAAGGAGAACAACTCGAAGCCCGGCCTCCCCAGTTAAGCCACAGGCTATATTGAAGGCTGTTGTACTTTTGCCTTCACCTTTACTACAGCTCGAAATCAGTACCACCTTTGATGCACCCTTTTGAACCGCGCGTAAAAAACCTGCTGTCATCTGAGTCTTTAGATTTGCATCCTGAAACAGCGGAAGAGATCCCACTGTAGCCTCTGTCTTTATATTACCCTGCACGGGAATGAAAATTGCAGAAGCACCTAGCTGTTCCAGTTGCTTGACAACGTTTTTGCCAATTTTTTCGTGTGCATGGTGGGTTAGAACAACAGGTGTCTGTTCAAGAAGGTCCGGTATCTTTTCTTTAGGGATATTTTTGGCGAATTCCTCTAAAAATTCTGAGACGTCTCTGGCAACGGTTCCAGAGGGTAAAGAGTTTATAATTATTGCTCCTGAAGAATTGCTCATGTTCTACTCATTTCTCATATTCATGCATAGTGTCTTGTTAACAACTTTGAAGTAGATTGTCAGAACTCTCTCTTCTAATTGCTTCTCTCAATCTATCTAAAAGCAGCTGCATGCGATTACCGTGCCAGAAAAAAATGAGGACACCTTTGTTGTCCGAACCAGAAGTGCTGGCTTCTGACAAAAAACGCAAGTTAGAATCAAATAAGTATGTGGGGTTTGTTCTCTTTTATGTGGTTGTTGTAGAGTGTTTTTGGGGAGAATTATGATTTTAAACGGTATTGAATTGTAATAAAGGAGTTCTCTGTTTTTAGTAGCGACTTTACCTTAAGTAATCAGCAAGATTTGTCTTTGGTATCAAACTAGCGACCACTTAGGAGAATTCCTAAAACCCGGAATTTTCTGGTTTGTTTTTTCGGAAAACATGGAATGATATTTTTTAGGAGATAACTTATCCAATATGTGAGCAACCTCCGTCAAAACATTAAGTGACTGATTTTACACTGAAAATAAAATGAACCTTTCGTGAACTTCTAAGACTACAACATCCCTCAACTATTTGAAAATATGGTAAAAAAATAGTTTCTCAGCGATGTATTTTTTGCTAGGCCAGTGTTGCAGCAAAACCGCATTTATCTAGGTAAAAACAAAATGTTACATAAGGTATTGCCAGAACATAATGCCCTGCGGGCAATAAAAGCAACCCCAGCTCCATTATCAGAACTCCGAATTAAAGATTACACCAGCGAAGACGTTACCTTTGAGTTCAAGGCTTACAGGCATAATGGGAGTAAGGTTTCTAAAGTATCCAAGTGGTGTGGCTTGAGCCAGCAGTCTGATAGCCTTTACTCTGATAAGAGGGTTGTCATTGTTTTCCATATGTTTATTACCTAAATTTTGCAATTGACCAGTCCGCCGGAGATGCGTGGCAACGAAGCTGACGACGGATAACTACTTCAAAGCTTCGGTAAAAAAGCAGATTCGGTGGACTAGTCAATCCCGAAGGGTAGAAGGGTAGCAGAAAAATAATGCTTAAAAAAATGCGTTTCTAAATTGATTAGTATGGGTGCAACATATCGTCTTGCAAAGACAAATCTATTTTTCTCTACTTTGCATATGCAAGATTTAGGTATTACTATTGTTGGATGGTAAGACTAGAAACATGATCAACTCAGGAGGATGAAAATGGAAGGAAAAACACTGTACGATAAGCTTTGGGAGAGTCATGTTGTTGAAGATCGTCCTGACGGGAGTTCTCTTATATATATTGATAGGCAATTGATTCATGAAGTAACATCTCCTCAGGCTTTCGCCGGTTTACAAATGACCGGGAGAAAGCCATGGCGTATAGGCGCAAATCTGGCCACCCCAGATCACAATGTGCCGACTTTAGCTGCTGAGCGGATAGCTGGAATAACAGGGATTGTAGATGAATTTTCGCGGATCCAGGTTGAAATACTTGATATGAACTGTAAAAATCTGGGGCTCGCTGAGTTTGGTATGGATGATAAAAGGCAGGGTATTGTCCATGTGGTTGGCCCTGAACAAGGGTTTACTCAACCTGGGATGACGATAGTTTGCGGTGACTCTCATACGTCGACCCATGGGGCGCTTGGTGCACTGGCCCAGGGTGTCGGGACATCTGAGGTTGAACATGTCCTGGCAACCCAGTGTCTTATTCAGAAGAAAATGAAAAATATGCTGGTGCAGGTGGACGGAGCTTTGGGCGATGGAGTAACGGCTAAAGATATCGTTCTCTTTATCATCGGAAAAATTGGAACTGCAGGGGCCACAGGCTGCACTATCGAATTTGCTGGCAGTGCCATAGAGGCGTTGTCAATTGAAGGTCGAATGACTGTCTGCAACATGGCCATTGAGGCTGGTGCTCGCGCAGGAATTGTTGCCGTCGATGACAAGACTATTGAGTATTTAAAGGATCGGCCTTTGGCGCCCCAGGGAGAGTTGTGGCAAAAGGCTGTTGAGCACTGGAAAACGCTGCATTCAGATAGTGATGTTGTTTTTGATACAGTTGTAGGTATAGACGCTGGTGAGATAGAGCCCCAGGTCACCTGGGGAACCTCTCCTGAGATGGTCGTCGGGATAAATGATTCTGTCCCGTCCCTTAAAGAGGTCGATACGGATAGCGCCAGAGAGGCTCTGGCCCTTGCTCTAGATTACATGGGTTTGAAGGAAAAACAGCCGATGAAAGAGATTCATGTCGATCGGATATTTATTGGTTCCTGTACCAATTCCAGGATTGAGGATCTTCGGGCTGCCGCAGAAATCGTTCAGGGAAGAAAAGTTGCCGCTTCAATAAAACAGGCTCTTGTTGTCCCTGGTTCCGGGGTGGTAAAAGAGCAAGCTGAAAAGGAAGGACTCCATCGGATTTTCCTTGATGCAGGCTTTGAATGGCGGGAGCCGGGCTGTTCAATGTGTCTGGCTATGAATGCTGATAAACTTGGTAAGGGAGAGCACTGCGGGTCTACTTCAAACAGGAATTTTGAGGGAAGGCAGGGGTTTGGAGGGCGAACTCACCTGGTCAGTCCCCAGATGGCCGCAGCAGCTGCAATTGCTGGACATTTCGTCGATGTCAGAACGTGGAGTTAAGTATGGAATCATTTACAGTGCATACCGGGATAGTTGCGCCGCTTGACAGGGCGAATGTCGACACAGATTTAATTATCCCAAAGCAGTTTTTGAAATCGGTGCAGCGCACAGGTTTCGGGCCAAACCTCTTTGATCAACTTCGCTATCAGGATGAGGGACAGCCCGGAATGGATAATAGCAGCCGTCTGTTGAAAGCTGACTTTGTCTTAAATCGTCAAAGGTTCCAGGGAGCATCCGTGTTGCTCTGCCGGGAGAATTTTGGTTGCGGTTCAAGTAGGGAACATGCACCATGGGCGCTTATTGATTTTGGTTTTCGTGTGCTTATTGCCCCGAGTTATGCTGATATATTTTATAATAACTGCTTTAAAAATGGTATCTTACCAATTGTGTTGCCGGAGAGTGTGGTTAGTTCGCTTTTTGATCTGGTAGTGAAAAATGACGGGTTTGAGTTGAAAATCGACCTGGAACTGCAGCAGATCTTTCTGCCGACAGGAGAAACCATTCCATTCGAAATCGATCCATTTAGAAAAAAGTGTCTGCTGGAGGGGTTGGATGATATTGATCTAACCCTTCAAAACTCTGGTCTGATAAAAACCTATGAGCAGAAACGAAAAAAGCTTTGTCCCTGGCTGTTCACTGATATGGCGTAGGGAGTGGCTGAGTCTTATTCTCAGTTGTCAAGGTTTTCATGAGTTTATTGAGGGCCTTGACGTCCACCGGTTTAGAGAGGTAGCTGTCCATTCCCGCTGCAAGACATTTCTCTTCATCACCGGTCATGGCAAAGGCTGTGAGGGCAATGATGGGAGTAGTCTTAACGTGGGAATATCGGCCTGAGGTTCTAATTATTTTTGTGGTTTCAATACCATTGAGTTCAGGCATCTGGACATCCATGAGGATTATGTCATAACTGTTTGACTCAAGAAGCTCCAGTGCTGAATATCCGTTTGAGGCAAGGGTCGCTTTGTGACCGAACTTGGTAAGAATGGCCTGAAGAATCTGTTGGTTGATGAGTTCATCTTCCACCACCAGTGTGGACAGTCGGCGGTGGGGGCTGGTGAGAACTGGAGCGGGCATAACCTTTTCCTTGACAGGAGCAGAAAAGCTGCCTTTGCTGACTTGCACAGTAAAGGTGACCGTCGTTCCCCCGTCGCTGTTTCTTCTTAAAAAAATTTGACCTCCCATCAGGACGACCAACTGTTTTACTATGCTGAGTCCCAGTCCCGTTCCTTGAACATTCTTCTGATAGCTGGACTCCACTTGTGTGAATGGTTCAAAAAGCGTTTCTTTAATATCTTCAGGTACACCTATTCCTGTGTCAGAAACCATGCATTCCATTTGTAAGTCCGCGTTATTTTTTCCTTCTGTTACGCAGATTTTGACACATATTTCTCCTTGTTCTGTGAATTTGACAGAGTTTCCGACAAGGTTGAAGAGGATTTGATTGATTCGTACATGATCAGCTAAGAGTATTTCAGGGACATTGGCGTCGACGGAATAGTGCAGAGCAACTCTCTCTGGCTCAATGGCATTTTTAAAGGAGGTGATGAGTGTTCTTAAGCTGTTTCTGACATTAAAAGGTTTCGGTTTCAGATGAAACTGATTCGCCTCAATCTTAGAATAGTCGAGAATATCATTGATAATGGTGAGCAGATTTTCCCCGGAAAGATAGGCAGTTTCAACGTATTCGAATTGCTCGCTGTTGAGTGGAGTCATTTTGAGGAGCTGGAGCATGCCCATAACGCCATTCATTGGGGTGCGGACTTCGTGGCTCATGTTTGCTAGAAATCTTGATTTCGCTCTGTTGGCGGAATATGCCTGTTCTTTTGCTTCCTCTAGCTCCATGATAATCTTTTTACTTGAGGTGATGTCCCTGGTAACACCAATAATGCCTGTGAACTGATGAGAACTTGCAGGTAGTGGTGAAGCAGTACTCTCAACCCATCGTATCGAATTATCGCTACAGCGAATTTTCGACTCCCAGTGAACCCGTCGATCTTCCGTCAGTTTGAACCGGTGGTGAGGGTCTTTTGAAAGTGGGGCGGTAAGAATGATCTTCTGGTGAATGTAGGCAATGGCTTCTTGCTGAGGAAAACCAGTAAAGGTGGAAAAAGATGGACTCGCATACTGGGGAGAAAGTGTGTGGTCTGTGGTCCATATCAGATCAAGGACATTGTCTGCAAGTAAACGATACAGATCACCACTTTTTCGCACTTCTTCCTCAGCCTTCTTTCTTTCGGAAATATCTCTGGCAATGGCCATATAGACATCTTCACCATTTACCGTGAGGAGAAGGGCATTAACCTCAATCGGGAGACGCTCTCCACCTTTTTTTACATACATGGTTTCAAAAGTGGCACTGCCGTCTTTTCTGAGACGATCAATAAACCGATGATTATCAGGGTGCTCACTCAGGTCACTAATTTCATATGGGGTTTTGCTAAGCAGTTCTTTCCTCGAATAATTGAGTCGATGACAGGCCACGTTGTTTACATCGATAATAGAGCCGTATTGGTGGCTGGTCTTATCCATGCAGATGACAAACATCGCATCATTGGCGTAATTAAAAAGCTTTCGGTACTTGTTTCTGCTTTTTTCAAGAGCAACAATCGGTCCACTCGATCCTGTTTGGCCGGCTTCTAGTTCGGCGATCTTTTTCTGGGCTTGATGCAATTGGTGCTGAAGGAGAGCGATATTTTGTGTAGGCATAAGTATTCAAAGAGACGCGGTGGTTCCTGTGAGTAGGCCAAGGTAGATAGCCTGGCGGCCAGTTACGACAATGCTACTGCATGGGGGCCTGTAGAGTCAATTTGAAAGAGTCGATTGGAGGGAAAACTGATCCAATTGATGGTTGAATCCGGAGGATCAGAAGATTCTTTTCCCTTGCATTCAGTCATTGGAGTGAAAAGTTGCAGGGAGTTCGATGTACACTCGGTATCCGGTGAGAACTGAAAGTAAGAGTAAAGACAAACCCGCACAGACAAATGCGGCAGAGAGGCTGAAGGTTCCTGAAATAAGGCCGATTGCAGGTCCAAGTAGAGCAAAGCCAAATCGTATGATCATATTTCGTATGGAGAGAACAGTTGCCCGGGTCCCTGAAGTACAGTTCACATTTATCAGGTCTTTTAGTACCGGAGTAGCGTATCCACGGACTGCGTAAAACAAGAAGAGAGCGATGAGGGCTGGAATCAGGTCGAGAGTGCCGAGAAGGATGTAAGCTACAGGTATGTAAATGATAATAAGAAGAAACGAAATCTTGTTTCCAAGAAATATTTTTGTCTGTGAGGCAAAGGCAGCGATCAGTGCAACCGTCAGATTGAGGGCAACCCACAGTGGGGTTATAGATACCTCATCGAGACCCTCTGCGACAAAAAAGATCTGAGCACTCCAGGCCATGCAAAGGGTTGCAGTGCCGGTCACCGAGGAAAACAAAATGGTGCTGCTGAGTTTTTTATCCATCACGAGTGTATTTTTACAGACAGCAAGAATGTGTTTTATTCCGGGGCGACTTCCAATCGCCTCACGGGGTGGTTCTATAAGGAGGAACGCAGCGGGTATAGCAATGGCCGCTATAAGGACTTGTGAAATATAAACAGCCCGGTAGCAAAAAAAACCGGCGATTGCCCCTCCGCAGATCGCTGCTGCCGTTTCGGCAAAATTGCCAATAGATGTTATTCGTCCTTCATACTGTAGGTAGGTATGTTGCTTTCTAACAGCAGCCAGGCTGTCAAAAAGCATGGCGGAATCGGCTCCTGAGATGAAACTACCACCTATGCCCAAAATAATTTCAGCAACAAGAAAACCGGTAAAACTGTATGAACAGGCATAGATAATATACCCTAAGGCTCCGAGAAGGCTGCCAAGTATGAGGGTCTTCTTACGTCCGACAACATCTGCCATATAGCCTGAAGGGATTTCCATTATGGAAACACTGAGTGAGTAAATCGCCTGCAGCAGGTAAATGTCGAAACTTGTCAGGCCATTTTCGGTATAGAAAAGAGTAACAATGGGCATTATGAGCATGAGCCACTTTGAGACTTTGATCAAATACAGGTAATAAAGGTTATGATGATACGATCGTTGCATAGGTGAAAAAGGAATTGTTTATGAGTTTGTAACAAACGGCAATATACACTACAATCAGAAGTGTCTGCCGGATCCATTAAGAGCAGGAGTGAAGACTCCAAAAGGCTATTCTCGGACAACCATTATTTCCAGGAGGTTGTTCGAGAATAGGATCTTTGGTTAAAATCGAGTAATTATCACAAAATAAGCACAGCCAGATGTGTGATATCGAAGTCTACGCTATCAGCGAGCATTATTTTTTGACAATTACGAAGAGTTTGAGCAGGTAAGCAGAGACTCCGAAAGGCCATTCTTGGACAACCTTCTAGGGCAGGCTCCTCCCCACTGCCGGTACATATTATGCCTACAGTCAGCGTAATCATACCCTGTTATAATCAGGGACAATTTGTCGATGATGCGGTCAACTCCGTGCTGGTTCAGTCGTACCAGGATTTCGAGATAATTATAGTTAATGATGGATCAACTGATTTCCTCACCAACGACTTGCTGTCCGGATACTTAAAACCTAAAACACGTGTGATTACAACCGAAAATAAAGGGTTGGCTGGTGCTAGAAACACCGGAATTAGTAAGGCGGCAGGCCAATTTATTCTGCCGCTTGACGCGGATGATATGATTGAACCACGCTATATGGAACAGGCTGTTTCGGCTTTGGAAGAGAATCCGCAGGTTGGCATTGTCTACGGTGGTGCTACCCTGTTCGGTGGTGTTGATACTGAGTGGACTCTGCCTAATTTTACTATAGAGCGTATGCTGGTAGATAACATTATTTATTGTTCGGCTTTTTTTCGAAAAGAGGATTGGCAGGCGGTGGGCGGCTATGACACTCAAATGATCTACGGTTGGGAGGATTATGAGTTCTGGCTTGGTTTGATAGAATTAGGGAGGGAGGTAGTGAAGCTCTCTGAAAACCAGTTCTGTTATCGGGTTGCATCTGACTCCATGATAAGAAGTAAGGAGAAGTGGCAGAAAATTGCAATGTTCAAAAGAATATACTTGAAACATCAGGACCTTATTTCAAAACATATTGATGTCTGGATTAACGAACTGCTGGAGACCAGAGACCTGTATCATTCAAGCCGCCTCTACGTTGATTGTGGTGCAGGGATCAGTGATACCTCAAGTGTTATGAGAAAGATTGAACAGGGGAGCCGGTTGATAACTTTTGATCTGTGCGCTTATGAGAGTATAGCCGTCCTCCGTTTTGATCCAGTTGACACGTACTGTGTTGTGGAAATCGAAAAGGTCCGTCTGAGATATCTAACGGGTGAGGTTATGGTCGTTGAAAATTTTCAGACAAATGCTGCGTATCAGGAAGACGGCGTGTTGCTCTTTGATACAAGGGATCCTCAGCTCTTCTTTCCAACACTCACTTCAGAGATGTTGCAAGGTCTCTCTGAAGTTCTTATCGAGTTACGTTTTGTCGCTCTTGCCGACCAGGCTCTTGAATATATTCTAAGATATCAGAAAGGAATTATCTCGGGGGGAAAAGGGTTGAAATCAAAAATGAAAAGTTCAACGAAGTCGTTTTTTTCCTCACTGGCCTCGCCAGGTAAATAATAGGGAAGAAACGAAAAAACCGCAAATTTCCCCGATTATTCGTTGATCTTAGATTGTAATCCTCAGGTAAGCGAGGTACGAGACTCCGAAAGATGTACTGTACTCTTCTTGTCAAAATTATCGCCCGCCTCGAGCTTGAGAAAATTCGCAGGGTTTCGTTCAGACACTACTTACTCAAATGTTCAAGGCCTGGCGCCGGAAAGTTACTGCAAAGTTCTTTGACTTCTTCTGCGATACTGGCAAGGAGTTCCTCATTGTCCGGGTCAGCAATGACTCTATCGATAAATTGACAAACAAGGGGCATCTCGGTTTCCTTAAACCCTCTGGAGGTAATTGCTGGGGTTCCCAGGCGGATGCCACTTGGGTCAAAAGGTTTTCTTTTATCGAATGGAACGGCGTTGTAATTAAGGACAACTCCTGCTTTATCCAGAGCTTTTGCCGCCTTTTTACCGGAAATATTCTTATTGCTCAGGTCAACCAGCATGAGATGATTTTCGGTTCCGTTTGTTATGAGTTTGAATCCTTTGTCCATAAGACATTCTGAGAGCGTTTTTGCATTGGCGACAACCTGTGCACTGTATTGCTTAAATGAATCGGAAGAGGCCTCATTCAGCGCAACTGCAATGGCAGCTGTCGTATTATCATGGGGACCACCCTGTACTCCCGGGAATACTGCTTTGTCTATTGCTTGCGCGTGCTTGGCTTTACAAAGGATCATTGCACCACGTGGCCCCCTTAGCGATTTGTGGGTCGTGGTGGTTACGACATCGGCGTACGGTACCGGAGAAGGATGGACACCCCCAGCAACAAGGCCGGCAAAATGAGCCATGTCAACCATAAGAAGAGCATTCACTTCATCGGCAATTTCCCGAAACCTCTTAAAATCAAGAACACGCGGGTAGGCTGAATGTCCGGCAATAATAATTTTGGGCTGGACTGCTTTGGCTTTTTCTAAAATTGTGTCATAGTTAAGAAGACCTGTTTCTTTATCAAGCTCGTAGGATTGAGCGTCAAAGTATCTACCCGAAATGCTGATGTGTGCTCCGTGAGTAAGGTGCCCCCCATGGGGTAGAGCCATACCGAGAATAGTGTCTCCTGGGTTTAAAAAGGCAAGGTAGACCGCTATGTTGGCAGGAGATCCTGAATAGGGTTGAACATTAACATGCTCGGCACCAAACAGATCCTTTGCCCTCTGAATTGCCAGTTCTTCTATCTGATCAATTATCTGTTGCCCTTCGTAATACCTCTTTCCAGCGTACCCTTCGGAGTATTTATTAGTGAGAACAGATCCTGTCGTTTCCAACACTGCTTCGGAAACGTAATTTTCAGAAGCGATCATCCTGATTTTGTCGGCTTGGCGCTGTTCTTCCTGCTTGACCAGCGAGTATATGACTGGATCAAATTCCTTTACACTTTCCATTGTATCTCCTTGGGGCTCAGTGTTCTGTGGAGCCAGGGTTTTCTGTAGGTAAAAGTTGTTATCTAAAATAGCAATATCACCTCAACGCCTCATTTAAAAACAGGCTGTTGGATGAGACGAATCGATTTAAAGCATTGTTTTCAGTGTCAGGTTTGAGGATGAGTGAGTACTACCTGAGACAGAGTAAAAATGCACTTTGGCTTAAGAGAGGCACTGAATATAATAAATCAAGCAATAATTTAACAGTCTAAAGTGAAAATGGTGNNTCAATAAGCCTTATGCTTCTTAATATCTAAGAAATTATATTCTGGGTTTTTCTGGCAGAATACTCATTTCGTGAAGGTACGTATCCCTTTTATCGGGGTGAGGGATTGCAAGATCACAAGTGCATAAAAATAACAACCATTTTCTCTGGTGGAAAAGCTATTCTCAGTCTTTATGGCACGCCAGCCTTGCAATTAGAAAGCAAGCTGAGTAAAAAATGATATCTTATGGTAGATTGATATGTTGTTGTTACAGTTGTCCTCAAATTTCAAAATCAAGAACGTTTAAATCCACGATATGAAGTGTTCCGATGTACCCACCCTGAAGCAGTTCGTTGTCCAGTACTTCCTCCAAACAATATTAATAACGTGTTTAGTCGCAACTGCTTCACTGGCTTGGTCCGCAACAAAGGATAGATATGATGTCGTCTATCTGGTAAGCTCAGACCTCGGCAGAGTGCTTGATTATAAAGACGAAATAGCGTCTGTCTTCGATGCGAAAGTAAATAAAAAACTCATAGTTGTTGGTCGTGGCGAAGAATTTGCGCTCATATATAATGGTAACGATTCTGCCCGGAGTGTTGCTCCAACACTGATTGTTCACGCAGAACTTCTGGACAAGGCAGGCTTTGATGAACCTTATGCGGCTAAAGACAGTTCTTTTCATAATCTCTATAATGTGAGTTATGGAATGGGGCCGAATCTTGAACCGTTGAAAAAAAGATATAGAAAGGTATATGCATATCTCGGAGAAGAGGTAAAAGACAGCCTGTTTATTGAGAAGACAGCTTATGGCAATTACACCCTCATTTATCGATTGAGGGGCAATACACGCTCAACGAATAGTGTTGCTAAAAAGCATGCTAGAAAATTGCGGGGTAAAAGAATCTCTACAACTATTACCCCTGAAAATAACAATACTGTTGTCTATGGTGAATCGAGCCTGATAGATGATGCTGACGAAGCTCGTGTCGATGTTGCCGCGGCCCCAAAAGAAAAACCTCCTTTAGAAAAGATACTCCCTGATGCAGCCAAAAAGGCTGTGCCTCAAGTTAAAACTGTAAAAAAATCTGTATCAGTATCGATAAACAAGAGTTATGCGAAGGTTGAGCAATCGATTGAAGAGTACATTAAAAAACTGAGAGCTCGAGGGAAAATATCCAGTGACGAATCCACTGGGTGGATGGTCTATGATCTTGAAAAAGATAAGAGTATTGTTGGCATTAATGCAAACCAGGAATTTCAGGCTGCAAGTATGATTAAACCATTTATTGCCCTGGCTTTTTTTCAGAAGGTAAAAGAGGGAAAGTTTGTTTATGGCAGTAAAAGCAGAAGAAAACTCGAAGCCATGATTCAACGCAGTAATAATGCCGCAACAAACTGGACTATACGGCAGGTTGGAGGGCCAGCAAATTGTAACGCCGTCCTGAAGAAAAAATATGGACATATTTTCAAAAAAACCGATATCAAGGAGTATATACCGGCGGGGGGACGCACCTATCTTAACAGCGCTTCGCCTGCTGATTATATCAGATTCTTACGTGCCCTCTGGAATAACGAGTTGCCATATGGTAAGGAAATACGGCGCTTGATGGCTCTGCCCGGAAGGGATCGCCTTTACCATGGGACTCCGATCCCCAGAGGCACCCTGGTGTATAATAAAACAGGTACCACAGCACACCTGTGCGGCGATATGGGAATTCTTGTTCATAAAACAAAAAAAGGTGGACGCTACCCATATGCAATTGTCGGAATTATCGAGCGACGGTCCAGGCCGGCTGATTACGGCAGTTGGATGGGCTCCCGGAGCCGAGTAATACGGGATGTTTCAACTTTGGTTTATAAAGAGATGAAAAGAGAACACAAATTTATGTAACCTTAGTGTTTTGCAGTAATCAATCAATACACAATTCATGGAGAGAGAAATGAAGGTAATTATGGATCTTTGTTTGATTCCAATGGGAGTTGGAGTTTCTGTGTCGGAATATATTGTTGCTTGCCACGAAATACTGAAGAATCATGGCCTGAAAACACAACTTCATTCATACGGAACTAATATTGAGGGAGAGTGGGAAGAGGTCATGGCGGCAGTGAAGGAGTGCCACAGCAGGGTGCATGGCATGGGTGCCCCTAGAATTACTACCACCATAAAAATGGGTACTCGCATTGACCGGGAGCAGACAATGGAGGACAAGGTTACGAGTGTGATGACGAAACTTCAGTAGCTGGGATGATCCGGAAAAACTATAAGGGCGAGATAGGGGTTATGTCGTTTTTACCTGAAGGCGTGTGGCCAGTTTTTTCAGGGCGGTCTGTTCCCGCTGATATATACTGCTTCTTGTTACCCCATAATGCTTGCTGATGGCAACAACTGATTCTTCTTGGCCGTCATAAGGAGGGAGGCCGTAGCGGCGTTTTATGATATCCCCGGACATCCCAGGAAGCACTTGGTCAACAGCCTGGCACAGTAGCTTTTGTCGTTGACGAGCCTCCATTATATTTTCAGGGAGTGCGGTTTGTGACTGCTGAGGGTATGAATGAGTGTAACAGTCTTCTCGTATCTGCGTTGTTGTTGCATTTTTAATCAGTTTCTTGAAATGATCGACTGTTTCGTTGTTTGCCTCCTTTGCACCCTTCGTATAGCCCTCCACCGTATGCGCCGATATTCGAATAAGCCTTCCTTTTAGTGCCTGGGTCTGAATTTCCTTGAAGATCCAATTCGCAGCATAGGTTGAAAATCGTACCCCGGATGATTGATGATATCGGTAGGCTGCCCGGGCGACGCCGAAACTTCCTATCTGGACCGCATCCTCGTACGCAATCGACTCTTTGTAGATTTTATTAATGCGGCCGGCCAGTTTTTTTACCAGTCCGGTAGAGAGGAGCATGTAAATGTTTCTTATAGTATTAAGCTTTTCTACAATCTCACAAACCTCAATGAAATCTTTTCGTTTCTGGTCTTGTTCAGTTGACAACGAGATAATTCTGTTCCACACCCTTGCAATAATCAAATGCTGTAACGTTTTCGCAAAAGGGAGCGTTCGTTTGCCAGGATAATTACTAAACAGCATGAGAGCTTCTTCGCGCTCTATAGAAAATGATTCAGAACAGGTACCAAAAAAAATCTTCCTGTTTTTAAAAAGATAGATATTTTGTATAATTGTAAGGGTAGCCTGTCTGAACTCCCGCGTTCTGTATATTTTCTCGGTAAAGCGGTGCCGAAGCAGCAGTACTTTTGTCGCCAGCTCTTTCTCATTGTGAGAATTCAGAGTAAATGGCACCCCCTTTGAGGAGGAATTCACCAATTTCATATCCTGTGACAGTATCTTCTCTTCAAGTGTAGAACTCAGGAAGAGGTTCTTAACTCGCTTGCTGAAGGGACTCTTGGAAGGAGCAGAAGGCAGTAGGTCAACTACTCCTGCAGGAGTAGTGAAGTGGTTGGTTGTTTTTTGCCACTCTTTCTTAATCATTTTTCTCGCTTAGGTGATTTACTCAAAAACGGGGTCATTACCAGAGGATATCACAAAGAGAGAAAACTTATCAAACTGAAAGTTTCTTGGTGAGATCTTTATGGTCAGGAAATATGGTCAGGAGTTCTTTCTGGTAAATGTTTTTGGGCTATGACTTCCGTTGACCTGTATGTCTAAAAATTCACCTTCAGGATGAGGGATCAGGTTGAGAGAACGTATCCAGTATGCTGCATCTTTCAATTTCATCATTCGTTCTTATTAATGTTGGAGAAAATCATTCGAAGTCGAGGCGTAGTAAAAAAAATCTATCATGTTAGAACACAGTTTTAAAGTCTAATTCTCTGCTTATACGAAAAAAATGAACAGGAGGGGAGGTGGTCATTTGATCGGCCGAGTCACCTGGATAAGGTTGAAATATTTATGAGTTATCAGGAATTGTATGCACGATTGGCCAACAAAGAGTTGATACGACTCGATGGAGGAATAGGGACCGAATTGCAACAACGTGGGCTTGCTATGGACCCAGGTGCCTGGTGCGGACCGGCCACCCTGTCAAATCGTGGTTTACTGGAAGAAATTCATCTGGATTATATAAAGGCAGGGGCAGAAATTATTACTGCAAACACCTTCGCCACTTCTCGAATCATGCTCAGGGAAGCAGGAGTTGAGTCTTTATTTGCAGAAATCAACACAGTCGCTGTGGAAGCTGCTCTTTCTGCGCGAGAACGCAGTGGGAAAAATAAGGTCCTGGTTGCAGGTTCCGTTTCTCATATGATCCCACTGCAAGGTGGTACGGACAGGGTTATAAAAGGGGTCACCTCATCTGCCGGCATGGCAGAGGCCTTTGAAGAGTTGGCACTGCTTCTGCAGCGACTTGGATGTGACCTGATCGTACTTGAGATGATGCATCATCCTGAGCGGATTGAACACGCTCTGGCAGGAGCAAAAAAAACAGGACTGCCCTTGTGGGCTGGCTTTTCCATTAAATGTGACAGTGATGAAAGGCTGGTAAGCTTCGGGAGTTCAGAGTATACGGCAAAAGAGGTGTTTGCCTCTATTGATCCAGGTTCTGTTGATGTGATGGGACTTATGCATACAAGTGCTCATTTGATAAGCCCGGGACTGAAAATTCTTAAAAAAATGTGGGCTGGTCCGCTATCAGCATACCCTGATTCAGGATTTTTTAAAATGCCTCACTGGCAGTTTGAGCAGATATTAACTCCCCAGAAATTCATGGAATTCTGTGAAAAGTGGCGTTCAGAAGATGTACGTATCATAGGCGGATGCTGTGGGCTTGGGCCAGAGCATATTGCCCAGCTGAAGCTCTTGTAGATGCTGTCTGCAGCGGTGATAATTCACAAGGTACTATCCGACTTATTTCACGTTTATCGGAGCTACGAGGCGAAAAAATAGGCTGCTACACCTATGACCGCAAGCCAGATATTCGTAATGTTTGAAACAGTAATGTTAAGAACTGCGGCAAGATGCTTTTCCTTGCTGAGAAGAACAAGGCACGATTTAAACTCAGGCCAGCTGGTGAGTGTGGCCAGTACGACGAAGCCGATTACCCCTTTGGGGGCATGGGAGTGGAGTGCTGCAAAGGAGACTACCGGATCAAGAAAAAATCCTGAAACTATCAAGATAACAATGGAGGGTACAAGCCACAAACTCGGGTTGAACGTATATTCCTCCGGCACATCTGCGCCCTGTTCTTTGGGGCGGAAGAAAAAAAGGATGATGGTGACTACTGCACTCAGTATTAGCCAGGGGAGAAAATTGTCTGGGTCCAGTATAAAAAAGGTGCCCGCCAGAGTTGCCGTGCTGCCTATTGTTACTAAAGAATAAAGCTGGTTTGTTGAAAATGTTTTTATTGCCTGCCGAGTTATTACGGCCGCAGTAAACAGGAGGATCGGGTTCATGAAGTTTGAGCCAAGTGGTGTAGATGCTGCAAAAATGATGTCTCCAGCTAGTAAACCCACAAGCAGACACACAGCCTCCGGTCCGTTGGTTATAAAACCCGTCAGGGTACCAATACGTTTATTGTTCTTTAAACACTCGATGATGATCTCAATTGCAAGTGAGATGAGAAGCATTTCGATGATAACACCCGAGGCTCCGATAAACGCCAGTTGCAGGTTTCCACCAAAGAGCAATGAGCTGCCGCAAAAAAAACTTAAAACAAGCAGCCAGACAAGTAGATCAAGCCTGCCAATGGAGTCGGTAAGAAATGTTTTCAAAATATATTCTCTGGTAATGTTTTCAATATTTATAAACGGTGAATGTCGATAAAATCCATGATAGCTGATTTGTTGAAATACAGTGCACTTTTGAGTTCACCGTCTATTTTTATTGCGGGAATCATCCTGACACCATTCCTCAAGGCTTTTCTCGGTGAGAGAAGTACATCAACCTCCTCTATGGAAATTGATGAATCATCCTGGGCAATGTGCTTGAGATATTTTTTTGCCAGATGACAGCGGGGGCAAAGAGAAGATTTGTAAAGAGTTATAAGCATGGATTTTCTTTTCGTCATGATTTTGCAGGTGATTTCTCTGAGAGGGATGGCCGATTGACCACAATATTTGCAGCAGAGAATACTTAAAGATTCTGTTTTCTTCAACCAGGTCAAGAAATTAAAATCACTTTTTTAGCCATTGAGTTACCTCATGAAGAAAAAGCAGGAGAAAAGAACATCGAAAAGAACATCTATTGTCATTTCGGTAATAGCTTATGATATAATCAACTAAGAATAAGAATAATTGTTTACTTTCAGTGGCCTCAAGGGGTTCTTGCTACTGAGATCCGCTTCATAATGATCGATTCGGCTGTAAAGGTACTGCTATGAATATTTCTGATTATATGACACCCGATCCTATTACTGTTTTTCCTGGCATGTCGCTTCCTGAAGCCAGACGTACACTCCGGGAAAATAATTTCAGACATCTGCCGGTTGTGGGCGAGGATAAACAACTGATAGGTATAATTACGGACAGGGATCTGCGGTCAGCTTATCCTTCCTCCGTTGTTTCTAAAAAGGACAGCATTATAGCTTATGAGCAGGTGGAACAAAAGACGGTTGCTGACATCATGACTGGTTCTTGCTCAATCCTGGGAATTGATGCCAGACTGGATGACGCACTTTTGATTTTCGATAGAGACCAGGTCGGTGGGATTCCCGTTGTGGATGATGAGGGCCGGGTGATTGGGATCTTCTCCCTCCTTGATCTTACAGCAGCGTATCGAAAGCTTTTTGGTGTGTCCCAGAAAGATTCGCTGCTCATTCGAATTGAGGATGTTGGCCGCCGGGGTATGATGAGTGAAATTGCAGATCTTTTTGATAAGCAGGATATCCAATTGACGCAGTTCTTTCGGATTTCCGAAAAAAACGATGTGAAAAAAATCTATATACGGGTTATTACCAGGCAGCCCATGGAAGTATATACATTGCTGAAAAATAATGGTTTCAACATTTTGTAATCATGGTGACCAGGAAGAACGAAGAAATATCTCAATGAAAGTAAAGGGGAAGGGCATATCCTTCCAGTGGACTGAATGACAAGTGAACAGAAAGAGTGTTATCAGTGTGGAAATTGCTGTAAAGAAGGTGGACCGGCATTACATACTGGAGATATTGAACTGGTCAGAAATGGTGATATACCTGTCAGTAGCCTGATTACAATTAGAAAAGGAGAGCTGGGATTGCATCCGGTTTCCGGGAAGGTTCAGCCTGTTGCCGTAGAGCTAGTTAAAATAGTTGGTACAGGGCGGCAGTGGGTTTGCTGCTATTTCAGCGCGGAGAACGGTTGCACCGTCTATGAAAAAAGACCTCTTGCATGTCGGGCTTTGAAGTGCTGGAATACTGAAGAAATCACAGGGCTGGTCGAAAAGGACACTCTCAACCGGATTGACCTTCTTGAGGAAGATGATCCGATTATCCCGGTAATTCAGGAGCATGAACGGGTTTGTCCCTGCGTAGACCTGCAGGCTGTTCGGACAGGCTCAGGTTTGCTTACCGGTAAATTGAAGAAAGATATTGAAAAAAGGGTGCGTGCCGATCTCAGATTTCGGGCAAGGGTCATCTCAGATTTCCAGCTGAAGGTGAGTGAGGAATTGTTCTATTTTGGCAGACCACTCTTTCAGTTATTGCAGCAACTGGGCGTTCGGGTTTCTGAATCCCAGGATGGAGTCCATCTTGAATGGCCCCAAGAGAAGGTTCCAGTTCATGTTGAATGAGCAGGAACCCTCTCGGTGGGGTATTTACCAGGTTTTTCTTCCTACTTCTTCTCCCCTTGTGGAGATGGTGATTTGTTCAACCGGCACTGTCTTCGTTGATTGATCCAGTGCCTTCTTGATGATGACACTCATTGCCGAGCAGCAGGGCACTTCCATGATCAGGATGGTGAGGCTTTTTAAGTTGCAGGAATTGATAATTTCTGTGAACCGCTGGACATAGCTGTCTGCGTCATCAAATTTTGGACAGCCCATCATCACAGTTTTCCCTTCCAGGTAGTTCTCCTGAAAGTTTCTTACAGCCACAGCCGTACAATCAGCGGCGACTAAGACATCAGCGTTTTGCAGGAAAGGCGCATTGGCGGGAATAAGGCGAATTTGAACCGGCCAGTGGCTGAGGGCAGAGTCTCCGGCTTTTGTAGTCGGGATCTGGACAGGAGCGTTGGCAGATTGACATGGTGAGCCGCCTGCAGCTGGTGCTGAGGGAAAGGATTGAATATGGCTGGATGCACAACCGCAATCCATAGTTTTTGGTGTAGCAGCGTCCTTTTTTTCTTCTTCTGCCAGGTATTGCTCAACAGCCTCTTCGTCAAATTCATCTGCTTCGCGTTCAATGATCTTCAGTGCTCCGGTTGGACAGGCCCCAAGACAGGCACCAAGGCCGTCGCAAAGATTATCGGCAACGAGTTTTGCCTTTCCATCTATGATTTTTAAAGAACCCTCTGCGCAGTCTGGTACACATTGTCCACAACCGTCGCAGAGCTCTTCATCAATTTTAATTATTTTTCGTATATTTTTCATTGCCAGTCCTCCGAGACAGGTGGTGTTTGTTGTATTGCTGTAGTTTGACGGTATGTATCTTTGTTGTCTATGTCTATATAATAGCATAGGGATCGTAGATTTCTTTGATCTGGGTCAAGTCCCGTTGCTTATTGTATCTTTTTTAGTACCTTAGAAATTCNNCTTACCGTTTACCGGTGTTATTATTTTGTTCGCAGCAGGGGGACAGACAAAACCAAAAAAAGGCTGGACACCGTACACGGTGTCCAGCCTTTTTTTACAGCGGAGATGAAGGCTTAGCCTAAAATAGTTTTCAGATCTTCATCCGGGGTTGCAGCGATTGGCTTACAGTCAAAATTCTCAACCAGTACATTAAGTACGTTTGGCGAAATAAAGGCTGGAAGGGAGGGCCCAAGCCGAATATCCTTGATTCCCAGACTAAAGAGAGTCAAGAGGATAACGACAGCTTTTTGTTCATACCAGGAGAGTACAATGGAGAGCGGCAGATCGTTTACACCACACTCAAAGGCACCGGCGAGAGCCACAGCGATCTGGATCGCTGAGTAGGCATCATTACATTGGCCTACATCAAGGAGTCTTGGAATTCCGCCGATGTCTCCAAGTTTCTTGTCAAAGAAGCGGAACTTTCCACAGGCAAGAGTTAAAATCATGCAATCTTCAGGGACTTTTTCGACAAATTCAGTGTAGTAATTACGGCCGGGCTTAGCGCCGTCACAACCACCAACCAGGAAGAAATGACGGATAGCCTTGCTTTTTACGGCGTCTATCACTTTGTCTGCAACGCCAAGAACCGCATTTCGAGCAAAACCTGTCAGTACGCTACCCTTGTCTGTATCTGCAGCAAATCCAGGGAGCTCAAGAGCGCGATTAATAACAGGAGAAAAGTCTTTGTCAGCTCCAATATGGAGGAGGTCGGGCCATCCTACCAGACCGGTGGTGAAGACATTTTCTTTGTAGCTGTCGGCTGGTTTCTGTATACAGTTGGTCGTGAAAAGAATCGCTCCAGGAAATTCAGGGAATTCTTTTGCCTGATTCTGCCAGGCCGTTCCAAAATGACCATAAAAATGGCTGTATTTTTTCAGTTCTGGGTAAGCGTGACATGGTAGCATCTCACCATGGGTGTAAATATTGATTCCCTTACCTTCAGTTTGCTTGAGTAGTAGTTCGAGGTCTTTGAGGTCATGACCGGTTATGAGGATAGCCTTCCCGGTTTTTGCGCCAAGAGGCACCTCTGTTGGGGTGGGATGGCCATATGTACCGGTGTTGCCTGCATCAAGGAGTTCCATGGCTTTGAGGTTCACTTCACCGCACTTGAGGGCCAGGCCAACCAGTTTTTCAAGGTCTTGTCCACCGTTTGTGAATTCTGCCAAAGTTTCATGAACATAGGTAAAAATAGAATCATCTTCATGGCCGAGTATGGCTGCATGGTCACCATAGGCAGCCAGCCCTCGAAGTCCATACACCGTAATTTGCTTCAATGAACGAAGATCTTCATTAGCGTCGAGTGCATTCATGAAATCGAGTTCCTGTCCCTGGACAACGAGCGCATCGACGCTGGGAGCAGGGGAAAATGAAGCAGCAGCCGCAGCAAAATCAACAGTACCACCAGCTGCCTGCACTTTTCCTTTGAGTGCTTCCCGCAGTTGAACTGATTTGTTAATGAGGCTTTGAAAACGGAGTGGATCGAAATCAACATTGGTGAGGCAGGAGAACACAGCTTCGAGGGTGAAGCGATCTGTCTCGTTATCGACAAGGCCGACTTTTCGGCCCTCAACAGCAACCACAGACAAGCCTTGAACCGCGTAGGTGAGCAGGTCTTGAAGTGCTGCGACTTCATCGGTTTTTCCACATACGCCAACAATGGTACAACCACTGCCTTTTGCAGTTTGTTCGCACTGATTACAGAACATATTAACCTCCTGGAATGTGTTATGTATTCACAAACGGAATACTAATTCGAAAGTATAGGTCGTCTCTTACTAAGATCAATTGGAAAAAAGAATTTCTCAAGTGATGTGACAGGGAATGTACCCTGTGGCTCTGACTCTAGCTTTGATTTAGGTCAAGAAGAGGAATAAAAGTAATTTATGAGCTCGTTGATTTACTGATATTTTGCCCAATATCGGCGTTATTCGGGAAAAACAATCCTCGGAGTATCAACTATATGCCTGTGGTTGTTTTCCCTGGATGCCTCGGAGTTTGCGCGTACCTGATCTCGAACAAAACACCTAGTAAACCAACAGACTCAGTTATTTTATAGAGAAGCTACCAAAAAGTATGGAAGAATGTGCGCTGTCATATGGCGATCCACTGGCATCGCCGTAGATATTTTGAGGGGTAAAACCAGCCTGTTTAAAGGTTGTGAGCCAGGATTCTGCAGAAAAAGCGGCAATGTCGTATAAAGAGTGATAGTCTTCGTTGGGGAAACCTTTTTGCATGGGTCGGACCCTGTAACGCTCTTCCACCAGAATAGTCTCTGACTCTTGGTGATACTCTTTTATTATTTCTTTTATCAGTTTACCCCTGTGGGATCTGTCAAACATTTGAAATTGAAATGTCTTCTTCTTCTCCCTGATAAAGTCGTTAGTGGGAACAAACAGTTGAACCAGAAGTCGGCCTGTGGGTTTAATGTAGGTCCTGCAAGCTCTCAGGCAGGTGGAAATCCTTTCTTTGGTTTTCAGTAGATTCAGGGTATTATAGGGGATAATGATCGTGTCAAAAGAGATAGAAAATGATGGATTTGTCATATCCATACACAGGTAGGTGGTGTGTGGATGATTTTTCCGCCTTGCCCTTTGCAGCATGGAGAAGGATATATCTATGCCTATCGTGAACCGGTGTTTATTTGCGACACAGCCAGCAATGCGGCCAGTGCCGCAGCCCATTTCAAGGATTGAGCCACTCTTTTTTAGTCTCGACTGGTAGAACCCGATGTCTTCAGTAAAACCATCCATCTCCAGAGCGTAAAAATCAGACGAGAGTTTGCCAGGCAGTGGCCAGAATAGATCTTCTGGCTCATCATCATAATCCTGATAGATTTCCGGCATGTATGGTCAGCCGTTTTGCTGAGCTGCATAAGCAGTAGCTGCACATTCGTTTTTACCGAGATCCAGCTCTTCGGCCTTAGCATCTTCGACTTGCTCAAGGTTGGCGTTAATACGACGAATCATAGCGTACTCGTCTGGCTGCTTTCGCATATTACCCTGAATAAACTTTAAAAAATTCCCTTTGTCAGCAATGGCATAAATATCCTTATTAAAGGCTTTTGTCTCGGCCAAAGTTGCGGAGAAGGCAAGTTGGTCGTTTGCTTCTGCCCAGTCCATATAGTGACCCGGGAGCACAATAAGACTATCGCTGAAGGTTTTGAGGTTTTGCAGGGTGTCAAAAAGCTTGTCTGACCATGCCTCAACTTGGCCACCAAGGTCAGGTCTGCCGACAGATTGGATGAAAACCGTATCTCCGGAAATCAGGAATTTGCCATCGATTAGATACGAGGTAGAGCCGGGTGTATGGCCAGGTGTGAAGAGACTTTGTACTTCTGGGGCTGGAGAAGAAAAACCGTAATTTTCATGGTCTGCAAGTTTGGTGTAACTGATGTTTGCACCGGTAAAGTCTCCTTCATTTGCTAGAAATTCGGCACCGGTCTGTTCGGAGAGGATACGGCTGCCTGCAATATAGTCGGCCTGTAGGTGGGTTTCGAAGGTCTTGACAATTTCACAGCTGTTGGTTTGAGCAAATTCCTGGTAAAAATCAGTATTGCGGGAAGGATCGAAGAGCATCAGCTGACTGTTGTACCGCAGTCCATAACTGCAGGATGCCTTACCGGGCCGAATAAATTGATAGAGCTGATAGGGCTCATCGGGGGTGAGGAGAACGGGCACCAGCAGGTTTCCCCAGGATTTAATACCACCTTCCAGGTAGCCAATGTCCTTAAACCCATGTTTCTCGAGAATTTCAGCGACAAATTTTGCTGAACCTTCTTTTGCACAGACCACACGAATAGGAGTGTTTTGTGGTACTTTATCCACACATTCGTCTTCTATTTCCATGAAATCGAAATAGGAAATATTCTGCAAGGCAAAAGGGTAGGGAGATTCCACTTGAAATCTGCCAAAATCGACCTTGTTTCTGACATCAAGCACAAGCATTTCTGTTTTTGTTGTCAGCCATGTGTACAGTTCCGCAGCTGTATATTTAAAAATGCTCATGGGATCTCCTTGATAGTTGTTGTTTTTCAATCGAACGTAATATTGATATCAGGTTAGCAAGGCATCAAGGCCTTTTGCGAGCTGATTAAGATGTTTCTGCTCCTCTTCTGCCATCTGCTGGTAGAAGGACTGTAGTTCGATATCTTTAGTGGTTCTTGTGAGTCTCATATAGAGATCAAAAGCTTGGGCTTCAAAAGTCATAGCTAACTGCAGTATTGATTCTTCGGTTTGCAGATGCTCCCCGAAGGTTTGAGGTAGATCGTCTGCATTGAACCCTCCTTCGAGAATCATTGAAGAATGAGAGATCTCAGTTGTTTTTTTTGTTTTCCTGTATTTGGCCAAAAGTCTTGCCATATGTCCATCTTCATATTTTGCCAGGGTTTCGAGAAGAGACTGCACCTTTGGTGATGATACGCGGCTTTGAAGAAGGAGGTAAAACTGTTGCAACCCACTCTCCATTTGGTATGCCATTTCAAATGCACTGGTAAAAGTACCTCTGATGAAATACTCAAGACCAACCGTGTCCCCGCCGGCAGCTGTTACTCCTTCCCACTGAAGAATACCGCCTGTCATGTTTGAAACAATTGCGAATTTGCCATCTATCAGGATCTGGCAAGCAGCTTTGCTCCGAATACCTGACCTGCAATAGACTATGGTTTGCTGGTTACTGTCAAGTTCCTCTTGACGATCTGGAAGTTCTCCCAAAGGGATAAGAATTGCACCAGGTAGATGCTGCTCTTCATATTCTTTGGCTTGCCGCACGTCGAGCAGCTGGAAGCTTTCGGGGGGCTGATTGGTCAGGAATTCTTTTGTTTCCGTGACTGAGATATCAGGGTTTGCAGAGAAGAGGCTTTTCCATTGCATAGATGTTGTAACTCACGTTCCGCATTCAAGTTATGGCGATTACATATGCTGTAAAAAGATAGGCAACCGCTGTTTCTAGGGTACGACAATTGCAACATTGAGATGTGATGTGAACCTAGGGACTGTTTCTTATCGTAAACCAATAGCCCACGGTTGATCGTTGCCACCTCTTCGGACAAGCTCCTAGAGTCGTATGAGGCCGACCTCTTCGGGTGTCGCTGAGAAACAATCAATGTGTATCAGCCAGTATTTACTGGGGCGCTTCTGCATTTCCACAACTGTATTATCCGGAAGCCAGTGGCTGTCGTCTATCAAATTATAAAAATAAGAATCTATACCAATAAAACCATCGAGTAAATGGCTGAGTACATGCAGTGTTTTACTCTGGTATCCCTGTTCTATTCTACGAAAATCATATGTGTTTAGAATACCGGATTTAGCCAGTTCCTCAACGAGTTCCTGCACTGTCTGGTGGTTTTTCTTTTCGGCTTTACGAACTGTATCAAAAAAAGCAGCATCGAGACCACAGGAGGATTTCTCTTCACTGGCCTCGATACAGTCATAAATTACTAAGGATGTAAGGTCGAAAAATTTATGTACGTGTTGAGTGCAGTTCTCATAGGAATCGCCCTCGAGAAGCAATGTATGTTGGGCTATTCGATGCATGAAAAATACCAGTCTTACGCCTTAGAACATTCTTTCACTTTCTCGCCGATTCTGCGGCCCATCTCAAGGCATTCCTCAAGTTTCTTGTCATCTGGCACGTATTTCAGCTTCAGGCCATCTTCAATTACCTCAATCTTCATCTGCTCAAGAGCAGAGTTCATCAGGCCAACCGCTTCACCGCTCCAGCCAAAAGAACCAAAGGATGCACCAACTTTGTTCGTAGGTTTAAGGCCTCTCATATACATGAGAAAACCAGCCATGCGAGGAAGTAATCCATTGTTGAGCGTCGAAGAGCCCAGAATAATGGCCTTTGCGCCAAGCACCTGAGTCATCACGTCACTTCGGTGATGCACCTTCAGGTTGATCATACTGGTGCTGACTCCTGTCTCCTTCAGGCCTGTACCAATTGCATGGGCCATCTTTTCGGTTGAGTGCCACATGGAATCGTAAATCACAAGAACTTTTTCATCTGACTCGTTGCGGCTCCATTTATCATAGGCTTCAAGGATTTTGTTTTGTTGACTTCGCCAGATGATACCATGATCGGGTGCGATCATTTTTATATCGAGGTTCATTTCCGCCACCGCTGCCAGCAGTTTTTTGATGAGCGGGGAGAAAAGGTAGAGAATATTCGCGTAATATTTTGCACTCTCCTGCATTACAACCGACATGTCAACTTCATCGTCGAAGCGTTCGTCCGAAGCGTAATGTTGACCAAACGCGTCACTGGAAAAAAGGATACCGTCTTCTTTTATGAAACTAAACATAGAGTCGGGCCAGTGGAGCATCCTCGTCTCGATAAACTGTATGGTTCGTTTACCTATACTGACCTCATTGCCTGATTTGACAACCTCAAAAGGCCAGTCTTCATGGTGGAAATGAGCTACAATCGCCTTCTGTCCCATGGGGGAGCAGAATATTTTTTCGGGTTTGATCAGATCCATCATTTCCGGAAGGCATCCAGAGTGGTCGAGTTCCACGTGGTTGACAACGATATAGTCAATTTTTTCAGGATCAATAATGGCTCGAATATTTCTTAGGAGATCACCAAAGTGGGAACGTTTCACAGTATCGAAAAGGGTCACCTTTTTATCTATTACAAGAAAGGCATTATATGTGGTCCCTTTATAGGTAGAGTAGCCGTGGAAGTCGCGAACGTCCCAGTCCACCGCCCCTACCCAGTAAATTCCTTTAGCGAGTTCTATATTACTCATCATTGCTCCGTATATATTAAAAAATAATGGATTGTAAAAAGTAGTTTTATTGGTAAAGCATCGACTTTATGATATTAACCAGAACTATATTTTTGTCCAGTCTATAATAATGAAGGAACAACAATTGTCATACGACGCCTTCACTTATTTTGGTTGAATTTTCTACTCACATCTGGTGATAATGGTTATTATACCTGCTAGATAAAAGCAAACAAAGATGAAGCGTTCAGGTTTGTTACAAATTGTGGTATTTATTGTGGTGGTATATTTTGAGAAAAAGACATCGTTATCCTTCTATTGATCTTGGCAAGTGCAGTGAATGCAAAGGGTGTATTGAGGTTGCACCGAAAGTCTTCAGGTGTAACAGCATGACTGGCATGATGGAAATTATTGAGCAGGATGAGTACCCTGAGGACCTTGTGGAAGAGGCGATGAAGAATTGTCCTGAGGATTGTATTATCTGGGAAAAGTGAATGTAAAAACAACGAAGAGTCATTTGTCACACCTCGTTTTTTACCTCTCTCAATAGTCATTGAAAATTTATACTGTACCAGGTACCCATAAATGAATCCCCTATAGAACACCAATCCTATGGACATTATAAATGTATAACAAGATAGCTCTGAAATGTGCCATCTGCGTACTTCTGTTTTGCCTCATCCTTCTTGGATTGGGGGGGTGGAAACAATCATTTCTGCGTACCTGCAGCGGGACGCACCTGCTGTTGCTCGCAGGAGTGGCCATTTCGCTTATTACTCTGTTCGTTCAGGTGGTAATACACCATTTTGTAAGTCGTCCTCTCAAAGAACTTGCTGATCAAGCAGCTCTTTTTGATCCTTCAAAAGCATATAGGGTTGTTCAATTACCAGGAATGTCTGGTCGGCTAAAAGACGAACTCGGCCAGCTTGGCCTGGATTTCACAGAAATGCAGAAACGGGTAAGTAGCGATTTTCGAGCACTTTCCAGAAGCTTACAGCAAACTTTCCTTCAAGAAAAAGACCTGCTCATAAAAGCAGTGGACCATGTACCTTTAATCATCATTATTGCCAACAATGAAAACCGTATCCAATATGTCAACATAGGAGCTGAACAATTATCCGGCTATAAGAGAAGTGAGCTTGTCGGCAGGAACACAGGGATGTTTGCCGAGTCACTGGCATCGACCAGGGTAACTCTCAAAAAAATTGGAGAAGATATACGCAATGGAAAGCAGTGGGAGGGTGTTATTGAATGCCGATCAAGATCTGGAAAACCTTTGACATTGTTCTCTATCGTATCACCAGTCTTTGATAGCAACAAGAACATTACCAATACTATCTCTGTATCAAGGGAAATATCATACGAACTCGGCCTTCAGGATGAACTGATGAATGCCAGAAAAATGGAAGCGCTTGGTCGATTGTCTTCAAATTTTGCGCATGAGTTTGGTAATCCTTTATTCGGGATTCGTTCTGTCATAACTGATTTTCACACTCGTGAAGACATCTCGGATGATGATAAAGATTTGCTGGCTATAGCAAGCGATGAATGTGACAGAATGCGCGAGATGGTAAAAGAGTTTCAGCATCTTTATCAGGGATACAGTTCGGTCGAGCAGGTTCACAACATTCATCGATTAATTGAAACAGTCCTGGAGGAAGTTGGCCCCATTGTCGAGGCAGGCAGGGTCGAGCTTTTGTTGAAATTTGTCGACTATGACCCAAGGATACGAGTAGATCAGGGTGGCTTATCCCTGGTTTTAAAAAACATTATTGTGAATGGTATTGAGTCGATGGCAGGCAAGGGTGGCTTTCTATGTATAACCACTGAAGTCGGCGGCAACTATTTCTATATTTTACTTGAGGATAGTGGACCCGGCATCATAGGAAAGCATCAGGAACTGGTCTTCGAACCGTTTTTCTCAACAAAACCGGCAGTTGAGGGCGCGGGTCTTGGCCTTTCGGTAGCTTTCGCCACTATGAAAAGACTGGGCGGCACCATTACCTTCGAGAGCAAAGAAGGTGAAGGCACGATTTTTACTCTTCATGTGCCGCTTAGTCTGCACAATTAAAAAACGGCGTAAGGTTTCTGCTCCCTGGCACGCTGTATTTATTGGTCTGACTGAGTGTGAGGTCTTCCTGTTCGATAAAGACGCACATATTCATCAAAGTCAAGACTGTCACCTGCTTCAATCTTCTGGAGCTCTGCAATAGAGGCAATAGTCTGATCGGCAAGATGTGTGAATACAGCATCATCATGTGGGCTGTTTTGCAAGGTATTTTTATGTTTTCTGCTCATTTCCATTGTCCACTCAGTGTACTCCAGGCCCGAGGTTCTGATAGAATCAAGGATCTGCGCTGAGGGTGTGAGAGCCGGATCTTGCAACTTCTCTTCTTGAATCTTCAATGCTTGACTATACATTCTGGTGTTGTTCAATTGGTCAAGCATCACTGCTGTCTTTTCGAATTGCCGAATAAGTCGTGTCCCCGCATCTTTAAGTTGTATTGTGCCTTTGAGGCTTGCTAACTCAAGATTGGGTTGACGTCCCTTTATGGTCACATTCTGGGTGTTCTCATTCCCTATTCTGCATTCATCTGGACTAAGAAGCTGATCTCCCATGAGAAGGCAACTGATAAGAAACGTATCCAGGAAAAGCGCCTGGTGCACATCTATTCCCAATGGAAGTAAGGGGTTGACATCGTTATTTCTTACTTCTATGTATTCAACCCCTCGTTTTTTGAGGGCTTGTAAGGAAGTCTCCTCATCTTTGGGCACTCTTTTGGGTCGAATGTCGCTGTAATACTCGTTTTCGATTTGTAATACGGTGGTAGATAGCTGCCGAAAATGGCCGTCAACCTTTACACCTATTTTTTCATATGGAGGATAGGAATTGTGAATCGCATTATTGAGTGATTCTATATATGTTTTCAAATGGTTAAAGCAGATATTAAGAGACGACTGTGCCGTTGTAGAGTAGCCCAGACCGCTCATCCTGAGGGAAGTTGCGTAGGGGAGGAAAAGGGTGTCCGTGTGCAATGATTCGAGGTTGTGGTCATTGGCGCCCAAAAAAGAATGTGACAGGGCGGGTGAAGCTCCAAAGAGGTATAAAAGGAGCCAGGAATGGCGGCGAAAGTTGCGTATCATCCTGAAATAGCATTTTGATCTGAAAGACTGAAGGTCAGCATGATTTTTCTCTAGTGGCTGATATACTTTCCAAAAGTCATCTGGAATGGAAAAATTATAGTGTATGCCGGCAATGCTCTGCATCATTTTTCCATACCGATGGGCAAGGCCTAGCCTGTAAACATGTTTCATTTTACCGATATTTGAACCACCATATTGAGCAATTGGTATCTTTGACGAATCAGGTATCCGGCAAGGCATACTTGCTGCCCATATGCATTCCTCACCCAGGTGGGTGTAAGTGAATTGGTGGATCGTCTCTAAATAGTTTAACGCTGTAGCAGGATTTTGAAAAACAGGGGTGATAAGCTCAAGGAGCGACTCAGAGAAATCGGTAGTTATACTGCCGTTCATTAGAGGGGCACCGAGCTTTTTTTGGTGTGGGCACAACGAAAGATTCCCACGGGCATCGATACGTAAGCCTTCTTTTTCAATACCATGCAATACACCTCTGAGGAGTAGATGTGCATCGTGATGTTGAAGTCGTTTTACCTGATTTTCGAGGGTTGAACCCATAACACTCACTTTTGAAGAGGAACGGTGATGATTATTGATTGATCGTCTTTATTTCAAACACTCTATACTAACACCGGTAAACGGTAAGTAAATACCTTGTGGGTGTTTACAACCATATAATATAAAACAGAATCCGTATTTTCTCGGAGTCTGCGCTTACCTGTTTTTTGTGACAGCTTTTACGGAATAAGGTACTAACCTTTCTAACTCGTGAAGCAGTCCAGGAGCTACTTATTTTTATTAACGAAGTATCAACAAAACACAAATGATTTGTCCTGAAAGAGAATCGTGAAAAGTAAAAAGAACATCTACAGTAAAATACTGTACGTGCTTGAGTTTCAGGGTAGGAACGAGAGGACTTTAACATCTGAAAACATAAAAATAAAATTTATATACCAGGCATGTTCTTTTGTAAGAGACACACCATATATAGCGATATCTGCAATATTACACATTCTTTTTTAGAATTGTGATATACTTTTTTAAGATTCGTGGTTTGTTCTTCCAGGTAATAAAGCTGTCTCACCTCAGGAGAATTCTGTCTATGAACATACAGACATCGCCCCTCATCCCACTGATGGTTACAGCTGTCCTCCAGTTCTTCCTCCTGAAATCTTCCTCATGTATTGCTGACAATGTAGTCAATATCGGCTTGAACTATCCGAAAACAGGATCATACTCTATCCAAGGTCTGGACCAGTTGCGGGCTGCAACCCTTGCAGTTGAAGAGATAAACGGTGCAGGAGGAATTCTCGGTAAAAAAATAAATTTGATCCCAAGAGATTCCATGTCAAAGGTCGACGTTACCTACCGCAATGTCAACGAGCTCCTCGACAAAGAGAATGTCACAATGGTTTTCGGAGGTTCTGCAAGTAGTGTGGCAATCGCCGCATCTGATGCTTGCCGTCAAAAGGGGGTCCTCTTTTTTGGGACACTTACTTATTCCACAGCGACAACAGGGTCCGAAGGAAACAGGTACACATTCCGTGAATGCTATAATTCCTGGATGGGGGCAAAAACCCTTGCCTCTTACCTAAACGTCAAACATCCAGCGAATAAGAACAGATATTTTTACATAACGGCTGACTATACATGGGGGCACACAACGGAAGAGTCTATGCGACGGTTCACCGGCACTGAGGATAGAAAATCTCACAAAAGAATAACCATTCCGTTCCCTGGAGCAACCGATAAAGATTTCAGGAAAGCCATCTCATTTGCAAAGATCATCAACCCTGATGTCCTTGTTCTCGTCCTTTTTGGCAAAGACATGAGCAATGCGATCCGCCAGGCAACCATACAGGGGTTAAAGTCAAAGATGCAGATAATTGTCCCCAACCTCACTCTGGGAATGGCGGAAAGCGGTGGCCCAAAAGTCATGGAAGGGGTGATCGGTACCTTGCCGTGGAGCTGGATTGTTCCATATGAATTCAACTACCCCAAAGGTAAAGCTTTCGTTGAAACATTTTTAGAGCGTTTCAAGAGATACCCCAGCACCTCAGGAGCATCGGCCTATGCAATCTTGTATGAGTACAAAGCCGCTGTTGAACGGGCCGACTCCTTTAAGAGCGTTGATGTGATTAAGGTTCTGGAGGGCCACTCATATCAACATTTAAAAGACAAACAGACATGGCGTACCTTTGACCACCAGTCCATTCAGACCGTTTATGCGGTCAGATGCAAGAAGGCGCAGGATGTCATGAAAGACAAATATAAACTCGATTACTTTGAGATCATCGATTCCTTACCTGGAGATAAGGCGGTGCGAACCCGTGAGGAGTGGAATAGTGCAAGGGCCAAAGTGGGTAAACCATTGCAGCTTGAAAAACTTGACGAATCGTAGCGGAAGAAAGGTATCAATATGAGTAAGGTAGGTTTAGACAGCATATATTCAGTGAGTCTGAAATACAAGATACTCTTTGCGTTCCTGTTTTCCATTATTCCCATGCTGGCCATTGTCGCAATCACTTACTATCCTGCAAGAGACAGTGCCCTGGAAGGAAGTCATAGGCAAATCACCCTGATTAGCAGTAGCGGTGCAGAACAACTCAATGCTACATTTGACTCAGGAGCCGTAACTTTTTCAGCCTGGACCGAAGAAGATGTGTTTGGTATGGCCATTGAATTTGACGCCATAGGTGAACTGCAGAAACACTTTAACACCATGCAGACTGATAATCCTGAATTTACACTCCTATTGATTACCGATATAGCTGGAAATATTCTTGGAGAAGGCAGGAGCTCACGAATCAAGAATAACTCTACGGGCCCCTTGGCCGGTACCAACGTCGAAGAGGTTGATACCATGAAGAGGAATCCGGGTACTCCAGTATTGGTTGTATCAGGTTCCCCAGTCTCCATTGAAAAGGATCAGTCAGCAATGTTTTTATACTGGTTCAGGACCGCAGACTCCGAGGGCAAACAGAACGGTTATTTTCTCGCCTATCTCGACCCAGATAAATTGAACACCCTTGTTCATTCGATAGCTTTGGAGTTGAAAAAAAGCGGGTTTGCTTCGAACAGGGTTCGAGTGGTCGATGCAGCTACTGAAAAAACTATCGCCTCTCCACAAAAAGGTATGACAGAAGGAGATCAGCAGTTGAAAACACCTCTCCAAACAGTTCTGCAAAAATCAACAGCAGGAGAGATAAAATCCTTCACGACCAAGAACCAAACTGAACACATCATCTTTTTCCCACTGAGGGTTTTCCAAAGATTCACCACTACAACAACCTTTTTCAGGAATGAAGTAAACCTTTTCCTCCTTGTGTCTGTTGATGAAGATGAAATTATGGTGGAGGTCCGTAAGACACTGATCCTTTCTGGAATTATTGCCGGTCTTGGACTCTTGACAATCATAATTCTCGGTTTATTGACCGTAAGAACAATAACCAAACCGATTGGGAATCTAGTCAGAGTTCTGCAGCAATATGCTGCAGGTGATTCGAACGTCAGGGCCGAGGTAAAGAGTCATGATGAAATAGGTTATTTCACCAACGAATTTAATACCATGCTGGAACAGGTCAACAGTTCTGGAAAAGCGCTTCAGGAAAGTGAGGCTACATTTCGTGTACTTTTTGAAGGATTGCAGGAAGCGGTGAGCAGTAAAAATTACCAATTCCGTTTTATACCGGAATCCCGGGGTGATGATCTTCCCATCTCCTTGAACAAAATGCTTGAAACACTTGAATCGGCTGCAAATCGCACAAATGATGAGGACTGGCTGAAAACTGGACTTACGAGTCTCAGTGAGAAGATCAGTGGAGAACACCAACTTGATGATCTTTGCGAAAACGCAATCACCTTTATCGCAGGTTACACAGGCGTTCAGGTGGGAACGATATTTGTTAAAAATCGGGATGACCGACACGACGCAGACAGTTATGAGCTTATTGCGAGTTATGCTTTTCGGATGAGAAAAGGTCTTAGCAACAGATACACAAAAGGTGAAGGACTCATCGGCCAGGCAGCTCAGGAGAAAGAAATTATTCTTTTTACCGACATTCCTGAAGACTATATCAAGATCGAATCATCACTCGGTTTGGCAACGCCTGCCAATATAATTGTCATTCCCTTAATGTATGAAGGAGACGTCAAAGGAATCATAGAACTTGGCGCGAGTTTTCCTTTGAGTCAGCGTCTTATTACCTTCATGGAACATGTCAGCAGTGTTGTGGCTGTTGCAATCAATGCTGCCATCGCAAATGATCGTTTAAAAGTTCTTCTCGAACAAACCAGAAATCAATCCGAGACATTGAAAACCCAACAGAAAGACCTCCAAAAAGCTAATGAAGAGCTTGAGGAACAGACTGAAATACTACAAGAATCAGAAGCAAGACTCCAGCTCCAGCAAGAAGAATTGCAGACCAGTAATGAAGAGATGGAAGAGAAAAACCAATTATTGGAAGAGCAGAAAAAAGAAAATGAGGAGAAAAACCGGAACCTGCAGGAAAAACAACGGGAGATCGAGGAAAAAGCCAAACAATTAGAGCTTGCCACCAAGTACAAATCTGAATTTCTCTCGAACATGTCTCATGAACTCAGAACCCCCCTGAATTCGATTCTCCTGCTGGCAAAAATGCTGTCAGAGAATGATGAGAAAAATCTCTCCGAGGATCAGGTCGAATCCGCAGCTTCAATCCATCGAGGCGGACAGACGCTTCTCCACCTGATTAATGATATTTTGGATCTTTCCAAAATTGAAGCAGGTCGTGTAGAACTCAATATTTCAGGCATCTGTCCGGCGAATATCCAAGCTGATTTCGAGTTGGAGTTTAACCACCTTGCCAAACGTAAAGGGCTTGATTTCAAAACAGAGCTCGAGGAAGGATTGCCGGAAACTATTGTAACCGATGTCTATAGGATGGAACAGATTCTCAGGAATCTGCTTGGTAACTCTTTCAAGTTTACCGAACATGGATCTGTAACCCTGAGCATTGCTAGACCAGGACCGGAGGCCAATATCTATAGAAACGATCTTGACATCCAGAACACCATTCAGCTTTCAGTCACAGATACTGGGCCGGGTATACCCAAAGATAAACTCAACCAGATTTTCGAAGCCTTCCGCCAAGTGGACGGTTCAATCAGCAGACGTCATGGTGGTACAGGTCTTGGATTGTCCATCTCCAAAGAACTCGCTAGTCTCATCGGTGGCGAAATTAGTGTGGAGAGTAGCATAGACCAGGGTGCTATCTTTAGTCTCTATATACCGCAAACCCTGACCTCAGCCGATAATATACAGAGAGATAAGGAGCAACAGATTGTTTCGACCCCAGCAGAGAGAACGAGGGCCGAAATCAGCAAGGCTGCATTACAGGCTGAAGAAAATGTTACAATCCCTGCTTCACCGGATACAATCGAGTTGTCTCTTGCAGCAAAACGCATGCTGATAATTGAAGATGACCCGGAATTCTCCACAATTCTCCTTAAATTTTTCCAGAAAAATGGCTACGACACCAACATTGCCCCCACCGGAGAAAAAGGAATTAAGTATGCCATAGAGCATAACCCAACAGCTATTGTTCTCGACATTGGGTTGCCTGGTATTGATGGATGGACTGTCCTCAGAGAATTAAAGAACAATCCTGATACCCGACACATTCCCGTCCATATCATGTCCGCTTATGATGAATATTACGAGGGCTTGCAGAAGGGAGCTGTCGGTTATCTTACCAAGCCGGTGAGCATAGGCGGGCTGCGCTCTGCACTTGGGAAATTTGAACATGTCCTTGAAAACACTGTCAAGGAGCTCCTTGTCGTCGAGGATGACAGGGAACTGCGCAACAATATCCTCAAACTCATGGGAACCCAGGATATCAGTGCTACAACGGCCGAAACAGGCAAGAAGGCCATGGAGTTCTTACGAACAAATCGATTTGACTGTATGATTCTCGATCTGGGACTGCCGGATATCTCCGGGTTCACCCTGCTCGACGAGATAGAACAGGATACCTCAATCAAGCGGCTGCCTGTCATCATATATACAGGACGGGATTTGACCATTGAGGAAACGCAGAGACTTGAAAAATACTCAAGCAGTATCGTCTTGAAAAACGCATTCTCCATGGAAAGGCTTCTTGATGAAACCGCTCTCTTCATGCATCGCGTGGAACAGGATATGCCTGAGTCACACAGGAAAATTATCGAAGAAATCAGAGAGAAAGACAGCAGTATTCGTGGTAAGAAAGTCCTCCTGGTTGACGATGACATGAGAAACGCCTTCGCTCTCAGTAAATTCCTTAAACACAAGGGACTCAATGTCACTATTGCTGACAACGGCAAGAAGGCTCTTGAATTGCTTGAGAGTGAAACCATGCCCGATATAGTCCTCATGGACATCATGATGCCGGTGATGGATGGATATGAAACAATGAAGATCATCAGAAAAAACCAAGAATTCAAGGATATACCGATTCTTGCCCTTACCGCAAAAGCACTTGATACAGACAGAGATGAGTGTATACGCTGCGGCGCCAACGACTACCTTTCCAAACCAATCGACACCAAGAAACTACTCTCGATGTTGAGAGTATGGATGTATTGATATGTAGACGGCATCGCCTGAACTGATGAGAAATACGGGCCAACCGCCACAAAAAGGTAATGAATGGATAATGAAGAACTCGAAATAGAGCTTCTGCTTGAGGCGATGCTAGAGAAATACGGGTATGATTTCAGAGGATACGCCCGAGCTTCTCTGACTAGAAGGATACATAAGGGACTTGAGGACACTGGTTACAGCAGGATCTCCGAACTCATACCTGAAATAATATACAATAATGAATTCTTCAAAAGATTCGTCAGAAACCTGTCCATCCATGTTACTGAAATGTTCAGAGACCCCTTGTTTTTCCAAACGTTGCGTGACAATGTTGTGCCCTATCTAAAAACTTTCCCTTTCGTCAAGATATGGTCAGCAGGCGTCTCTACAGGGGAAGAGGTCTATTCTCTGGCAATTTTGCTCAAGGAAGAAGGGTTATATGACAATTGCAAAATTTACGCAACGGACTTCAGCGACATAGTACTTGCAAAAGCCAAGAAGGGCATTTACCCGGCCGAGCTCATACAGAAAAGTACTCGTAATTATCAAACGGCTGGAGGAAGAAAATCATTTGGAGACTACTATTACGCTGAATACGATTCGGCCATTTTCGACAGTTCACTCCGAGAAAACATCGTCTTTGCCAACCACAATATCGCAACAGACAGCGTCTTTGGTGAGATGAACCTGATTCTCTGTCGAAATGTGCTCATATATTTTGACTCCAACCTGCAGAACAGGGTCCTACAGCTCTTTTTTGACAGCTTGAGAGCAAATGGGTTTCTCTGCCTGGGAAGCAAAGAAACCATAGATTTTTCAGAGGTTAAAGACCATTTTGTCAATCTCACACAGGGGCAGAAGATATATCAGAAAAAACGAAAGTAGTGGGCAAGAGATGGAGCATTGTTATAAGGCTGTTGTGGTCGGGGTATCGGCAGGAGGATTTAAAGCATTGCGTGTTTTACTTTCTTCATTGCACGCCACCCTGCCAGCGCCGATAATAATAGTACAGCACCGTATGGCTTCATCTGACAACTACCTGGTCACATACCTTGATAACCACTGCCCTCATACAGTAAAAGAGGCCGAAGAAAAAGAATGTATTGAGGAGGGTGTCATTTATATAGCACCAGCTGACTACCACCTTCTAGTGGAGAAGGATAAGACCTTCTCTCTCTCTGTAGATGAACTCGTCTGCTTTGCCAGACCGTCCGTCGATGTTCTTTTCGAAACAGCAGCAGCAGCCTATAAAGATACGCTTGTAGCTATAATACTGACGGGAGCCAATTCAGATGGAAGTGCCGGAATTCAGAAAGTAAAAAACCATGGAGGCCTTACCATCACACAAAACCCGGATACAGCCGAGTCCCCAGTAATGCCCCTTGCTGCAATCGCGACTAAATCAGTTGATTTTATGCTGGAATTAGAAGATATTCCGTTATTTTTAATGGACCTACTGGAGGGGAAACATGACATCCCGGATTGAGAAGGCCAAGGTTCTTGTCGTTGATGACATACCTGAAAACCTGTTTGTCATCGAAAAGTTATTGGGTGAACTTGATATCGACGTTGTGACCGCCCAGTCAGGAAATGAAGCTTTGAGAGCAACCCTTCACAATGATTTTTCCCTCATTCTCCTTGATATAATGATGCCGGGGATGAGTGGAATAGAAGTTGCTGACATGCTAAAAGAGGATGAATCGACATCGGACATACCTATCATTTTTATCACTGCAATGGACAAGGACGAGTCATACGAGATCAGGGCCTATGCAAAAGGTGCGGTCGATTTCATCTATAAACCGTTCAATAAGATGGTATTGCTGAGCAAGGTTAGAGCCCTGCTTGATCTCTACTCCATGAAGAAAAGTATTGAACGGGCCTTTATCAGACATGAAACTGCAAAACCAAAGATTCTTATAGTCGACGATAACCAGGAAAACATTTTTGTACTCAAGAAACTGCTGAACAAACTGGATGTGGACATCATGAGCACCACTTCTGGCAACGAAGCACTTACCCAAACACTATATAATGATTTTGCCGTTATTTTACTCGATGTACAAATGCCGGGCATGGACGGCTACGAAGTTGCTGAAATCCTGAAGTCAGATGACAAGACAGCCGGGATACCAATAATTTTCATCACTGCGATCGACAGAGATAATGCCAAAGAAATTAAAGGATATGACAAAGGTGCTGTTGATTTCATATTCAAACCTTTCAATGAGTTAATACTGTTAAGCAAGGCCAAAGTTTTTCTCGACATATATAAAATGAGAGCAGGGTTAGAAGCACTGGTTGCTGAAAGAACATCCGCTCTGATAGCTGGCAACAAACAGCTAAAAAAAGAGATGCGAAATAAATTAATAGTAGAAAATGATTTGGTGCAAGCACGTTCCTATCTTAGCAGCGTCCTCAATTCAATATCGTCGGTGCTTATAGGTACAGACAAGCAAGGCATAATTGTTAAGATGAACAGAGAGGCGGTAAAGCTGTCACAACTGCCGAGAAAGGAAGCCCAGGGAAAACCCATTCAAGCAGCCTTCCCTTTCTTTTCAGAAACACTGGGAAAATTGATCGAAATGACAACAGAGGAACATGTAGAAAAAGCAAACGTCCCGATATCGATAGACAACCACGATAGATTTTTCAATTTTGCAGTATATCCACTTATCGGTGAAGGTGCCAGTCAGGTTGTAATCCGAATTGATGATGTTACTGAAGCAAAACAGATGGAAGGCGAACTTCAGCAAAGGCGTCATATTGATTCGCTTGGTCAGCTTGCAGGAGGGATAGCTCACGACTTTAACAATATGTTAAGTGCTATCATGGGAGCGGCTGAATTATTGCGAATAAAGGCCGGTGACAACCCGGAATTCATGAAATCGATCTCAAGTATCCTGGTATCGTCTGAAAGGGCTGCAGACCTCACTGGAAAACTTCTCAGTTTTGCGAGAAAAAAAGGTAGTGATAAAAATATTGTTGACATTCATCGCCTCATAAAAGACACAGTGATCATACTTCAGAGAAGTATTGATAAAAGGATACAGATAGTAGTTGAGCCCTATGCCACTCAAAACATTGTAGAGGGGGACGACTCGGAACTGTCTAACGCCTTATTGAATCTAGGAATCAACGCACGGGATGCAATGCCTGAAGGAGGTGTCCTGACAATTTCAACCACCAATAAAGTTATCCATAACACTCCAGAAGGAAAGCCCCAGGAATTGCAGGAGGGCTCTTATATTGAGATCTGTATTGTAGATACCGGGGTAGGGATGACTGAAGAGGTGAAGAGGAAGGCGTTCGAACCCTTCTTTACAACAAAAAAGCTAGGACATGGGACTGGCCTCGGACTGTCAAGTGTGTATGGTACAGTCAAGACTCATTCTGGAATTATTAAGGTCGTAAGCTCAGAGGAAACAGGAAGCACCTTTACCATCCTTTTGCCGATAAGTGAAAAAACCGAGATTGCTGCTTCCGCTATTGTAACAGGTAATGATGGAGAGAGTCTCAGTGGTATAGTCCTCCTTGTAGATGACGAAGAAATAGTTCGAAATGTTGCTACAGAACTCCTAATGAAATTGGGAATGGATGTCATCATTGCGGAAAATGGTCTACAGGCTATTGAGATAGTCCAGGAAAGACATCATGAAATTTCACTCATTTTGTTGGATATGGTCATGCCCGAATTAAATGGCCAAGACTGTTACCGTGAAATCAGAAAAATAATGCCGGAAGCCAATGTAATTATCTGCTCAGGTTACGCCCCAGAAGAAATGGTATCTAAGCTCCGAATGGAAGGTGTCGTCGGCTTCCTACAAAAACCATTCCGTGTTTCAGAGCTGAAAAATGCAATCACTCGCTGCCTGACCAATAATTGACGGATAATCATGTTTTAACTACAGTATTCCCCTAACCCCGGTAAGCGGGAAATAAGTCGGTTTTAGGACCTTGTAAAATATTTATAAGGTACTAAAACAGGGTGTACCCTTAAGAGCCAAACAGACGGTCCGAGTTGTGGACATGTGTGGTCTCGACTTTGATGGTGTTCTTTTGGTTTGTATGGACAAAAACAGCTTCGAGCATCTCAGGTGTTTGATTATAATCAAACCTTGCAAACTAATAACGTTCTGTTAAATTATTTCGAAATTCTCAATGATTGGGTAGAGAAAGTGCTTTGTAACCGTCAATAAAACCGTATCAAATCTATGCCAGTTTTCAATAAAGACAAAAAATTTATTCTATATATTCACGTACCCAAAGCTGGTGGAACTACAATGGAGACGTTGTTTCAAAAAAACGGTTGGCGGATTGGATATCTGGATCTTAATATAAAAGGCAAGTCTTTTAATCATGTGCGTATCTGTTCACCGCAGCACATGCACGCTGAGATGCTTCAGCAGCAACTCTTATTCGATAAGCTAGATGGTATGTTCATGACAACTCGACATCCATATGATCGTTTTCGTTCTGAATACTGCTATTGCAACAAATCCAACTGCGATACCTCGGCAGAAGCCCTAGAGAGATGGGCACACAAGATATTTAAAGCATATTCCAAAGACAATTTCATCCTAGACAATCATATCCGCCCACAACATGAGTTTTATGTACCGGGAACTAAAATCTATAAACTAGAAAGTGGTTTCAAAAAAATTGTACAGGGTCTTGCTAGAAAGTACAAAATTGAATTGGCATACCAAGAGATACATGAGATGAGTCGTGAAAAGGAGAATGGCTTTTCCTCTAGCGATGTAAAACTCAATGATACAGTCAAAAATATGCTCAATATTATATATAAACAAGACTTTAGGCAGTTTGGCTATGCACCCGATTTGACAGCTGATACAACAGATATCTTAGGATTGGGGGGGCGTTGGCCAAAGCCACGTGCCTTTCCCAAATGGTTTCTTCGTCTATTTTGCCGTCATTAGCTACTGCGGTTATTGCGTTTTCAGGACAGTAACGTCCTAATGTCTCTTTCGCCTGTTCAGACAAATCTGTGGCTGATTTCTGGAACTGGTAAATTACCAAGCGTATGATACAAGGCTATTTCCCTTAATTTATCGCTTCTAAAACCGTAAGATTTTCTGATGGTCAGTTTTGCTTTGTTGTTAAAGCCCTCAACGATACCCGAAGAGAACTCTTTTTTTGCACGAAAATAATTGAGGATCAATTCCTGATGCCCCCGAATCATTTTGGCAAATTTTTTAAGCTCTGGAAGACTAGAATGCCGCATGACATCCTTTGTGTCCATTCACTCATAAATTTGTTGGCCAAGGTAACACTTGTGTACGTCCAGAGATGATCAAAATCCTCTTTAAACAAATACGCTTTTACCGTGCGAAGATTCAGCTCCAACAGCTCACGTAGACGAGCCATGGGTTTTCCCCACACTCGGTTTTTCTTTTTCAGGAAGATCCAACGGCATTTTTTAAGATACGCCGGTTCTCCTGCATCTTTGAGGTTTTTCACCTCAGCACGTCTGACATTGTCGACAGCTTTATTCAGATGTCCAACAATATGAAAACGATCAAGAACATGGAGAGCATT
>JAWSVG010000133.1:0-2408 GCA_033852035.1 Desulfocapsaceae bacterium | reverse complement strand
CGGGACATAAGAAATTTCAGAGAGGTGGACTGGACAGGAAAAAGTGGCGTAACCAAGACCATCAGGCTCCTGACAGTTTATCACTTTCCAGACGTTATATGCTCCATACCACTGAACCAGCAGATGATAAACATCAAAAAAAGAGCACCAGTTTTCTTGTAATATCTGTTTTAAGGTAACCTGGTCTGATTGAATCGCTTCCATAGTGAGGATGGACTCTAATCAGATTTGAGAGAATATGGAACATTGCTTTGAGGATCTCCATATCAGAACAGAAGTTGATACGAAGATGGGGGTTGCTTTTATTGCCCGCAGGGCATTATGCTCAGGGTAACTTAAAACCCATGCTGCTCAGCGATTTTCTCAAGCATCTGGGCCAGTCCTGTGCCGAGAAAAAATGCAGATTCAAGGCCAAGATTGTCATTCACTGTGCTGTCAAAAAAGAGGTTTAGATTTGCCCCCATCCCTTCTTCCGCTTTCCAATAACAGATCATCACGGGGACAAGTGGTAAGGGATAGAGGACCACAGAGACATCCGACTCGAACTGTTTTTCCACAGTCTGCCCACTAAACATATGGACAATATCATGAAAAAAATCGGTGTACTGATCGGCTAAGTGCTTAAACACGTCTTCACCTCGTTTTTTAAAGAGTGCGTATTTTTCCTTACCGCCATCTATTTCGCGAAACGAAATCCAATTTCCAGTGATGGGTAGTCCCTTACAGTGCTGCATGTAGTTTAGAACAGGAATGACGACCCAGGGCAGTACATGAAGGTCAGTCACAAACCTGCCGTCTTTGTCAATTCCAAATTTTTTACCTAGAACAGCAACAATGAGTTCTTCATTCCGATATTGCCCGGATATTCTTTCAGCAACTTCCTGATAATCGCACTTTACAAGAGCGGACTGCAGTGAACCAACATATTCATCCGGTTCCGAATCAGCTGAAGCAACACCCGCTACCTCTACACCAAACTTTTCTCTACTTCTGGGGTCGATTGTAGGACATTCCTGTATACGACGGTCTCCAAGAAAAACTGCCCCAGCAAAGGCAAGACAGGTTTTTTCTCCACATTGACGACAATTACTTTTATCTAGGACAGCAAAGACTTCCATTGCATTTTTCGCAGCCACAGCACCTCCGATTCGAATAACGAAATACGATTGTAAAATAACGTTCCTGCCATAAAGCAATAAATAGTACACAACATATCATATGAATAATGGAAATTCATTTTTCACAAACCACCTTCAATCTCCTGCAATAACAAAAAATAAGAAATTTTTTGTTTTGACAAATCAGCTAATAGTGTAAATATACCACTGCTCGTTAGGATGTTTTTTTACCGAGAGTAGTTCTACCCAATTAACTTCAAAAGGAGAAAACATGAAAGCAACGATATCAAAGCAATGTATGGGTGACAGGAACTGTAACCAACTCTGCCCCGAAATTTTCGAATACGATGAAGACCAGCTCCTTTCAGTCGTCAAGCAGGATGAAATCCCAAAACACTTTGAAGATGTAGTTCGTCAAGCCGCAAGCGAGTGCGGTGCTGATGCCATAACAATTGAAGAATAAAGATGACTATTTTTCGAGAAAGTCAAACCGCTAGAAATCTTCTTTTGTCCTATTCTGCGGAGACCCAGGCGCGAACCAGATACAATTTTTTTTCGACCCAGGCCCGGGAAGAAGGTTATATTCAGATTGCCAATATCTTTGATCAGACTGCTGAACAGGAATGTGAGCACGCTTTACGCTTTTTTAAGTTTTTCAATGGTGGTGACCTGGAAATAACCGGAACATTTCCAGCAGGAGTAATTATAGACACCTGTACCAACCTCATTGCTTCGGCTGAACTCGAATTATACGTGCACGACCAGCTCTACAGTGTGTTTGCAGCAACCGCTGAACAGGAAGGCTTCCAACGTGCAGCTGACACCTTTCACGCCATTAATGTTTCTGAAAAACATCATGAAATAATGTTTCGTGAACTGGCAGACAACCTGAGTTCCGGCCGCGCTTTTAAGCGTGAGGATATCGTTACCTGGAAGTGCCTGGGCTGCGGCTATATACACGAAGGTTACACCCCACCGGACAAATGTCCGGCCTGTGTTAAGCCACCTGGTTATTTTGAGATATTAAAGAGAAACTGGTAATAAGAAAAGGCCAACGCTGCTCAGCGTTGGCCTTTTCTTATTGTAACACCAGTAAACAGTAAGTAAGTACCTTGTGAGTGCTTATAGCAATATAAAATAATATCGAATCCGTATTTTCAGAACTCTTGATCTACGGGAAGTCTCAGTGACACCAAAATCAGAATATCAAGCTGAACTTCCCAGGATTTCGTAAACCAATTGCAAGTCAGTTCCAGGGTAAATTATTTTCGATTCGTTCAGTTTAACAAA
>JAWSVG010000045.1:0-45076 GCA_033852035.1 Desulfocapsaceae bacterium | reverse complement strand
AACAATTCGGAAGAACAACTGCCAAAACTCTGCTATCTTTACTTGTGGTTATAATTACTCTCCTTTTTTTGGGATTGTCCCTTCTTGTTAAAGAGTGATTATGACCATTTTTTTCATTTGTTTCAGCCTTCGTTGTCCCGGCCCGCTGGGATGGGGGTTACTTATACGACAAGAACCTGAAACTCTCGCCTGATGTTGCCGTGGAGCCGTTCAACCTATCCCTAAAGGTTAGCACTGGCAGTACTACATACTTACCCCCGGCACGGTTCCGGGGTATACGCCCTGACGGCGACAGTATTTTTCAGAGGTGAAAAATCTGTTAGGAGCGTTACGTCAGGCCGTTCCGCTTTCCGCTGCAGCGTATAAGTATAGAATTATCCGTCAGTTGTAGAGAGAAGAGAAAAGAGTCCACGGGCGTTCGCCGGTGTGTCACGTTCCGGTGTCACCAACGCAGGCCCAAGGATGGTTGGTCTATGACCAGTGAGGTGTGCTGTGAGCGTTGCTGTGCTGTAGAAGTTTGATGTCGGTGGTGGGATTGCTGTTGTTCAACTGCAGAGAGAGGCAAGTTTCTCTGTATAAGGGAGTGAGGGGCGATTACGATAGTACAAGAAGCTAGTACAAAACTTGTACAAAGCTGACAGTTTTCCGAATCTAAAAAGACCATATATCAACGGCTTAAGTTGGTCTGTGGCTAGCGGTTATAATCCTACCGCCCCGACCATTTATAAGTAAAGAAGTCGGACGGTTACATGCTGTTCAGGTTTTTTTGTTTTATAGGAAATCGAGGCAGGGTGTCACTAGCGCGAGTTGCTCTTTTGTCGATTTATTGCATGTAATATCAGGGTATAAGCAGTATTTTTTAAAATAAGTTCTATTGGATACGACCTCCTGCCTACCTGTTGTGTGGGTAGGAGGTCTGATTGTTAGTTATCGCCACTACTGGGTATTTGCGACAAGCTTGATCTCAAGGTGACATCCTAATGCTTTGGCATACTTTTTTAATGTAGCTATTGAGGGGGAGTGTTTACCGCTGCCCAGTGAAGATTCAAGCCTCGTAATAGCCGGAGCCTTAGTGCCCATTTTCTCTGCAATTTCAGCTTGACTTAGCCCTGCATTCTGCCTTGCTCTTAAAAGTTCACGAAGTAAGGCAAACTCAGGTTCCATCTCTTCATACGCTGCTTTTACGCCTGGTCTTTTAAATGCCTTTTTTTTCAATTCAGAATGAGTCATTTTATTTTACCTCCTGCATTCTTGAAATGGCGACTTTAAGTTCTCGCTTCGGAATCTTTTGAGATTTTTTTATATAGGAATGGAGCATTATGATTTTCTTTCCTATCTTCGTACAAAAAATACTCTTGCTATTCCCTCTTTGCTTTTGATCCTTAGTTCAAAAAGACCTTTGTCGATTGCTTTGGTGTGTGGCAAACCGAGGTTTGATCCAAATTCAATCATTAAGTCAGATAGATGGAAGTATCTTGCTAATAGCCCATCTGGGAGATTAAGGATCTCTTGTTCTAGGTTTTTGTTGTAGTAGATGATCTGCCATTCCATATGACTATAGTAACAAATATGTTACTATTTGGCAAGTAAGTTTGTTGACGATAGTTTAGACGATTTTTAGACGTTCTAATCGAAATAGATCCATATTAGACGAAATAAGTGGGGGTAAAATGAAATCGCTGTTTTCGGTAACTTGTTAATATTCTTTAATAACTGCAGGTTGGTGACACCCCTGTTTTTAGGGTCGCACACCTTGGGAGCAGGAGGCGTAGGTTCGAATCCTACCGCCCCGGCCACATAATCGTTTAAAAGCCAATCACTTACCTAGTGATTGGCTTTTTGCGTTTCTAGACCCCCCTACCTTCCATTTGACGATCCTTTGACGTTTTAGATTTTTGGGTTCATCTGTTCTCAATACCAATGGCTTTCGCTCAAGATGGCTCATTTTACCTCTTTTTTTGTCTCGCAGCACATGGTATCATCTCTTGCGCATCACGTTAACGTAAGGTGTCGGATTTTACAATAATCAAAAGTGCTTTTCAAAGTGACCTTCGTATTGGGACTTCATAGGAGGAATGATAATGAAGAAGTGGTTACCCACAAGCTGCGTATTATGTGCTCAAAACTGTGGACTACTGGTTCAAGTTACAAATAACAGGATCGTAAAAGTTAAGGGCGACCCGGAAAACCCACGCAGTTTGGGGTATCTCTGCCGAAAGGGGCAGAATATTGCCAATTTCCAGCACCATGAAGAACGTTTAACCAAGCCTCTTAAAAAGACAGCCAGTGGCTTTGTGGAGATATCCTGGAAACAGGCTTTTTCCGAAATAGGAGAGAAACTACGCAAAATTGTTGATACCCATGGACCACGATCATTTGCATTTATGGGCGGAGGTGGTCAGGGTTCTCATTTTGAGGCTGGGTTTGGCACGTCTGTGATGGGAGGGCTGGGATCGAAATACCATTACTCCTCATTGGCTCAGGAACTTACCGGTTTCTTTTGGTGTGCAGGAAGGATGCTCGGACGGCAGAACAGGTTCCCTATCCCGGATGAGTATCATGCCGAAATGCTAGTCGGAATTGGCTGGAACGGCATGGAGAGCCATCAGATGCCGCGAGCCCCACTTGTCATCAGGGAGTTCTCACGTAATCCCGGGAAATTGCTGGTGATCATTGACCCGAGAAAATCGAAGACGGCAAAAGAGGCCAACATTCATGTTCCACTTAGGCCGGGAACCGATGCCTTACTCACGCGGGCCATGATCAGCATAATAGTCATGGAAGGTTGGCAGGACAAAGAATATCTCCGCAATTATTGTTCTGGTTTTGTGGATATTCGCGGCTGGTTTGAGAATTTCGATATCCGTAGGGCTCTTGAAGTTTGCAATGTTGATTATGATCAAGTCTGGAATCTTTGCCGGGAGTTGACCAGTCGGTCGTGGTGCCTCCATTTCGACCTCGGTGTCTATATGAATCGTCATTCCACTCTTGCAACCTACCTGCATATGCTGCTCTTGGCTGTCTGCGGTAGATTCTGCGTATCTGGGGGAAATGTTCTGCCTGGTTCCGTAGTCCCGTTAGGGGGGCATACCGATGAGCGATTGAAAAAAACCTGGCGTACAGTAGAGACAAACTTTCCGGCGATTATGGGTTATTTCCCACCAAATGTCATGCCGGAGGAAATAGAATCAAGTAACGATGAACGTATACGGGCCGTAATTCTCAGTTCATCGAACCCGCTACGCTCCTATGCCGATACAACAGCATATGAAAAAGCCTTCAACAAGCTTGACTTGCTGGTCACGGTGGAGCTTGCCATGACAGAATCAGCTGAATTATCAGACTACGTTTTACCCGCCAGAAGCGCCTACGAGTCATATGACGGCTCATTTTTCACCTGGAATCATCCGGAAATATTCTTCCAGATGCGCCACCCTGTTGTCCAGGCAACACCGGAAACGAGAGAGTCCGGTTCCATTCTGGCATCAATCGGCCAGGCCGCAGGTGTATTACCAGAGCTTCCCGATTATCTTTATAGGGCAGGAGAGAAAGACCGCCTGGAATTTGCAATGGCACTACTTATCTGGATGAAGACAAATAAAAAACATGTCCGGCATATACCACTTGTCATAAACGCAACACGAAAGGATCAAGCCGAATCAGTCAATCTTGAAATATTATGGGGGATCTTCCTGGCATCACCTTCCAGCTTCAGAAAAGATACCTCCCGCGCCGGTATTCCTGTGCCTTCCCTCTTGAACGCAGCTCTACAACCAAAAAAGATTTTCACGGCCTTACAAGGAGTAATCAGATACAGGTCACTCATGCCACTGGCAATACTCTCTCCACAATTTGCACATGCCGAAAAACTCTATAACCATGTTCTCGAGAGTAGTTCTGGGCTCTGGATCGGCAAGACCAGTGAAGATAATTTTAGCAAGATAAGTACAAAGGACAGAAAGATACATTTATTCATTCCGGAAATGGTGGAATGGATGGATGAAATTGAACCAGCAAAAGAAGAACAGAGCCTCCAACCTGGAGCAGATTTCCCCTTCATCCTCAATGCCGGGCGGCATAAGCCGGAAAATGCAAACACCCTTATGCGTAATCCTTCATGGAACAAGGACCGCAGGACATGTACCCTGGCGATGAATCCTGAAGATGCTGCAGAACTTGGAGTAAAAGACGGTGAGAGGGTGAAAATTGTGACAGAGGCGGCAGAAGATCTGATTGAGCTTGAAATAACAGAAGAAACCCGAAAAGGTCAGGTTTTAATCCCCCATGGTTTTGGCCTCAGATTTAAAGGAGAAGTGCATGGTATCAACGTCAATCGTCTGACGAAAAACACCCATAGAGACCGGATTGCAGCCACTCCGCTCCACCGTTATGTGCCATGCAGGGTTGAGAGATATCAAGAAATATGAAACTTTTCTGGATAGAAAGTTAAGTCGACAGACAAAACAATGAACAACAACAAGAGGCTGTAATTACATGTATCCATTTCTGAAACTCGCAACGACCCTGATCAAAGCAAAGTATACCCAAAAAATTAACCTGGATGAAAAAAGCATTTTACATTTTAGAGCGGGGTTTACAGACATTGACCTGTTTAGGGAATTAAATAACGCCCGCTACTTTAATTACATGGAATTAGGGAGATGGGATTACACCTGTCGAGCTGGTTTTCTGGAACTCATGAAAAAGAATAAGTGGGGAGCAGCTGTCGGTGGTTCCAGTATTCGCTACCGTAGAAGGATTCCACTTTTTCAAAAGTTCGAATTAACGACACAGCTTGTTTGCCATGATGGTAGATGGTTTTATTTTTTACAGGAAACACATGGAAAAGGCCAGATATGCTCTTCTGCTTTAATGAAAGTCTGTATTACATCAAAACATGGACTCGTTCCAGCAACCGAGATTATTCAACACTTTAATGGTTACGAGATGTATGAAGATGTCCCGGACTGGGTAACCTCCTGGATTAAAGCAGAAAGTAAACGTCCGTGGCCATCTGACTAATACGGCGTAAAAGTGTGTGCGCCATCTCAGCAAAAAGGACCGCGAGGATTTCTCCAGGCGGCCCTTTTCATTAATGAAACGATCCTGAGCTGAGCTTATTGCCCCTGCATCATGGCAGCAATATCATCTTCAGCATTACTGATTGGCTTAATATCGAAGTTTTCAACCAGAACATTCAGCACAGTTGGGGAAACAAAAGCAGGCAGACTGGGTCCCAGGCGAATCCCTTTCACACCCAGGTGCAACAGGGCAAGAAGAACTGCGACAGCTTTCTGTTCATACCAACCGATATCAAAAGATATTGGTAATTCATTTATATCATCGAGTTCAAAAACTTCTTTCAGTTTGAGAGCGATAACTACCAGAGAATAGCTATCGTTACACTGCCCCGCATCAAGTACTCTTGGAATACCTCCAATATCGCCTAAGCCCAACTTATTATATCGGTACTTGGCACAACCAGCGGTAAGAATAACGGTATCAGCTGGAAGTTTTTCAGCAACTTCCGTAAAATATGCCCGTCCTTTCTGCCTACCATCACAACCAGCCATAACCACAAACCTTTTGATGGCACCCGATTTGACGGCATCAACAACCTTGTCGGCAAGAGCCAGCACCTGATTGTGGGCAAAGCCGCCAACGATGGTTCCTGTTTCAATCTCCTGAGGCGCAGCAGAGGTTTTCGCCTGTTCAATAATTGCCGAGAAGTCTTTAACCTTGCTGCCAACCCTGTCGGCGATATGCACCACTCCGGGATATCCTGCCATACCCGTTGTGTACATTCGATTTTTATACGAATTTGAGTCTTTTATAGGAACAATACAGTTGGTTGTCATCAAAATCGGGCCGTTGAAAGTCTCAAAATCCTTGTTCTGATGCCACCAGGAACCTCCGTAATTCCCTTTAAGGTTGTCATATTTCTTGAAGGTCGGGTAGTAGTTTGCAGGCAGCATCTCACCATGGGTATAGACATCCACTCCAGAGCCCTTGGTTTGATCAAGTAATTCTTCAAGATCTTTCAGATCATGACCGCTGATCAGGATACCAGGCTTGTCACTGACCCCAAGAGACACCTCTGTAATTTCAGGATTCCCATACGCCGATGTATTTGCCTCATCCAGTGCTGCCATGGTGGTGACTGCACACTCTCCGGCCTTCAAAACCAGGGCAACCATTTCATCCACGCTCAGATCTTCAGTGGTGGAGGCCATGCCTTCAATAACAAAATCATACACCTCATCCTTTTCCACACCAAGTACTGCGGCATGTTCAGCGTAGGCGCCAATACCTTTCAGACCCAGGATGAGGAGTTCTCGTAAAGATCTGACATCTTCATTCTCGGTCGCAAGTACCCCTACCGTTTTTGCCTTCTCCTGAAACAAACTGGGATCGCTTGCAAACCAGAGTGCGGATCCATCCAGATGGTCTGAAGCTGATTCTTGCTTAGCGAGGCCGAGCGCGCCCATAAGTTTTGCCCAGATTGAACCCTGCTCCTTCCCGGAAAGATTGTCAAGCTGACCCTTCAGCGTCTGTTTTATGGCCTGAGAGCGCTTAATCCAACCCTCGAGGCTGGCATTGTCGAAATTGGCGTTGGTTATCGTCGTAAAGAGACCCTGGGCGATAAAAAGCCCAACTCCTTTATCGATGCTCACACCTGCATCTTTTAAGCCTTTTGCTAAAACAGAAATACCTTTGAGATCGTATATCAGTAAATCCTGAAGGTTTGCCGTTGACTCCTGTTTTCCGCAAACTCCCTTAATGGTGCATCCTGTACCCTTTGCCGTTTCCTGGCATTGAAAACAAAACATGGTGGCTCCTATAAAATGTAGTTGTTATCACTTCTCTCCAACCAGTATTCATTTCCAGCACATTGATATCGAAGAGAAACAAGTGAAATACGGTACCTCAAGGTAAGCCGTATTTTTTTGTAGCGTATGGAATCTTTATACACCTGTACCAAAGACCTTTCCTTGACCTGAGTCAATTTCCACACAGGTAAGCATCTTTTTTGAGGCAGCATCAAAAAAACCATTCACCCACCAAAAAACATCCTTATTTGCAACAATTGATCGTAGATTGTGCATTCTACGTTTTCTTTCCTCCACAGGCATATTCATTGCTTTGTGGATTGCTCTCGCTGTTCCTTCAATGTCATGGGGATTAATGAGTATTGCATCCCTTTTGAACTGTTTTGCGGCACCGGTAAACTCACTGAGGATCAGGACGCCCTGTTCATCAACATTGCAGGCACAATATTCCTTACAAATCAGGTTCATTCCATCTTTGAGCGAGGCCACGAAGGCAATTTCCGAGGCGCGGTAGAGTGCTATGAGCTCTTTTCTTTCCAGAGAGCGAAACATGTACTGAACCGGCAGCCAGTCATGGAGACCAAATTCACCGTTTATCTCTCCCACAAGCTGCTCAATTTTATATTTCAGCTCAACATATGCCTTTATTTCCCTGCGACTCGGTACAACGAGCTGAATGAAATGTACTTTTTTATGTGCCGTGGGAAAAAGGGTCAGAAACAGTCGAAAAGCCTTCAGTTTTTCGAGTATGCCCTTGGTATAGTCAAGACGGTCAACTCCCAGTATTATTGTAGTTTCGGGGCGACTTTTCCTCATCTCCACTGCTCTTTTCTGCGTCTTACTTTCTCTGGCAATAAGAAAAAATTCGTTAAAATCTATGCTGATAGGAAAAACCCCGATTCGGATGCGCTTACCGGCGAAAAATAGCTCACTCACCCCTTTCGCCAGCTCAACTTTTGGATCAATGCCCAGAGGATGAATAATCTGTTTGAGGCATTCAAAGAAATTATGTTTATCCTGAGCCGTCTGGAACCCCAGTATGTCGTACGCCAACATTGCAGAGAGGATCTCCATACGCCATGGACACCTGGCGAAGGTATCAACAGGTGGAAACGGGATATGCAGGAAGAACCCAATCCTGTTTTTCAGATGCATCTTCCGCAATTGTTCACCCACAAGAATAAGCTGATAATCATGTATCCAGAGGAAGTCGGACGGCCTTGCAATCCGGCACACGGTTGAACCAAATTTCCTGTTTACTTTCTTGTAACTTTTCCAGTATTCCGGAAGGAAAACGCACTTGTCGGTGGAGTCATGAAAAAGGGGCCAGATAATGGAATTCGAAAAGCCTTCATAATACATCTTCAGTTCTTCTGCACTCAACATAACTGGTTGAACCCGGTACTCGGTTGCTTCCGACTGTAGTGTGGCCCGCAGATTATCATCGATATCAGCTTCCTCTACATAACCAGGCCATCCTACCCATGTACCCTTTCGATTTTTCAGCACCGGAGCCATGGCTGTTACCAAGCCGCCCGCCCCTTTTTTTACTTCTGCTTTTCCATTTTTCTTCTTGCCAAGAACAAAAGGTAACCTGTTGGATACAATAATAATATTATCGTTTTCACCCATAGTCCCCCCTTTCCGGGTTTAATAAAATAAAAGGCTCTTTAGTACATATCCACAATCGCCTTTTTACCTGGATATAACCTGATTATTTCGTCCCTGATCATGACAGTGAAAGGTATTGCCTTGCTGGTGAGACTCTCTACCCTGACCTGATTTTGTGTGATTTCCAGATCAAGCCAGTGCTTTCTATAGCGGATGTGAAAGCGTATACGTTTGATCAATTTCGGGAGCTGAGGATTCAACACCAGAATATCACTCCGAATCTCCAGCCCCGCGTAGCCCCGCTGCAGAATATCAATACAACCTGACATGGCGGCCAGGTGGATACCCTCTCTGGTACTGCCGGTTCGTTCATCAACCATATCCGTTTCAAGTGCCTGGGTAAAAAGCCCCCATGACCGTTTTCTGGCCTGACGCGCTTCAATCCAGGCATGGATTGTCGTGGCCAGAGATGAGCCGTTTGAAGTTCTCTGGAGATAGTAGGCGATATTTTTTTGGATAAATTGTTTCTCTACAATGTAGTCGAGACGTTTAAACATCTTCCGGAGTGTCTCGGCACTAAAAAGATAAAATATCATCAAAACATCCGGTTGCTTACTCAGTTTATAATTGTTTGCGTGATCCCCTTCTCTTTCAAGAATCCTGTCGAGACGCTGGATATTTCCATATTTTTTCCTATATTTTTTCCAGTCAAATTCCTTTAGACTTTCATACCCTTCAAATTGACTGATTATGCCATCTTCGTGGAAAACAATTCTCATACGCCTGCTCATTCTTTTCCAGAGTTCCACTTCACTCTCTTTAATTACCAAGGTCTTTTTAAGTGACTCCCAGTCCTGCTCTGGAATGACATTCTGGAGATTAAGGGCCTGATCCATGACAAACATGACCATTAAATTGGTGTAGGAATTGTTGTTCAGACCCGGTTGATCTGCTCCGGGGTAGGCATCATGGTATTCATCAGGTCCCATTACACCCTTTATTTCATATCGATCGCATTCTGAATTATAACCTGCAAGACTTGCCCAGAATCTCGCTATTTCAATTATTATTTCCCCTCCATAAAAAGCCAGAAATTCAATGTCATTTGTTATCTGGAAGTATTGTGAAATGTTGTAAACGATGGCATTATTCACATGTCGCTGCAGATAGGTATTATCAGGCAGCCAGTGCCCTGATTCCGGGTTGAGGTGCATCTGTTGAGTTTCTTCCCGCCCATTACTACCGCTCTGCCAGGGATACATCGCCCCTTTATACCCTAACTGCCGAGCTGCACGTTTTGCCTCACCAAGTCGCCGGTAGCGGTACATCAGTAAAGTTTTTGTGACTCTTGGAATACGAAAGTTCAAAAACGGGAAGATAATCATTTCATCCCAGAAGATATGGCCTCGATACCCTTCTCCATGCCATCCTCTGGCTGGCATTCCCACGTCTATATCCAGTGAATGCACCGATGAACTCTGCAGCAGGTGGAAAATATAGAGTCGAATTGTTTTCTGGGTATATTGCTCAATCTCTTTATTTTCAAGCTCCAGTCTGACATCAAATTTAAGCCAGAGCAGACCCCATGCCACGACATGAGATTTCTTTAGATTTCCATATGTTACCGTATCATCGACGGTATTATTGACCGCTTCCGACAGGCACTCAAAGACTCCCGTATCACGGGATGTATAGAAACAGACCAGTTTATCGATGACAAGCGCATCTCCACTACTTACGTTTACAGTAAATTGCTTGGCTATATAGCCGCCTGATTTATCGACAGGAACCGACTTTGCGACATCTTTTTTACCATTTAGAAAAACCTCTGTTCGTGCGCCGATCGCAATGTCCATTCCAGATGTCTTGGTGCGCACCTTCAAAGCAATGCTTTTTTCGTCAACATGTTTTGATTCAAGCAGATCCAGATGAACATTATCCAACTCCAGATAACGCTTCACGCCCTGATTCGTCACCCTCCCATCCAGAGAAGAACAGATTTCAATTTTACCTTGCCAGTTGAGGGGGGTAAGAGTGGTCCTCAGTGCCGCCCTGTGCATGAGGTTCCCATGGACAAAGGATTGCTGAAGAATAATAGTTTCCCGGTTGTAATTATCTCTGAATCGTATAGTCCGATGAAGAAGTCCTCTTTTGATATTCAGATACTGTCTGTAAAAAAGCACCTTTACATCCTTCAACTGAAACCATTCTCCTCCCATTATTCTGAAGTTGAGGCATAGCCAGTTTGGAATGTTGACCAGATCTTCATTCTCGATATCCCTGCTGTCTACTTGTGTCGTCAGACGGTTGTATCCCCCGGCAAGATAGGTTCCAGGGTAATGTATCCCGTCTGCCTGTGCTTCGGGGGCCGCTGCTCTGGTAACGAAATATCCGTTGCCAAGAGCACAAAGGACTTCACGCCGCCCCTCATCTTTCGCATCAAAGCCTGAGTATATCTGGCCCCAGCTTGTACCCTGATCAAGATTCGATGAGATCTTTGATAAGAATTGTAGGATGTCACCTATGGAGTCAGCTCTATAGGTAGCGTTTGAACCATATGGACCAGATCCCATGGCAACAGTGATGCCAAGCTGCCCCACAAGCTCAAAGATGTCCCTGTCTTTTACATTATCTCCAAAGTAAATAGGGCACATGTTTGGACCAACACAGTGGATGCTGTCGAGTATCCCAAGAAACAGTTCTACTCTTGTAGACCGTTCAGACGTTTCAGTCGTATTATTTATTAACCCTTCTGGCCCATGGATGATCATCCCAGAGCTGCTGGCGTAGTATATTTCTTCAATTTTGATCTCATTCTTAAGGTGAGTAAGATCGTTTTCACCGACAATAACAACTGTAAATAGACCGACCAGACGGGAGAGAACCTTTACCAGCTCCCGGCCACAAGACGACACTTTTGAAGGCGGAGTTCTCGTAGACAGAACACTGTGATGATCCAGCAGTAAAACGATCTCTCTCCCACCTGCCTCCCCCAAAATCCGACCATAGGACTGCAAAATCCCGGGGAGTCTGTCTAACAGTCCATCCACGCCAACCTCACAAAGGTCGTTTACAACCAGATGAGCTCCTTTTTCTCTGAGCTGTTCGGCCTGGTCCCCTCTGTTCACCCCCACAACCATACCAAAACCACCTCTTGCTCCTGCCTCCACACCGGAAAGCGCATCTTCTATTACCACGCACCTGCGACCATCAACATTCAACCTTTTTGCGGCCTCCAGAAAAATATCAGGATTCGGTTTACCTGCTAGACCTAACTCTATTGAAACAACACCATCTACTCTGGTATCAAATAACTGTTCAACGTCTACGGCCTGAATGACCTGCCGGCAGTTTTTACTCGAACTGACAATAGCTGTCTTAAAACCGTTTTTCCTCAACTGCTCTATCAAGCCAACAGTTGACTCATAGACCTGCACCCCATCTTTCTGAAGCAATTCATGAAATATTTTATTTTTTCTGTTCCCAAGACCGCATATGCTTTTGACAGCAGGTGGATCATCTTCAGCCCCATAGGGGAGGTCAATACCTCGAGAGGCAATAAAGTCCTGGACACCTCTAAGACGCGGTTTCCCATCGGCATAAAGCTCATAATCCCGTTTAATATCAAAGGGCTGAAACAGCTGACTGCCGACTCGATGCTCCAAATACTCATCAAAAAGTTGTTTCCAGGCTACGGCATGGGTCTCAGCGGTCCTGGTAACCACCCCATCCATGTCAAACAGAACCGCGTCATATAACTCGGGATTAATTGTTAGCTTCTTTGTTGTCATAAAAGGTCCTTGTGATATGTTTTCACAGATTTTCTCTATTGACAGTTTTGACTTGCATCATCAAATGGGGGCTATGCGGAAAAATATCCACTGAGCCATCAGTTTTTTTTCTGCAACACATAAGACAAATGTATAATATGTAATTTTATGTGATAAAGAGGCCATCTGTCAAGAAACAGGACATCGAATGAACAGAAAGAAACGGTGGATCACTCAAACGACTCTCAGTTTTTCGTGCTGCTACAAGCGGTTATAGTGCGTACAGGTTCCACTTTTTTCGCTTTAGCAAACAGTCTAAGCATCATCCACAGTTACCAGCATACAAGGCTGGCATTGGTCGCAGGATACGTGAGAGATGATCCAAGAGTTGAACAGGCAACAATCCATTGAAATCTCATGAGAAAGTACAGTGGTGGACGTAAAAATCAAGCTTGTCTTTATTACAATCCTTGCTGAAATAAAGACAAGTGAAATGGCAAAGACGTGCAGTTGGTCACTCGCTATCGGTACAGACAGCAATTGCCTCAACCTCTACAAGGACATCTTTTGGCAGACGCGCAACCTCTACACAGGAGCGTGCAGGAGCACCTTCTGGAAAGTAGTTGGCATACACTTCATTAAACGCAGAAAAATGTGCCATGTTACTTAAAAAACAAGTCGTTTTCACCACCGATGCTGCATCAGCCCCTGCTGCAGTTACGACGTGCATTAGACTGTCCATAACCCTGGTTGTCTGCTCTGTAATTCCTCCCTTAACAATTTCCATGGTTTCCGGGTCCAGTGGAATCTGACCTGAGGTGTACACCAACCCGCCAGTTTTTACGGCCTGAGAATATGGCCCTATTGCACCTGGTGCTAAAGGTGTTGCTACTATTTCCTTTTTCATTTTCATTTTCCCTCATGCTCTTAAGCTGTATTAGACGACGTTTCATGACAATATACTCATGTGAAGATAGAGATTACACACACTCATTCAATTCTTGCAAGCCACCAGCGAGTGATTATTATAGATGTCACTACTCAGTAAATATAGCAGTTAATGCGTAAACACTTAAAGAGGACTCTGACCATGTACGGAAATACCCAACAGATTGCAACCGCCCAGGCCCAGCAGCAGGCATCAACAATTTTCCTTGCCAAAGTATTTAACTGGATGGCTATTGGCCTGGGCGTAACCGGAGTTGTGGCTTTCTTCACTGCTTCAACCGGTCTTGCCGCTACAATAATCGGCAGCCCTCTTTTTTTCATCCTGATACTCGCAGAACTTGGTCTTGTTTTCTACCTCTCAGCCCGTGTTGAGAAGATTCAGGCCTCAACGGCATCAAGCCTGTTTATAGGATATTCCGTCTTGAACGGCCTCACCTTATCCGTAATCTTTCTGGCCTACACCAGTTCATCCATTGCAGCCACTTTTTTTATTACTGCCGGCATGTTTGGAGCAATGGCTGTCTATGGTCTGGTTACCAAGAAAGACCTTTCTGGCTGGGGCTCGTTCCTCTTTATGGGGCTGGTGGGCATAATCATCGCCTCCATTGTAAATATCTTCCTGCAGAGTTCGGGGATGTACTGGATAATATCCATGCTCGGTGTGTTTATCTTCACAGGACTCACCGCTTACGATGTTCAGAAGATAAAAAGAATCGGTGAAGGTACTATAATGAACCAGGGAGAAGAAGCGATCAGTAAAGGGTCTATCATGGGAGCCCTTACTCTTTACCTCGATTTTATTAATCTCTTCCTTATGCTCCTGCGCTTTTTTGGCGGCAGCAGAGACTAACCCGAAATTCTCATCAGCGCAAAGTCGATACCGGAGCAGCGAGCAACATGCAGTCCGCTGCTCCGGGACTTAAGAGTTCAATTGCCCCTTCAACTCCATTATATGGATGAAAAGAAGGCTGCAGTCTGTGGGTTACTCACGGTATTAGCTAATTGGCCATCTGTTTTTTTGCCTTTTCCTTCCTCATCATCTCATCCATCGCCTTTCCAAAATAGGGTACCAGAAATTCTTGCCCATATTCATTGAGATGATCGCTATCTTTATAAAGATTTACGCCGGCGTGCAATGGCTCTCCCGCAAAAAATGGCCAGGGATCAATCACCGCGACCTGATGCCTTGATATAAACTCATCTATATAATTAATGCTGGGCTGCTGCCATGTGTCCAGAAAAGTGCGGCTATAGTCACAGATTCTTTCTTTTCCAAACAATTTATCAAAGTACGGTTCCCAATCGCAGTCCTTCGCGCTTTTAAAGATGGGAACCTGTTTTATGATGATCGCCTTTTTACCACTACTGCGTATCGCTTCAACGGTATTTTCCAATAGTTCAGTGTAGTAGGTGACGTGGTCGTCAACGGGGCGGCCATAGCTATCCAGAAATGTGATCATACGATTCTTTCTGTTCGCATAGGAAAAACCGGTGTGAAAGAGATCAAAGCGATGGGCGATCAATATTACTTCAACTCGTGGTTCTTCCAGGATTTGCGCCTGAAATTGCCCAGCTTTTTTCCTGCAGTCAACTTCATGCTCTTTTCCATACGAGCTTTTTATGCGGAGATCGCCCATGAGGACAGGACAAGCAGCCAATCCGTAGAATTCAACGTCATAGCCGTTTTTTTCGGCCCAGACTGTTGTCGAATTCAGGTAGTGCGGAGAATGACTGTCGCCAACCAGAGCGACAATTGGCCTATCCACTTCATCCACCTCACCACATTGATAGTATACAAGCTTCTCTCTTATCTCCTGATGACAATTGGGAGAGTAAGACAATGGAGGCGGGTTCCTTTCATTCACATAGCTGGTAATACGCCAGGATGCTGTCTCATAGTTCTCCAGGATCCGGAACGAGAGGACACAGACAACAACTAAAACACCTCCAAGCGCAAGGGTGCGGCGATCGGGCAATGTTGAGTTTCTGGCCGGTTGTTCTACAAACAGATAGCTGAGGATGGAAAAAATGAACGACACAGATATGATACCAATAGATGCCGTAAAGCTCACTTCATCCGCGTCACTAAATATCTTCCAGAAAATAATTACCGGCCAGTGGTAGAGATAGAGTGAATAAGAAATCCTGCCGATATACACCGGAATCTTCGTTGCCAGCAGTTTGTTCACCAGGCCACTTTGCCAGTTTGCCTGAATGATAAGGGCAGTGCCAATACAGGGTACAAGTACTCCAAGCTGAAGAAATGAGAGACCTAAGTATTCCTCTTCAATGAAAAAGAAACTGTAAAAGAGCAGCAGAACACCAAGCCCCCCAGTAATAGTATTGAATATCCCGCCTACAGGAACCGGCAGTATTCTGAGGGAAAGTACACCACCAATGCAGAATTCCAATGCCCGGGTGTAAAACATGTAAAATGCCAGATTATGGTTTGATTCCGCCAGGGAATAACAAATCATAAAGGAGAGCAAAGACAGCAGGAGCATAACGCCTGCAATTTTCCGGTTGATCCCCAGAGGCGTGTTCTTTCTAAAAAGCCGAAAGCAACAATATATCAGCAGCGGCCAGAAAAGGTAAAACTGCTCCTCGACCCCCAGAGACCAGGTGTGCAAAAGCGGCTGACCAGAGAAGCCTTCGTTAAAATAACCAACCTCCCGGGCAAAGAAAAAATTTGCAAATTGCCCTGAAGCATATCTTGCGGAGGCCATAAAATTGATATACGTATCCGGCGGCAGTAAAAAAGTGGCAACGAAGGCCGAGAGCAGGAGAACAACAAAAAGTGCTGGAAAGATCCTCTTTATTCGTCGGGCGTAAAAGTGACTGAAAGAAAAAGTGCCAAGGTGGTTTTTACGAAGGACAATCCCGGTAATCAGATAACCCGATATCACAAAAAAGACATCCACCCCAAGGAAACCGCCTGGAAGCAGATGAGGTTGAAGATGAAAGAAAAAGACTGAGAGTACAGCCAGAGATCGTATCCCATCGATATCTGCTCTGTATTCACTCTTTGACGACTGCACCATAATTCATATTTCTATTATACTAACGAGATCTTACTCGATGATCTTTTGCGAGGAGCATGAGAACCCCGGAACTGTCAAGCAGACGAAAGTAATATACTTAGAGCGTACGTTCACCCTTTTCTTCTATTACGATATCCGGTTTAAATGTTGAGATGAGTTCTTCAACATTTTTCTGATCGTAGTCTTTCCAAAGATAAATAACTTCTTTGAAGTTCTCCGAGAGATATGGCTCCACCGCTCTAAAAAAGGAATCTCTGAATATAATTGCCTTGAGTGTCCCCGTCGAACACGTTTTGGCTATATATGGATCCAAAGCACTCATATCAATGCCGCTCAATTGGTAGTCATAATCTTGATCATTCGTACAGGAAGAGTGCTTGTCAACGACCTTAAACGACTCCTCGAAAGGCTCAAAGTCCAGGACCATGTTCGTTAAATCGCCACAGTTGCTCTCACCCTTATCACATCTTCGTGTCAAGGTTTTAGAGAAAGTAAAACCTCTTTTGAAACGACTTCCTTCAAACATTGAGTCAATTTTGTCAGCAATACTCAGATAGCCCAGATAGGCGCCATAATCAGTCCAGTGTGTATCACTCTTAAAAAACAGGCTCTCATTATCCTTCTGGAGGATCAATGAAGGGGAGACGTCCAGAAATGATGCATAATCACTTTTCTCCAGTGCATTCTTTATTTGAGATAACCGAGTTCGTCCTTTTTTACTGACCCACGGCTCTCCAAGTAATTCTCCATAGATAGTTATCTTATTAGGTGGCACAATGAACAGATACCGGATACTCTGGTTTTCGAGCCATTGTCGTTTGGCCCTGAAGTCTTCCATCCATTTACTCAACTCATTCTTGCTCAACAGGTCTCTTCCGGTAAAGTCTTCTAACATACCGTCTCCAGTGAAGAAATACCAGTTATCGGCCCCTTTCATCACCTTCGTCAAAGTACCGACATCTGCAAATCGTTTTCGTATCTCTCTTTGATAGCGGTAGACCATCCACTCACGAAAACCAAAGTGATCATCGAGATAGCTGTCAACATCAGAGAAGAATTGTCGCACCTGAGGAACATTTGCTGGAGGTGATGGGAAGGTTGCAAGTGATCGCTTCTCTGTATACGAAAAAACCGTTTTCTGTCCTAACAACATCACAAGGCATGGCGAGAAAATGACAAGAAAGAATAGAGCGATATTGACTCGTTGAAAAATTATATGAAGCATTTTGAGTTTCATGCCTTCTAAAACCTATAATAAATGAAAGGATTATAGACTCCAGATGCTAGGCTGATACAGGTAAAATAGACCAGGCCCACGGTAACGGAGAGTTGTGTAACTCGAACAGAAAGGTTAAAGGCAAACTGCCTTGTTTCAGATAATTTCTCTGAAATCTTCCGGCGAAGCTCACCGAGAGCAGGATAGACCGGCGTAGCAAGAATAACCCCAACCGAGATCTCAAAGAGCACTTTACTGTTAAGGTAAATGGATGCAGATTGCGTTGCTACAGCGTCCCCCATAGCGAACATGGCAATGAAATAATACAGAGCATCAGAGAGGGTCGTATTGCAAAAGATCACCATGCCGAACATAAAAAGAAGCATGAAATGAACAACCTGCAGAGGAAACCAGAGTTTTTTGGGAAATGCTCCCAAGCGAGTACGTTCAACCAGGAAAAATCCTGCGTTATATATGCCCCAGATCGCCATATTCCAACTGGCACCGTGCCAGAGCCCACAGAGAAAAAAGATTGTAAAGAGATTGAACCGGGTGCGCCTCTCTCCAAATTTACTCCCCCCAAGGGGCAGGTAGATGTAATCCCGAATCCAGGTTCCAAGAGATATATGCCACCGGCTCCAGAATTCACCAAACGACCTTGAAATATATGGATAGTTGAAATTTTCAAGAAAATGAAAGCCAAACAATCGCCCCAAACCGATGGCCATATCAGAGTATCCTGAGAAATCATAATAGAGCTGTATAGTAAAGCAAAAGACCCCCAACCAGGCAACAGATGCGGATAATTCATTTACGGGAAGAGCAAAAATCTGATCTGCTATTATGGCCATTGGATTGGCAATGAGCACTTTTTTACTCAAACCAAAGAAAAAGCGCTGGATCCCTGAGGCAAACCCTTCTACCGTCACGCGGCGCTCGACTAACTGTCTTGCAATATCATTGTAGCGGACGATTGGTCCTGCAATGAGTTGCGGAAAAAGGGCTATATAAAGGCCCAGATTAATAAAATTCTTTTGTGATTCAGTTTTTCCCCGGTAGACGTCGATTACATAGGACAGTGCCTGAAAGGTGAAAAAGGAAATACCTATAGGGAGACGTATTGGTTCAAGGTTAAACAATGGGAGGTGAAATAACTCAAAAATGCAGTTGATGTTCTCAGTAATAAAATTACCATATTTGTAATAACCAAGGAGGCTGAGATTGAGCAGAATAGCCAACGTCACAAAGACTCGCCCTGAAGAAGTAGTTCTGTAGGCGTGAATAGCACGCCCTAAAACGTAATTCATGCTTATGGATAGCAGCATGAGCAGCAAATAAATCCCTTCTCCCCAGGCATAAAAGAGCAGACTGGCAAGTAAAAGCATGAGGTTCCGCTGCTTCTTTCCTGCAAGCCAATAAAGTAGCAACACCCCGGGCAGAAAGTAGAATAAAAATGTTATCGATGAGAAAACCATATTTCGTATAAAGTAAAAGAGGCCCGGCACACAGTAACAGTGCAGGCAGTTCTATTGTTTAAAGAAGTAGTGCCCGAAAACACAAGAGGGCACACCAACTATTAAGGAGACGCGCCGGGAAGAAACCACCCTGAATTACTCGAAGTCTTTCGCATTCAGACTATGTCATTCATGGAGAGCTAGGACTGCCTGTCCTCGCACTGCCTGAGGACTCCCGCTCCCCTCCAGTGCTCTGACGGTCCAGAGAACAATTTGCAGGAAAATACACGAGATGTATTCTTAGTTCAATATTTACTGTTTCTATAGGACACGTTCTCCCATTACTTCAATGACAATATCAGGTTTAAACTGGGAAAGTACTTCTTCAATATTTTTTTGATCATAGTATTTCCAAAGATAAATAATTTCTTTAAAATTCTCAGACAACAATGGTACTAAAGCACGTGAAAAAGAGTCTCTGAAGACAACCGCCTTGAGCTTGCCACCTTCGCAGCGTGTTTTGAAAAAACGATCTTCATCGTCGGTTTTCAGGTTGCTGAGCGGCAATTGAAGCGGCAATCTTTCCATACATGGAGACAGCACCGTAACATCCCTATATGACTCATAAAAACTATCATAGTCTAAAAGCATTGTTGTGAGGTCTCCATCGCAGAGACCTTCTTTTTTATCGCACCTTCGTCTAATAATGGGGGAGATCTTAAAATCCTTTTTAATTTGGATTTCCGGTAGGAGGGATTCGATTTTTTCTGCAAGAGCCAGATATCCAAGGAACGCCCCGTAGGGTGTCCAGTGTGTGTCACTCCGATAGAAGAGCGTATCTGTATTGTTTTCTTTTCGCAGGACAGGAATGAGATCCAAGACTCCTGTTCTGTCACTGTCTGAAAGCTGGTTTTTGATTTGTGTCCATCGAGTCATACCCTGCTTATGCACCCAGGGTTCTCCAACAAAATCATTGTAGACACTACTTTTATTAGGAGCTACGACAAATAGGTAGCGAATCTCATTGCTTTCAAGCCAACGACATCTTTCCCTATAAGACAGAATCCACTCGATCAATTCTTTGTCGCTACGCAAGTTTCCACCGGTAAAGTTTTCAAACATGTTTTTCCCGGTGAAAAAATACCAGTTATCAGACCCTTTCATGACCTCCGTCAAGGTACCGACATCTGCAAATCGTTTTCTTATCTCTTTCTGATAACGATAGACCATCCATTCACGAAAACCAAAGTGATCGTCGAGATAACTATCAACATCAGAAAAATAACCGCGTATATCAGGCGCATTTGATGGAAAAAAAGGAAATACAGCAAGTGATCGCTTCTCTGTATACGAGAAAACCGTTTTCTGTCCAAACAACATTATCAGGCATGGCGAGAAAATGATTATACAAAATAGTACAATATTGATCCGTTGAAAAATTATATTGAGCATTTTGATTTTCATGCGCTCTAAAACCTACAATAAATGATAGGATTACAGCTACCTCTGCCTGAAGACGCCCACTCCTTTCTAGCCCTCTGACGAGCCAGAGAACAACTTGCAAGAAAATACACGAGATGTATTCTTAGTTCAAGAACAAGCTGATACCTTCAACCTACGATACAGGATAACAAAATGGCACTATTCTCCCAGACAAGACGTACAGCGATAGCGAAGGTCATTGTCATCGCAACCTACTTTATGATGACGGGCTGCTCCAGCCTTCCCATTGACCAGGTCAATCTGATGCCAGCCCCTGATGTATACGGAGACGGCTTACTCAACCCACTTCCTGAAAAAAATCCTTTTCTCAAAATCCCTTACAAGGGAATCCTCTACGCCACCGATCGACGTCCCGCAGAGGTAGGTGACCCTGAACGCTATTACGCCAATGACCGAGGCATGTTCGTCCGCCTTGGAGTAGCCAGGGTTGAACTCGGCAAGAAAGATTTTACCTGGGACATCGCGAGGAATGTGTCGATGCTAAAATCCAGGTCTGTTGAGTTGCCTATAAAGATAGCTGCCGCAGACGAATGGGGCTTGCTGGGTAGTTCGGTACCGTACTGGGCAGATATAAACCTGATGTACCCTGAAGGCCCTCCACCGGATGCAACGGGTCGATTCGTCGAGGCGATAAACAGCCAGCTCGCCCTATCAGAAAAGAAACATGTTTACGTGTACATACATGGCTATAAGGTCGTATATGAAAACCCAGTACTTATAGCCTCTGAGCTCTGGCATTTTATGGGGTACAATGGAGTTTTTATTGCTTATGCGTGGCCGTCTACTCCCAGTACATTTGCCTATATCAAAGATTCTGATACCTCAGCCGGCTACGCTAGAAATTTACGCCTTCTTTTGGAAACCATTGCCGGCCAGACAGACGTAGAACAAATCCATCTGGTCGGCTACAGCAATGGAACCCGCCTGGTGGCAAGAGCCCTGGAACAGTTATCTCTCATAAACCAGGGAAAAACCGCTGAAGAAATGTACGCCAAGTTGCGCATCCACAACGTCATACTTGTTGGAAGCGATCTTGATAGAGGTGTTTTTACTTCTTACCTCTCAGATGGCCTTCTCAATGTAGCAAAGCATATGACAATCTACATGTCAGAGACAGACAAGGCACTGGGGGTTTCTCATTTTTTAACAAGAAGACAAAGGGTAGGTCAGATGTTTGGCGGAGACCGTGGTGAAATGACACCGTGGGGGCGCAAAGCGCTGGTTCAATACGCAGACCAGGTCAGTCTTATAAATGTTACCAGGGCAGAAGGCGCCGACAGTGATAGCGGTCACGGCTATTTCAGAAACAGCCCCTGGGTAAGCAGTGATATCCTTATGACTCTTTACTATGGCCTGTCGCCGAAAGAGCGCGGCCTGGTCCCTGAAAAAGACCTGCCGATGTACACCTTCCCATCAAATTTTATTCAGCGCCTCTGGTCTGCAATCAAGAAAGTAGACCCCAAGTTCGCAGCGGACTATAAAAAACTTCTTGATGAACAGTCTGCAAGTAGCAAGTAGCCCAGAAAACAGGCTCATAAACACTGACCCGTGGGAGGCTTCTGAAGAGATCTCCCACGTATTCCTTCCTGCAGGAGAAGACATACTGTAAAGAATTCCGCCTTGGAGACGTTTCTATCAAACGGCGTGATCAAATTTGCAGATGAATAGCAGTCATAGTGTCTACCGTACTGGTTTTGCTGATCAAGCATTTGAAACTGGCTGCAACAATGATGATGCCTATGGTATCGCTTGAGTTCCTGTTTCTTGATTTTCCAAGGCCCACGACAGCAGTTTCCACGAAACAAATTGAGACTGAATGAATCACTTTGAGCTAATCGGTTTCAGTGACTTTTATTCAAAAAGTCTTGAATCAAATGAAAATCTCACAATATTTGTAATTTTCACATATTTAATATCTAGATGTATTGGGTTTATCAGAGTATTAATTTCCTTATCAACAACCACTGAAGGCACTTCCAACAACAAGGATGATTGTGATTTAATCCATTCACTTCTCAAAATTGCCAGTTGTTCTGGGGGGTGGAGTGTCACGCTAATGCCGTGGTAGCTGGTTTTCTGCAAGTGACTCTCATTTAACCTTCTTCTTAATATTTATCTCAACAATACTTAAATTATCAGGTGCAAGTACCATCGGTGCGTGGACCAAAAATTCAAGCGCTGCAAGTGAACGACTTCCTGAACTATAAACGACAGGATAACCAGCACTATTCCATCGGCCACCATATAACCTTGCCCCCATACCAGACAAATCGCTTATATATTTAGATTTGCCGAGCCGAAAGAGCTGTATCACGAATAGACCCCAAATTCTATTCGACCCAATTCTTCCAATAGCAATTCGGCTCCAAAACCTGAACTCAGCAGGGAATAAGGTGTCTTACCGGAGAAAACTTTGTGTGGAGCATGTAACCACGTAATAAATTTTACTTTATCCTCAAATACTTCAACTCCCCTTGCGGTCACTTCAGCTATATGAAGAACCTGCTCTGAGACTGTCGGGCTTAAAAACTTTTTGCTGCTGTACCTCAAAAGTGTTCTCTCGGTCACTGGCAACAAGCGCTAGTGCCTAAGGAGTCAAGTGGCGTAAGACTACACTCCACGGTTCGCTAGCGACCTGTTCTGTTCCTCTTTTCTTGTTTTGAAACCTACTCTCCACCCCGTCATGGGTCATCTTGATGGAGTACTTGTAGTCTATCTTCTGCTCTGGGAGCACCACTTCCCGACATTGCAAGGCCAGCAGAGTTTGTTCAGTGGTCAGCCCAGGTATTTTAGAGGCCATACGGATTTTCGCCTCGGTAAAGATGCGCATGGAGAGCGCCACAAAGAAGTCACGACTGATTAATCCGGCGGACGGTGCAATGACACGCATATGCATGCCAACGGAGTTGAAGGGGGCGCCCCCTCCCAAAGAGAGGGGAAGGCTGAGAAGACAGTCAAATTGTTTATCAATGATAAAATTGGAATTATCAACACTGACCAAGTCTTCAAGAAGGTTGGCAGGGGCCTTGTCAGCAGCAAAAGCCTGGCTCCCGGAGAAGAACACAGCAAGAGAAATCAGGAAGAACAGGTGGTACATGTATCTTTTCATATCGACTCTCCTCCTATTGGAATAGTTTAAAAACGCCAAACACTAGGGTAGAAATGGTGGCCAGACTGAAACCGACCAGGCATTCATAGGGCAGGAGTTTCAGGCGTTCTTTTACGTTCATAAATGTAGCACCACCAGTGGCATGAAAGAAACTTCCGTGGGGCATGGTGTCAAAGACTGTGGCTCCGGCATGGATCATGGCGGCTCCGGCAATTGCTGAAACACCGAGCTCAAGAATTGGGCCGGAAAAGACATTACTTGCCACAACCGTTCCAGCAGTAGTGGATGCGGTTGCCGCAGACATCAGAGCACCACTGACAGGGGCCAGCATGTACGCAGGCAACCCAGATGACTCCAGGCCATTGATGATAACTGTTTTCAGGGCCGAGTTGGCCACGATGCCAGCCAGGGTACCGGTGCCGATAAGCATGATTGCCACGCCCGACATTTTTCCAAGTCCACTCACCGCGTATTCGTTCAGCTTTGTAAAACGGCCCATGGCCAGGGCTCCTGCAATTCCTCCTGCCGGAAGAGCAATCATTGGATCAATGGCAATGTTGGCAATAGGCCTGAGGGCCAGGAGGGTAATGGTGACCAGGGGAGCGGTAATGGCAGCGATTGTACCTGGAAGTAAGCTGGCGTCAAGCTCGTGGATATCACTCTCTTCCACTTGAGAACCTTTTTTTGTCAGCATTCCGGCAATAAGGTAGGTGATCAGGATGCCGAAAATTGCTGGAACAATACCTGCAGCCATGACAGAGGTCATGGGGAGGTTAAAGGCATCAGCTGCGGCAATGGTGTTTGGATTTGGGGACATGATATTGCCGCATTTCCCGCCACCGACCATGGCTAAAAGAATAGCAGTTCTTGAAAGCCCGGCCTTTCTGGCAATAGCCAGACCAATTGGAGCAACAGTGATCACGGCGATGTCTACAAAAACGCCCACAGCTGTGAGGATCATGGTGGCAAAAGTAAGGGCTAACAGAGCCCGCTTTTCACCAATTGCCTTGACAATACCACTGGCAATGGTGGAGGCGGCACCCGACTCCATCAGTACCCCTGCCAGGACACCAGCAGCCAGGATTCGCAACACTGCAGGCATTATCCCCTGGGCACCTTCAGTCATCATCTTGATGACGTTTACCAGGTCAACTCCGCCGATGAGACCGCCAAGCAGGGCTCCTGCTAGCATACCATAGGCAGGGGGAACCTTGCGTAAAATCATTATAATGGCAATGGCCAGAGCGCAGATGGCTCCAAGAGCACTCACTTCAGTCATATCAGGCTCCTTCCTTGTTAGTTTCGACCGGCGAGAAAGGCCCGTATGGCCTGTTCTGTAACTCTGGTCACATTTTCTTTGGAGAGTTTCATTGATTCCTCAAGTGTCATGGGGCCGTGGCAGAGACTAAACACGGCATTGATCCCGGTTTTATGGAGGTCGCCAAGCTCTTTGCCTATGGATCCGGCAATGGCAAAACAGGGAATCCCCTGTGCTCTGGCAGCGATCCCCACCCCGCCGGGAGCCTTACCAAATACGGTCTGGAAGTCAATCTGTCCTTCACCGGTAAGCACGAGATCAGCGCCGGACAGTTTTTCCGGAAGACCGACAAGCTCAAAAATAAGATCAATTCCTTTGCAGAGTTTTGCGCCAAGAAAGGCATGAAGACCGGCGCCCAGTCCTCCGGCAGCACCGGCTCCAGGCATGTCTGCCACATCCATGCCCAGATCATTTTGGATTATCTCTGCAAGGTTTTTCAACCCTTTATCCAATTCCTTGACCTGCTCGGGGCTTGCCCCCTTTTGCGGTCCGTAAACAAAGGCTGCCCCTTTTGGCCCGTAGAGCGGATTGTCGACATCGCATACAGCTTCAACGGTAGTGTCCGCTATCCTTGGATCAAGGCCTGAAAGATCTATTTTGACGATTGAGGCAAGGGAGGCACCAATACCCGGCAGTTCTCGACCGTCCTTGTCTAGAAAACGGGCACCAAGGGCCTGGGCCATGCCAATACCGCCGTCATTGGTGGCACTGCCGCCGATACCAACATTGATTCGAGTCACGCCAAGATCCAATCCGGTCTTAATCAACTCACCCGTACCAAAGGTGGTAGTAAGGGTGGGATCCTGTAAGTTTTCGGGCAGAAGGGCAAGGCCACTGGCAAGGGCCATTTCCACCGTCACCAAATCCATGGATTTTACATAACAGAAACTTGCCTCTAGAGGACTGTTTCGTGGACCTACTATCTCAAGACTGCGCATCTCTCCGTTTAAGGCCTCCACCGCCACATCAACCAGGCCATCTCCTCCGTCTGCCACAGGGACCTGTACGACTTCAGCTTCAGGAAGGATCTTCCTGATTCCTGCTTCCATGGCGATTGCAGCCTCTGTGGCAGTCAGGGAGCCTTTAAAAGCATTTGGTGCAGCAATAATTTTCATTTGATTTCCTAAGTAAAAGGTTTTCGGTTTGTTAAATATTAAGCTTCACCTCATCAGGTAAACCTTTAAAACCGGCTATGGCGGTTTTAATTCCCTTAGCCAGGATCTCTTCCTCAGCCCTGATCAGTGGGTTATAGTTTTGTAGATTCCTTTCACCATTAGGCGCACCAGCTTTAAACCAGATTTTCCGGGAGACAGCACCGTACATAAGCGGCATATATGGCAGAAATTCCGATGACCCTTCTGTAGATCTATGAGAGAAAAAGGCGGTAAAGCCACCTTTCTTTATATTATTTAATCCCTCTTCAAGTGAATTGACCTCAAGGTCTTTCAGCTCTGCCAACACTCCGGCCATGTCATTTCTAGCCTCAAGAAAGGTCCCGACTTCCCCGGCATCAGCAAGCCCTAAAACAATCTCAGTGGCAAGTCTTGTTTCAGTGAAGGTTCCGGCCTGATTCAACTTGATAAGTACCGAGTTTCCTGCCCTCTTTGCCCGTAAGGGTGAGGCAAGAAACGGAAGAATAAATCTCATTTGGGTCACAGCAGCATCATCAATAACCACCTGGGTTCTCTCGCCGTACTGCTCAGTCATCATCCTATGTACTTCAATATCACGCTCACTGCCGGGATCTTCCATGGTGACAAAGTTATCTGCTGTATCGACAATGGATTTATTAAAAGAGATAAGTTCCTCTTTGGTTTTAATACCCAGTCCGGAAAAATGCATATCATATTTGCCGGAAGCAATAAGATCGCCTCCCTTTTGAATCTCACTGAAAGCGTTATCAGTACCAATGGCGTAATCCTTAGTGGCAAGATTTAACTGATCAGCGCACTCGATGATTCTGTCAATTCCTTCATAGTTGTCGGCCACCGGAAACACAAAACCTCTTTCCTTGGCGGTACCGGTTGGTCTGCCATCCCGCACCAGATTGCTCTCAAACTGTTTGAAAAATCTGGTGCCGGTCTGCATGACACCTTTGATGCTGGTATCCTTCATGCTAAAGAAGAACATTTCCTGAATGTCCTGCTTGGTACCGGGGACATGTTCACCACCACAAACCATATTAAATCCAACATTCGGGAAGTAAAAAGTATCAAGATCTTTTGGAGCAAGTATCTCCCAAGCTTTATAACCAGAGGAGTTAAGCAGGGTCTGAAACAATACAGTCGATGCAGCTAGACAGGAATTGCCCCCCCAATCTTTCTTATTAACCCCTGCACCTTTCACAAGTTGCAGATCAAACTCACTTACAGTAGCAAGAATATCCGCCGGTTTTTCAATAATCACTTCTTTGGGGAGAAGTGGCACGATATTTTTTTCAACAGACTTTATGGCGTCATCATTAGCGATATATATTGCCTCAGCTTCCCCATCGGAAGTCCCTTTGGCAACACCGTTTCGCTCGGTGATAGTCCAGCTGTCACTGCCTCTTTTTACTTTGGCGGTCATCTCCCCTTCTAGAGTGAAAGCCGCATAGGAAGAGAGAATCTCTCTAGCTGTTAAAGTAAAATCTGAAATGATAGTTTTAGTGGTCATTACATTTTTCCTTTTTTATGAAGAAGTGATATCCGCTTACGCAGCCGGCGGTAAGTCATAGATAATATTTTGACCAAACATAGTCCTTCCTATTTTCAACGCCTTACGGCACGAATTCTTGATTCGGTTTGTGAACCCCTAGTAAAAAAGTTTAAGCATGACCATGAAAATTATAAGAAAAATTACCATCATGCCGCTGCCCACACGCATATAATCCGCTGTTTTATATCCTCCAGGCTGCATAATAAGGGCATTAACCTGATGGGTAGGCAGCATAAAGGTGTTGATGGAGGCCACAGCCACAACCATTGCAGCAACCCGGGGATCACATCCGACTTGAGCTGCAAGATTCATGGCAATGGGCACCAGCAAAACCGTGGTACCTACATTTGAGACAAACAGAGCAAAGAAAGAAGTCATCACGATCAGGATCAAGTAGAGAAGCATGGTGCTGAGGCCATCCATCTGTTGCAGAATCACATTGGCCAGATAATCGGCTGCCCCTGTTTTTGCAAAAGCCACCCCCAGCGGGATAAGGCCGGCAACAAGAAAAATTGTTTTCCATTCAATGGCCTTATACACTTCATCAATATGCATAACCCTGCCAATCACCAAAATCATCAAGGCAACCAGACCGGCCACAGACAGAGCCAGACCCGTCCCTAGAGCCAGGCCAAGAAAGGCGGCAAGCGCAATCAGGGCCAGCGCAGCCTTATCCTCTCGTATCTCCTCACCACGCAGATTCTCGGTATAGATTAAGTCACAGTTTTCCTGCAGAGTGCGAAGGCTGTCCCACTTGCCATGGAGCAGAATGGTATCGCCGGGTTTCAGTATAATATCTACCATGTTCATGATAAATGTTTTCGTTCCCTGCATAACAGCAAGCGGGTTGATGGAATAGAGTCCTCGAAGGTTAAGTTCTTTCATTGTATGGCCATTTAAAGCAGATCGTGAAGAAACAATACCTTCGATAACACCGTACCGTTCCGGTGATGCCTCCGCTGCAAAAGTCTCATGATGAGCTCTTGGTTGCCATCCTAAGTCATTTCTGATTTTCTCCATGGATTCTGGTCGGCACGCCAGTACAACAATGTCTCCAGGCCCTACCAATGTTGCACTTTCGGGAGCCATAACCTTTGTGGTACCCAGGTCTTTACCAACTGCAAGAACTGTGGCGCTGTATTTGCTCCGAAGACCAAGCTGGCTAAGTGAGATTTCAGAAGAATCTTGCGGTACAACACACTCAAACCCTCTTCCTACCTCCCTACCGTACAGTTCAACTAACCTGGTACTGGCAACACCACCGCCATCATTATCTTTATGGCTTGGCAGCAACTTGCAGCCGATCAGAAGAAAATAGGCAAGCCCCCCGGCCACCATGGCAATACCAATGGGAGTTATAAAAAATAATCCCAACGGGACAAAACTCTCACCGGAGGGTCCGTTGGAATCCCACCAGCCTCTCATAACATCGTTAAGAATAATAAGCGGAGTTGCTCCGACAAGGGTGAGCTGTCCGCCCATATTGGCACAAAAACCCATGGGCATAATTATTTTTGAAGCTGGTATCCCGCTGAGTTTGCTTACTTTCAGAGCTGCAGGGAGCATCAGAGCCACAGCTCCCACATTAGACATAATCGCCGAAGGTATGGCCACTACCAGACCAAGAAGAGTCACTACCCGAGATTCACTGTTACCGGCAACTTTCATTATTTTTCTAGCAATTTTACCCACGATTCCGGTTTTATCGAGAGAAACACCGATAACCATAACGCAGATGATAACAACCACAGCATTGGAACCAAGACCGGCAATTGCTTCTCTCCCGGTTAAAATACCGCTGAGAGGCAACAGAGTCATGACCAGCAGGCCGACCACATCCACACGCAGCAGATTGAAAACCAGGAGAATAATGACCAAACTAAGAATAGCAAAAACGGTTATCATTTCTTTGGTGAGTATGTGGGGATCCATAGTTATTTCCTTTATGTATATTTAACAATCCACAGTTTATGTCTGTGTGGAGTAGGGATGTTCAAAAGATCCTGAATCATCATAATCTAGCCAGAGTTGAAATTTACTGGGAGATGGACCTGAATTAAGAACCAGCATCTTCAAATATTGCTCTTACAGCTCGATTATTTCTAACTTGTGATTGATATCCGGATGATCTGCGGAGGGCCCTTCAGCCTTGACAAACCACGTCCCTTTTAAATCATGGTTTTTTACATATTCACGGGTATAGGCTGTCCAATCCTCGGTTTTGTTCTCCTCAAGGACTGGATACACCCCATAGGAAAATTGAAGATCCTGGCAGGTCTTGGCCACAGAAGAAATGGCTATAATCCAGACCGGGTGGCGAAAACGGGTCAAGCTCCTGGCCATATAGCCGCTGGTCGTCGGGGAAAACACAGCACCTGGAGATTCTACCTTGGCAATGATATTCTCAATACTGAAGGCCAGAAAATCAACCGCATTGGGTGTATAGTTTGTCGCCTGTGGCTTTAACACAAGATCAAAATGGCTGCTAAGCCGGTGCTGTTCTGTGGCGATGGCTATTTTTGCCAGCATTTGCACAGCTTCTAACGGGTAATCACCCATGGCAGATTCCTCAGAGAGCATGACCGCATCGGTACCGCCAAGAATGGCATTGGCAACATCAGTGGACTCTGCCCGGGTGGGGCGACGATTCCTGGTCATGGATTCAAGCATCTGGGTAGCGGTAATCACAGGCACACCATAAAAATTGGCCCTGGCAGTGATAGTTTTTTGAGCCACGGCAATCTCTTCAATGGGGATCTCCACACCAAGATCGCCCCTGGCCACCATGACTCCATCGGTGACCTCAAGGATTCCGTCGATATGCTCCCAGACGCTGGCTCGTTCTATCTTGGCCACGATAAAAGGATCAAAACCCATTTCAGCGGCAGCTTCCCGAACATCCAGTACATCCTGGGCCGTGTTTACAAAAGACTGACCAACAGCATCCACACCGTTTTCGAGAGCAAACTGCATGCACTCACGATCGCGGGCAGTAAATGCGCTGGTGCCTAGATCAATTCCCGGGATATTCAAACCCTTCCGTGGACGAAGTTGTCCGCCCACTACAATAATACAGTTGATATCCTGCCCATCAACCTCTTCAACCCGCAACTCGATGAGACCATCGTTTAGAAAAAGGGTATCCCCTTTCTTAACCACAGCCGGCAGTTCTTTCATGGTCATGGAAACACGATCTATGGTGCCGATGATATCTTCAGCAGTGAGAGTAAAGCGAGCATCCCGCTCAAGATAGAGTAATTCCTCTTTCAGATCACCTATACGCATCTTGGGGCCCGGCAGATCTGCCAAAATGGCAACTTGTTTGCCGGTTTTCCTGGCGGCAGCTCTAATTTTCTGTATTACTTCACCATGACTGGCAAAATCACCATGTGAAAAATTGAGCCTGGCCACATTCATTCCGGCTTTAATCATCTTCTCGATCATCTCGGAGGAATCGGAGGCAGGACCGATGGTACAGACCAGTTTTGTTTTATACTTTGGCAGATTGTTCATGTTATCCTTATGAATTAGTAACAGATTTCTTCATCCCATTGTAACCGATTGCAACACAACTACTGCCATCAGTTTCTTGTATTTAAGTGTTGTACGAAAAAAGCCGAGCCAGAAATGCTGGTAACTTGCAAAAGCACCCAGCTAAATATTAGTTTCGATTTGTTTACTCATCGGGTCAATTATTTTTCAATCTGGACAGCTGCAACGCTGTATTGCCCACCACAACTCATGAGACCATCGGACCAGTTCCATTCTGATTTCCCTTTTCCATTTGTCTCATCTGATTTCTCACATTGTAATCGTTCGGTAACGACACCACCATCCTTGAGATAACTTGCCCAGTAATAAACGATCATACGGTTTTCCATATCAACCTCACCGTAGTAAGTGATCCCGCTTTTCCGATGCACAACGACTACTTTTTTGTCGGTTTTTGCCAGAATTACATAGGCGTGACTCTTGTCAATATTTTGCCCGATATTCTTACAGGCACTGGATTGGTGGGTATTAGTGGATTTCCATTCCACACCTTCAACTGTGACAAAGTCTTCCCCTGTAAAGACTTGAGATATATTTAATAAACAGAATAGAGTTCCGAGTAGGTGTTGTGTTGGTCGTTTCCAATACCTCCACCAAAAGGCACTGTCCATTGGTCACCACTGTCCATTGGTCACCACTGTCCCTTTCCCAGTTTGCACTTAAGATTGGAGTCGATGTCAAATACCAGCCATTGTCAAAATTATAATTGATAAAATATTGAAAAGTAAACTCATTGACATCTTCTGCCTTGCTAGGCCCTGCAAAAGACCAGATGTTTTGTATTAAAGCGCCAATAACCCAATTGCCAGGCATACTAAGAACTACCGCAGTTGGACCAGCAGACCATTTGTCCGACCCCAGGTTGTTGCTATGTGTCGGAAATTCAAATACCGGTCCTACGCCCCAAATCACCTTTCCGGGGTTTGCGGATGAAAAGAACCCTTGATACTGAAAATTGGCCAAACCGTCTTTTCATGAGAACGTAGGTGGCACATCCACCTCACCAAGACTGCTGTCCTGTGTGTTTTTATCAAGACCGACATATGGAAGGACAAACCTGTTTATTACATTCACGCTCCCGATTGTGACTGGATAAACAGGCTTTTCTACAAGCATCTCAGCATCCGCTTCACCATCAGCTAATCCATCATGATGCCAAAATTCAAAAGGCAAACTGATAATGTTAGCCACTGGATTTTGCGAAGCTTTTGCCGCACTTGTCTCTTTTGCAGCATCGTCTCCAGCACACGCCGCATGAGAACTGAGAATAAAAAACGGTAGTGTTGATAAAACAAAATATTTTCTCAACATTTTTTTGACCTTCTAAAGGTGATGAGCAATTGCTTTGCACATTTCTCAACAATATCATCACGAACCATGCAATACACCGTGATTACAGGACAATCAGCTTATATAGCTTTGTCCTGCATAAATTATAAAGTGCCTCAAGGCTAAAACTCCGGACAAGCTGCAACACGCGACAATAATTGCTAATCCCCGAGAATGTTTTACTGAAGCAGGAAGTATCATGGCAAGGAGCGGGATACCAAAGCCAACGAGTACCACCCCAACCCAAAAAACTGTTGCCCATACGCCCGTGACAAGACTCGCAATTGCCTCAACTGCTGCTCCTCCCTGATAGTATAGTCCTACAAAAATAAGAAATAGAAAGAGTATCTCAAGACTTATCACTGGAAATTCAAGTCTGTGCATTGCTTCTGACTGATCATCTTCGACTCTTCCATGGAAAAAAGATATAGAAACAAGATTGTTTGCTGCACTACCTGCAGATAAAGCCGAGAATAGGAATAGAGCAGGAAGCACAGCTGTATTGAGCATGGGATAGGAGTTCATTGCTGAGAGGAGAAACCCAGTGTATATCCCAACGACAATTGCCATTCCAAAAAGGAAAATTTCCAGTACCTTACGAAAACCCATAAGGATTTTCGTAATAGGTGTCAGTTGGGGGAAACAACTAAGTTCGTTGCGAAAAACAATGAGAGCATAGCCAAATGCCAATGGTGTGTAGATGAGCAGGGCTATGACTCCAAGAGCCATTACCGAGGAGAAGTTGTATCTTATGAGAATTATCCAGAACGAAAAGGGTTTGGTTAAATCGAGAACTAAACAACCAAGTCCGGCACAAATTGCCAGCGGAGCAATAAGTGCAGCAGCTTTGAGAATTGGTGTTTCCTCATCCCCATTATATATGTTTTTGTCAGTCCAGCGTAAACCGATACCAATCAGGATACTTCCGGCAGAAAGTCCTGCCAGAAAGAGATACACAGCAATTACCCAGTGCCAGATAAGCGGGTCATATTGAGCCATACTTCCCCAAATATTATCCATTGTGAATACCTCCTCGTTTTGTTGGGATGCGGTACAATCGCGGTTTGGTACCTAAGTGAGGGTTGTTCTTATGGGTTATTGCAGTATTCAGCACTTTCGCGACTTCACTATCCGGGTCATTCAGATCCCCAAAGATCAAGGCATTCATCGGGCAAATATCGACACATGCTGGAATGCCCTCCCGTTCAAGACGGCTGTCTTTGCAGAAATTGCACTTGTCAGCAGCTTTTGTTTCCGGGTGAATGAAGCGAACTTTGTATGGGCACGCGGCAAGGCAGTACTGGCAACCTACGCATAGTTTTTGTTTAACTGAGACTATACCGTCGTCGCCAACATAGGAAGCACCGGTCGGGCAGACACTGACACAGGGAGAGTTCTCACACTGTTGACATGATACCCGATGGTACCGATAATGGAGGTGTGGGATTGCGCCATGGGGCCCTTCAATCTGCACCTGAAGACGAAATACTGTAAGTGGGACCTTGTTTTCACTCCGGCAGGCGATGCTGCAGGACTGACAGCCTGTACACCGACGTTCATCGTGGATCATTACGTAATTTGTTTGCATTTGTGCCTCCTTATGCCTTTTCCACTGTAACGCCGGTTGTGTGTAAGTTCATGCCACAAACGGGAGCCGTCACATCCGGCAGTAAATTACCACAGTGAATCCCGCGGTTATTCGCCCGTTTCAGCTCTTTGTTTTTTGAGCCGAACCCCATATAGGCAAATACCGTGTCCGGGCGAATCCCTAGTGTCACAAGGGCTTTGCCTTCTTCGCTGCCGATCTTATTGTGGATTCGGATGGTATCGCCGGTTTTAATACCTAGTTTTTCTGCAGTTTCAGGATGAATCCATAAACTGCAATCGGACATGAGATTGTGGAGCATTGGAATATTATGGGTCGCCCCGTTGGTGTGTACTGCCACCTTGCCCTGAATAAAAAACAACTCCTCCTCTTTTTTCATTTTCACGTCGCGGTAGCGGATAACTTCCCGGCCTGGAGCAATTGTTTCCACAAAGGATGAGCTCAGCGCAATTTTGCCGTTGGGAGTTCTAAATTTCATGGCGCTTGCATAGGTACCGTCAGCATCCGGGGTACGCGCACCAGAAAACTTTTTCGTAAAGTCTGCAACCATCTTTTTTTCACGTAGGAGCAACGGTACCTCACCATATTGCAACCAACCTTTTTCTTTCAACTGAGCCAACTCTTCTTTGTCGCCACCTAATTGAGCGAGTTGATACTCACTCATATCGTTCCATTTGTAATACTCACCAAGACCCATCTTGATGGCAAGTTCACGCCAGATTTGCCAACACGGTTTGGTGTCTCCAATAGTTTTTACAACCGGTTGGCGAATAGCATAGGCTGGAAATTTGAGAGAATAATCGTAAATCGATTCGTCTCGCTCCAGATACGTTGATTCAGGCAGAATGATATCTGCCAGAGCGGCGGTTTCTGTAATGTACACATCACAGGCCACTACAAAATCCATACTCCTGATGGCTTTTTCTACTTTAGCGCGGTCGGTGACGGTCTGCAACGGGTTGGAACGGGTAATCACCCATCCTTTTAATGGGTAGGGATCAGATTTAATTGCGGTGTCGAGGATACTCTGATACACGCCACCATAGGGAACTAGCAGTGTGTATTGCTTGTCTGCGACCATGTCGATGCGTTGGGTGATGGGTGCTGGGACTTGCATATCGGCGGTGCCAAGCTCTGGAGCGACCTTTTCGCCAGCAAGTCCATTATATTCCTTGGCTTTTTGGGAAAAGAACAGTCCACCTTCCCGCTCAATATTTCCTAAGAGGATGTTTACGGCAAAAAGAGCTCGGCGGAATTCAAATTCCTCTGGTGTATAGGTTGATCTGTGTCCATAATCCACCAGGGCATGTGGTGCATGGAAGGCAAGTTCATGGGTTATTCGAACAATATCTGCAGCACTGACACCACTTATCTGCTCAGCCCACTCTGGGGTGTAGTTTTCAGTTTCTTTAACAAATGATTCATAGCCTTCGACGTACTTTGTAACAAAGTCGAGGTCTACCAGATCATCTCTTATCATCACATGGGACATGGCAAGTGCTACCGCGATATCTGTACCTGGCTTAATCGGGTACCATTCATCAGCCTTGTCGGCAAGAATGGAGAACCTGGGATCAAAGGCCACAAGTTTAGTGCCTTTATCCACCTGATTCTTCATCATGGCCTGGGCCTCCCACATTTCTATTCCTTCATACATGGAGTGGCCAAAATTGACGATGTACCTGGCGTTACCAAAGTCGCATTTTGGGAGACCACCAAACATTGAAGCTGCGGCAACGTAAGGCCCACCCGGACAGGTTGAGATGTGGGTAAAGACGTTGGGAGAGCCAAAAGCACGAGCCATATAAAAGAGCTCTCTATCCTGCGACCCACCCTTAGATGAAAAGGCAACCGCTTCCGGGCCATACTTCTTTTTTATGGCAAGCAGTTTGTCTGCTATTTCAGAGTATGCCTCTTCCCAACTAATTTCTTTCCATTTTCCCTCTCCACGCTCTCCCATCCTTTTTATAGGCTTTACCAAGCGCTCAGGGTCATAAAGCAGACTATGCCCTGAACCTCCTCGGGCACAAACCTTTCCCCCATAGGGGGCAGCATGTATATTTCCATTGATGGAGACATTTCTATCATCCACCACACGGGCAGAGATAGGACACCGTGTTGAGCACATTTCGCAGATGCTCATCACCTCTTGGCCCACCGGTTCTAAGGGGGAGGCGTAGAGAGTTGCGAGTGTACCGGGGACGACTTGGGATAGTGCACAGTAAACACCACCAGCACTGGCGCTCTTGAGAAATGTTCTCCTGTCTAGCTTCATGGATGTCTCCTGTTGACAAAGGAATGGTTTATTGCGTAGCTCGGGTTTCATGCCCCGCCCTTGGGGCGTTATTATTGCTTATTCTCTGTATAAATACCGCGCTTGAGCGAAACGAAAGACGAGCGTCAGCGAGAGGGCTTGCCCCGAGAAACTTTATCGAATATCAGCTTATCGATTTTTTTCAATGAACAGATATTCTGACTTGGGAGTGTAACCAGGTTTTTAAATGAAAATTACTTCTTAAGAACATATATTAGAAAGGAAACCGACACAATTGGACAATAGGCGTCGTGGATCATCACAAGAGGTGACTTTGATCACCCTTTATGGTTACCAAAGTTAGACCAGTTATCTGGTTGCAAACCCCTTCGATCTGATGGAGATCCGAAATTTGATATACGTTTATCCGGTTTAGCTCAGTGTAACCGGGAGAGGAGAAATTACTGCTTCATGGCTACCGGCAGCTCTTCAAAGCTGCCACCAAGGGCAAGGTGCAGATTCACCCGGTTAACCAGACGTCTGCCGGCAACATCCATTTCCGCAATGCGCGACTCTATCCATTTGTTCTCCACCATCAGCACATCAAGTAGACTGATTTGACCAATCTCATGCTGCTTCATGGTCTGGTCATACGCTTTTTTATTTTCTTTCATCTCAATCTTCAAATACTCCTCCCGTTTAAGGAGATGTTCCTCAGCCGCCAGCGACTCCTCTACCTCCTTAAAAGCCATAAGGGCAATCTGGACTATACATGGCACTGATCTCTTTTTGTACAGCTGTCGCCTTATCCACCTCGGCTTCAATGGCCTCTCCGGTATAAAGGGGACCAAAAAGACTGGCATTAAGACCTGAGATGGCATCATTTATAGTATTTAGACCGATACCAAGAGAAAAATTGAAACTGGGAAGATGAAGAAGTTCAGCCTCTTTTTGTTTGTAGAAATCAGCTACCACACGATATTCGGCAGCAATGAGGTCAGGCCTTTGCTCCATTATCCCGGATGGAATGCCTGCTGGAATAGGTGGTGGTACTGCAACAAGTTTTTCAGCCGTTTTAAGATCGGCAGCCGGGTAGCGCCCGAGCAGCAGCTCCAGACTGCGAAGCGCGTTTTCAGACGATGACAACGCATCACGGGCAGCCTCTCCTGCAGACGCAGCAGCCACCGTGCCAGACGAACATCCCGCTCAGCTCCCTTGCCGGCGCCATAACCGACTGTGGGTTTAAGACCCGCTTCAGCCTGCCGGGTTAGACCATCGGCCTGCTCGACCTTGGCTTCAGCAATTTTGAGACCGGGATTTGCCGCCAGTGCTTCGTTCGTAAGTTTGATCAAAGTCGCGGATCACTAAAACTCTTAATCCAGCCACCATCCACCTCACCCTGCTCGGATATCGCTGCAAAGGTCATCACCGGGGCTATTCGGCAAGGGAACTGTCAGCTGACCTGGACGTACCATGAGATGGGTGACAAAACCCGCTCCCGGTGCCTGGACAATGCAACTGTCTAGGAACTTGTCCGAGAATGGCCTTTCGGAGTCTGCGCTTATCAGCCCACACTCTTCGGAATTGTCAAAAAATAATGCTCGCAGATAGCGTAGACTTCGATATCACACGGAGACGGCTTACTCAACCCTCTTCCTGAAAAATTTCATATTATATGGTTATAAGCACTCACAAGGTACTTACGTCCCGTTTGCGTTAGGTATAACTCTTCTAACCAGCGCTACACCTCCGTACCCGATGACCAGACTCTGGTGACAAATACTTCCCGAAGGAGAACAAAATGGACAATCGGGGAAGTGTACTACTTTTTCTGATCATTATAACTCTGACTCTCTTCAGAGTTTCACCAACCTTCAGTGCCGAAGCAACCAGTTCGTCCAATTCCAGCAAGCCAAATATTCCATCACACTATTATTTCGTTGGGGCATTTCTCGCTCACCCATGCATGAAAGACATCAAGCTGGGCCTGAGATACGCCCAGAAGAAATTTGGTGTTCAAATCACCACCCTCGGTCCTCAGGGTGGTGATTTTGAAAGGCAAGTACAGGCAATGAAAAAAGCCATTGTTGCACAACCTGAAGGAATCATAATCCCCTTGTGGGCAAAGGATGCAGTCCCTTACATAAGAACCGCACGGGAACATGGTATCCCCGTCGTCGCTATTGAAGCAGCTCCGCAAGAACACAGTGCCAGGGGATGGACAATTATCAGGCTGGAATCTTGACAGCTCAGGAGTTCATTCGCCGAGGTGGAACAAAAGGGAAACTTGCTCTCGTTCACAACAACGCTATAAGCTCCAACCTGAAGAAAGAGGGGGTGCTTGACACCTTGCGCAGCACGGAATGGAAACTCGTTGTTGAGGCAGATGGCCTGACCAACACCGACACCGACACCGCGACCAAGGTCGCTATTGAACTCCTTCGAAACCATCCTGAACTACCGGGTGTTATCGGACTGAGTTCAAGCTCTGGAGGATTATCAGCTGAGAAAACACGCGGATATACCGGTTGCAGCAGATTTACAGGAACTAGGCCTTGTTCTTCTTCCCGAAAAAGTGGATGTGGGAGCTATTGTGGTACATAAAGAAAACGTGCAACATTTCAAGCGGAAAGACCTACCGGCTGTAATGGAGTAGCCGAATGACTTTTGAAAAGAAAATTGTTCTTTCTACTGTAATAATAGTGTTCCTGCTGACACTACTGTCGACGACGGCGTCCTGCCTGCTAACCTGGCACCAGATACAACAACAAACAGAAAGACTGACAAACTCTTTTAATGCAGTTCAGTTGCGGATTCTTTCGAGCATCCCCCTTGTTGAAGATCAGTACCGCTCCTTTATTGACCACCCGACCACCAGATCAATTCAGGAAATATCACCGCAAGAGATGTTTACAACAGCCGATATGGTTGGCTTGTTGACATATTATCCCGACGTCAGGGAATACCTGCTTGTATTCGGCAAGATTCAGGATGTCACAAACTATGCACTCTATCTGCCCAATAACCCTGTATCCGGTCAGAAGCCCAAGCTCTTAGGAGAACGCCATCTCTATCTCCAATATATTGCAAAGAAAAACGGGGTGATTGTTGGTGGAAATCAGCTTTTCAAATGGGATCCCCGTAACTTCCTGATGAAAGAATCTATAAATGGAGAGCACTTTTCCCAGTAAACCTGAGTGACATACCACCAATTGCCTTGGTTACATTCCCAGGCGGCTTTGGTGTCGAAGATCCTACCCCATTGGCAAATCAGGCATCCTCACCCTGCAGAGAGAATGGGATTTTTCCCTCGAAAGACAGGAAGCCGACCTCGGCACAGTCATTAATATTTATGATAGACAAGGGAAGATAGTTGACGGCCAAACCATTTTTCAGAACTTCAAACAACACATTCCTGTACTCTCTGTTAAAAAAACGCTTCTCACTTCCGACAAAAGGGAAGGCTTCTCCACAATTATTGCCCCCATTAATGGTGGAACAATTACTATTGAAACGAAGAATGTCACAGTCGACAGTAATTTTCCCGAAACGCATCTATCACTCACACCCGGCCGATACATTGTACTCAGTGTTACAGACACGGGTTTCGGCATGAATCAGGAAACTCTCAATCAAATCTTTGAGCCATTTTTTACAACGAAAGAGTTGGGGCGAGGTACTGGACTTGGTCTTGCTACTGTCTACGGTCTCGTCCAGCAGCACCAGGGCATGATTCACGCCTCGAGTGAGGTGGAAAAAGATACGATCTTTACAATCTACCTGCCAATAGTTGAAACAGCCACGGCAAAAGCCGCGGGCAGAACAGAGAATCCAAGACAAGGAGGAACTGAAACGATACTGGTTGCTAAAGACGACACAATGGTTCTGGAACTGTCTCAGAACATTCTTGAAGGAGCAGGGTATTCTGTCTTAACTGCAGTTGACGGAGAACAGGCATTAACCGTATTCAAAAACAATGTCCACAGGATCGACCTCATTATGCTGGATGTGGTTATGCCCAAAATGGGTGGAAGAGAAGTGTTCGACCAGCTTCGCTTGCTCTATCCGGAAATCAAAATTCTCTTCGCTAGTGGTTACAGTACCAGTGCAATTCACACCAACTTTGTCCTCGACGAAGGTTTGGTGTTCACTCAAAAACCATACCAGCGACGAGATCTCCTGCGGAAGGTACGTGAAATTCTGGATCAATGAGACATCCATGCCAGGCAGGAATTTCTATGGCCGACAGGGTAAGAGTTCAACGACTTCAATCGGATGATGCGAGTAAACAACCGAAGCCGACAAAAATGGAGCCGCTTGTCCTGTTCAATATGTTTATCCTGCCAGGCTTGAGCAGCCATCTCCTGGCGCTATGCGCCAGAAATGCATAAAGCATCAGAAAGCCAAAAGAAAAGATCATCAGTGTACTCATAAGAGTTGTAAACTGCGGTAATAGAGGGCTTTTCTCCTGGATAAACTGGGGAAATAAAGCCGTTAAAAAGATAATCGCCTTGGGGTTACTGAGGGCAATACCAAGGGCGTGAAAATAAACTGTTCTGGGGGAGCGATCGGTACATGTTTTCCGATCTCCCAGGTAGCCGAGTTCCCCACTTCCATTCTTCGAAAGAATCATTTTCAGCCCCAAGTATATTAAATACCCAGCCCCAATATATTTCAAGATCTCAAAGAGTAAAACGGAAGTCTTAAGCACTGCCCCCAGGCCTATCACAGCTAAGGCTCCAAGAATTAAAAGACCGCTTATGTTGCCCAGGGCCGCGAAAAGTGATCTCTTCCAGCCGTACATGGCCGAGTTCGTCATGATAAAAAGGACAGCCGGACCAGGGGTGGAGGTGGCGACAACCACCAGAGACACATATATGAGCCAGGATTGTATTGTCATTTCAGAAACCGTATTTTCTTGTTTTTCGTGACATCTTTTACGGAGTAAGGCACTAACGCAGACAAGCTGCAAGTAANNACTGATCTATAAGGCACTAAATATACTCGAAATATGACATCCCCTGACATGCACTACAACGGGAACCACACTTCAAAAAATAGGACTCGCCGCAATCAGGGCATAAGGCTGTTTTCTTTTTTTGCCCTGCCCCTTCGGGTAGTTTCATGGTGATGCGTTTCATGCCGATCAATTCTGAGCGGGCGATCATCATTTCCTGTGCAAGAACGTCAAATGCAGGACGATTACCACTGTACTTTGACGGATTGAACCAGTGATCAATCAGGGGCCATGCGGCAACGGCTTCCATCACGAGATGAGTACGTACCCCAGACAACGTTTTTCTATCCAGGGCACTCAGGGCAAATTTCCCCCAATCATAGACGACCAGGCCTCCATTGCCTGTGGTGCAGTGAGTAAGTACCTGAGCCGCATCAGGCAGGCAGTTATATGTTTCTACAACAACTGTCAGATCCGGCGTCTCCGCGACTACCGCAAGAGCCGCTTCAATCATCAACCCTCCCACTACGATACCGGGTGCTCTTCCACCATGAAAGGTTTCCATCTCGAGCACAAATTCATCATAACCCATACCGCAAATAGTTGTGTCACTCATGTCTTATCTCCTTTGAAAGATCACAGATGGGACAAAAAGCATCTTCTCAAGATTGCTTTCAGACATAAAAATACTTTCTTCGTAAGAAAGAAAGCACAATTATATTAAATAGTAAGAACAGAGCATACCCCTATATACTGGCTTCCATTGCTTTTCGAAATCACTTGAGTTTCATGCAATAGTCTGGTAGTCGTATCAGGTTAGTATAGATAAATATGCTCTTAAAAATGAATCAAACGGCTAGCAGACCACTGCATGCAACAAGAACTCACCATAATAGTTCCGGTCTATAATGAAGAAGAAAGTCTCCCTTTTTTTTTCACTGAGGCGGACACGTTTTTAGAGAAAACTCCGGTCCCAAGCAGGATTCTCTTTATAAACGACGGCTCAACTGATACCAGTCTAGAGCTTTTGAAAGAAAAATGCAGTCGTTCAGAACGGCACAACTGGCTCTCTCTTGATGCCAACTATGGACTGAGCACTGCCGTAAAAGCAGGAATAGATCACTGCACAACCTCTCTGGTCGGATACATCGATGCAGACCTCCAGACCCACCCTTCTGATTTCTTATCCTACTTCAGTTATTTCCCGGAGTACGACATGGTGAACGGTATCAGGCAGAAAAGGCAGGATAGCCTGGTAAAAAGGTTTTCATCAAAGTTTGCCAACACCTATCGACAACTCATGATAAGCGACGGTATCAAAGATACCTGCTGCCCTTTGAAGATTATTAAAACATCTTTTGCTCGAGAAATGCCTTTTTTCACCGGAATGCACCGCTTCATCCCCGCCCTCATCCTGCTTCAGGGTGGTAAGGTGAAGCAGATCCCAATATCACATTATCCGCGATATGCCGGAACCAGTAAGTATCACCTGCTGAACCGTCTTATAGGCCCTTTTTTCGATACCCTTGCCTTTCGCTGGATACGAAGCAGATATATCAGCTATAAAGTCGCTGACTTTAATCAATGAATCAATACCTTGTTTTTGCCATCGGTTTTCTCGCCCAGTTACTTTTTTCGGCCAGAATGCTCGTTCAATGGATCAGTTCCGAAAAAGCCGGAAAAATTCTCTCTCCGGTTTTATTCTGGCAGCTGAGCATCCTCGCCTCCTTCCTCCTCATGGTCTACGGAATTTTGCGAAATGACCTGGCCATTATTTTAGGCCAGACCATGACCTACGGCATCTACATCCGTAATCTCTACTACAAAGGTTTCTGGAAAAAAATCCCTCTACCGGTCCAGATAGTTGCAATCGCATTTCCAATAGTAGCGATCATCTGGCTTGCAGGCGGTGAGTCCTATAATTTCAACAAAATCCTCAGCAATGAGGAGATCCCTCTCGTCCTCCTGCTATGGGGTATAACCGGACAACTTGTTTTCACATTCCGCTTTATATATCAATGGATTTATACAGAGCAAAAGAAGGAATCTCTTCTACCGATCGGCTTTTGGGTTATCAGTATAACAGGATCACTCATGGTCCTTTCTTACGCAGTAATACGAAAAGACCCCGTTCTTTTCGTCGGCCAGATCTTCGGTTTTACCGTCTACGCCAGGAACATTGTCCTCTGGCTTCGTCAGCGCAAAAAAATCAGTTTAGCCAGGTGAGTACATGAGTTCTAAAAAAACAGATGAGGCGGCAAATAACCTGAGCCTGAAATTCCTCCTACTCCTTTTTTGTTATTTTGCACTGCATGTACTGCTGCGTGTCGTGGTCTCTGATTCCCTCGACTACGACGAGGCGGAACAGGCTCTTTTGAGCCAGTGGCTCCTTGCCGGTTACACAGAGCAGCCCCCCCTCTACACCTGGGTACAATACTTTCTTTTTGAACTCTTTGGAAAAAATGTCTTTGCCGTCAGTTTGTGGAAAAACACGCTACTCTTCCTTACCTATGTCTTTGTCTTTCTCAGTGCCCGCGAGATCCTGAGCTGTCCGCGAAAAGCGACCTTGGCAACGGCTTCACTGCTGCTTATCCCTCAAATTTGCTGGGAATCTCAGCGCGATATGACCCATACAACCCTGGTTGTGTTTGCCGCTGCTGTAACCTTATGGCAAACTTTGCGCTGCCTTAAGAGTCAACACATTATCAACTATGTTCTGCTTGGAATACTGTTAAGTCTTGGCATCTATGCAAAAGCAAACTACAACCTTTTTGTGGTCATCCTCTTTCTGAGCCTTGCCATGCAGCAAGAGGGAAGAAAGGTCCTTTGTTCAAAAAAAATAGTCATTACCGTGTTGGTAGCAGCAGCTCTCACCAGCAATTATTTTTTATGGATGTTCAATAACCCAGATATCGTTTTTTCAGCCACTCATAAGTTCAAACAGTTAGAGACAAATGCCTACCAACAAGGTGTAACGAGCCTTCTTTCCAATACATTTCTTTTCCTTACACCGCTGTGGTTGTTCTACCTTCTCATCTTCCCTCAGGGCTATTGGAAAAACCAGACTCAGGAAACAACCTTTCACCACAGGTTCATTCGCAATTATTTCTTGATCTTTTTTGTCGTGCTCCTGGTAGTAGTCCTGCTTTTTAAGGTCACCTATGTCAAGGACAGATGGCTGCAACCTCTGTTGTTTATGGCCCCTGTCTTTTTCTTTTCAAGGATCGAATCATCACGAATTTCAAACAGACAGTTCAGACTCTTTTTCACAACAGCTACTGTAGCCGCCCTCGGCGTATACACCGCATTTACCGTGCGAACTGTAGCTAGCGGCTACACCCATAATTTCTGTAGGTTGAATTATCCTATTTCAGAGATGGCCGAGGCTTTACGCAATGATGGATTTGAAAATGGACTCATCATCAGCGATAACCGTTTTCTTGCCGGCAATATGCACTTCCAGTTCCCTGACAGTACTGCTATTGTCCCGGATTATCACTTTGAGGATCTGGTAAATACCTCTGAGGTCTCCTCAGGTATAGTTCTGTGGAGAACCGATCGTTGGCCCGTAGTCCCACCACAGTTGGCCATTTTTGTTGAAAAAACATACAATATTCGACTCAGTGATTTCCCGGTCAAATACCATGAACAGCCGTATAAATATGGCCCCAAAGAAACCATTACACTTGCAGCTGTTCAGATTCCTATCGCTTCAACAAAAAACAAGTGAGGGAGCACCTAGTCTCATAACCTTTCTGCTCATTCCCCTGTATCTCCTTTGCCTTTCACAACTGCTATTTAGCTTTCATTTCCGCATCGACTCATGATGATTTTGAAGTAGGCGCTGGTCTCTGCAACAACAAGCAGCCTGTGACAGGATC